>JAJYYH010000024.1 GCA_021801255.1 Pseudomonadota bacterium
GTCGCGGCGGTGGAAACCACGGACGACGGCAAGCCGGTTCGCATCAAACTGCGCCGCGTCACGAGTTTCTGCACCCATGCGATCGCCAGCTTCGCCAAATCCAGCCTCGCACCTGACTGCACGGTGGCCAGTGACGGCCTGCGCTGTTTCCGCGGCGTGGCCAAGGCAGGGTGTACCCATCAGGTCATCGTCACGGGGAGCGGACCCATCGCGGCGCGCACGCCTGCCTTCAAGTGGGTCAACACCGCGCTCGGCAACATCAAGGCGTCGATCACCAGCACCTATCGGGCCATCAGCAGCAAGCATGTGCCGCGCTACCTCGCCGAGTTCGCGTATCGCTTCAACCGCCGATACGACCTCGCCGCCATGATCCCGCGCCTCACCTGGGCCGCGGTGCGGACACCGCCAATGCCCTACCGCCTGCTTAAGTTGGCTGAAAATCATGCGTAATCAGGATTACTTTTTTGGATAAGTGGGTTGTGGTTCTCGGCGGAGGACGTTCAAACTGTCAGCTGATCCGACGATCGCTATATCCCCTTTGGCCCTGGACGCCACCAAGGGTAGTGGTCTTTCACTTCTTCCCGTGATGCGAGCCTGCGGCCGCTGGCCCAAGCGGGTCACGAGCAAGTCTTTGCTTCAACCCTTCAATCGGGCGTAGGCGCGTTCCCGGCCGATCAGCGGCAGGAGCGCCGCCAGCTCCGGGCCCTCCTCCTCGCCGGTGAGGGCGAGGCGGAGGGGGTGGAACAGGTTTTTCCCCCGCCGTCCGGTCTGCTCCCTGAGCGTGGCGATCCAGCGTGGCCAAGTAGTTTCATCCCAGGGCTCGGGCGGCAGCAAGGCGGCGGCGGCACGGAGGAAAGCGGCCTCATCGGGCTGCTCGGGCGGCGTGATGGTGCCGCTTGTCACCTCCCACCAGACTTGCACCTCGGAGAAAAAGTCGAGATTGCCGCGCACCGCGTTCCAGAACGCCTCGGTGGCACCCGCGGGTAGGCGCGGGGCGATGTCGGCATAGGTGAGGCCGTGCAGAACGCGGCGATTGAGCGCGAGCAACTGGTGCATATCGAAGCGCGCGGCGGAGGCGGAGAAAGCGGCGAGATCGAAGCCCTCCGCCAGGGCCGCGAGCGAAAGCGGCGTGGGATCGGCGGAACTGCCGAGGCGGGCGAGATAGGCCGTTAGTGCCGCAGCCTCGATCCCGTCGCGGCGCAGGCTGCGGAGGGAAAGGCTTTGCAGGCGTTTGGAGAGTTTTCCGCCCTCGCTATCGGTAAGCAGCGGCAGGTGGGCGAAACCAAGCGTCGTCGGATCGGTGCCGAGGGCGGCGAAGAGATCAATCTGCACACCGGTATTGGTGATGTGGTCCTCGCCCCGGATGATATGGGTGATACCTTCGGCACGATCGTCCACCACCGAGGTGAAGGTGTAGAGCGGCGTGCCGTCGGCGCGGATCAGCACCGGATCGGAAACCGATGAGAGCTTCACCTGGCGCCGCCCAAGCACGAGATCGTCCCAGCCGATCGTGCCATCCGAGAGGCGAAATCGCCAATAGGGCCGTTTTCCCCCTGCCTCGGCGGCTTGGCGCTGCTCGGCGGTGAGCCGCAGCATGGCGCGGTCATAGACCGGGGCGAGGCCGCGCTTGAGACGGGCCTCGCGCTTGGCGCGTAGTTCCTCCTCGCTCTCAAAACAGGGGTAGAGCCGCCCCAATACCTTCAACTGTTCGGCCGCTTCGGCATAGCGCGCGAGCCGGTCGGACTGGCGGAACGTGCTGTCCCACGCAAGGCCAAGCCAGCCGAGATCGGCGGCGATCGCGGTGGCGAACTCATCGCGCGAGCGCTCCTTGTCGGTATCGTCGAAGCGGAGCTGGAAATGTCCGCCATGGCGGCGCGCGAAAAGAAAATTGGCGAGCGCGATGCGGGCGTTGCCGACATGGAGATGCCCGGTGGGGCTCGGGGCAAAGCGAACGCGCGGGCTCATGCGCCCTCGTCGTCGCTGTCCAGGCCCCCGGCGCCGAGGCGGCGGGGGTCAAGCGCCCGCCAGTCGCGCTCGAGGGCGGAGGCTGGCTGGACGGCGAAGGCCTCACGCTCGGTGGCACTTTGCCAGCCGCTCTCGCCGGCCTCCAAGACCTCGGCATCCTCGCCAAAGCTTTGCCAGGCGTCGAGCACGTCCTCGGGGGCCAGACCCGGCGCGCGACAGCGCTCGATGGAATCGCGCACATAGGCGCGGGCGAAGGCGTTGGCCTGCATCAGGGTCGGAAATCCGTCGATTTCCTCGACGACGCCCTCTTCCGCTCCGCCCGAGAGGTCAATGATCCGCACCCGCCAGCCGTCGGCGGGCGCGAACAGATCGGCGATCGTGTTCACGCTCGCCCCCTCATTGAACAAGTGCCGTAAAACCGTTGGTGATCGGATAGCGCCGGTCGCGCCCGAAGGCCCGGCGGGTGATTTTGACCCCCGGCGGTGCCTGGCGGCGCTTGTATTCGGCGCGATCCAGCATGCGCCAGACGCGCAGCACAACCTCGCGCGGGAACCCTTTCTCGACCAGCGCATCGACCGAGTCCTCACGCTCGACGAGGCCCTCCAGAATGCCATCCAGCGTCTCGTAGGGGGGGAGCGTGTCCTGATCGGTCTGGTTGGGTTTCAGCTCGGCCGAGGGCGGTTTTTCGATGACGCGCGCGGGGATGACCACGCCAGCGGGGCCGCGCGCGCCTTGGGGATGCTCTCTGTTACGCCAGCGGCTGAGGGCAAAAACCGTGGTTTTATAGACATCCTTGAGGACCGAATAGCCGCCGCACATATCGCCATAGAGCGTCGCGTAGCCGACCGACATTTCGCTCTTGTTACCCGTGGTGAGCAGCATGTGGCCGAATTTGTTCGAGAGCGCCATAAGGATCAGCCCCCGCGCGCGCGACTGGATGTTTTCCTCCGTGGCATCTTGGCCGCGCCCGGCGAAGGCCGGGGCCAGCGCCTGCTCGAAGGCCGCCATGGCGCCCGAGATGGCAATGCTCTCGCAGGCGATGCCGAGCCGGCGGGCGACGTCCATCGCGTCTTCCAGGCTCTCGCGCGAGGTATAGGGGCTCGGCAGCATCACCGCGCGCACCTGCTCGGGGCCGAGCGCGTCCACCGCGACGGCGGCCGAAAGCGCGCTGTCGATACCGCCGGAAAGCCCGAGAATGACGCCGGGAAAGCGGTTTTTCTCGACGTAATCGGCAAGCCCCAGCATCATCGAGTGATAGGTCTGGGCGAGGGGGCTGGGCTCGAGGATGATCTCGCCCGGCGCGCAGACCAGCCCCGATGCCGAGCGCCGCCAAGTGGTGAGGGTGATGGCTTCCGCGAACCACGGCATTTGGAGCGCCAGCGTGCGATCGGCGTTGAGCACGAACGAGGCGCCCTCGAAGACCAGCTCGTCTTGTCCGCCGATCTGGGCGCAGAACACGAAGGGCAGGCCGGTTTCCACCACCCGCGTCACCGCGAGCGCCAGCCGTTGGTCCTGTTTTTCCACTTCGAAGGGCGAAGCGTTGATGGAAAGTAGCATCTCGGCGCCGCTTTCGGCGAGCGTTTCGCTCACCGAAGGCAGCCACCAGTCCTCGCAGACCATGAGACCGAGGCGAAAGCCGCGAAAGGCGACGGGGCCGGGAGCGGGGCCGGGATCAAAGAGACGTTTTTCGTCAAATACGCCGTAGTTGGGTAATTCGTGTTTGGCGCGGCGGGCAAGAATCTTGCCGCCTTCCAGCACGAAGGCAGCGTTGTGCAGCTTCGTGCCGTCCCGCCACGGCCCGCCCACGACGAGACCCGGCCCATCGTCGGCGGTTTCGGCGGCAAGCGTTGCGATCGCATCCTCGCAAGCGGCGAGAAAGGCCGGCTTCCTCACCAGATCCTCCGGCGGATAGCCGGTCAGGGAAAATTCCGGCGTGACCACGAGATCGGCGCCGAGCCGCGCGCCCTCGGCACGGGCGCGGCGCAAACGGTCGAGATTTTCATCAAGCGCGCCAAGCCGCGGGTTGATCTGGGCGAGCGCGATGCGCAACATTTCCGACATGTCGGGCCCTGCTTTCAGCCCGCCGCCGGCGCGCCGTTGCGGCGGAGCAAGAATTCACGCCCGAGCTTAACCCGTGCCACGCCGTCATATTCGACGATATCGGCGGTGGCATAGGTCTCGCTCCAGGCATCGGGGATGAAACTGCCGGTGCCGATGACCGTGATGGGCGCGCGGGCATCCGCCATGACGCGGCATTTTTCCACGGTGAAGCCGGAAGAGACGACGATGCCGACGCGGGGAAAACCGGCCTCGTCAAGCGCCTCGCGCGTGCGCCAGATAGCCGCCGCCGAGACCCCGGTGCCGATCAGGTAATGCAGCTCCGAGGGGCTGCGATAACGGCGGATGGCGCCGGCGGCGTGGCGCTCCAGCGTCGCATAGCTCAAGCCGGGATCGAGACCCTCGATGAAACGCCCGCCATGGGTGTCGAGCCGCACCGAAAGCGCGCCGCGGGCCGCGAGGTCGGGAAAGCGCTGGCAGACTTCCAGCGCATCGGTGATCTCGCGGCCGAAATAATCGACCAGAACCGTGAGCGGCTCATCGGGATAGGTCTCGTAAAACATCTCGGCCGCCCGCACCGTCGAGCCGGCATAGCCGATCAGCGCGTGCGGCATGGTGCCGCGCCCGCGCGCCTCACCGAACCAGTGCGCGGTCGCGTCATTGGCATTGCCGATGAAGCCCCGCGCGCCTTCCTTGCGCGCCGCCTCGCTGCCGACGGCGGCGGCATAAGCCATCATCTCCTGCATCTCCGCCCCGGCGCAATGCCGCGCCTCCATCGCGAGAAACCCGATTTCGGGTAGCGCCAAGCACATCTGATAGGCGTGATGGGCGGCGACGCAGGGCGCGCCGAGCTTTTGCAGGAGCAGGGTTTCGAGATCAGCCAACTGAACAAAACTGCCGCTGATATAGACGATCGGCTCGCCGGCGCCGACCCAGCTGCCCTCCGCGTGGGTGACGTCGATCACGAAGCTGCTGGCGCGGTCGCGCTCAACCGCGGCGAGCCATTCCAGCATCAGCCGCGGCGCCGAGATGACTGGGCGGCGTAGGAACATCGCATAGGTGACACGGGCATCGCCATAGCGCGCGGCGATCTCGCGGGTGCGGTTGAAATAGCTATCGGTGCGGGCGGCGATGTCGCGCGAAAGATCAGCCGCCGCCTCCGGGATCATGGCACTACCACCGTCCTGCCATTGTCATGGGGCGTGCGGCGGCGCTGCAATTCCTCGGCGAGGAGAAAGGCGAGTTCGAGGGATTGCTCGGCGTTCAGCCGCGGATCGCAAAAGGTTTCATAGCGCGCGCCGAGATCGTCCTCGGTGAGTTGATGGGCGCCGCCCACGCATTCGGTGACGTCCTGGCCGGTCATCTCGACATGCACACCGCCCGGCCAGGTGCCTTCCGCTCCATGCCCGTCGAAAAACCCGCGCACCTCGGCGAGGATGGCATCGAAGCTGCGGGTCTTGAGCTTGGCCGCGGTCGCGATGGTGTTGCCGTGCATCGGATCGCACACCCAGACCACCGGGATGCCAGCCCGGCGCACCGCGCGCAACAGCGGCGGCAGGTGGGAGGCGATCTTGTCGGCGCCCATGCGACTGATCAGCGTGAGCCGCCCAGGCTCGCCCCCAGGATTGAGGGTCTCCACCAGACGCACCAGCTCATCCGCCGTTATCGAGGGGCCAACCTTGAGGCCGATCGGGTTTTTTACCCCGCGCAGGAACTCGACATGGGCGCCGTCGGGCTGGCGGGTGCGATCACCGATCCAGAGGAAATGCGCCGAGCAGGCGTACCACTCCCCAGTGGTCGAATCGATCCGGGTCAGCGCCTGCTCATAGGGCAGCAACAGCGCTTCGTGGCTGGTGTAGAAATCGGTCTCGCGGATTTGCGGCGTCGTGGCGCTGGTCATGCCGCAGGCCGCCATGAAGCCGAGCGTCGCATCGATCCGCGCGGCGAGGTCGCGATAGCGCTCGACGAGCGGCGAGCGTTCGACGAAATCGAGATTCCAGCGATGCACCTGATGCAGATCGGCATAGCCGCCGGAGGCGAAGGCGCGCAACAGGTTGAGCGTGCCAGCCGACTGGAAATACCCCGCCTCCATGCGCGCCGGATCGGGGATGCGCGCCTCAGCGGTGAATTCCGGGCCGTTAACGATGTCGCCGCGATAGCAGGGCAGCGTCACGCCGTCCTTGGTTTCGGTATCGGCGCTGCGTGGCTTGGCGTACTGCCCGGCCATGCGGCCAAGCTTCACCACTGGCACGCGCGCGCCAAATGTCAGCACCACCGCCATTTGCAGCAAGATGCGAAAAGTGTCGCGGATGATATTGGCGGTGAAATCGGCGAAGCTCTCGGCGCAATCACCGCCCTGGAGGACGAAGGCGCGGCCCGCCGCGGCCTCGCCGAGGGCAGCGCGCAGCCGGCGTGCCTCACCGGCGAAAACCAGCGGCGGATAGCGTCGAAGCCGCGTCTCGACGGCGGCAAGCGTCGCGCCATCGGGATAGACCGGCATCTGCCATACCGGGCGCGCGCGCCAGCTTTCCGGCGTCCAGGGCGGAGCGGCAGCGAGGGCGGCAAGAGGGTTATCGGCCATCATACGTCCAGATCACGGTTCATCCCGCCAGCATGGCGGATCCTCTATCCGCGCGAGGCGTAACGCCTTTCCCGCGCCGCGGCAACTGGCGGGGAGGCCGGGAAGCCTCGTCCACGCCACCCCAGCAAAGGCCCGATCCTGCGAAATCATCCGGGCTTTGATCCTTATCAAGGATCGGGGGCGCGCGTCGGCTAGGCTGACGGCATGGACAAGGGACGCCTGATCGCGCGCTACGAGCAGCGCCTGCCGCGCTACACGAGCTATCCGACGGCGCCGCATTTCGGCCCCAGCGTCGATGCCGCGACCTATGCCGCATGGCTCGCGGCGCTTCCCGCGCACGAGACGGTTTCACTCTACCTCCATGTCCCGTTCTGCCGCACGCTCTGCCGTTTCTGCGGCTGCCACACCACGGCGGTAAACAACCCGGCGACGCTCGCCAGCTATGCGGGGCTGCTGCGAACCGAGATCGGCCTCCTCGCGCGCGTTATCGGTCGGCGCCTCAAGGTTAGCCATATCCATTGGGGCGGCGGCACGCCGACCAGCCTCGCCGGGGCGGACATGATCGCCATCAGCGCCGCGCTCCGTCGGCATTTCGACATCGACGCGGCCACCGAGATCGCGGTCGAGATTGACCCCCGCGTGCTCACCGCCGACCGGCTCGCAGCACTTGCCGCCATCGGCATCACCCGTGCCAGTCTCGGCGTGCAGGATTTCGACCCCAGCGTGCAGCAGGCGATCGGGCGGGAGCAGTCTTTCGCCGAGACCGCAGAGGCGGCGGCGGCGCTGCGCGCTATCGGGGTCGGCTCGCTCAATCTCGATCTGCTCTATGGCCTGCCCTATCAAAGCGAGGCCGGGCTCCGCGCCACCGTGCGCGCCGCGCTCAGTTTGCAGCCCGATCGGCTGGCGGTGTTCGGCTATGCCCATGTGCCCTGGATGCAGCGTCATCAGGCGCTGATCCCCGAGGCGGCACTCCCGGATACCATCGCCCGCTTTCACCAGCGCGAGCTTGCCGAGCGGCTCATCGCCGAGGCCGGCTATACGCCGATCGGGCTCGATCATTTCGCCCGAGCCGAGGACCGCATGGCGGTGGCGGCGCGGGCGGGCGGGCTGCGGCGCAATTTCCAGGGTTACACCACCGATCAGGCGACCGCCCTGATCGGCCTCGGCGCCTCCGCGATCGGCGCCCTGCCGCAAGGCTACGCGCAGAACGCGGCGCGCGTACCTGCCTATCGCGCCGCCCTCGACAAGGGGCAGTTGCCGGTCGCCCGCGGCGTGGCGCTCAACGCGGATGACCGGCTGCGCCGCGCCGCGATCGAGCGGGTGATGTGCGATCTCGCGCTCGACCTGCCGGCACTGATCGCCGCCCATGATGCCGCTCCCGATGCGCTCGATGACGCGCATCCCGCACTCGATGCGCTGGCCGCGGACGGGCTGATCGCCTGGGACGGCGAGCATCTGGCGGTCGCACCCACGGCGCGGCCGTTTTTGCGCGTCATCGCCGCCTGCTTCGATCGCTACCTGCCGCGTGCCGCGAACAGCCCTGTCCCGGCGCGCCACGCCCTGGCGATCTGAACCGGCCGCAGCTGAGGGGCGAGGAATACATGCGCCTATAAGGGCAGCGGCTTTGCCCCCGGTGGCAACTCAACTCGTCGCGGGGATGGGGGTCTCCCAGCTTGGTCCAGGGGCAGCGCTCCTGGCCTTATTTTGACTCGATAAACTCTCCAGAAGTCCTAAGCTTGCCGGCGGAAAAACCGGGAGGAAAGCTATGCCGCATGCGCGCAGCGATGATGGGATCGCCCTTTATTACGAGGAGACTGGATCGGGGACGCCAATTATTTTCGTCCACGAATACGCCGGCGATTGCCGTGCCTGGGAGCCGCAGCTCCGTCATTTCGGGCAGCGCTATCGCGCCATCGCCTTCAACGCTCGCGGCTATCCACCCTCCGACGTGCCGGAAGATCTGGCTTGCTATTCGCAGGACCACGCGGTGGCCGATATCGTCGCCGTGCTCGATCATCTCGGCTTGGCGCGGGCCCATATCGTCGGCCTGTCGATGGGGGGGTTCGCGACACTTCATTTCGGCATCAACCACCCCGCCCGCGCCCTATCCTTGACCGTTGCCGGCTGCGGCTATGGCGCCGAGCCCGAACGGCGTGAGAGCTTCCGCGCCGAAGCCGAGGCCACAGCAGATTTTTTGCGGCGCGAGAGCATGGCGGCCTTTGCCGCGAAATACGGCGACGGGCCGACGCGGGTGCAATTCGCCAATAAGGATCCGCGCGGCTTTGCCCTCTTCCGCGCCCAGCTCGCCGAGCACGACCCGCGCGGCGCGGCGCTGACTCAGCTCGGCGTGCAGCGTGCCCGGCCTTCGCTCTACGATCTGGTGGCGGAGATGGCGCGCATTGAACGGCCCGTGCTCATTCTCACCGGCGATGAAGACTGGCCCTGTCTTAACCCTGCGCTTCTCATGAAGCGCACGATCCCGAGCGCGGCCCTGGCGGTGATGCCCAATTGCGGCCATACCATCAACCTCGAGGATCCGTGCCAGTTCAACCGCATCGTCGGCGACTTCCTCGCCCAGGCCGATGCCGGGCGCTGGCCGAAGCGCGACCCGCGCGCGCTCGACCGCTCCGCGACCGGCATGACCAACCCGTGAGCATAACAAACCCAAGAATTATGACTGGCCCGCGCGAGAGCATTGCGCGCACAGGGGGGAGTGCCTAGTATCTAGTGCTAGAAATTGCGAATGATTCGCATCTTTGCCGCCAAAGGAGTGCCGAGCCGCCATGAGTCGCGTTGAACATGGGATTTCGCGGCGCTGCGAGCGTGCGGTGGTGACCGCCTATCGTGATCTCCGCGCCCATGGCTCGGCGGATTTCGACGCCTTCCGGGCCTGCACCACGCTCTATCGCATCCACCATCCGGAAGCTTCGCTCAACGAAGCGCGCCGGTTGGTGGCGGAATGGATCGACCACCATGTTGTCCGCGGCGATCGTGGCCCGACGCAGGGCTGCTCCTGCGACTGATTTCTCCGCGCCTTATCGCTATTCCGCTGCCGCGCGGGCTGGCCCGGCGCTGAGCAGAAATCCGTCGGCGTAGCCGCCGGCCGCGACCTTGTCGCAAATCTCGCGATAGACCCCGACGCCGCCGATATAGGGCATGAAAACCCGTGGCTTACCCGGGATGTTCGCCCCCATGTACCAGGAATTGGCGGCCGGATAGAGGGTGCGATCGGCGACTTCATTGCCATGCGCGACCCAGGCCTCCTCGGCGTCCGAGCGAGGTTCGATCTGGCTCAGGCCCTCGCGTTGCAGGAAGGCCAGGCAATCGGCGATCCAGTCCACATGCTGCTCGATCGAGACCATCATGTTGCTCAGCACCGAGGGGCTGCCGGGGCCGGTGATGAGGAAGAGATTGGGAAAGCCCGCGGTCATCAGGCCGAGATAGCTGCGCGGGCCGGCTTCCCATTTGTCTCGCAGGCGCGCGCCCAAAGTGCCACGTATGTCGATTCTGGTCAGCGTGCCAGTCATGGCATCGAAGCCGGTGGCGAAAACGATACTATCGAGGGTGAATCTGGCCCCGGTGGTGTCGAGGCCGTGGGAGGTTATCGCGGTGATTGGCGTTGCGTGAAGATCGATGAGGGTGACGTTATCGCGGTTGTAGGTCGCGAAATAATTGGTGTCGGCGCAGATGCGCTTGGTGCCGATCGGATGGTCCTTGGGACAGAGGATCTCCGCCACCTTGGGATCGCGCACGATGGCGCGGATCTGGGCGCGGACGAATTCGGCCGCGGTATCGTTGGCCCGGCGATCGAGTATGAGATCGTTGAAAGCGGCCATGAACCCGAGCCCGCCCGCCGCCCAGCGCGCCTGGTATTCCCGCTCGCGTGTCGCGGGATCGACGGCGAGTGCGGAGGTATCGTTGAGCGGATAGAGAATGCCGGTGCGCATCATGCGCGCTTTCGTGCGGCGCTCGGCATAGGCGGATTTCCAGGCCTGCTCATAATCCGGTGCCATCGGCGCGTTGCGTGCCGGGATGCTGTAATTGGCGGTGCGCTGGAACACGAAAAGCTGTCTGACCTGTTCGGCGATCACCGGAATTGCCTGGATCGCCGAGGAGCCGGTGCCGATGACGCCCACGGTCTGGCCAGTGAAATCGACCCCCTCATGCGGCCAATGCCCGGTGTGGTAGGTTTTTCCCGCGAAACTCTCGCGCCCTGGAATATCGGGCAGCCGCGCGGTCGAGAGGCAGCCGGTCGCCATGATGCAATACCGCGCGCTGAATTCCTCGCCGCCCGCCGTGGTGATCCGCCAACGCCCCGTGGCGTCGTCGAAATGGGCCGCGCGCACCGGGGTTTCAAAATGGATGTCCCGCCGGAGGTCGAAGCGATCGGCGACGTGGTTGGCATAGCGCAGAATTTCGGGCTGGCCGGCGAAGCGCTCGCGCCATTGCCATTCCTGTTGCAATTCTTCTGAGAACGAGAAGGAATACTGCATGCTCTCGACATCGCAGCGCGCGCCGGGATAGCGGTTCCAGTACCAGGTGCCGCCGACGCCCGCGGCTTGTTCGAGAATGATCGCTTTGAGACCAATTCCCCGCAACCGGTGCAGCATGTAAAGCCCGGCGAAACCGGCCCCGACGACGATCGCATCGAGGTTTTCCGATGGTCTCATGTTTTTTGGAGTTGCCGGATCGGACATGGTTTTCTCACGTGTTCGCATGTTTTTTTTGATTATGTCAGCGCCGCGGCATGCGCGTCAACCACAGCGCCTATGCAGCAACATCTCAGTTTGAATTTCGGCTTCCAAAGAGCCGGCTTCTCTAGCAGGTATATATTTGCAAACATGGCATTCGATTCTCTGTCATATTGCTATGAATTTCAATTGCTTGAATGCGGGTTGTGGTGAGGGGTTGTTGGAGGAAAATGATTATTTGAGTGGGTTTGCGGACGCCGCAATTGGTCCTGTCGCGGGGTGTGTGGAAATTCTGGGTGGCGTAATCTCCGGGTGAGTTCAACCACCAGGCTCGGCGTTTGAGCGCCGAGGGAGATCACGCCATGGAGAAGAATAGCACAGCGATGCCGGAAGCCAGCCTGTTTGATGGCACGGCTTGGTTTGACCCGATCGAGGCGGGCCTGCGGGAGCGGATCCGCGGTTTCCTTGAGACCATGCTTGAGGAGGAGCTGACGGCGGCGCTTGGGCGGGGGCGATACCGCCGCGATAGCGGGGCGACGGGTGGATATCGCCACGGTGTCCGTCATCGGCAGATCCTCGGCTCGTTTGGTCCGCTCGACATCACGGTGCCGCGGGGTCGGATACTAAAGCCCGAGGGTGGGACAGCGGAATGGCGGAGTGCCGTGCTGCCCCGTTATGCGCGGATGACCAAGCAAGCCGAGGCCCTGATTGCGGCGACCTATCTCGCCGGCACGAACACGCGACGGGTCAAGCCGGCCTTGGCGGCGTTGTTCCGGGGCGCCGTGGGTAAGGACGTGGTCAGTCGCACCTGGCGCAAGGTCAAGGCTGACTGGGAAGGCTGGAACCGGCGCAGCCTGGCGGATGACGCCATCGTTCGGCTCATCCTCGACGGCACCGTGGTGAAGGTCCGGCTCGACCGGCGCGCGACCAACATCTCGCTGCTGATCGTGCTCGGGGTGCGTCGTGACGGGCAGAAGCTGCTGCTGCTGGCGGTCAAGGCCATGGGCGGCGAGAGGGGATGTCCCGGCGTCTGTTGAAACTTTCTGGGCGGCGTTGCCCGCCTTGAGCCTGTAGGCTCGGGGTGTTGGATCCATTATGCCGATGTCCGGATTATGCCGACCTCCGGCGCGGAACCAGCCTGGACGGCGGCGATCGCTGCGTAGGACGCGGCATAATCCGATGGGCCCGCTGGGCGATAAAACCTCCTCTTTCTTTC
>JAJYYH010000012.1 GCA_021801255.1 Pseudomonadota bacterium
TACGCGCAGCACCTCCAGAGTGGCATGATCAAGTGAGCGCGCATCATCATTTCTCATTTCCACAATGAATCATAAGCGCTCTACCCCGTCAATAAGAAATACGAAAATACTTATGGACGGATTAATATATGCTACTTTCATTGCGAAGGAGTGTCTGCGAGCTCCCTCTCTCAATCAAGGTTATGCGTGACAAGACTTAAAAAGCTGAGAGCGACGGCCGGACTCTCTGACATGGCACGGCTCCTCGGCTTCCAGCCCAAGGCGTTCGCCTACATTATTTACCAGATGCCGCCTACCGTGAAATACACGACCTTCACAATCCCGAAGGCAAGTGGCGGCACGCGCACGATAAAGGCTCCCGAGAAGCGGCTCAAGAACGTGCAAGCGCGCATATCTGAGCTGCTACAGGACTGCATCTCTGACATAAACGCGCAGCGGAACCAGAAGGAGAAACTGTCGCACGGCTTCCGCCGTGGACATTCAATTATGTCAAATGCCTATGAGCACCGCGGCAGGCATTTCGTCCTAAATGTCGACCTTGAGGACTTCTTCGGTGCGATCAACTTCGGCAGGGTCCGTGGTTTTTTTATGAAAAACAAGAGCTTCGCGCTATCTGAACGAACCGCGACCATCCTCGCTCACATTGTCTGCGACAGGAACAGCCTGCCTCAGGGTGCCCCGACATCGCCCGTAGTCTCCAACTTGGTCACGCATATCCTCGATGTCCGTCTTGCTAAGCTTGCGAGACGTTGCGGCGTCCATTACACACGGTATGCGGACGATCTTACCTTCTCAACGAACAGGCGAACGTTTCCCGATGAGGTCGCCGCGATAAACGCTGATGGAAAGTGGGTCGCAGGTGCAGCACTCCTGAAGGTGATTACGCAGGCGGGCTTCACGCTGAATGCAGCGAAGACCAGAATGCAACTACAGCAGTCACGCCAGGATGTCACCGGGCTGGTGGTGAACGAAAAGGTCACCGTCCGCTCGGAGTATTTTCGGGAGACGAGGGCGAAGTGCGACCGCCTGTTCAAGACGGGTAAGTATGTCAAAAAGGTCGCGACGCGGTCGTCCGACGGTAGCGTGAAGGTGACCGAGCAAGAAGGCACGCTCGACCAACTCGCCGGCGTACTGAGCTTTATCGACCAAGTGAAGAAATTCAAAACTGCGCCGAATAAGAAGAAGGATGAGCGACTATCTGGCGCTGAATGGCTGTACTGTCAGTTCCTGTCTTACCGCCACTTCTACGCTCCGCTGATGCCGGTCGTGGTTTGTGAAGGAAAGACAGATAACATTTACATCCGCTGCGCGTTGGAAGCGCTCGCCAGGAGCTATCCAACTCTGGCCAAGCAGGAGAAGACGAAGGTCGAGCTGAAAATCCGATTATTCAGGTACACCGAGATCACGAGGCGGCTCATGGGAATCGCGGGTGGCTCAGGAAATTTCAAGCGCCTGATCTCTAAGTATAGCGAAATTATGAAGCCGTTCACCGCCAAAGTCGAGCGCTTTCCTGTGATCCTCCTCGTCGATAACGACAGTGGAGCCAAGGATATTTACAGTTGCGTGAAGGAGAAAACTAAGAAATCGACCGTTGACGGCACGGAGAGCTTCTACTATCTTGTCGACAATCTCTACGTCGTCCCAACCCCTCTTACCGAATCGGGCGGACAGACGGTGATCGAGGACTTCCTGCCATCGAAGTCGCGGGAGGAAAAGCTGGGAGGGAAAACACTTTACCTTGGGAACGGCAATCTCGACACGAAGAAGCATTACGGCAAGTCGCTGTTCGCGGAGCACGTCATCTGGAAAAAGCGCAAGGAAATCGACTTCACAAAGATGAAGCCGATCCTGGATCGGATTGCTCTCGTCGTAGAGGATTATGCCAACAAACCATGAGCGTTAAATTTCCTGCAGTAGCCAAATGCTATGGGTAAATCACGAATTCCATATCAGACGGTCAACGGTCTCCTCCGCCGGGTCAATATAAGCCGGCCCGGTTCAGCCGGTCCAGCGACACCCACACCCCGAAAGCCGAAATTCGCCGCCCGCATTTGCCAGTGGAAAAAAGGAATGCGAATTTCTCCCCCGCCGCACTGAGCGCGGCAAGGCGGGGAGAAAAAATGCGGGATTTTCATCTGCCGGGGCGAAGCCCGGTTTATGCCACCTCGGGCATGGCCGCGACCTCGATGCCGGCGGCGACGCTTACCGCGCTCGACGTGCTGCGCGCGGGGGGCAACGCGCTCGACGCGGCGATCGCCGCCGCCGCCGTGCTCGGCGTGGTTGAGCCGCAATCAACCGGGATCGGGGGCGATGGTTTTTGTCTCTATGCCCCGGCCGGCGCGGAGAAAGTCGTTGCCATGAACGGCTCGGGGCGCGCCGGCGCCTATGCCGACATGGCGTATTTCGAGGCCGCCGGCATCACCGAGCTTCCCGCCCATTCGCCGCACGCCGTCACCATCCCCGGCGCTGTCGCGGCATGGGAAAAACTGCTCGAAGCCCATGGCACGCGCGGGCTCGATGAGCTGCTGCGCCCGGCGATCCGGCTGGCCGAGGAGGGCCATCCCGTCCATGCCAGGGTCGCCGCCGACTGGGCGGACGCGGCGGCCAAACTCCGCGTAACCGGCGCCGATCCCTTCCTCCCCGGCGGCGAGGCGCCCAAGCCCGGCGATCTCTTCCGCCAGCCCCAGCTTGCCGAGACGCTGCGCGCGATCGGGCGCGATGGCGCGCGCGCTTTCTACGAAGGCCCGATCGCCGCCGAAATGGTGGCAACGCTGCGCGCGGCCGGGGGCGGGCAGAGCGAAGCCGATTTCGCGGCCGGGCTGATGGGGCCGGAATTCGTGGACCCCATCCGCCTCGCCTGGCGCGGCCATGACATCTGGCAGTGCCCGCCCAACGGCTCGGGCCTGATCGCGCTCATGCTGATCGGCATCCTTGATGGCTTGCCCCCCGACGCCGAAGGCCCGCTCGGCTTGTTGCGTATCCATCGCCACGCCGAGGCCGCCCGCCTCGTCTATCGCGACCGCGACGCTTTCCTGGCCGACCCGGCGCAGGCGGACGTGCCGGTGGCGAAACTGCTCGATCCCGCCTATCTTGCCGGCCTCCGCGCGCTGATCGAGGACGATCGCGCCCTGCCCACCCTGCCGCCGCCGGGCGAGGCCCTCCTGCCGGCGCATCGCGATACCGTCTATCTTTGCGTGGTCGATCGCGACGGCAACGCGTGCAGCCTGATCAACTCGCTGTTCCAGAGTTTCGGTTCGGGGCTTCTGGCGCCGCGCTCGGGCGTGATGCTGCATAATCGCGGCCTCGGGTTCCGCCTCGAACGCGGCCATGCCAACAGTATCGCGCCGCATAAACGCCCGATGCACACCATCATCCCCGGCATGCTCACCAAGAGAGGCCAGGCGGTGATGCCGTTCGGCGTGATGGGCGGGCATTTCCAGCCGATGGGCCATAGCCTCTTGCTCAGCAACCTCTTCGACTATGGGCTGGACATACAGGAAGCACTGGATCTTCCAAGATTTCTTCCCTTCGCGGGAAAACTCGAACTGGAGCGCGGCATCTCCGAGGAGCTGATTGCCCGGCTCACCGCCCTCGGCCATCTTCCGGTTCGCGTCACCCGACCGCATGGTGGCGGGCAGGCGATCATCATCAACCACGCCCGCGGCGTGCTGATCGGCGGCTCCGATCCGCGCAAGGACGGGCTGGCCTTGGGGTATTGAGCATGGAACCCTGCGACCTCGCGGCAACCGACGCCCGCGCCCTGATCGGGGCGAAAAAACTCTCCGCCGTGGAACTCCTCGAGAGCTGCATCAACCGGATCGAGGCGCTCGATCACGCGGTCAACGCCCTGGTCGCGCGCGATTTCGAGCGCGCCCGCGAAGCTGCCCGCGCCGCCGAAAAGGCCGTGCTGCGCGGCGAGGCGCTCGGCACCCTGCATGGCCTGCCCGTCGGCATCAAGGATCTCGAGGACACGGCGGGGCTGCGCACCACCTATGGCAGCCCGCTCTTTCGCGACCATGTGCCCGCCGCCGATGATCGCACGGTCGCGGCGCTGCGCGCGGCCGGGGCCATCGTCATCGGCAAGACCAACACGCCGGAATGGGGCGCGGGGGCCAATACCCGCAACGCCGTCTATGGCGCGACCGGCAACCCGTTCGATCCGCAAAAATCCGCCGCCGGCTCCTCGGGTGGCTCGGCGGTCGCCTTGGCCACCGGGATGGTGCCGCTTGCCTCGGGCTCGGATATGGGCGGCAGCCTGCGCAACCCCGCCGGGTTCTGCGGCATCGTCGGCTTTCGTTCTTCCCCCGGTCTGGTGCCGAGCGAAAAGCGTGTGCTGGGCTGGTCGGCGCTCTCCGTGCTCGGGCCGATGGCGCGCACTGTGCCCGATGTCGCGCTGATGCTTTCGGCGATGAGCGCCTGCGACCCGCGCGACCCGCTCGCCGGGCCCCTCACCGCGGATTTTTCGCCACCCCCGCCGCTCGATCTCGCGGGGTTGCGCGTGGCTCTCACCCCGGATTTCGGCTTCGCCCCCACCGAGCGCCAGATTGCCGAGGTTTTTGCTGAAAAAACAACGCTCTTTCGCGGCATTTTCCGGCGCGCCGACGACGCGACGCCGGATTGTTCGGGCACCGACGAGGCTTTCGCCGTGCTGCGCGCCGTGAGTTTCCTCGCCGCCCATCGCGCCCGCGCCGAGGCGCATCCCGACCAGGTCGGCCCCAATGTCCGCGCCAATGTCGCCGAGGGCCTGCGCTATTCGGCCGCCGACGTCGCCCGCGCCGAGGCCGCGCAGACCGAAATTTACCGGCGCTGGCAGAGGTTTTTCCGCGACTACGACGTGATCCTCACCCCCACCCTCACCATCAGCCCGCGCCCCTGGAGCGAACTCTACCCCGCCGAGATCGACGGCACCCCGACGAAAAGCTATTTCCACTGGCTGGCGCTCGCCTACGCGGTCTCCCTCGTCGGCCATCCCGCGCTCTCGCTGCCGCTCGGCCTCGACCACAATGGCATGCCGTTCGGACTGCAAATCGTTGGGCCGCGTGGCGGCGATGCGGCGGTTCTGGCGATTGCCCGCGCTCTCGAACAGACCCTCGCCGACAATCCCCAAACCGCGCGCCCCAGCCCCAACCTCACCCACCTCAAATCCGCCCCCGCCCTCGACACCAGCCCCGGCTTCCTCGGCTTCGGCTGAGGAAGACAAGGCCAGGGGCGCTGCCCCTGGACCCCGCCAGGGACAGAAGTCCCTGGACCCTATTACTGATGAGGGGTTGCCTGGAGAGGGGCGCAACTACAGCAATTGCCGATGCTCCCTCGCGCCACTCTCCAGGCAACCCTCCGGGATGGGGGTCTGGGGCCACTGGCCCCAGCGGGTCGAAGGCAGAGCCCTCGCCTTTTCTTCCCTCAGGCCGCGGCCTGAAGCGTGAGGCGGACAAGTTCGGTGAGAATGGCGCCGGCCGTCTGGACACGTTCGCCAAGGGCCATTTCGCGCACGATCGCGAGTTTGTGATCGGGGCGGAGGCGAATATCAGAGGCCAAACGGTTGAGTTTATGGCCTTTTTGCGTGCCGAGCCAAGCGATCAGCCCGGCCGGGTTGGCGAATTGGTTGGCGCGGAAGCTCAGCACCATGCCTTTCGGCCCGGCCTCGAGTTTTTCCACGCCCCCCGCGCGGCAGGCGCGTTTGAGCGTCATCACCTGGAGCAGGTTTTCGACCTCGGTGGGCAACGGACCGAAGCGATCGACCAGCTCGGCGGCCAGCGCCTCGGTCTCGGCGTCCGAGGCCAGCGCGCCGATGCGCCGATAGAGCCCGAGCCGCACCGGCAGATCGCTGACATAGGTTTCGGGAATGAGCACCGGCAGGCCGAGATTGATATTCGGCGTCCAGTCCCGCTCGGAAGGCTTGCCGCGCCCGGATTCGGCGCGGATTTCTGCCACCGCATCCTCCAGCATCTGCTGATAAAGCTCGATGCCGACCTCGCGGATATGGCCCGACTGCTCCTCGCCGAGCAGGTTGCCGGCGCCGCGCAGGTCAAGATCGTGGCTGGCGAGGGTAAAACCGGCGCCGAGATTATCGAGCGTCTGCATCACCGTGAGGCGCTTTTCGGCAGCCGGCGAGAGGGTTTGGTTGGCTGGCCAGGTGAGATAGGCGTAGCCGCGCTGCTTGCCGCGCCCGACGCGACCGCGCAACTGGTAGAGCTGGCCCAGGCCAAAGCGGTCAGCGCGATAAATGATGAGCGTGTTGACGGCCGGCATGTCGAGGCCGCTTTCGATGATATTCGTTGAAAGCAGAATATCATGGCGGCCGTCGCTGAATTCCGCCATGACCCGCTCCAAAGCGGTTGGCGCGAGCCGGCCATGGGCCTCGGCGAGCCGCGCTTCGGGCACGATCTCGCGCAACCGCTCGGCCATGCGCGCCAGATCCTCGATGCGTGGGACGACGCAGAACACCTGCCCGCCGCGAAAGCGCTCGCGCTGGATGGCTTCGCGCACCACCAGCGCGTCGAACGGCATGATGAAGGTGCGCACCGCGAGGCGATCGACGGGCGGGGTGGCGATGACGCTCATTTCCCGCACACCGGTCAGCGCCAGTTGCAGGGTGCGCGGGATCGGGGTCGCGGTCAGCGTCAACACATGCACGCCGGTCTTGATCTGCTTCAACCGCTCCTTGTGGGCGACGCCGAAATGCTGCTCCTCGTCGATGATGAGCAGGCTGAGATCGGCAAAACGGATGCTTTTGGCGAGCAGCGCGTGGGTGCCGATGACGATATTGACGCGGCCCTCGGCGACGCCTTGGCGCACCTCGGCCGCCTCGCGCGCCGAGACCATCCGCGAGAGCTGCGCAAGCCGCACCGGAAGCCCCTGGAAACGCTCGGAAAATGTGCGGAAATGCTGGCGCGCCAGCAGCGTCGTCGGCACCACCACGGCGACCTGCCGGCCGGCCATCGCGGCGATGAAGGCGGCGCGCAGCGCGATTTCGGTCTTGCCGAAGCCGACATCGCCGCAGATCAGCCGGTCCATCGGCTGGCCGGAGGCGAAATCCTCCAGCACATCGGCGATGGCGCGGGCCTGGTCCTCGGTTTCGGCATAGGGGAAGCGGGCGCAGAATTCCTCGAAGCTGCCCTCCGGCGGGGTGATGGTTTCGGCCGCCTGGAGGTGGCGCTGGGCAGCGATGCGGATCAGCTCGCCGGCCATGTCGCGGATGCGGCTCCTGGCGCGTGCCTTGCGGTTCTGCCAGCTCGCGCCGCCCAACTTGTCGAGCGCAACTCCCGTGGTCTCGGCGCCGAAGCGCGAGAGCATTTCGATGTTCTCGACCGGGAGAAAGAGTTTATCGTCGCCATCGTAGAGCAGGCGCAGGCAATCATGCGGCGCGCCGTTCACCGCGAGCGTCGTCAGCCCGTCATAGCGGCCGATGCCGTGGTCCTGGTGGACGACGAGATCGCCCTCGGCAAGCTCGGTCGCCTCGGCGATGAACTGATCGGCGCGCAGGCGTCGGCGTGGCGGGCGGCTGATGCGCGCGCCCAGCAGATCCTGCTCGGCGATCACGGCGAGATCGGGGCCGATGAAGCCGCGCTCCAGGCCGAGCACGACGAGAGCCAGACGTTCGCTCGGGATGCGCCCCACCTCGGCCCAGGTTTCGGCGATCTCGGCGGCGAGACCGTGTTCGCGTAAAAGCCCGGCCAGGCGCTCGCGCGAGCCGCGCGTCCAGGCGGCGAGGACGACGCGCCGCCCCTCCGCCCGCGCTGTCTCGACGGTGGTGCGGAGTTGCGCGAAGACATCGCCACCGGGTCCGGCGCTTTGGGTAAAAAGCGGCCCCGGCCGGCCGCCGCCCTCGATCCCCGCAGCGCCCTCGGGGCGCGCGAAGGGCGAGAAGGCGAAAACCGTGCCCTGCGCCAGCAGCGCCCGCCATTCTGCCTCATCGAGATAGAGCAACGCCGGCGGCAACGGGCGATAGGGCGTCTCGCCATCGCGCGGCGCGAGCCCGCGGGTGGCGAAGTGATCGGCGATCATCTCAAACCGCGCCGCAACCGCCTCTTCGGCCTGCGGGTCGAGGCTGAGCGAGAGGTCGGGCAGATAATCGGCGAGGGTTTCGAGTTGGGGGTGGAAAAGCGGCAGGAAATGCTCCATGCCAGGATGGCGCCTGCCCTCGGAAACCGCGAGATAGAGCGGATCGGTGGCCGATTGCGGGCCGAAGCGCTCGCGCCAGCGGGTGCGAAACAGCGCGATCGCCGCCGGGTCGAGCGGCACTTCGGAGACCGGGCGGAGCGTGAGGCCGGCGAGCGGCTCGGTGCCGCGCTGCGAGGCGGGGTCGAAGGCGCGGATCTGCTCGATCTCGTCGCCGAACAGGTCGAGCCGCACCGGGGCGGCAACGCCGGCGGGAAAGAGGTCGATGATGCCGCCGCGGATGGCGTATTCGCCGGGCTCCATCACGGTATTGGCGCGGCCGTAGCCGCTGGCCTCGAGGAAGCGCGCCAGTTTGCCGGGGTCGATGCTGTCGCCCACCGCCAATGTCATCGCCGTCCCCGAGAGCGCGGTGCGGGGGGGAATGCGCTGGATCAGGGCATTGACGGTGGTGAGCACGATGCGCGCGGCGGGCGGCGGCTCCAGCAGGCGCGAGAGGGTGGCGACGCGCTCGGCGACCAGCACTGGGTTGGGCGAAACCCGGTCATAGGGCAGGCAGTCCCAGGCGGGAAAGCGGAGCACCTCGATTTCAGGGGCGAAGAAGGCGAGCGCCTCGGCGAGGCGGGCCATGCGGGCGTCGTCGCGCGCGACATGGACCAGCGTGCCCCGGTGCTCGGCGCGGCGGCGGAGCAGCAGCAGGGCATCGAAGCCTTCCGGGGCGCCGTAGAGGGGAAGCAGGCTCATCCGATTGTACCCGGCGCGTCGCCCCTCTGGTACGCCTGGCGCATGGCGCGGAGCATGGGCGTCGCCTGTTCCTCCGGGATCGGCTGGCGGCCGGTGAGCCAGTCGGCGAGGTCACTATCGGGCAGTTCCATCAGCGCTTCGAGTGCCACGATCTCGGTGTCCGTGAAGGTGGCGAGGCGGGCGGCGACGAAGCCACCGACCAGGAGGTCGCTCTCCTGCGTGCCACGATGGGTGGCGCGGAACAGCAGCCGGCGGCGGCGGCGCTCAAGCTCATCGGGGTCGGGCGTTTCATCGATCATCGGCGGCGTGTCATATAGCGGCGCCGTCATGACCTGTCAGCCCGTGAACCACGACCCTCTCGCCCCACTGCTCGCACCTCTCGCCACGCTGCCCGGCATCGGGGCGACGCTGGCCGAGCGCCTGGCGCGGCTGATCGGCGGGGCGCGGGTGATCGATCTGCTTTTTCATCTCCCCGAACACTATGCCGACCGTCGCGCCCGGCCCGCGCTCCGCGACCTCCGTCCCGGCGGCGTGGCGACCATCGCGGTCGAGGTCGTCCGCCACGAGCCCCCCGCCGGCCCGCGCCAGCCCTGGCGGGTGGTGGTGGGGGATGGGACGGGGTTCGCCGAGCTGGTGTTCTTCCGCCCGACGCCGCGCATCACGGCGCTGGCGCCGGGTTTGCGGCTCGTGGTCTCGGGCGCGGTGACGCTCTCTGGGGGGCGCCCGGCGCTGGTCCATCCCGAACATCTTCAGCCCGCTGACCGTGCGTCGTTGATCCCGGCGATCGAGCCGATCTGGCCGCTCACTGCCGGGATTGCCCCCTGGCAGATGCGCAAGGCGATCGGCGCGGCGCTCGCGAGTTTGGGCGAAATGCCGGAATGGCTTGACGCAGCGCTTGTGCGCCAGCGCGGCTGGCCCGGTTTTACCCCCGCCTTGCGTGCGCTCCAGGCGCCGGCCACGCCGCCCGATCCCCTGATCCGCCAGCGGCTCGCCTATGACGAGCTGTTCGCCGATCAGCTCGCCCTCGCTTTGCTCCGCGCCCACCGCCGCGCCCGGCCGGGCCGTGCCCTCTCTGGCGATGGCCGGCTCCGCGCCCAGGCGCTGGCTGCGTTCGGCCATGCGCTGACGGCCGGACAAACCCGCGTGTTGGCCGAGATCGACGCCGATCTCGCGGGCCCCCGGCGCATGCTGCGCCTGCTGCAAGGCGATGTCGGGTCGGGTAAAACCATCGTCGCGGCGCTCGCCATGCTGCGCGCCGTGGAGGCTGGGGCGCAGGCGGCGCTAATGGCGCCCACCGAATTGCTGGCGCGGCAACATTTCCGCGTGCTCGAAAAACTTTCCCCCGTTCGCGTCGCCCTGCTGACCGGCGCGGTGCGGGGGGCCGTGCGAAGCAGCGTGCTCGATGGCCTCGCCGCGGGCGAAATTCCGCTGGTGGTCGGCACCCATGCGCTGTTCCAGGAAAGCGTGGTGTTCCGCGACCTCGCACTCGCGGTGATCGATGAACAGCACCGCTTCGGCGTCGATCAGCGGCTCGAACTCGGCGCCAAGGGACGCTTGGCGGATGTGCTGGTGATGACCGCAACGCCCATTCCGCGCACCCTGCTCCTGACGCAATGGGGCGAGATGGAGGTGAGCCGGTTGACCGAGAAGCCGGCCGGGCGGCGGCCGATCCACACCACTCTGCATGCGCAGGCGACCCTGCCCGAGCTGATCGAGGCGATCGCCCGGGCGCTTGCCGGAGGTGCGCGGGTCTATTGGGTCTGCCCGCTGGTCGAGGAGACCGCGACTTCCGACCTCGCCGCCGCAGAGGCACGATTTGCGGCGTTGCGGGCGCGGTTCGGCGCTGTGGTCGGGCTCGCCCATGGCCGCCAGGAGACGGCCGCGCGGGAGGCGGCGCTGGCCGATTTCGCTGCCGGCCGGACCCGCCTCCTGGTCGCGACCACGGTGGTCGAGGTTGGCGTCGATGTGCGGGAGGCGAGGGTGATGGTGATCGAGCACGCCGAGCGTTTTGGCCTGGCCCAGCTCCATCAGCTACGCGGGCGCGTGGGGCGGGGAAGTAGCGCGAGTTTCTGTCTGCTGCTGCACGCCGATCAGCTCACCGCCGTGGCGCGCCAGCGGCTCGTGCTGCTGCGCGACACCGAGGACGGCTTTGTTATTGCGGACGCCGATTTCCGCCTGCGCGGCGGCGGCGATCTGCTCGGCAAGCGGCAGTCCGGCCTGCCCGGCTTTCGCCTGGCCGACCCGCTGGCGCATGAGGCATTGCTCCGGCTCGCGGCGAAGGATGCCGCCTTGTTGCTGGCGCGCGACCCGGAACTCGTCAGCCCCCGCGGCCAGGCGGCCCGCGCCGCCCTTCGCCTGTTCGGCCGGCGCGAGGCGGCGCGCACGCTGCGCGCGGGGTAGTCCCGCTCAGAGCCTGAAAATCAATCCAATTTGCTGGCCTCGGGCAGATTGATCCTGATTTCGTGCGGCACCGCCGCCCCGGTGGTCTTGGTGGTCAGCAGCAGGGTGAGCTGCGCATCATGCAGCTTGTCGAGGTCCGCGGTTTTTGGCAGCGCGACATACAGGAACCCGGCCTGCAACGAGCCCGGCTGTAGCGTGATCTTGCTGGGCAGCGCGTGGTAATTGATATCACGGCCAAACGGCGTCGCATCTGGCGCTGGCTGATCGAACGGGCTCGGCAGTACCCAGACCAGGGAGCCGATACCGAGGGTGACGAATGTGAAGAGTAAGATGGCGGTATTATAAATATCGTTTTCGATGCGGATATAGGGATTGCCCGCTCCCCAGGCGATATCATACGCCTGATGGGGTGAAATGATGGGATAGATATTTCCCGCGCTTGTTATTAATCCGTCCATAAGTATTTTCGTATTTCTTATTGACGGGGTAGAGCGCTTATGATTCATTGTGGAAATGAGAAATGATGATGCGCGCTCACTTGATCATGCCACTCTGGAGGTGCTGCGCGT
>JAJYYH010000047.1 GCA_021801255.1 Pseudomonadota bacterium
ATCAAAGAAGGCAAGAACGCGATCATCTGGACCCGCCTGTCCTGCCGCCGCTTCGCCGCGAACGCGGTGCGGTTGCACCTGCACGCGCTGGCCTACAACCTCGCCAACTTCCTCCGCACCCTGACCCTGCCCGAGGCGGTCAGCCACTGGTCCAAGACGACGTTGCGCGACCGGCTGCTCAAGATCGGCGCCAGGATCGTCCGCCACGGGCGCTCGATCACGTTCCAGATGGCGGAGGTGATGGTGCCGCGGGCGCTGTTCCAAGAAATTCTCGCCGCCATCATGGCACTCCGACCGAGGCCGCCGGTTCGGTGTTGAGCGCCGCCTTTACCGGCCGCGCAGACTGTCGGCAGGGGAATTGCGCCCGGCTGTCTCTTTACAGGGGCAGATTTCCGGTCAGACCGAACTTAACGACCAATAGCTACGGCCGAGGGCGCCATCGCGGCATTTCCTCCGTTGCAAAGGCCGTCGGATGGCGGGTACGCTGCCTCCCGGATCGCGGGATAGGCCGGCCATCCGGAGAATGTCGGTTCGTAGGGCTTGGCAATGGCCCTAACAAAAATAGCAACAATGGAATATGGGAGGCCTCACTGAGATTCTTCCTGACAAAACATAGCAGGCGTTCCGGTTCTTTTCGTCCCTATGATGCCGAACGAAAAATGAGGGGAAGCATGAGCGGGGAGACCCGTCGGGCATCCAGGAGCGCTTCTTCCCCGCCTTCGGCGTGGCGCTGCAACCACCGGTTCACGACCTGGCAGCTGACGCCCACCGCTTCCGCTGCTTCCGCCTGGGTCTTGCCTACCTGCCGGACCAGATACACCGCCTGCGTGCGCAACGCTTCCTGGATGGCCCGGCCGCGGCTGCGAAAATCGATCTTTCTATGAAAGGGAGTATAGGCAGAACAATCTGGAATGCCATGTATATTGTTGGGGTATTATTAAGGTCCACTATCATCCAACAATCTCCTGCAACCGATGGCTCGTCATGTCCGGCCAAATATCTGCTGGTTGCCGTTTGGTAGAACCTGGTCAAGAATCTTCACGGAATGCACCGCCTCGCGCCCGGCGAGGTCGCGGATCTGATGACGGCAGGAAGTGCCATCGGCGACGATGATATCCGACATATTCGCCGCGCGTACCGCTGGCAGGAGCGATACTTCCGCCATTGCGCGGGAGATTCCGGCGGTTTCCGCCTGATAACCAAAGGCGCCAGCCATGCCGCAGCAGGATGAGGTAATTGGCACGAGCTTGAGCTCTGGGATATGGGCCAGTGCTGAGAGTGTGGCATCCCACGCGCCATGCGCTTTCTGATGGCAATGGCCGTGGACATGCGCGGTGGCTGCAAGACCGTCGAAATCCGGCAACACTCCAGCGCGGGCCAGTAGTTCCGGAAGCAGAAGCGCACGCCTTGCAAGATCACGTGTGGCGGCACCTGGCAGCAGCGCTGGGAACTCATCGCGCAGCGTTAGCAGGCAGGAAGGCTCCAACCCCACTACCGGCAAATCACCGGTGCAGGCCGCGACGACATGGGCGGCCTCGGCGCGCGCCCGATCGATCTGGCCAGCGGCCAGCAACGTGCGCCCACAGCATAATTGGCCGCGGGCTTGCGGGGCATGTGGAGCGAAGCCACACGCGGCGAGAACGCGGATCGCGGCGCGCAGATTTTCTGGCTCGAAATAGCGGTTGAACGTATCAACGAACAACAGAACTGGCAGCCCTGCACCGAGATCGGGAATTTCAGCATCGTCAAACTTATCATGGCGGAAGGCAGGGAGGGAACGTCCGGGCGCGAGGCCGAGCAGCGCTGCCAATCCCGGCATGCGGATGGCGGCATTCGCGAGTGGTGCGACGGGCGAGGCCAAGCGGGCGAGGCGCGGCAGGGCGGCAATCAACCGCTCACGTGGCTTGAGACCGTGGTGTGCGGCGCGCGCCGCTAGCACCTCGATTTTCATCCGTGCCATATCGACCCCTGTGGGACATTCACGCTTGCAGGCCTTGCAGGAAACACAAAGCGCCAGTGCCTCGGCCATGGCATCGGAGGCCATTGCCCCGACGCCAAGCTGGCCGGAAAGAGCGAGACGCAGCGTGTTCGCGCGCCCCCGTGTAAGATGCATCTCATCGCGGGTCACGCGATAGCTCGGGCACATCACGCCAGCGTCGAAGCGGCGGCAGGTGCCGTTGTTGTTGCACATCTCGGCCGCACCCAAGAGGCCGCCAGGATGGTCGGACCAATCGAGGCGCGGGGTGAAGCCCGGATCGGCGTGATAATCGGGCGGATAGCGGAACAGCGAGCGATCATCCATGCGCGGGGCGCGCACGATGCGGCCGGGATTAAAAAGGCCCGTTGGATCGAAACCGTCCTTGACGGCCTCGAAGGCGCGCACGATGCGGGCGCCGAACATCTCCGCATGAAATTCGCTCCGCACGATACCGTCACCATGCTCGCCGCTATGTGATCCGTTGTACGATCGAACTAGGGAAAAACATTCCTCAGCAATCATACGCATGCGCTTTATATCGCCTGCATCCTTCATGCTCAGCACGGGACGAACATGCAGGCAGCCGACCGATGCGTGGGCATACCATGTGCCGCGCGTGCCGTGTTTCTCGAATATCGCGTTGATCTGTTCTGTGTAATCGGCGAGATCGGTGAGATCGACGGCGGTATCCTCGATGAAGGAAACTGGCTTGGCGTCGCCTTTCATCGACATCATGATATTGAGACCAGCCTCGCGCACCTCTGCAATCGCGTTTTGAAACGCCGCATCGGTCGCCCGCACGACCCCGCCCGGATAGCCAAGATCGGCCATCATGGTTTCAAGATCTGCGAGTTTTTCAAGTAGCGGCATATCAAAATCGCCATGAAACTCGACGATCAGCAGACTATCCGTGCCGGACCACGCCATTCGTTCGATCGTTGGTTGATAAATCGCGATCGAGCGGCCGAGATCGATCATTGTACGATCGACGAGTTCGACCGCTTCCGGATCGAGTGTGACCAGCGCAGGGGTTGCCGCCATCGCGGCACGGAAATTCGGAAACTGACAGATCCCCAGCACCTTGCGTGGCTTGATGCGGGCAAGTTTCAGGGTAAGATTCGCAGAAAACGCGAGCGTGCCCTCGGAACCCACGAGCAGACGGGCAAAATTGCCCCGTCCTGCCCGCGCTGCCCCCGGCGTCAGCGCATCGATGTTATAGCCGCCGACACGGCGGAGTTGGCGGGGGAAACGCGCGGCGATCTCCTTGGCCTCGGCGGCGCCGAGCGCACGCAGGCGCGCAATCAGAGCGGCGGGTTCCGTGGTTGCTTCATCGAAGCGATGGCGACTGCCATCGGCAAGGATGGCGTCGATCGCGAGGACGTTATCCGCCATCAGCCCATAGCGGATCGATTTGGCGCCACAGGAATTATTCCCCGCCATGCCGCCGATCGTGCAGCGCGCGTGGGTCGAGGGATCGACGGGGAAAAACAACCTGTGTCGGCGGAGCGCGGCGTTGAGATGGCCGAGCACGAGGCCGGGCTCAACGGTGGCCGTGCCGGCTTGCGGATCGACCGCGACGACGTCGCGGAGATATTTGCTGCAATCGAGGACCAGGGCCTCGTTGACCGTTTGGCCGGCCTGGCTGGTTCCCGCGCCGCGTGGCAGGACCGGGATGCCGGCCTCGCGCGCGATCGCCAGCGCTGCCTCGACATCGGCGATCACCCGCGGAACCACGACGCCGATCGGCGTGATCTGATAGATTGAGGCATCGGTCGCGTAGCGACCGCGGCTCGCGGCATCGAACAACACTTCCCCAGCGACTGCGCCCTTGAGCCGAGCGGCTAGGCGAGAGGTATGCCATCCGGCACGCGGCAGGAGTGGGGCGCTCATCGGCAAGTCCTTCTTCTCCGCGAGATCAGCCAGCATAGCGGTGACGCAAGCGGAGCCAAAGCCGGCGATGCCGTCAAGGCGTGCCTGGTCTCGCGGTGGCACATTGGCGATCTGGCGCCGCAAGGGGCAGAATGGGCAGCCAAGCGGAGGAACATCATGAACGAGATTGCCAACCACCCGCCAGAGCCGTTGCCATCGGGACGGCACTTCCTGCAGATTCCGGGGCCGACCAACGTCCCTGATCGGGTGCTCCGGGCCATTAACCGGCCGACAATCGACCATCGCGGCCCGGAATTTTCCCGCCTCGCGCAGCGCATTCTCGGGCAATTGCGCCCGGTATTCGGCACTGCGGGACCGGTCGTGATCTATCCCGCCTCTGGCACCGGGGCGTGGGAGGCGGCGCTCGTCAACATCCTTTCGCCGGGCGATACGGTGCTGATGGTGCAAACCGGCTGGTTCGCTAATCTATGGAAAGAGATGGCCGAGCGGCTCGGCCTCGCGCCGATCCTGCTCGAGACCGATTGGCGCCATGGCGCCGATGCCGCAGAGGTCGGGGCGGTGCTGCGCGCCGATCACGCACACGGGATCAAGGCCGTCTGCCTCGTGCATAACGAAACCTCGACCGGCTGCCGGAGCGATATTGAGACGGTGCGCGCGGCCATCGATGAGGCGAACCATCCCGCGCTTCTCCTCGTCGATACCATTTCTTCCCTCGGTTCGATGGACTATCGCCATGACGAATGGGGGGTCGATGTCACCGTCGCGGGCTCGCAGAAGGGGTTGATGCTGCCGCCGGGGCTCTCGTTTAACGCCATCAGCGCCAAGGCGCTGGCAGCCGCCGAGCGTGCGCGCCTGCCGCGCAGCTATTGGGACTGGCGGCCGATGCTCAAGGCAAACGAGGCGGGGTTTTTCCCCTATACGCCGGCGACCAACCTGCTCTATGGCCTCGATGCGGCGCTCGCCATGCTGCATGAGGCCGGGCTGGAAACCATATTCGCGCGTCATTCCCGTCACGCCGAAGCCACGCGGCATGCCGTGCGCGCCTGGGGGCTGGAAATCCAGTGCGCCGAGCCGCGGCACTATTCCGCGAGCCTCACCGCCGTGCGTCTGCCCGACGGCCATAGCGCCGATGCCTTGCGCGCCCTCATTCTCGCGCGCTTCAACATGAGCCTCGGCAACGGCCTTGGCCGGCTCGCCGATCGCGTCTTTCGCATTGGTCACCTCGGCGATTTCAATGATCTGCAACTCGTTGGCACGTTGGGCGGCATCGAGATGGGGTTGGCCGCCAGCGGTATTCCCTTCCGCACCGGTGGCGTGCAAGCGGCACTCGATTTCCTGGCATTGCCGGCATGAGGGGGAAGCAGACATGAGCGAGCGCACCTTGCGCGGCCGCGCAGTGATCGCCGGCGTCGGCGAAACCCCTTATTACAAACACGGGAAAGCGCCCGACGACGAGTTCAAGCTGGCGCTGATTGCCGTGCTCGAAGCCTGCCGCGACGCCGGCATCGATCCGCGCGAGGTAGATGGCTTCGCGTCCTACGGCGGGGACCGCTCGGAGGCGACGCGTCTGGCAGCAGCCCTCGGCATCAGGGAGTTACGATTTTCCAACATGCACTGGGGCGGTGGCGGTGGCGGCGTCTGCGCGGCGGTCGGCAATGCCGCGGCGGCGGTTCATTCCGGCATGGCGGATTGCGTGATCGCCTTCCGCTCCCTGGCGCAAGGCCAGTTTCGTCGCTACGGCCGGGGTGCAGCGGCGGAGACCGTCTCCGGGGAAGACGCCTTTCTTGCACCCTATGGGCTGATGTCGCCGGCGCAACGGTTTGCCATGAAAATCACCCGCTTCATGGCCGAGCATGGCATCCGCCACGAGGCCCTGCGAGCCATCGCCTTGGCTTCCTATCATCACGCGCAAAATAATCCCCGCGCGGTGATGCGTGGCCGGCCGCTCGACGCGGCGACTTACGATGCCTCGCGCTGGATCGTCGAGCCGTTTCATCGTCTCTATGATTGCTGCATGGAAAACGACGGCGCTGCCGCGGTGCTGGTGGTGCCCGCCGAACGCGCCCACGATCTCGCACAAAAGCCCGCCTATCTGCTCGGCGCGGCGCAAGGTGGGCATTACCGCAGCGCGGCACCGGTGCATAACGCGCCGCTCTACGCCTCGTCTCATTTCACCACCGTCGCGCATAACCTCTACGCCATGGCGAAGCTCGGTCCGGCTGATCTCGACGTCGTGCAGGCTTATGAGAATTTTACCGGTGGGGTGCTGATGTCGCTCGTCGAGCACGGCTTGGTGCGGCCTGAGGAAGCGAATGATTTTTTGGTGCCGGAAAATCTGTTGGCGCCCACTGGCCGCATGCCGCTCAATACCAGCGGCGGCAATTTGGCGGAGTGCTACATGCACGGTCTCGAAATGGTCATCGAGGGGGTGCGCCAGTTGCGTGGCACCGCCTGCAACCAAGTGCCCGGCGCCAGCACCGTCCTCGTCATTGGCGGGCCGATGGTGACACCGGTAAGCAGTCTGATCCTTGGTACGGAGGCCGCCCTATGAGCACGACCCCTTCCCGCGCGCTGCCCGGCGGCCTTCCGGCGCCGGCGTCCGAACCCCTGACCGCGCCCTACTGGGTGGGGACGCGCGCCGGGCGCCTCGTCATCCAGCGCTGCCGCGGTTGCGGCGGCTGGCAATGGGGGCCGGAATGGGTCTGCCATCGCTGCCACTCCTTTGACCTCGCCTGGGAAGAAGTCCCCCCATGCGGGCGCATCTACAGCTGGGAGCGGCCGCACCACCCGGTGCATCCGGCGCTCAACGGCCACACGCCCTATATCATCGTGTTGGTCGAGCTGCCGCAAGCGGGGAATGTGCGAATGGTCGGCAACCTACTCGGCGACCCGCGCCAGGAGATTGGGATCGCCGCCGAGGTGGAGGCTGTGTTCGAGCCGCACGACGAGGCCGACCCGCCCTACACGCTGGTGCAGTGGCGCGTCGTCGGCTGAGGAGCCGCGGGTTCATTGAAACCATGCTCGAGGAGGAGCTGACGGCGGCGCTTGGGCGGGGGCGATACCGCCGGGGTGGCGAGCGAGGCGGGTGGATATCGCCAAGGTGTCCGGCATCGTCAAATTCTCGGCTCGTTCGGACCGCTCGAGATCACCGTGCCGCGGGGCCGGATCCCAAGCCCGAAGGCGGCACGGCGGAATGGCGCAGCGCCACCACGCTTCCCCGCTATGCGCGTATAACGAAGCAAGCCGAGACGTTGATTGCGGCGACCTACCGCGCCGGCACGAACACACGGTGCGTGAAGCGGGCCGTGGCGGCGTTGTTCAAGGGCGCGGTGGGCAAGGACGTGGGCAGTCGTCGGCGACACTGAATTTACTCGGCCACCCATCGCACTGGAGTGAAGGGAATACCCTATGGGCACGCTTTCCTTTTGCGCCGACCACATCGGGTGGGCTCACGCGATCATGGCGTTTTCCGCGCCAGACTGACGATATCTGCGCGGGCTATCTTGCGTCTCGCGCGGCGCGGCCATTAAAGTTCCCGTTCCGGTGGCAAAACTGGGAGGATAACAGATGGCGGACACGTTTCCGAAATGTCTTGCCTTCACCCTCACGCAGGAGGGCGGTTTCGTCGATAATCCCCAGGATCCGGGTGGTGCCACCAATTTCGGCATCACACTCGGCACGTTGCGTGGCTGGCTGGGGGATGATGCGCTCGGCGTGGAGGCGATCGAGAACATCAGTCAGCCCACGGTCGATGCCATCTATCGCGCCGATTACTGGAATCGCGTCATGGCCGAGAGTCTGCCGGCGGGCCTCGATCTGATGGTTTTCGACCATGGCGTGAATGCCGGCCCCGCGGTCTCGGCGCGTCTCCTGCAGCAGGCTCTTGATTTCACCGGCGCCGCAGTGGATGGGGCCATCGGCCCGGTGACGCTGAAAGCCGCCGATGCGGCCGATCCGCTGACCACCATCGCGCAGCTCGCGGCACTGCAGAGCGCCTATTATCACGGTCTGCGCGGCTACGATGCGTTCGGCCGTGGATGGCTGGCCAGGGTCGAGCGCCGGAAGGAGACGGCAATGGCGATGGCCGAGACGGCTTCCGGCACATGAGGCGACGATGATCGCCGATCTCTTCGCCGGTGGCGGCATCGGCCTGTTGCTCGGCTACCTGCTCGGCCTTTCCATCGAGCCGGTGACCAAGCTCGTGATCGTGGCGATCACCGGCGCGCTCGGGATCATCCTCGGCTGGCAGCGCGGCCAGGGGCCTGATCGCACGTGGCGCCTCGGTGCCTTCGGGATCCTGTGCGTGGTCGGCGTCACGGGCGGGCTCGCGATCCGCGCCGGCTCGTGGTTCACGCCGAGTGTGCAAAGCGAGGTCGCCGGCTGGGAAGCGGCCGGATTCGATCACAAATCAGCCCTCGCCTTCGTCGCCTTCGCGCGTCTCGGGGTGAAACCCGATGGCCTCACCATGACCGCGCCGCCGCCCGCCGCCGCTGCGCAGGCAAGCGTTCTCTACGCGAGCGATACCAAGTCTCTCTGCGGGCAGATTTCCCTGCTCGATGCCAATGGGCAGATGCAAATGCTGCGCGCGCGCGGCGGCGCCTTTCGGGCACTGGCTGATGCCGCCGCCGGGTTCCCCGACACCGTGGCGGCGACGATCGGGGCGGCCTTGCGATGCGGCGGCTGATCGCGATCGGCGTCATCCTGACCGCGGTGAGCGCCATCCCGCTCGCCTCCGCAGCGCGGAGCGAGGATCAGACGGCGGCGAAAATCCTTCCCTCCCTGGTCAAGATCGTCGCCGAATGCGGCAACCCGACAGAGACGCGCATCGCATCCGGCTTTCGCTGGCGTGAGCCGGACCAGATCGTGACCGACATGCATGTCGTCGTTGGCTGCCGCTCACCGGTGAGTGTGCTCTTTTTTGTCGCCGATGCATCCGGGCTGCGCCAGGCCCTACGCGAGGCAACGGTCACGCACGTGGTGCCAACGCACGACCTCGTGCTGCTGACGGTCAAGGACGCGCCGCCCGGGCCGGTGCTCTCGGTCGCGGCCCCGCCGCCGCCGGGAGCGTGGCTCGAGGCCTGGGGATTCCCGTTCGGGGTGGAGGCGCCGGTCAACACACGGCTTCAGGTGATGCTGGCGAGCAACCTGTTCCCCGCCCTCAGCACCATGCTCGATGACACCGCGCGCGAGCAGTTGCAGCGTTTGCATTTCCCGAGCCTCGATACCCCGGTGCTGCATCTGAGCGGCCCGCTCGAGCCTGGTGACTCAGGTGGCCCGGTGCTCAACGCGGCCGGGCAGGTGGTCGGCATTGGCTCGGGCGGGCTGCAGCAAGGGGCGGCATCGATTTCTTGGGCGATCCGGGCGGATCTGCTGGCCGATCTGCCGCGCGCGCCGGATCGGCTGCCCGCCGCCGACCTTGCCAGCACCCTCTTCGCCTATGTCGTTCAGCATGGCCCGCGGATCGTGGCTGCGCCTTCGCGCGACGCCGAGAGCGACCCACACCAGCCCTCGCTCTCGCCCTCGGCATTCGTCCGGCGCGCCGCGGCAGATGGCATCCGATGTGGCGAGCAGGTATTGTTTCTGCGCGGCAGCGCGAGCGCGGGCGAGGTGTTGAGCACCGCATACGACCCCGCCGTTATCGGCGCGATGGTCGGCGATACCGGGGGCAAACTCACTGACCTCGCCGCGGAACGTTTCGACATCTGGGTTGAACCGCGCTCGGGTGCGGCCGGCCTGGTGCCGGCGGGTGCCGTGCTGCGTGCAGCCGGCGGGCAGTGTGTTGCCGATATCGCTGGCAGCGCGGTGACATTGCTGTTGCGCGCGGCGTTGTTGCCGCGCGATCCGGCGACCCCGGAGTGGCTTTTCGCGGCGGAGACGGCGCGCCGGAATGCGTTTGTGCTCGAGGCGCGCTTCGCGCGGAGTGGTTTTCGCACCCTCGTCATGCCACGAGACCTGCCGCCGGAGAGGCCGGCGGCGGGGACGTCGGTCCTTCGCTGGCAGCTTGGCGGCCGTCCGGGTCTGCGTCTATGGCGCGCCGAACTGCAGGGCCGCGGCGCCAGCCTCTCCGAGGGCGCGCTTACCGACCGCGCCAATGCTGATGGCAGCGTGCCCCCCGCGATCGCGGCGGCCTGGGCCAAAGCCGTGCTCGCGGTGGCCCTCGCGAGCTTTCCACCCCCTGACGCGGCGCTCGGCACCGTGATCCCGGCGGCGTTGGACAGCGATACGCCGGACGGCCAGCTGGCGCCGGCGGAAACCGATCAGAACCAATCACGCGGACACAATGTAATCGTGAGGTGTGGGGATTTAGCCCTGATCCAATTATCGGCAGTGGTCAGCGCGGAGAGTCTCCTCCGGCACGGCGACCTCGCCGCCAACATCGCCGCCCGCCTCGCGAAAGAGGCAAAAACCGTCCCCGAACGATTTGCCCGCGCCGAGTTTACCCCTTGGGGCGCCTTCGGGATGACGGTGCTTTTGCCCCGCGGCCGGCCGCTCGAGCCGATCAGAGACGGCAAAACCCTGCTCTGCCGGATGACGTTCCCGGCGACACCGGACGTGCAGATCATCCTCGCCACCTATCATCTCGGCAACCCTGCGGGGCGGCTTCCCGAGAGGATCGGGGCGTTTCGCAGGAGCCTGGAGCAGAAATTCGGCCTCACGCTCGGCGCCATGGCCGAATTGCCGGCGAGTTGGGTCGATACGGCCTATGTCAAACGATGGCTCGGCGCGGGCACCGGAAAGGGGGGAGAGCGGCAGATCGTCGCGATGATGGCGGAGGCGCGCGAAGGACTAGCGCTCCTGGCCGTGGTTGTTGCCCCCGCCGAGCGAGGGGGGGCGCGTCCACCACTGGCAGCGAAAATGACTGGATTATTGTTGCCGCAGCGCGTGAACATCAGCAATTGACGAGTCAGCGATTGACGAGCGGATCGCGTGCGGGCGTGGTGCCCCCGCCGATGGTATCCCACCCTCTGTGGGTCACCATCCCTGCGTCAGTCACCATCACCGACGGTTGGGATTAGAACTCGCCGGTCCGCTCGGGAAGGCCGGCGCGTCTGAGGCGGTCCCGTCGCTGATGATGTGGAAATTGCCCGTGGCGGTGTCTGCCGGTTTGGGAAACATGACTGGGTCAGGCGACGAGATCAGGAGGCATTGAGGATCAGGAGGCATTGAGGCGGGGGGCTCTCCGAGGCTCTGCCAGCCATCGACTTTACGCATGGTGATCTGGCCGGATGCGAGTGGCGACCAGAACAGCATCGCGGCGGTTTCGGCCGAGGGCAGCACGGTCGGGGTCTTGATCCGGCGCTTGAACTCTTCGTGCAGTCGCGCGATGGCATCCGTGGTTCTCGCGGATTTCCACTGGCTCACCGGCAAGCGCGTGAAGGTGAACAGGCGACGCCAGGGCACTTCAGCCGCCATTTGGTGAGGAACAGCCTGCCGACGCATTACCTCGGCGCTGTTCTCGGCAGAGATCATGTCGTTGTAGTCGGCCGTGATCTCCTTGTGCAGCGTCTCGGGGGTATGCGCGAGCAGATTGCGATGCTTGTGGACGTTATGCCGACGTCGGCATAACGTCCATTATGCCGATGTCCGGATTATGCCGACCTCCGGCGCGGAACCAGCCTGGACGGCGGCGATCGCTGCGTAGGACGCGGCATAATCCGATGGGCCCGCTG
>JAJYYH010000009.1 GCA_021801255.1 Pseudomonadota bacterium
GTCGCGGCGCCAGCGCGGTAGTGTCTCAGCTTGAAAAGCCAGACGGCACCGGCCCGCACCCCCGCCCGGCCACCCAACGTCAGTATATTGGCATTGGGTGGCCGGGCGGGGGTGCGGGCCGGTGCCGCGTTTCAAACTGACCCACTACCGCGCTGGCGCCGCGACGAGCGCGTGCCAGCGCATCAACTGGAGTTTGCCTTCCTGCATCAGCCGCACCCGCACCAGCCAGCGCTCCGCCTCGGCCACCAGGAGCCTGGCCCGCTCCAGGTTCGGGCGGGAGTGCGCGAGCGGGGCGATCAGCGCGCGCCAGGCTTGCAGGATCGCCGCGATATGGCGCTCGCTGTGATCCTCGACGACCCGCAGATCGAGCCCGAGCGGCTCGAACAGGGAGGTGATCGTCGCGGCCTCGGGCACCGCGGGCGAGCGGCCATCGAGCCGCGCCCAGCGGGCGAGAGCGGGGTCGAGCGGCGCTGGCGCCACGAATTCGAGCAGCACGAGCTGGCCGCGCGGGCGCAGCGCCCGCGCCAGCGCTGTCAGCACCGGCGCCGCAGGAGCGCCCCCGAGTGGCAGAAGGGCCAACACGTGATGGAAATGCGCCACCGGAAACGCCGGCGTCTCGGCGCTCCACGCCGCGATCGAGGCGCGCTTGCCGAATACGTGATGCTGACAGCGCACGGCCGCGGTGGCGCGGAGATCGGGATCCGCCTCATAGCCGGCAACCCAGGCACCGAAGGTCGCGGCCACGGCGGCGACCGGCCCGCCGGAGCCGGCGCCGACCAGCAACAGGCTCGTCGCCTCGGAAAGGCCGAGCGGGCGGGCAAGCCGCAGTACTTCTTCCTCGCCGCCTGGCAACAAAAAACCTTCGCCACAAAGTTCATGGCGGAGCGCCAGTTGCGGCGCCACGGCGAGCCCCGGCGCCGCTTCAGCCGGCACCACCAGGCGCGCGCCGGTGAGCGGCGCGGCAGCCGCGGCATGCACTGAGAGACGCTCGAGTAGCCGGCGGAACGCGGTGAGGCCCATCATCCACCGCCCTCTGCCGGCATCCTCACCCCTGCCCGGAAGCCGGCCCCCGCGCTGGCGGCGGCAAGGTCACACATAGCTCACCAGCGACATGTTCTGCATCGAGGCGATGAGCTTGAAGGAGGCCTGCATCTGCGTCTGCACCATCGAGAGATTGGAGAGCGTGCTCGCCATGTTGACATCCTGGATCGAGGAAACCTGGGTCTGGAGCGCGGTGTTGACATCGCCGAGCGTGGTGCTGGTGGCGCTCAGACTGTCCTGCGTCGCCCCGAGAGCGCCTTCCTCATTGGCCATCGTGCTGCCGGCGTCACTGAGCGAGGTCTGCACGTCGCCGAGCAGCGTTGAAAATGCCGGCAGATTCTGCTGGGCATTGCTGAGCGAGCCGATGACCGCCAAGCCGTGCATGAGATCACGCATATAGGAGCCCGTGGTATAGGCGCCCGAGGATGTGACAAATGTATTGGCGCTGGCGAGCAGACCCGCCGTCGTGCTTTCGCCCGGCCCGGTCGCAACGCTCGGCTGAAACCCTTGCAGCGCCGAAGCGGCCTGCGAGAGCGCCGGCGAAAAGGGCGAAGTGCCGGCGGCGTTCGAACTCGCGATGCCGAGCGTGGTGGCGATGGTGGTGGCGGCGCCGTTGGTCGCGAGCTGACCGACGGCGGTATTGATCTGCGTGAAAAATCCGGAATTCAGGATGTTGGTGGGATCAGGCACCGGCGGGTTGGTGGCATCCTGCCCGGCAAAGACATAATTGGTGCCGTTCTGGGTATCGAGCAGGCTCGCCACCTGCACGAGATCACTCTGCGCCTGGGCGGCCAGCGTATCGACGCTGCCCGGCGTGATGTTATCGAGCTGCGAGGAGATATTGGAGGCGATGCTGCTGAGCTGGTTCATCACCGTCTGGGTCACGCCGATATTGGTGTTGGCGGCGGTGATGTTGGAAACATAGGTATTGTTCTGCGCGATCTCGGCGTTGAGATTGAGTGAGGCCAGCGCGTTCGCCCCGAGCCCGGCATAGGTGCTGGAAACATTGCCGCTCGAGGCCTGCTGGGCCAAGGTGTCGAGCTGCGTCTGCACCGTGTTGCTCGCCGCAACCAGCTCGCCGAGCGTGCCATAGGAAGACGGCGGCAGTGGTCCGAGAGGTGTAATTCCCCCGCTCATGGTTTATGCCCCGTGCTCTCAGCCGATCATGCTGGTGAAGTTCAAGAGATCGGACCACATCGTCTGGACCGCTTCCATGATGCGCGCATTGGCGCCGTAGGCATTCTGTAACTGGACCATATTCGCCATCTCCGTATCGATATTGACCCCCGAGCCCGATGTGAACGCGCTTTGCAGGGTGGTTTGCAGACTCTGGGCAGGCGCGAGATTGGTCGTCGCGGTGTTGATATCGCTGGCTTGCGCGGCGACCAGGGTCGCGGCGAAATCGCTGATCGTGCCGGGCGTCGGGTAGGGCGCGGAAAGATTGCCGGCGGGGCCGAGCGAGGTGGTGAGGCTCGCCGGCTGGGCCACGCCCGCTTGCACATCGGCGCCGAAAGTATAATTCAGTACACGGCTGATCAGCGTCGTGAAACCGGCCGGCCCGGTCGTCGGGTTGGGGGTGAAGCTGGTGGCTCCGGTCGCGCTGCCGGTGATCGCGGTTGTGCCGTCGGTGACCAGGGCCGGGTTGGCGAGAATCGCGGGATTGACCTGGATTTCCGAGGCGAAGCCAACATAGTTCGCCTGCGGCGGGGTGCCCCCGCTCGCCGGAACCGCGCCGCTCGCATTGGTAAAAAGCGTGAGCCCCTGGGCGGAAAAGCGGCTCGCGGTATTTTGCGCGAATTCGTCAAGCTCGCCCTGATAGGTGGGGAGCGTGGTATCGCGCAACTGGATATCGGCGCCGATCTGCCCCGACCCGCTCAATTGCGCCGTGACATCGACCCCACCCATCATGATGCCTGGAATACTGCCGGGATAGGTGGCGTTGGGGCCCATCGTCGCTGGCGTGATCGAGAGCGCGCTGGCGGAATTGGTCGGCAGCACGAGGCCGTTGGCGGTGGCCACCAGAATGCTGCCATTGCTCTGCGGGATCGCCTGCGCGCCGGTGAGACCGGAGACCGTCTGCATCGCCGCGTCGCGCTGGTTCTGTAGATCGGCGACACTTTGGCCCGAGGCGGTGGCGGCGACGATCTGGTTGTTGAGCGTGCCGATGGTCGAAAGCGCGCTGTTGAGCTGGCCAACCGAGGAGACGAGATCGTTCTCGGCGCTCTGGCGGGCGCTGGTGTAGCTGTTGCTCAGCGCATTGATGCCGGAGGCGAGCGTTTGCGCCGAGGTCACCACCTGCTGTTGCAGGGCGGCGCTATCGGGGGTGCCGAGGAGGGCGGAAAACGCATTCTGGAGCGAGCCCAGAAGATTAGAGAGACTGCCGCTCTGCCCCGGCGTGCCGAGTGCGGCGCTTACCGGCTGTAGCGTGGTTTGCGTCGTTTGCAAGGCGGAGACGGTGCCGTTCTGGGACCAGAGATCGCTTTGCAATTGCTGGTTGACATAGCGCGTGGCAACGCCGGTCTGCACGCCGAGGCCGACGCCATCGGCGGTGAGGCTCTGCTGCGGCAGCGTCTCGCTGGCGTAGGCGGCGGTGCCGGCATTGGCGACGTTGTGCGCGATCAGCGCGAACTGCGCGCTGATATTGTTGATCCCGCCGCCCGAGATCAGGAGTGCCGATTCGAGTCCCATGCTCGCCGCTCCGCGCCATGCCTTGCCGCTACTGGATCATGTTGATCGCGGTCTGGAGCATCGAATCCGCCGTGGTGATCGATTTGGCGTTGGCGCTATAGGCCTGCTGCGCCACGATGAGTTGGGTGAACTGGGTTGCGATATCGGTGTTCGACTGCTCGATAGAGCCGACGACGAGGCTGCCCGCGCCATTGTTGTTGGGCGCCTGGGCGGAAGGATTGCCCGAGCCGGCGGTGGCAGTGAAGGCCTGGCCGTTCTGGCTCTGCAGCGCATTGGCATTGTCGAAAGTGGTGATCGGGACTTGCGCGATGGTGAGGGACTGGCCGTTGTTGTAATTCGCGACGATATCGCCGTTGGTCTGCGCGGCGATGCCGGTGAAGGCCCCGGCGGGCACGCCGTTCTGACTGAAATTGCGCAAGGAATAGGTGGTGCCGGCGAATTGCGAAACCCCGTTGGCCTGGTTGAAATTGCCGAAATTGAGCGTGATCGGCTGGTTGCCGTTGCCGAAATTCGCGGTGATGTTGAGGTTCGCCGCGCTGCCGCTCGCGTAAGACGACGCGGTCAGGCCGGCCGACAGGCCGGTAATGCCGCTGATCGTGCCCGCCGCGGCCGATGGAGCGCCTGCCGTCGGGCCGAAATCCACCGTCGCGGTGCCAATGGTGGGCGAGGGAACGCCGGCCGCCGTCAGGTTATTGGGTGAGCTGATCGTGACCTGCCAGGTATTTGCCGCCGTCTGGGTCCAGTCGAGCGACAACGATTGCTGGGTGCCGAGCGCGTCATAGACCTGCACCGTCGAGGACATCGGCGTGCCGGCGGCCGGGGTGGCGGGCAGATTGGCCGAGAAATTGGCGGTCGAGGTGGCAACCGGGTTGAACTGCGCCTGGCTCACCTGGATCGGCGCCAACTGGTTCTGGTTGAGCACGCCGGTGGTCGGATCGACGCTCCAGCCCTGGAGATATTCCCCGGCGCTGTTCACCAGATAGCCCGCGTTATTCATCGTGAAATCGCCGGCGCGGGTATAGTATTGCTGCGGGTTGAAGGTGGTCTGGCCGGAGCTGTTGGTGCCGTTGCTTTCGGCCACCGCGAAGAACCCCTGTCCGGCGATCGCCATTCCCAGCGGGTCGCTGCTTTGCGAAATGGTGCCCTGCACTTCGTTCTGATAGCTTGGCAGCGCCACCACCGAGCCCGACTCGTTCTGCGTCGCCGTGCTGTAGGTGAGGTAGTCAACAAAATTGGTGTTGACGCCCTTGTAGCCGGTGGTCTGGCTGTTGGCGATGTTCTGGCTGATATTGCCGAACGCGTCGGACTGGGCGGTGAGGCCGCTCACGGCGGTATTCAAGGCTCCGAAGATAGACATGGCAATCCCCCTGGGATGCGTGGCGCGGAATGAGCGTGCGGGGCAACGCAGGAACCATGCCAGACGCGCCCGCGCCATGCCGCGGCGATCATGCGGTCTCGGATTGGCCCGCGCCGGGTGCCCCATTCGGCGTGATACGCCACGCTGCCGGGCCGCACGCGGGCGATGATCGGGTCGTCTCACGGTCCCGAAGCGCCTGGCATCCATGCCGCCCGGCAGGCTTGGCCCGGCATAATGTGCCGCCTCCCTGGGAAATTTCCTCTCCTCCAGCGCGCGGGGGTGGAAAACCGCCGGGTCCGGGTTGGCCTGCGCCTTGCTCGCCGTTGGCCCACGCCTTGCTCATGCCTGGCTCCTGATGCTCGCTCAGGCCGCGCCGTCCCGGCGGGCCCGAAAGGATTTGCTCCATGCCTGGCGCTGCCCCGGCCACTTTGGCAACCTCAACCTTGGCAAGCCCGCCCGGTGTGTCGCTTGCGTCCTTCGCCGCTTCACGCGCCAGCGGGCCCGCCAACGCAACCCTGATCCCGGCGTCAGCCACGACGGCAAACGGCGCGCCCCCCGGAAGCGGGACAAGCGCCGCGCCGTCGGCGGCGGCAGGCGCCAACACCTCAAGTAAAGCCTTGAATTTCGCCGAGCATCTGCGGCAGGCATTGCCGAGCATAATGAAGCCGGGCACGACGAAGCCGGGCACGACGAAGCCGGGCACGACGAAACTGGGCGTGACGGGAGAGGGCGTGACCGGCGTCAAGAGCGCGGTCACGACGCCGGCCACGGCGCCGGCCGCCCTCGCGGTACCCACCTCGCCGGCCAGCCCCGCCGCGCCACCGGTTGCGACACCTTGCACGCCGGCCAATACCGCCGCCAGTACCGCGCCGGTAACGGCGCCCGTGGCGGCGCTCCCGGCGATGGCCACGCCTCCTCTGGTGGCGGCGTCGGATCTGTCTGGCAAGCCGCGCACCAGCCGGAAACGCCGCGATGAGGCCGCGCCCGCCACGACCGCATCTCACGCCATCCTGACATCCTCCCCATCCCCGGCGCTCCTCACTCCCCCGCCTCCACCGTCCCCACCCTCACCCGTCGCAACGCCCGGCTTGGCGCACCCCGTGCCGGCGGCACCAGTCGTTTCGGCGGCGCCCCGCGGGCGCGTCGCGGCTTGGCCGGCGACGAGCAAGGACGCCGCGGCAACCGCCGCCCTGGCGGATGCAGCCCCGGCATCCCCGGCTTCCTCGGTGGCCTCCTCGTTTGACCCGCCTTCTCCCGCCCCACCCGCCGCGCCGCTGGCCGAGGCGGCTTCCGCCGCCAAGACGAACGGCGCGCCCGCCAATGCGGCACCCGCCTCTGATACCGCTTCTGGCACCGCTTCCGGCACGCCGCCCGACGCCACGCCGCGCGCGGCGGCCAAACCCAGCGTGACCCAGCCCCCCCCACCCAGCGCCACCGGCGCAGCGCCCGCCGCGCCTTCCTCGGGCGGGGTGGTGCAGACCGTGGTGGCCGAGATCGGCCGGGCCCAGGCGGCAATGACCTCGGCGGCAATGACGCCGGCACGGCTCGGCGCGGCCACGGCAACGCCCAGCCTCGCCGCCGCCGATCTCGCCAGCGCCGCGCCCACGCCCCCTGCGCCCCTTACGCCCGCCGCCCAGCTCGGGCCGACGCTCGCCGCCTTCGGCACCAGTGCCGCCGGCGCGCCGCAGGTGACGGTGCAGCTCCACCCCGAAAGCCTCGGGCGTGTGCAAATTTCACTGATCCAGCCCAAGGACGGGCCGGCGCGCGTGCAGATCACCGCCGAGCAGCCGGCGACGCTTGCCCTCCTGGTGCGCGATCAGGGCCAGTTGCAGCAGGCGCTCGATCGCGCCGGCGCCGCCACTGCCGGCACCCCGCGCCTGAGCTTTCATCTTGCTCCACCGGAGACCCCGACGACCGCCAACCCGGCAAGCGCGACTGCAGCAGCCGCGAATTCCGGCGCCGGCTTGGGCAGCGGCAACGCATCGGTGCCGTGGCAGGAGCCGGCGCCACGAGCCAACCTGCCCGCGCCTGATCCCGGCTCGGCACTATTCCAGGGCAGCGGCGGGCAATCGCTGGCCTCGGCCTTCACCTCGTCCGGCCAGGGTGGCAACCAGGGCCAAGCCGCTACTGGCCGGCCGGCACGCACCGGCTTCGGCGCCGTCGCCGCGGCGGCTGGAACCGCCGGCAGTCTCCCTCCCGCCTGGCTTCGCGCCGGCATCGATATCATCGCCTGACCCTCTCCCGCACGCGACAGGAGTTTTCCCTGATGAGCCTCGCTTCCGTCTCCTCCCAGCAGAATGCCGCCGCCAGCGCCGCTTCGGCGGCCGCGGCCGCGGCGGTTGCCGCTAACGCCACCGCCTCCACGAGCGCGGCTTCCAGCACCGCGACCAGCTCGGCGAGCAACCCGCTCACCTCGCTTTCAGGCAATTTCAATGATTTCCTCAATCTGCTGATGACCCAGTTGCAGAACCAGGATCCCACCAGCCCGATGAACACCGACCAGTTCACCAGCGAGCTGGTGCAGTTCACCGGCGTCGAGCAGCAGATCAACACCAATGGCAGCCTGACCAAGCTGATCCAGCTCACCCAGGGCGACGAGATGCTCCAGGCTTCCTCGATCGTCGGCAAAACCGTCAATGTCAACACCAACCAGTTGCCGCTGCAAAATGGCAGCGCAACACTGAACTTCACCACGCCGACCGCCGAGCCGGTCTCAATCAGCGTCTATAATGCTGCGGGCACGCAGGTGAACAACGTCTCGCTGCAGTCAACCCAGGGCGCCAATACCTGGACCTGGAACGGCCAGGCCAGCAACGGCGCGACCATGCCGGACGGCGCCTATACGGTGGCAATCTTCGGCGGCGCGAACGGCGCCACGCCGACCGCGGTGCCGTTCACCGTCCAGGGCACGGTAACCGGGGTGCAGGCGCAATCGGGGACGGTCAATCTCCAGATGGGTGGGGTCTCGACCAGCATGGGGAATGTCCAGCAGGTGGTCGGCAACTGACGCTTCCGATCAGCATGAAAACGGCGAGGCCGCTCCCGATCTTCCCATTGCGATCTCGCCGGGCCAGTGGCCCCAGCCCCCAGCCCCCAGCCCCCAGCCTCCATCACCCATCGTCAGGGCAAGGGCAGCAGCTTGATCCGCCTGCCCTCGACGCCGAGCGCGATGCGCCCGGCCTTGAGCGCCAGCGCGTCCTCGCCGAACACCGCGCGCCGCCAGCCACGCAAGGGTGGAATATCGGGCGCGTCCTCGGCGGCGAGCGTCTCGATCTCCTCGGACGAGGCGAGCAGGCGCGGTGCGACGTTATGCTGATCGCTTTTGGCCGCCAGCAGCACCTTGAGCAGGGCGATGAGCGCGGGCGAGGGTCGCGGTCCCTCGCGCCCGCGCGGCGCCTCGGGGAGTGCGCTCTCGGGCAGTGCCCGCGCTGCCGCGATCACGTCCAGCAGGCTGTGGCCGGTGCGCCCCTCGGCGAAGCCGCGCGAGATCCCCCGCGCGCGCGCCAGGGCTTCGGGGCTATCTGGGGCGGAGGCGGCGATCTCCAGCAGGGTTTCATCCTTGATCAGGCGCTGGCGTGGGATATTGATGCGCTGCGCCTCGCGCTCCCGCCAGGCGGCAAGCGCCCGCACCTGGCCGAGAAAGCGGCGGTTGGCGCTGCGCGGGCGCAGCCGCTCCCAAGCGGTTTCGGGGTCGGCGCGATAGGTCGCGGGATCGGCCAGCGCCGCCATCTCCTCGGCCACCCAAGAGGTGCGCCCCTCTTTCTCGAGCCGCGCCAGCAGGCGCTCATAAACCACGCGCAGATGCGTAACATCTGCCGCGGCATAGATGATTTGCGCCGCTGAGAGCGGGCGGGCGGCCCAGTCGCTGAAGCGGTGGGATTTGTCGATCTGGCCGCCGGCCAGCGCCGCGACCAGGGCGTCGTAGCCCGCCTGATCGCCGAACCCCGCGACCATGGCGGCGATCTGGGTATCGAACAGCGGGGTTGGCACGGCGCCAAACTTGAGGACAAAAATCTCGATATCCTGCCGTCCGGCATGAAACACCTTGAGCACTGCCGGATCGGCCAGCAAGTCACCGAGCGGGGCGAGATCGATCCCTTCGGCCTCGGCGTCGATGACCGCGACCGCGTCGCTGCCGGCGAGCTGCACCACGCAGAGTTCGGGCCAATAGGTGCGCTCGCGCATGAACTCGGTATCGACGGTGACGAAGCTTTCGCGGCGCAGCCGCTGGCAGAACGCGGCAAGCGCTTCCGTGGTGGTGATGAGCTGCGGCGGGGGAAATTCGGCGCGGGCTGAACGGGACATTGGGCGGCTTCTACACGCCGCCGCCATAAGGGGAAAGAGCCGCACGCGCCGCACCCGCTTGACAGGGGCGCGGGGCGTGGGTTGTGTGCCGCGCTGCCTTGGCCACGAGGAACAGAGACCATGCATGCCTACCGCACCCATAGCTGCGGCGCGCTCGGCGCCGGCGATGTCGGCCAGACCGCCCGCCTCTCCGGCTGGGTGCATGCCAAGCGCGATCATGGCGGTCTGCTGTTTATCGATCTCCGTGATCATTTCGGCCTGACGCAATGCGTTTTCGCCCAAGGATCCCCGGTCTTCGCCGCGGCCGAGCGGCTGCGTGTCGAAAGCGTGGTCACCGTCACGGGCGAGGTGGTGCGGCGCGAGGGGGGGACCGTCAATCCCAAGCTCGCGACCGGCGAGGTCGAGTTGCGCGCGGCCGCGCTTGTCGTGCAATCGACGGCCGAGACGCTGCCCATCCAGGTCGCGGCGGAGGCGAATTATCCCGACGATCTGCGCCTCAAATACCGCTTCCTCGATCTCCGCCGCGAGCGCGTCCATCGCAATATCATGCTGCGCGCCGCCGTCATCGCGGCGCTCCGACGGCGGATGACGGCGGCGGGATTCACCGAGTTCCAGACCCCGATCCTCACCGCGTCTTCGCCTGAAGGGGCGCGCGATTTCCTCGTCCCGGCGCGGCTGCATCCGGGCAAATTCTACGCCCTGCCGCAAGCGCCGCAGCAATTCAAGCAGCTCTGCATGGTCGCTGGCTTCGATCGCTATTTCCAGATCGCGCCGTGTTTCCGCGACGAAGCCTCGCGCGCCGACCGCTCGCCGGGCGAGTTCTACCAGCTCGATTTCGAGATGAGCTTTGTCACCCAGGAAGACGTTTTCGCCGCGATCGAGCCGGTGATCGGTGGCGTCTTCGAGGAGTTCGCCGCCGGCCGCGCCGTTACCCCGACGCCCTTCCCGCGCATTCCCTATGAGCAGGCCCTGCTCGAATTCGGCTCCGACAAGCCCGATCTCCGCAACCCGCTCCGCATCCGTGACGTGACGGAACAGTTTGCCGGCTCGGGATTCGGGCTGTTTGCCCGCATCGCCGCCGCGGGCGGCGTCGTGCGCGCCATCCCCGCCCCAGGCGCTGGCACGAGGCCGCGCTCGTTCTTCGACAAACTGAACGAATGGGCGCGCGAAGAGGGAGCCGGCGGGCTCGGCTACATCGTCTTCGAGGGGGAGGGCGCAAAAGGGCCGATCGCGCGCAATCTCGAGCCTGCCCGCGCCGAAGCGATCCGCGCGGCGTTGCGGCTCGGCGCCGGCGATGCCGTGTTCTTCGCCGCCGGGGTGAAGAATGAGGCGGAAAAATTCGCCGGCCTCGTGCGCGCGCGGCTCGGGGCGGAGCTGGATATTTGCGAAAATGCCGCTTTCCGCTTTTGCTGGGTCGTCGATTTTCCGATGTATGAGCGGAACGAGGAGACCGGGCAGATCGATTTCAGCCACAACCCCTTCAGCATGCCGCAAGGCGGCCTCGCGGCGCTCGAATCGCAGGATCCTCTGACCATCAAGGCCTACCAGTATGATATCGTGTGCAATGGCATCGAGCTTTCCTCGGGCGCCATCCGCAACCACCGCCCCGATATCATGCTGAAAGCCTTCGCCATCGCCGGCTATGGCGCGGAGGTGGTGGAGGCGCGGTTCGGCGGCATGCTGAACGCCTTCCGCTATGGCGCGCCGCCGCATGGCGGCGCGGCGCCGGGCATCGACCGCATCGTCATGCTCCTCGCCGACGAGCCCAATATCCGCGAGGTCATTCTTTTTCCGCTCAACCAGCAGGGCGAGGATCTGATGATGGGCGCGCCGGCCGATGTGCCGGAGGCGCGGCTCAAGGAGCTGTCGCTCAAGCTCGATTTGCCGCCCGCCAAGCCGCACGGCGCCTAGGGCGGGCGCCCGATGAAGGCCGCGATCATCGGTCTTGCCGGCACCGCGCTTTCGCCTGCGGAGGGCTCTCTGCTGAAGGCGGAAAATCCCGCCGGGGTCATCCTGTTTGCGCGCAATATCGCGAACGCACCCCAGCTTCGCGCGCTGATCGCCGATCTCCGCGCAGTATTGCCCCCTGATTCGGTGGTGATGGTCGATCAGGAGGGCGGGCGCGTCGCGCGGCTCCGCCCACCGACGTGGCGTGCCCATCCCGCCGCCGGCGAGATCGGCGCGCTCGGCGCCCGCGACCGGGCGGCGGGTTTGCGCGCGGCCTTCCTCACCGGTGCCTTGATCGGCAGCGATTGCGCGGAGGCGGGATTCGATGTCGTGACCGCCCCGGTGCTCGACCTCGCCTGGCCAGGCGCGCATGGCGTCATCGGCGATCGCGCTTTCGGCCCCAACCCCGATGCCGTCGCGGCGCTGGGCGCGGCACTCGCCGAGGGCTTGCTCGGCGCCGGTGTGCAGCCGGTGATGAAACATATTCCCGGCCACGGGCGGGCGCGCGCCGACAGCCATCTCGAACTGCCGGTGGTGGACATCGCCGATCTCGCCGCCGATTTTTCCCCCTTTGCCGCCAATGCCGGCCTTCCCTGGGCGATGACCGCGCATATCCTCTATCCCGCCCTCGACCCCGCGCAGCCGGCGACGCTCTCGCGGCCGATCATCGCGGGCATCATCCGGGGCGCGATCGGGTTTCAGGGCGTGCTGGTCTCCGATGATCTGGCGATGCGCGCGCTCAGCGGCCGGGCCGAGGCGCTTGCCCCGGCGGCGCTGGCCGCGGGCTGCGATCTCGTGCTCCATTGCACTGGCGATTTTGCCGAGACCGCGGCCCTGCTCGCCGCCTGCCCGGCGGTGACGTCCCCCGTCCGCGAACGGCTGGCGGCGGCGCGGGCGATGGCGCGGGCGGGCAGGCGCGATTTCGACCCGAACGCGCTGGCGCGGGAGCGGGCGGAGCTGCTCGCATGAGCAACATGATCCTGCAACTGGCGCTCGCCATCGTTCCGGTGGTTCTGGCGATCACGCTGCATGAAGCCGCCCACGGCTACGCGGCGCTCGCCATGGGCGATACCTCGGCGCGCGATGCCGGGCGGCTTTCGCTCAACCCGCTTCGTCATATCGACCGGGTGGGGACGGTGCTGCTGCCGGGGATTTTGCTGATCGGGCAGTTGCTCACCCTCGGGCGGGTCGTGTTCCTGTTCGGCTGGGCCAAGCCGGTGCCGGTCGCGGCGTGGAAATTCCGTAGCCCGCGCCGCGGGATGATGGTGGTCGCGGCGGCCGGCCCGGCGATGAATTTCTTCCTGGCCTGGCTCGCCGCCCTGGCACTCCATGGGCTCGGTCTGCTGCCCCCCATGGCGGCGACGATTGCCGAGCAGTTCATCTATTATTTCGTGCTCATCAACCTGGTTCTGGCGCTGTTCAACCTGCTGCCCATTCCGCCGCTCGATGGCGGGCGGATCGTCGTCGGGTTGCTGCCGCTCCGGCTGGCGCGGCGCTGGGCGCAATTGGAGCGGGTGGGTATCCTGCTGGTGCTGTTCGGCGTTTTCATCCTGCCGCAACTGTTGGCGGGGCTGGGCTGGCATGTCGATCCGGTCGGCGCCGCGCTCCGCGATGTGCTGCCGCGTGCCACCGCCCTGGTGCTGCGTCTGGCCGGGATCGGGGTATGACCGAACCGGACACTGCCATCGCGCCGCCCCAGACCGAAAGCCTGGTGCTGCGTCTCGACGGGTTCGAGGGACCGCTCGATCTGCTGCTCGAATTGGCGCGTGGCCAGAAACTTGACCTCGCGCGCATTTCCATCCTCGCTCTCGTCGAGCAGTATCTTGCGGTGATCGAGGGGGCGCGGCGGGTGCGGCTCGAACTCGCCGCCGATTGGCTGGTGATGGCGGCCTGGCTCGCCTGGCTGAAATCGCGCCTGCTGCTGCCAGCCAGTCCCGAGGAGGCGGAGGCCGGGGAGCTGGCGGCCGACGTGCTGGCGGCGCGGCTTGCCGAATTGCAGGCGATGCGCGCGGCAAGCGCCTGGCTCGGGCAGCGCCCGCAGCTCGGCATTGACGTTTTCGCCCGCGGCGCGCCTGAGGATTTTTCCGAGATCGACCGCTCGCGCCTGTTGCTCGAAATGCCCGCCCTGCTCCGCGCCTACCTCGCGGCGCGCCGGCGTGGCGCGGCAACAAACCGCTACCGGCCGAAGCCGATGACGCTCTGGAGTGTCCAGGACGCGCTCGCCCGGCTGGGTGCGATGCTCGGCAGCATGCCGGATTGGACCAGCCTTGAGCGCTTTCTGCCCGAGAAGGTCGGCACCGCGCTCGAGCGCCGCGCGGCGCTGGCCGCGACCCTGCTCGCCGGGCTGGAAATGGCGCGCAGCGGCGCCCTCGATCTTCGCCAGGAGCAGCCCTTCGGGCCAATCCTGCTGCGCCCGGCGGCGCGCGAGGCGGCGAGATGAACGAAGAAAATCCGGTCCCGGAGGAGGTATTGCGGCTCGCCGAGGCGATGGTGTTCGCTGCCGCGGCGCCGGTCTCGCTCCGCGCGCTGGCGCAAATCCTGCCCGAGGACATCGAGGCCGAGACGGTCGTGGCGGCACTTACCGCGCGCTATGCCGGGCGCGGCGTCGAGCTGGTCGCGGTCGCCGAGGGCGTACAGTTCCGCACCGCCCCCGATCTTGCCCCGCGCCTCAAAAACGTCGTCGAGGTGCCGCGCCGGCTGCCGCGCGCGGCGATGGAAACGCTCGCCATCATCGCCTATCATCAGCCGGTGACACGCACCGAGATCGAGGAGATCCGTGGCGCGAGCCTTGCCCAGACGACGCTCGACGCGCTTTTGGAAGGCGGGCTGATCGCGCCGCGCGGCCATAAGGAAACCCCCGGCCGGCCAACGCTCTGGGGCACCACGGCGGGTTTTCTCGCGCAGTTCGGCCTCGCCGATCTCGCTTCCCTGCCGCGGCGCGAGGATTTGCTGGTCGAACCGCCCGGGCCAAGGGGAGATGATGGTCCCGCCTGAGCCGGTTTGCGCCTTGGGGCTTTCCTGCTAGCAACAAGAGGATAAGCGCGGAGCTGAAATGTTCGATTTCGCCTGGTCGGAAATCGCCTTGATCGGTGTCGTGGCGCTGATCGCCATCGGCCCCAAGGACATGCCGGCGGCCATGCGCGCGGTGGCCAACATGGTCAAGAAGGCGCGGCGCATGGCGGCCGAGTTCCAGGGCCATGTCGATGAGATGATGCGGGACGCCGATCTCGGCGAATTGCGCGAGCAGATCAACGAAATCCGCAATTTTGACATGCGCGGCGCGTTTACCGGCGCGATCGATCCCGATGGCTCGTTGCAAAAGACGCTGGCGGAAAACCCGCTCGAGCCGACGGCCGTGGCCGAGCACCCGGCGCACGACATCGCCCGCCCGGCCGATATTCCGCCTGCTGAGACCGAAACCGTGACGGTTGCCGAGACCGAAGCGACGGCGGCCACCACCACCACCGCGGCGCCGGACTTCATCCCGCCGGCGATCGCAAACGCTCCCGAGGCGCCGGAATTCATCCCGCCCGGCATTCCGCCCAGCACCCGCGCGCGCGGACGCATTCCCTGGCACTGACCTCTCACCGGAAATATGCAACTTGGCCCCGCCTGACACCGACAATCCGATCCACGACAAGCCAATGCCGCTGCTCGATCATCTGATCGAGCTGCGCCGGCGCCTGCTCTATTCGCTGGTGGCGTTCATCGCGAGCTTCGCGCTCTGCTATTATTTCTCGCGCGAAATCTATTCCTTTCTCGCCCGTCCGCTCGCCGAAATCCTGATGAGCCGCACCGGCCAGGAGCGGCGGCTGATTTTCACGGCACTCTACGAGGCGTTTTTCACCTATGTGAAGGTGGGTTTTTTCGGCGCGGCCTTTCTTTCGTTTCCGGTGGTGGCGATCCAGATCTGGCTGTTTGTCGCTCCCGGCCTCTATCGCTCCGAAAAACGCGCGCTCGCGCCGTTCCTGGTGGCAACGCCGATCCTTTTCATGGCTGGCGCGGCGCTCGCTTATTACGTGATTTTTCCCACCGCCTGGCGGTTTTTCCTGAGCTTCGAGACCCCCAACGGCGCCGGCGGCCTGCCGATCCAGTTGGAGGCCAAGGTCAGCGAGTATTTGAGCTTGGTGATGAAGCTCATTCTCGCTTTTGGCATCGCCTTTCAATTGCCGGTAGCGCTGACCCTGCTGGCGAAAGTGGGCATCGTCAGTTCCAAGGCGCTCGCCGCCAAGCGTCGCTATGCCTATGTCGGCATGTTCATCATCGCCGCGATTTTGACGCCCCCGGATATTTTCACCCAGACCGGGCTCGCGGTGCCACTCATTCTGCTTTACGAAATCTCGATCATCGCCGCCCGCATGGTCGAGCCGAAACCCGCCGAGGACTGACATGCACGATATCCGCGCCATTCGCGATGATCCTGCAGCGTTCGACGCCGCGATGCGGCGGCGGGGGCTGGAGCCTATTTCCGACCAGTTACTCGAAAAAGATAGGGAGTTCCGCGTTGCGCGGACCTCGGCCCAGGATCTGCAAACCGTCCGCAACCAGCTTTCGCGCGAGATCGGCGAGGGAAGACGCCGGAACGAAGATACATCGCGGCTTGAGATCGACGCGACAATGCGTCAGCAGAGAATGAACGCTCTTGCCCAAGAGGCGGCACGGCTCGAGACGGATATTCAGGCGGCGTTGAGTGGTCTCCCCAACATCCTCGACGCCGACGTCCCCGATGGCGCCGATGAGCGTGACAATGTCGTGCTCAAAGAAGTTGGCGCGCCGCGTGATTTCGGCTTTGCCCCGCGCCAGCATTTCGAGCTTGGCGAGGCGCTGGGCCTCATGGATTTTTCACTGGCCGCCAAGCTCGCGGGCAGTCGCTTCGTCGTGCTGCGCGGCGCCTTGGCGCGGCTCGAGCGCGCGCTCGGGCAGTTCATGCTCGATCTTCACACCGGCGAGCATGGCTATGAGGAAGCGTCTGTGCCGCTTCTGGTCAATGACGCCGCCGTTTATGGCACCGGACAACTCCCGAAATTCGCCGAAGACCTGTTCCGCACCACCGATGGCCGCTGGCTGATCCCGACCGCCGAGGTGCCGCTCACCAATTTTGCCGCCGGCGAAATCCTGCCCTCCAAAACCCTGCCGCTGCGCTTGACCGCGCTCACCGATTGCTTCCGCGCCGAGGCCGGGGCAGCCGGGCGCGACACCCGCGGCATGCTACGCCAGCATCAGTTCCGCAAGGTCGAGATGGTCTCGATCACCCATCCCGAGGCGAGCGCCGCCGAGCACGAGCGCATGACGCGCTGTGCCGAGACGGTGCTGGAGCGGCTCGGCCTGCCCTATCGCCGGGTGCTGCTATGCGCCGGCGATACCGGGTTTTCGGCGGCGAAAACTTTTGATCTCGAGGTCTGGCTCCCTGGTCAGCAAGCGTGGCGGGAGATCAGTTCGTGCTCAAACTGCCGGGATTTTCAGGCCCGGCGGATGAATGCGCGGTTTCGCGGCCCGGATGGGAAAGTCGCTGGGTTCGTCCATACGCTGAACGGCTCCGGGATTGCCGTCGGTCGCGCCCTGATCGCGGTGATGGAGAATTATCAGGAGGCCGATGGCTCAATCGCCATTCCCACGGCGCTCCGTCCCTATCTCGGCGGCCTCGCGCGGATCGGCGGGGAATGATAGGAAGGCAAGGGCGCTGCCCTTGACCCGCTGGGGCCTCTGGCCCCAGACCCCCAACCCTTCAGAAATCGGGTCCAGGGACTTCCGTCCCTGGTGGGGTCGAGGGGCAAAGCCCCTCGTCTTGCCTTTTCTCGCTCCCCGAGGAGATCGCGTGATGTATAATCCGCCCGCTTTTCAAGAAAACCGTCTGGAGACGCTGCACGCGGCGATCGCGGCGGCGCCTTTGGCGAATTTGATTGCTTATCGCGAGGGCGATGGGCTGTTGGCAAGCCCGGTGCCGCTCATGCTTGATCCCGAGCCGGCGCCGTTCGGCACGCTGATCGGCCATCTTGCCCGGGGCAATCCGCTGGCGGCGGCGGAGGGCGCCATGGCGCTGGCGATTTTCATGGGGCCGGACGCCTATATCACGCCGTCGTGGTATGCGACCAAGCGGGCCACCGGGCGGGTCGTGCCGACCTGGAATTATGTCACGCTGCACGCCCACGGCACGCTGCGTTTTTTCGACGATCCGGCGCGGCTGCTGGCGCTGGTGCGCCGGCTGACCGAGCGGCACGAGGGGCAGCGCGCCGCGCCCTGGGCGGTAGGCGATGCGCCAGCGGATTTCATCGCCGGCCAGCTCAAGGGGATTGTCGGGTTTGTGCTGCCGATCGAGCGGCTGGAAGGCAAGTGGAAGATGAGCCAGAACCGCCCCGAGGAGGATCGCGCCGGGGTGGTCGAGGGGCTGAAGGCCGAGGGGCGCGCCGATGTCGCGGCGCTTATTGGCCCGGCGTCGCAAAACCGCGTGCCGTGAGTTCGTCCCGGATCAGCTTCTTGGTGATTTTGCCGTAGCCTGATTTCGGCAGTTCATCCCAGAAAAAAATCCGCCGGGGCAGTTTGTAGCGGGCGATTTTAGCGGCGAGCCAGGCCAGCAGCGCCGCCTCGTCGAGCGCGGCGCCGGGGCGCGGCACGACGATGGCGATGCCGATCTCGCCCCACTCCCGATCCGGCATGCCGACGATCGCGGCCTCGGCGATCGCTGGGTGGGTGAGCAGTTTTTCCTCGATCTCGCGGGGATAGATGTTGGAGCCGCCGGAAATATACATATCCGAGGCGCGGCCGGTGATGAACAGAAAGTCCTGCGTATCGAGATAGCCAAGATCGCCGGTGCGGAACCAGCCATTGCGGAACGCGCGGGCGTTGGCCGCGGGGTCGTTGTGGTAGCCGGCGAACACGGCCGGGCCAGAGACGCAAATCTCGCCGATTTCGCCGGCCGGCAGGTCGCGGCCCGCCTCATCCTGGATGGAGATCTGCATCGCCGTCCGCGCATAGCCGCAGGTGCCGACGCGCGCGCCGGGATGGTCCTCGGCCTCGTGGAGGGCGGGCGGCAGCACGGTGATATTGCCGGTCACCTCGCCGAGGCCGAAATACTGCACCAGAGCTTTCCCCAGTTTGCGCAAGGCGTGTTGCTGATCGGCGCGATACATCGGCGCCCCGGCATAGATGACATAGCGCAGCGAGGAATGGTCGAAGGCATCGACCGCCTGGTGCTCGGTGAGCCGCTTGAGGATGGTGGGCACGGTGAACATGTTGGTGACGTGCCAGCGCTCGACCAGCGACCAGGCTTCCGCCGGATCGAGATGATCCCCAGCCAGCAGCACGGTTTTGGCGGCGCGCGCCACCTGCGTCAGTTGATGGACCCCGGCGCCATGCGAGAGCGGCGCCACCACGAGGGAGGCGTCAGAGGCCGTCGTGCCCGGCATCAGGTCGCAGAGGTGATTGGTGACGACGAACCCCATCTGGCCATGTGTCAGCACCGCCGCCTTGGGCCGCCCGGTCGTGCCGGAGGTGAAAAAGAACCAGCAAGGATCGTCATGCACGACATCGGCCGTGGCAAAGCCCTGGCCGAGATGAGGCGCGAGCACCGCGTCGTACTCCGCGCCGAAGGCGGCGGGGCCGATGGCGATGGTCTGCGCGAGGGGGACGGCGGCGGAGACGGCGCGGGCGTGGTCGGCAAATTCGTTCTGGCAGATCAGGACAGAGGCGCCGCTCGCCCGCGCGAGATAGGCAACCTCGTCGGGCGTCTGGCGGAAATTGGCGGGAACCCAGATGGCGCCCAGGCGAAAGCAGACGAACATCGATTCGAACATCTGATTGCCGTTGCGCGCCTGCACCAGCACGCGATCGCCCTTGGCGACGCCGCGCGCGGCCAGCGCCGCCGCCATGGCATCGACCCGGCGGTCGAGCGCGGCCCAGCGCCACTGGGCCTCCCCCCAGACCAGCCCGATCTCATCGCCATGCCGCCGCGCCGCCTGGCGGAGGAAATGGGAGAGGTTCATCACCCGGCGGGTGGCAACGGGAAAAAGCCCAGGCGGCGTTGCGGGTTGCGGGGAGGGGTCGGTCATGCGGTGGCTCCCGGATGGGGCCCGGATCGCGGGCGAACGGCCTAGAAGCCGAAGGCGAAGCCGATGCGGATGGCGAAATCGCTGGTGGTGCTCGAGGGTTCATAAAATCCCTCGCCATTCACCGCGCTCTGGCCGAAGCCGAAATGGGTATAGTCGAGGCCGCCATAGAGGTGGATGCGGTTGGCGAGCAGATAATCGGCGCCGATCCCGGCCTGCAGGAGCGGCGTGTCGCCGAGGCCGAAATTCATCGGCCCGATGCCCGAGGCCGCGAGCGCGCCGCCCGAGGCGGTCATCGCGGCGCCAAAAGTCTCCGCCCAGCCGAGCCGGCCGGTGAGCACCAGCCTGTCGTTCAGCGCATAATCGCCGCGCAGGCCGACGCCCATATAGCCGTTGGAGTAGTTCTCATTATAGCCGCTCGACATCTGCAAATCGCGCTGCCAGTCACGATAGCCGCCCTGGACGAAGGGGGTGAGCAGCAGATCGCGGCTGAGCAGGAAGCCCTTGCCGAGTTCGATATCGACGTTATTGACCGTCGCCCCGGAATTGCCGATGGCCGGGGTGCCATTGAGCAGGGCGCCGTTATAGCCGAGCGTGCCGCTGTTATAGGTATAGCGCGCCGCGGCGTAGAGATTGCTGATGCCGAGGGCGTCGAACATGGTGCTGAACTTGGCCTGCAAGCCCGGCAGCCAGCCCGATTCGCTGTCATCGATGCCGGTCGAGCCATGCTCCTGGTAGTTCTGCAGCATGGCGTTGACCGCGATGCCCACCTCATTGTTGACGTTGACGACCGGCAGATCATCGGCGCGCGCCGGCAGGGCGGCGGCCAGAATCACGGCGAGGCAGGCGGCGGGGACGGCGGGGGAGATGCGCATGCGGGACCGACGAGAAGGAAAGGCCGGGCCAGGAAGCGGCCCCAATGGTGATATTACACCATCCCCTACCAATTTGTTGAGAGGCCCGCGAAAAAAACCCGGGCCGCCCACTCCCGCGCGGGGCCGCGCCGTCAGAGCCTGAAAATCAATCGAACTTGAAAACGAATACCCTCTGGAAACATTGCTTTTTTCCGATCAATTCCGGGACGCGAGGGCATTCTTTTTCAAACTCTCAGTGCTGGTGCAGGATCTGGCTGAGGAATGATTTCAGGCGCGGGGAGCGCGGGGCCGAAAAAATTTCCCCGGGCGGCCCGCTCTCGACGATCTCGCCCTGGTCCATGAACACCACGCGATCGGCGACCTGGCGGGCGAACCCCATCTCATGGGTCACGGCCAGCATGGTCATGCCGCTCTCGGCGAGTTCAACCATGACATCGAGCACTTCCCGCACCATTTCGGGGTCGAGCGCCGAGGTCGGCTCGTCGAACAGCATGATTTTGGGCTGCATGCAGAGCGCGCGGGCGATCGCCACCCGCTGCTGCTGGCCGCCCGAGAGCTGGGCTGGGTATTTGCCCGCCTGCTCGGGGATGCGCACGCGCGCGAGATACTCCATCGCGCGGGCCTCCGCCTCGCCGCGAGCCAGCCCGCGCACCCGGATCGGCGCCAGCGTGCAGTTCTCCAGCACGCTCAGATGGGGAAAGAGGTTGAAGGACTGGAACACCATGCCAACCTCGCGGCGGATCGCCTTGAGCGCGCGCGGCTCATCCGAAAGCTCCGTGCCATCGACAACGATCCGCCCTTTCTCATGGGTCTCCAGCCGATTGATGCAGCGGAGCAGCGTCGATTTTCCCGAACCCGAGGGGCCGCACAGCACCACCCGCTCGCCGCTCGCGACATCGAGCGAGATGCCGCGCAGCACATGCACGCGGCCATACCATTTATGGACATCCTCGAACCTAATCGCCGGGCCGCTCATGCCGGCTCCACGATCGGAAGATGCGGCTCGTTCAGGCGGCGTTCGAGAAGGCGGCTGATCCGCGCCATGGCGAAGCAGAAAGCGAAATAGATCGCCGCCAGCAGCAGATAGACCTCATTGCCAAAACCCTGCCAGCGCGGCTCGAGCGTCGCGGTGCGCCCGGTGGTCATGAGATCGAAAATGCCGATGATCAGCACGAGGGACGTATCCTTGAAGAAGCCGATGAACGTGTTCACCAGCATCGGAATGACGTGGCGGAGCGCCTGCGGCAGAACAACGAGCCGCGTCGCCTGCCAGTAGGAGAGACCGAGTGCGGCGGCCGCCTCCTGCTGGCCGCGCGGCAAAGCCTGCAATCCGGCGCGCACGACCTCGGCGAGATAGGCGCCGGCGAACAGGATGAAGGCGAGCTGGGCACGGAGCAGCTTGTTGATGTCGATCCCTTCGGGCAAAAACAGCGGCAGCATCACGCTCGCCATGAACAGCAGGCTGATCAGCGGCACGCCGCGGATCAGCTCGACATAGGCGACGGCGATCCAACGGATCACCGGCAGCCCCGAGGCGCGCCGCCCCAGCGCCACGAGGATCGCCAGCGGAAACGACAAGGCGAGGCCGAAGGTCGCGAGAATGAGGGTAATCGGTAGCCCGCCCCACTGATCCGCGGCGACGAACTCGAGCCCGAACACCCCGCCCCACATCAGCACCGCGACCAGCGCCAGCACCGCGAGCCATACCGCGACCAGCGCCGGGCGCCAGAAACGCGGATTGAGCGAGAGCGCGAACAGCAGCACGAAAAGGGCAACGACGATGGCCGAGCGCCATTGCAAGGCGTGGGGATAGAACCCGAACAGGATGAAGCGGAATTTTTCCCCGATCACCGCCCAGCAGGCGCCCCGCCCGATGGCGGCGCGGCAGAGATCGGTATCCGGCGCGCCATCGGCGCCGCGAGGCACCGACCAGATCGCATGCACGATAGCCCAAGAGAAAAAATGCCAGAGCCCATCAAGCAGGACGAGCGCGAGCGCGAGCGTCACCGCGGCCGAAAAAACACGCACGCGCAAGGAGGAGCGCATGGCTCAGCCCGCCTGGCGCGCAAGACGCGCGTTATAAAAATTCATCGCCAGGCTGATAGTGAGGCTGATCGAGAGATAGACCGCCATGATCAGCGCCACGCCCTCGATCGCCTGGCCGGTCTGGTTGAGCGTGGTATCGGCGATCGAAACCAGATCCTGATAGCCGATGGCGACCGCGAGCGAGCTGTTCTTGACGAGGTTGAGATATTGGCTGGTGAGCGGGGGAATGATCAGGCGCAGCGCCTGCGGCAGCACGACGAGACGAAGCACCGCCCCGCGCGGCAGGCCAAGCGCGGCGCCAGCTTCCCACTGCCCGCGCGCGACGGCGGCAAGCCCGCCACGGACGATCTCGGCGACATAGCTCGTGGTATAGAGCACGAGACCGGTGAGCAGGGCCGCGTATTCCGGGCTCAGCGACGCCCCGCCCTGGAAGTTGAAGCCATGCAGCGCTGGCCAATCAACCCGAAACGCGGGGCGGTAGAGCGCCAAGGTCGCGGCGGGTAGAAGCAAAACCGGTAAGAACGCGCCAAGCCGCACGGCGAGACCGGGCGCGAGCGCGGTGCGGCGGGCGAGAAAAAAACTCAGCCCGATGCCGCCGAGCAAGGCGAGCGCCACCCCAGTGAAACCCGGCTGCCAGACGAGATCGGGGACGCGCAGGCCGCGATTCGACAGAAAAACCCCAGGTAGCGGCCGCATGGCCTGGCGCGGCGCCGGAAGAGTCTGGAAAACCCCATACCAGAACAGCAATTGCAGCAACAGCGGCAGATCGCGCAGCAACTCGACATAGAGTGCGGCAAGGCGCGCGAGCAGGGCGATCGGCGAGAGCCGCGCGATGCCGATCAGCGTGCCGAGGAGCGTCGCCAGCAAGCAGCCGGGGATCGCCACTTTCAAGGTGTTGAGCACGCCGATGAGCAGCGCCCGGCCATAGGTGCTGACCGAGGGGGTATAGGTGATCAGGCTTTCGCCAATCGGGATGGGGGCGGCCGCGCTGAGAAAACCGAAACCGGTGGCGATATGGCGGGCGGCCAGGTGGTGGCTGGCGTTGATGGAAAAAACCGCGATCACGCCGGCAACCACGCCGAGCGCGAGGGCCTGCCAGAGCAGCGCCCGCGGCCGGAGCGCCGCGACCGCCATGGCGCTCAGCGGAGCGGCGGGGCAAACAGCAGCCCGCCGCGATTCCAGAGATTGTTCAGCCCGCGCGGCAGACCGAGCGGGGCCATGTTACGCTGCCAGATCTCACCGGTATTGCCGACCTGCCGGATGACATTGAACGCCCATTGGTCATCGAGCCCGAGCGCCTTGCCGAGATCGCCCTCGAGGCCGAGCAGGCGGCGGATGTCGGGGTTGGTGGTGTCGTGAAAACTCTCGACATTGCGGCTTGAAACCCCAAGCTCCTCGGCGGTGATCTCTGCGAAGGAAACCCAGCGGATGATGTCGAACCATTTGTCATCACCCTTGCGCACCATCGGGCCGAGCGGCTCCTTGCTGATCAACTCGGGGAGCAGCACGAAATCCTCGGCATGAGCGCCTTGCGTGAAGCGGAATCCGGCGAGCGCCGAGCTGTCGGTGGAATAGGCATCGCAGCGGCCGGAGAGAAAGGCGTTGTGGATTTCCTGGAGGTCCTGGATTTCGACGGGGGTGTATTTCATAGCGTTGACACGGAAATAATCGGCAATGGCGAGTTCGGTCGAGGTGCCGGGCTCGACGCAGATGGTTGCGCCATCGAGGTCGCGCGCCGAGGTGACGCCCGAGGATTTTTTCACCATGAAACCGGTGCCGTCATAGAAATTGATGACGCCGAATTCGAGCCCGAGACTCGCCTCGCGCCCGAGTGTCCAGGTGGTTTCACGCACCAGAACATCGATCTCGCCCGATTGCAGGGCGGTGAAGCGGTTTTCCGTGGTGGTGGGGACGAATTTCAGCTTTTTCTGATCGCCGAGCACGGCGGCGGCGATGGCGCGGCAGCCATCGGCGTCGATGCCGCGCATCACGCCCGCGCTGTCGGGCAAGGAAAAGCCGGCGGCGTTTCCCGCGACCCCGCAATTCAGCACCCCGCGCGCCAGAACGGCGGCCAGCGTCGGCGAGGCGGCCGGCGGCGCCGCGCGCGCGAGGCTGGGCAGCAGAAGCGCGAGAAGCGCTGCAAGACCGCTCAATGAACGGGCGAAACGCGGCATGCGGCACCTCCGGGTCATGGGTCAGGCATCATCACGCTGGACAAGCCTGCATGGTTTTGGGGGCGATGCGCAAGCCCGTGATGACCGGCACGCGAGACGCGCGGGAATATTTTCAATTTTCTGTCATAGGCTTCCATTCAATAATGACAGTTATTATAGTCTAAGGTGTCAATCGTGGAGCGATATCGCGATCGACATCACCGCAAGCTAGGGAGAAAACACCATGCGGCGCACTCTGTTCACGATAGCAGCGATCGGTTTGCTGTTCGGAGGCGCGGCCCTTGTCTCATCGTCGGCTGACGCCGCGCGACCATTGGCACGAGCCAGTATCCACCAGATCGGCAAGGCTCATCATCTCCAATTCGCCGATCATGGCGATCGCGGGGTTAGGGCCAACACGGACGCCCGCGCCCCGAATGAGGGCGCCACATGAAAGCGCGCCCGACACGGCCGAGGTCGCCTGTTTCTTAATCCCTTCCCAATTTCCGCCCGGTGCCCCCCACCGGGCTTTTTTTGTCCGACGGCACGAGGGGTGAAAACGCAGTGGTTTCCCCTTCTCTTTCGTAGCGGAACTTATTATAGAGATATCGCTTGCTCGCTCTCCGATAAGGCGAGCAGGCCCGATTTGCGTGATGGCGCGCTCTGCTCGCGACGACGAGCCGGCTCAAGGAGACGGCGCATGGCCGGCATCAGGCCGGCGGCAGCCATCCCGATCGGTCCCCCCAACGGCGCCCGACCCCAGATCGGGCGCCGTTTTTTTGCCGATCCCCGCCCAAGCGGGCAGTCTTTTCAAACCTTCAGAGCACCGGCCGAGGGGAAGTGATCGTGCCGCCTGGCCCCGGGTTGCGCGCCGCCATCGCATGGATGCGGCGCGCCATCGCGGCAACGCCATTGCCGCGATTGGTCGAAAGCGCCCCGATCAGCCCCCATTCCTTGAGGAAATCCGCCCCAGTGGCGATGATTTCCTCCGGCGGCCGGCCGGAATAGACGCGAAGCAGGAGGGCCACGAGGCCGCTTACGATCGCCGCATCCGAGGCGCCGGCAAGGTAGAGCTTGCCCTCGCGTACTTCGCCCGCCATCCACACCTTGCTCTGGCAACCCGCCACGCGATGCGCCTCATCGGCCCAGGCGGCGGGAAAGGATGGCAGCTTGCGGCCGAGATCAATGATGTGGTGGTAGCGCTCCATCCAGTCATCGAATACCGCCAGTTCCTCGCCGATGGCGGCGATGGCGGCGGCGGCGCTCGGCTCCTCGGGAGGGACGAAGGGAGATTTCACGGCTTGCTCGCTCATGCCAGCGGCATGTGCGCATTCCCCGCGCTGCGTCAAGTTCTTGACTTTACGCGCGTGTGCCCACCAATCCGGCGCGCCGGAGATTAACCGAGATGGCTCCGGCAATAGGCCATGAGGCGCGGATCGCCCATCGCCAGCGCCATCACCCCCATGGCGATGAAGGCGAGCGACCAGCCAAAATCGAGATTGAACCATAACCGCCCGATCAGCCGCAGCCCGAGCGTGCGGTGCAGTAGTAGCGCGACCCCGCTCGCGGTCACGAGCAGCGGCACCGTCATGCCAGCGGCCAACAGCACCGCAAGCCCGAGATCGTGCGAGAGCCGCAGGCCGGGCCCGAAGCGCAGCCCGTAATAGACCGGCTCCAGCCAGATCAGATTGATCAGCGCCGAGAGCATCATCAGCGGCGAGCCGCAATGCGTGGCCGACATCCAGAACGACCAGCGCACCGGCTGGCGCGGCGGGATGCGGGCGATGAAGCGCGGGTGCTGCGGCCGCCAGAGCTTGAACAAGCCGAAGCCGAGCAGCAGAACCCCGCTTGCCGCCAGCGCCGGCGAGGGATCGGGCAGCAGCATGGCAAACCCCGCGGCAAGCGGAACGAGCAGCGCCAGCATCGCGGCGTAATGGCCGAGCGCGATGGCGGCGGCGCGCTGGATCAGCGGCGCCGTTCGCCCGGTTTCGAGCCCACGCGCCAACGCCGGGAGCCAGCCCATCGGCGGGTTGAGGCCCTGATAGAGCCCCATGCCGACGATCATCGCCCAGAGCAGCGCCGGCCCCATCATGGCATCGCTCCCGTTCAGGCCGAGGGGAAGCAGAAACTCTCCGTCGAGCAATCTCCTCCTTCGAGCCGGATCTGGTGGGCGCGATAGGGGGGCGCGAAATCGATCAGGAAATCACGATCCGGCGTCAGCCCACCCTGTTCACCGACGGTTGCCATTGTCATCTGCCCCGCCACGCCAGCGGGATAGAACTGGTCATCCCAGGTGCTATAGAGCGAGTTGGTCCAATAGACGCGCCGGCCGTCGCGGCTGATTTCGAGCATTTGCGGACCGCCATGGAAAGCCTTGCCACCCGCATGCGGGGTGCGCGTGGCAATACCACCGACGCGGAGGCTGCCGGCGAGTTTCAGCGCGAACGGGTCGCTCACGTCATATTGACGCAATTCCCCGGTACCCCAGCAGGCGACATAGAGGAAACGGTCATCGAGCGAGAGGTCGATATCGGTAACCAGCGGCGGCACCGCGCCAAAGCCCTTGAGCAGATCGGGGAGTTTGGCGGCGTCAGCGGGCTCGGGCGGGATCGTCGCGGTCTTGCGAGCGTGGAATTTGCCGCCCTCGCGCCACCAGGTCCAGATCGAGCCCTCGAGATTGGTGGTATCGACGACGACGCCGAGAAACCCATAATCCTTGCTCGGCTCATGCGCCGGCCGTACCTCGAGCGCCATCTGATGGTTGGCGCCGAGGTCGATGGTCTGGATGTGGCGGCGCCCGCGTAGATCCCAGAAATGCAGCTTGTGGCCGTATTTATTGGCGAGCAGCGCCTCCGGTACCAGGCCGTTCTCGAACAGCGGCGGCAGACCCCATTCGCTGGAGACCATGTAGTCGTGTGGCATGTTCCACCAGAAATCGTAATGCGCGAACTGATCGCCGCGCTCGATTTCCCATTGACCGCGCACCTCGAAACTATCGCAATCGAGCAGGAATATCCCGGCCGGGCTTTCATCGCCCTTCGCCCCTTTGCCGCCGAGCGTGCTGATATAGACGCCCTCGGGCCCGCAATGGACGGTGTGCGGGCGGGAATAGCCGGTTTTGCGCATCAGCTCGTCGGGTTCGATGATCTTGACGATTTTTGCCTGCCGCGGATCGGGTTTGGTATCGATGATATAGAGGCGCGAGGAGCGGATGCCGGGGACGATGAGATAGCGTCGCTCACTGAATGGATGGCCACTCGCCGGGCAGAGCATCGAGCTGCATGCATTCCAGCCATAATGGTGCAACTCGTCACCCTTGTGCGGCAGCTCCACGCTGTGCACGAGGCGGCGATACTGCGGCGAGGCGGGATCGAGATCGATCACCCCGATCGCGTCCCCCTTCGAGCGGTCGGGGCAGAGCAGCGCGACATAGCCGAAGGCCTCGCGCGGCGCCTCCATCGCCAGTTTCGCCGAGGGGTAGAAGGTCGGATCGGGGCGCATCTGAGCGAGACTCATGGCACGGGTTCCTCCATTTTTTTATTCGTGCCTCGACCCTACCACGGCCCGCCGGCCGGTCAATCATAGGATGGGGTCTGGAGCCTCAGAACGTGAAAGTCAATCGCGCTTGAAAATTACACCATTTGGAAACATTGATTTTTTTTCCGATCGATTCCCGGACGCGCGGGCATGCTTTTTCAAGTTTTCAGGCCCCATCGGGTCGAGGGTGGCGTTCTCGCCTCAACTTCTGAAGTGAACGAGCCGCCCGCGCGGCCCGCCGAGCACCTCGCCGTCGCGCATCGCGACCGCTCCACGCAGCACCACCATCACCGGCCAGCCCGTCACCGCCATCCCCGCGAACGGCGTCCAGCCGCAGGGCGAGACGATCCATTCGTTCTCGATCCGCTGTTGTCGCCGGAGATCAACGAGGGTGAAATCGGCGTCGTAGCCACGGACGATCCGCCCTTTGCTGAGCGCGCCGAACACCCGCGCCGGGCCCGCCGAGAGCAGATCCACCATGCGCGGCAGCGAGAGCCGCCCGTGATGCACATGATCGAGCATCACCGGCACCAGGGTCTGCACCCCGGTGAGGCCGGCGGCGGTGTCCGGCCAGGGCCGCGCCTTGGCTTCCCGGCTGTGCGGGGCGTGATCGGACCCGAGACTGTCCACCAGCCCGTCATTGACCGCGCGCCAGGCGGCCTCGACATGCCGGCGATCGCGGATCGGCGGATTCATCACCGCATAGGCGCCGAGCCGCTCATAGCATTCGGGGGCGATCTGGGTGAGGTGGTTGACCAGCACCTCACAGGTGGCGATGTCGCGGTAATCGCCGAGATAGGCGAATTCCTCGGCCGTCGAGACATGCACGATATGGGCCGGCCGGCCGGTCTCGCGGGCGAGGCGCATCAGCCGGCTTGTGCCGAGAAAGGCGGTTTCGGGATCGCGCCATTCGGCGTGGCGGGCGTAAGGGTCGCCCGTGGAAAACAGCGCCCGGCGCGCGCGCAGACGGTATTCGTCCTCGGAATGATAGGCGATGCGCCGCCGCCCGCTCAGCATCACCCGGCGCAGGGTCTCGTCATCCTCGATCAGGAGATTGCCGGTGGAACTCCCGGCAAAAACCTTGACCGCGCAGACCCCGCGCCCGAGTTCCAGCCCAGCGAGGGCGGCGATATTGTCGCGGCTCGCCCCGACATAGAGCCCCATGTCGCACCACGCCGCGCCCGCGACATAATTCTGCTTCGTGGCGAGGCGTGCGGCATCGGTGAGCGGGGGCGTCGTGTTGGGCATGTCGAACACCGCAGCGAGGCCGCCCAGGAGCGCCGCGCGGGTGCCGCTCGGGATCGATTCGACCGCCCTGTCGCCGGGATCGCGCAGATGCACATGGGCATCGATCAGCCCCGGCAGCACATGCAGCCCGGTGGCGTCGATCACCTCCGCCCCCGCCGCCGCCGCAACGCCAAAGGCGGCGATGCGCCCGGCGCGCACCCCGATCGAGGTTTCCCCCAGCCCCCAGGGCAGCGCGACGGTGCCGCCCGCAATCACCAGGTCGAATGTCTCGGCCATTTTTCCTCACATCTCGGCTAAGGTCTCAAAGACGCCCCCCGCCGGCGGCAACGCCAGAATATGGGCACGGTGCCAGAGCGCGTAGAACAGCAGCGTCCAGGCTGCAAATCCCTCGTGGCGGCCGGAAGCGGCGCGGAACAGTGAAACGACCGCGCCGGGATCGGCGATCTCGGCGATGCCAGGGGCGCGCGCCACGAGCGGGCCAAGCCGCGTCCCCTCTGCCGCGATCCAGGCGCCGATCGGCACCGTGAAGCCCTGCTTGCGGGCAAACGGGTGCGCCGCCGGCTGATGGCGCGCGAGCCACTGGCGCAGCAGGTATTTCCCCCTGCCGCGCCGCACCTTGAGGCGATCGGGCAGGCGAAAGGCGAAGGCGGCGAGCGGCTTGTCGAGAAACGGCGTGCGCCCTTCGACGCCATGGGCCATCAGGCAGCGATCGAGCTTGAGCAGCAGATCATGGGCCAGCCAGTCCGCGCAATCGGTTGCCTGTGCCGCCATCAGCCGGGTCCGCCCGGGCAGCGCCGCGGCGGCCTCGGCGGCGCCGATGCCATCGCGCCAACCCCCCGGCTTGGTGCGCAACACCCCGCCCAGCCGCTCGAACGTGCCGCGCGCGCGCATCACCCGCCCGCCGCGCCACCAGGACCGCATGGCGCTCCGATAGCGGCCATAGCCGGCGAAAATTTCGTCGCCACCCTCGCCCGAAAGCACCACCTTCACCGCGCCCCGCGCATGGCGCGCCAGAAACCAGGTGGGGATGATGGCGAAATCAGCCGCCGGGTCGTCCATGCAGGCGACGATCTCGGGCAGATGCCGCCAGACCATCGCTTCGGTGATCTCCATCGCCTCATGCCGGGCGCCCGCCGCCTGCGCCAATGCCGCCGCCGCCGCGCGCTCATCCGCTGCGTGGGGGGATGCGAAACCAGCGGTGAAGGCCAAAACCGGGGCGGTATTGAGCCGCGCCATCACCGTCAGAATCGTTGCGCTGTCGATGCCGCCCGAGAGAAACAGGCCATAGGGAACATCGCTCCGCTGATGGAGATCAACGCTTTCCACGAGCGCCGCATCGAGTGCGGCCAGCGCCGCCTCTTCCGAAATCTCCACCGGCCCGCCTGCGGGCAACGCCGCCTCGCGATGCCGCTCGATGACGTGGCCCTCGGCGCAAACCAGCGTCTCGCCCGGCAGAACCCGCGCAATGCCGGGGAAAATCGTCGCCGCCCCGGTGGTGAACTGCAATTGCAGCAGCTCCTCGCGCGCCGCCGGCGCGACCGCGCGTGGCACGATGCCGGCGGCGAGCAAGGCCTGCGGTTCCGAGGCGAAAACGAGGCCCGTTTCACCCTGCGCAATATAGAGCGGCTTGATGCCGAACGGATCGCGCGCCAGCAAGAGTTGCTTCCGGGCGCGGTCCTGCAGCGCGAGCGCATACATCCCGCGCAACGAGCCAATGAAATCGACGCCGGCGCGCTGCCAGAGAAAAAGCGGCGGTTCGCAATCGCTCTCGGTGGCGAAACGCACCTCCGGTAACCCCGCGCGCAATTCGCGGTAATTGTAGATCTCGCCATTGGCCACCAGAGTCGCCGCCCCGGCATGGAGCGGCTGGCGCCCGCCTTCGAGATCAATGATCGCAAGCCGCGTCTGGGCGAGCCCGACGCGCCCGGCAATTTCCTGGCCCATGCCGTCCGGTCCGCGATGGGCGAGCGCCGCGGCCAGCCGCGCAAGCACCGCCGCCGCCGGCGCGGGCCGATCGGGTGCGGCAAAAATCCCGGCAATGCCGCACATCAGCGCCTGCCGAGGCGAGCGAATGAAACCGTCATCCTCCTCCTTCCCCCATTTGCCGCGCGCGCGCCAGCGGGGCGTTAAGGCTCGGGCTTTTCCCCTGCACCTCCTCCAAAGGCAATGCTTCTAGAAACCGCCGTGAACGTGCCGTGTGCGTCGAACCGCCGCGAGCATGCCGTTTGCGCGAAACCGCTGCGAACATGCCGCTTGCGCGGCGGGCGGTATCGCACCATGTCGCGGAGCATGACCGAGCTTGCTCCTCTGCCCGATCGTGGTGTCATCGCCATCGCCGGTGCCGATCGCGTGATGTTCCTCCAGGGGTTGGTCTCGAACGACGTCACCGCGGCCGTGCCTGGCCGCGCCGTTTTCGCCGCCCTGCTCACCCCGCAAGGTCGCTGGCTCGCCGATTTCTTTATCCTGGCAACCGCCGAGCATCTCCTGCTCGATGTCGCGCGCGCCGCCATCCCTGCGCTGATCCAGAAACTCTCGCGCTACCGGCTGCGCCAGGCGGTGACGCTCCGCGATGCGAGCGAGGATTATGCCGTTTATGCCGCCTGGAACGGGGCGCCCGCGACCCTCCCCGCCGATGCCATCGCCGCCCCCGATCCACGCCACCCCGAAGCGGGATGGCGGATTTTGAGCATGCCGCCGCTGGCCGTGACGGCGAGCGCGGAAACCTGGGATGCGCATCGTCTGCGCCTCGGCCTGCCCGAGGGCGCGCGCGACCTGGAGGTGGAAAAAACCCTGCTGCTCGAAGCCCGCTACGACGAACTCAACGCCATTTCCTGGACCAAGGGCTGCTATATGGGCCAGGAACTTACTGCCCGCACGCGCTATCGCGGCCTCGTCAAGCGTCGGTTGACGCCGGTCCTCATCGAAGGCCCCGCCCCGCCCGCGGGCGGGGCGATCCGCGCCGGCGAGACCGAGATCGGCATCATGCGCTCAAACCGCGGCAGCTATGGCCTCGCGCTGCTGCCGCGAGACCTGCCGCCCACGCCACTCTTCTGCGGCGAAACCCGGCTTGTTCCACGCACCGATATGCTCAGGGCCTGAAAATCCATCGACCTTGAAAACGAATATCCCCTCGGGAACATTGCTTTTTTCCGATCCATTCCGGGACGCGGGAGCCTTCTTTTTCAAATGCTCACGGCAAGCTGAAATCGTCCTCCACCAGGCGCCAGCGTGCCCGCGTCGGCATATCCTCGGCAAACGCCGCAGCGATCGCCGCCCGTCCCGCCGGACTGGCTGGCAGCGCGAGAGCCGAGGTGAAAAATGGCCCCTCGCCGCGCGCCCGAGCGAGGAAAAGCCGCGCCAAAGCTGCCGCCACCGGGCCACGCGGGGCGCAGCAGAGGCAGCCCGCCCGATGCCAGGCGGCGCTCGCCGGCAGGGTGAAGCGGGCATGGGCCAGGCCCGCCGGAACCGCTTGCGCCCCCTCGATGAGGAGCGCCACATCCGGCGCGATCGTCGTCGGGAGGACACTGCCTGGCGCCTTCAGGTGAAGCGGCACGCGGAAATCAGGATCGGGCATTATTTTCCCCGAAAGGGAGCGCGACGACGCGGCGCGGCCCTACGCATATTGCGTGATATAAGGATATGTTTATATAAGCAATCCATGGATGCGCTTCTCACCGCTCTCCGCGCCGCCGCTGAACCCTCCCGGCTGCGGCTCCTCGCCCTGGTCGCGCAGGCGCCGTTTTGTGTGCATGAACTCACCGACATCCTCGGCCAGTCGCAGCCGCGGCTCTCGCGCCATCTCCGCCTCCTGGTCGAAGCCGGCCTGCTCAGCCGCAGCCGCGAAGGCGTCAATGTCTGGTTCGCCCTGGCCGAGGGCCCGGGCGCCGATCTCGCCCGCGAGATCCTCGCCCGCCTGCCGCCCGATGCGCCGCTGCTGCAAGCCGATCGCCGCCAAGCGGCGCGCGTGCTCGCCGAGCGCGCCCGCAACGCCTCCGAATGCTTCCGCCGCCAAGGGGCCGCCTGGGACGAGAGCAGCGAACTCGGCCTCTCCAGCGCGGTGATGGAAGACACGCTCCTGGCCCTCCTGCCCGAGGGCAAACTCGGTCGCATGCTCGACATCGGCACCGGCACCGGCCGTCTCCTCGAACGCCTCGCCCCGCGCATCAGCTTCGGCCTCGGGATCGACGCCAGCCGTGAGATGCTGGCACTCGCCCGCGCCCGCCTGGCCGATGCGGCATACCGCCATTGCCGGGTGCAGCTCGCCGATATGTACCGCCTGCCCCAGGCGGACGCAAATTTCGACCTCGTTGTGCTGCAGATGGTGCTGCACTACGCCGAGGAGCCCGCTGCCGTGCTGCATGAAGCGGCACGTGTGCTGCGGCCGGAGGGGTGGCTGGTGGTGGTCGATCTCGCGCCGCATGATCGCGTCGATATCGCGGCCAAACTCGCCCATCGCTGGCAGGGCTTCGCCGAGGCGCGCATGACGGCGCTGCTGCGCGCTGCCGGCCTTGCCATCGCCGCGCGGCGCGAGATTGCAGCGCCCCTCCCCGTGTCGCCTCTCCCCGTGTCGCCTCTCTCGGTCTCGTTCTGGGCCGCGCGTCCGGCTGCCGCTCTCGTTACCTGAAGGGAATCCCATGACCCGCGCGCCGCTTCTCGAAGCCCTTCGCGCCCGTGTGCTCCTGTGCGATGGGGCCATGGGTTCTCGCGTCCAGGCGCTCACTCTTGATGTCGAACGCGACTATTGGGGGCGGGAAAACTGCACCGAAGTGCTCAACCTTTCCCGCCCCGATCTCATGCGCGAAATCCATCGCGGCTACTTCGCTGCCGGCGCCGACCTAGTCGAGACCAACACGTTTGGCGGCAGCCCGATCACGCTCGGCGAATTCGATCTCGCGCCCCGCGCCCGCGAGATCAACCGCGTCGCCGCCGAACTCGCGCGCGAGGCCGCCGGCGAATTCGCCGACCAGCGGCAACGCTACGTGCTCGGCAGCGTCGGCCCCGGCACCAAGCTTCCGAGCCTTGGCAATATCGACTACGACACGCTCGAAGCGGCGCTGACCGAACAATGCCGCGGCCTGATCGAGGGCGGTGTCGATGCCATCCTGATCGAGACCTGCCAGGATACTCTCCAGATCAAAGCCGCCGTCAATGGCGCCAAGCTGGCCCGCGCGGAACAGGGCGCCGAGGTGCCGATTTTTGTCCAGGTGACGGTCGAGACCACCGGCACGCTGCTCGTCGGCCCCGACATCGCCGCCGCCGCAACGGTGATCGAGGCGCTCGATGTCCAGCTCCTCGGCCTCAATTGCGCGACCGGCCCGCAGGAAATGGCCGAGCACGTGCGCTGGCTGGCGCAGAACTGGCCGGGGCTGATTTCCGTGCAGCCCAATGCCGGCTTGCCCGAACTTGTCGATGGGCAAACCCGCTATCCGCTCGACGCCGCGGCAATGGCGGGCTGGGTTGAACGCTTCATCGCCGAGGACGGTGTCAATTTGATCGGCGGCTGTTGCGGCACCGATACCACGCATATCGCCGCCCTCGACGCCATGCTGCGTCGTCGCGGCGCACCCCGACCGGCGCCGATCCCGCGCCGCGTCGTCTGGATGCCCGCTGTCGCCAGCCTCTATGGCCAGGTTTCGCTGCGACAGGAAAATAGCTATTTTTCGATCGGCGAGCGCTGCAACGCCAATGGTTCGAAAAAATGGCGGCAGTTGCAGGAAACCCATGACTGGGACGGCTGCGTCGCGATGGGGCGCGAGCAGATCGCGGAAGGCTCGAACGCGCTCGATATCTGCACCGCTTTCGTCGGGCGCGACGAGGCGGGCGAGATGGACGCGGTGATCCGCCGCTTCACCTCTTCGGTCAACGCACCCTTGGTGATCGACAGCACCGAAACCCTGGTGATCGAGCGCGCCCTCAAGCTCCATGGCGGCAAGCCGATCATCAATTCGATCAATTTCGAGGATGGCGAGGCCCCAGCGGAAGCGCGCCTCAAACTCGCCCGCCGCTTTGGCGCTGCGGTGATTGCCCTCACCATCGATGAGGAAGGCATGGCGAAAACGCCTGAGCGCAAGCTTGCGGTAACCCGCCGCCTAGTCGATTTCGCCTGCAACAAGCATGGTCTTTCCCAATCAGATTTGCTGATCGACCCGCTCACCTTCACCGTCGCCACCGGCAACGAGGACGATCGCAAGCTCGGGATGTGGACGCTTGAAGGGATCGCCGCGATCCGCGCCGAATTCCCCGATATCCAGATCATTCTCGGGCTTTCCAATATCAGCTTCGGCCTCAATCCAGCGGCGCGCGCCGTGCTCAACAGCGTTTTTCTCGACCACGCCGTGCGTGCCGGCATGAGTGGGGCGATCGTGCATGTGAGCAAAATCCGCCCACTCCATCTCATCGCGCCCGAGGAGGTCGCGGTCGCTGAAGACCTGATCTTCGACCGCAGGCGGCAAGACTACGATCCGCTCCAGCGCCTGCTCGAAATTTTTGCCGATCGCAAGCTCGCCGAGACCGCGCGCCGCGAGCGGCCGGCGACCATCGAGGGTAAGCTTTCGCTCCGCATCGTCGATGGCGATCGCAAGGGACTGGAGGACGATCTCGACAAGGCGCTGAAAACCTACGCGCCTCTCGATATCATCAACAACATTTTGCTTGATGGCATGAAGACCGTCGGCGAATTGTTCGGCGCGGGAAAAATGCAGCTTCCCTTCGTGTTGCAGAGCGCCGAGACCATGAAGGCGGCCGTCGCCCATCTGGAACCGATGATGGAGCGCGTCGCGGGCCAGGAAAAAGGCACCATCGTGCTCGCCACCGTCAAGGGTGATGTGCATGACATCGGCAAGAACCTCGTCGATATCATCCTCACCAATAACGGCTATCGCGTGGTCAATCTCGGCATCAAGGTGCCGCTCGCCGATATGCTTGCGGCGGCGCGGGAGCATCGCGCCCACGCCATCGGCATGTCCGGCCTGCTGGTCAAATCGACCGTGGTGATGCGCGAGAATCTCACGGAGATGTCGCGCCTCGGCCTCGATATTCCGGTGCTGCTGGGCGGCGCCGCGCTGACGCGCGGCTATGTCGAGGAAGAGTGCGCGCAAGCCTATGAATGCGGCCGTGTCGCCTATGCGCGGGATGCCTTCGATGGGCTGCATCTGATGGAAAAAGCCGCGGGCAATGGCTTTGATGATTATCTCGCGGCAAGCCGGGCCAAGCGCCGGGGCCGCCCGCGCAACACCCAGCGCAAGCTTGGCGAGGCCGACGCACGGGCCTTCGCCCCCGTCGATGTCAATGCCATCCGCGCACGGCGCCAGCGCCTGACCGCGGATCAGCCGGTGATCACGCCCCCTTTCTGGGGCGCGCGGATGATCTCGGCCGCGCCGCGCGCCCTCGTCCCTTTCATCAACGAGCGCAGCCTCTATCAATTCCAGTGGGGATTCCGCAAACAAGGACGCACGCTCGACGATTTTCTCGTCTGGGCGAAGCAGGAGCTGCGCCCGGTGCTGAAGCGCATCCTTGCCCTCTCTGAGGCCGAGGACATTCTGCAGCCACAGGCGATCTATGGCTATTGGAAAGCCGCCGGGCAGGGCAATGATCTGATCCTCTTCGATACCGATGGCACCACCGAGCTTTGCCGCTTCGCCCTGCCGCGCCAGCCCCGCGAGGATGGCGAATGCATCGCCGATTTCGTCCGCGATATCGACGATGAAAACCGCGATGTGATCGCCCTACAGGTGGTGACCATGGGGAAAAAAGCCTCCGAGGTCGCGCATGCCTGGTTCGCCGAAAACCGTTACCAGGATTATCTCTATCTCCACGGCCTCTCGGTGGAGATGGCCGAGGCGATGGCGGAATACAGCCATAAGCGCATCCGCGCCGAGCTTGGCTTCGCCACCGAGGACGATCGCGACATGGATAAAATGCTGGCCCAGGGCTATCGTGGCTCGCGCTATTCCTTCGGCTATCCCGCCTGCCCGAAGCTTGAAGACCAGGCGCCACTGCTCGCCCTCCTCGATGCCACCCGCATCGGCGTCACACTCTCCGATGAATGGCAGCTCGACCCCGAGCAATCGACCAGCGCGATCGTCATTCTCAACGCCCACGCCAAGTATTTCTCGGTATAGACCGCATCGCGCCGGGTTGGCGGGTGGTGGCGCGCCAAATCGCGCCGGGTTGGCGGGCGGCGGCGCGCCAAATAAAGACCCCCGACCTATGCTCATTCGATTCCCGAGCGCGATGGGATTCTTGTGCAAACTTTCAGCGCACGGCGCGCAGCCGGGCCCGCGCGGGCGCGCCGGTCTCGGCCAGGCGTGCTATGAGCGGGTCGAGGATGGCGAGCAGCATGTTTTCCCAGGTGAAGCGCGCGCAGATTTCGTGGCAGCGCGCGCGATAGGCGGGGTTTTGCTTGGGGGCTTCGTCAAGCACGCGGCGCAGCGTGCGATAGAGGCTTTCGACCGAGAAGGGATCGAAATAGAAGCACGCATCGCCGCCAATTTCCGGCAACGCCGAGCTGAAGGAGGCGATCACCGGCGTTGCGAGAGAGAGGCTCTCCAGCACGGGGAGGCCGAATCCCTCGAAAAAAGAAGGGTAGATCGTCGCGATCGCGTCTTGCAGCAGCACGTATTTTTCAAAATTCGAAACGTAGCCGGGGAGCATGAGGCGCCCCGTCGCCATCGCCTGCTCCAGCACCTGCGGCATGCGCTCCTGCTCTCCGAGCCAGCCGATGCGCCCGGCGATCACGAAGCGCGAGGTCGCGAGGAGTTCAGGAAAGAGGGCCAGAAGTTCGAAAACGCGGGCGAGGTTCTTGCGCGGCTCGCGGGTGCCGAGCACGAGGAAATAGGGATCCTCGCGCCCCGGCGTGGGGGCATTATAGGCCTCGATTGGATACCACCACGGCCAGGAGACCCCGTTATGGGCAACGAAAACCCGATCTTCCGGCGCGCCGAGATAGGCTTTCAGATCATCGACGGTCGCCTGCGACACGCCAAAGGTGAGATCGTTGGTGCGCAGGTCATCGACGAGGCCTTTCTGGTGGTGGCGGATATTCTCTAGCAGGTGAAAACGCGGCGTGATCAGTGTCGAAAGATCATGATATATGCTGCATTCGATCGGAAATATCTGGCTTACGCGCTTGACCGAGGGGTAGAGCCCGATGGCCCGCGTGCGCGCCGCGAGCGCGGGCAGCTTGCCGGCCTGCGCCGGGCCGTCGAAGAAATCACGCAGCAGATAGAGCCCGCTCCGGTGCGCCAACGCCTCCTCGATGGCGGCGCGGGCAACGAGATGATGCTCGTAGAAGAAATGCACATGCTCGGGCAGGGTATCGAGGAGGGCGCGCGCGAGGCCGGCGGCGACCGCGGGGATCCCGGTCCAGTGTTCCTCGAAAAGTGGCGAGACATCGAAATAGAGCTGCCAGCCGGGGGCGGAAAGTGCGCCAGCGATCTCGCGAAAACGTGGGTCCATCAGGCGCGCCGCCGGACAGGCGCGGCGGCGGGCCGAAGGCGCGCGCGGGTGTTGGCGAGGAGGGCGGCGAGCGCGCGCGGCGAGAGGGTCGCGGCGGCGAAGAGCCGCTCGCCGAAAGCATCAGCGGCGGTGAGCATGATCTCCGCGTCGGCCGGCGCCAGGCAAGGGATTGCATCCTCCCCCGCGCACGGGGCGGCGATCACACCAACCGGCACGCCAAGAGCGGCAAGCCGCTCTTCGTTCCACCAGCGGTCCGGCGCCGCAGCCTCCAGCCAAGCGATCTCGAACCATTCGGCGAGTTCCAAGGCGTCCTCGAGCCGGGGAATGCGGGCCACGAAGAAATGGCGGAGACCGCTTGGGTGGAGGGTGAGGGCGGTGCGCGCGGCGGCGATCATCGCGGCGATTTTCGCGCTGGTTTCCGGCGTCTCGTTATAGGGAAACACCACTAGACGGAAGCCCGGGCCAAGTCCGCCGGCGCCCGCGAACTTGCCCACGAGATCAGGCACGATGCTGGCGGGATCGGCAAGATTCCACGGCAGCATGATCTGCACCGGCGGCATCTCGCCGCGTTCGCGCGCGATCACGCGCAAACTGCGCGCACCGCGCCAGTCAAGAGACCGCGCCGCATTCTTCCCGACCTGCCGTTCCCCGGCATCGAAGGTGGCGTCGTCGAACTCAGCAAAAGAGCACACCAGCCATTCCGCCACCCCCGTCTCGGCAGTAGGGTCGCGCCCGGCAGCGGCGGCGAGATCGGCATCGCTGAAGGCGCTCGGCAAAATCTCGCACGGCACGGCGCTGCCATCGATCCGGAGCAGCGGCGCGGCAAGCGGCTGGTAGAGCAGCAGGCGCTCGGTCGCAGCCGGCAGACGGTCGCCTCGGGCAAAGGGATGATGGCTTGGTGTCAGTGGCGTGCGGGGCATGGTCTCGGCGAGCACCAGGGCATTGCGCGCCGTTTTCAGAACGCGGGCGCAACAGGCGGGACCGAACCGGAGATGCACGATCTCGGCTGCTTCGTTCCAACCGGTGGCATCGGCGATATGGCGAAAGCTCGGGAGAGAGGCGAAAATCTCGGGGGCGGGGACAAAGAAAACCTCTCGCCCGGTGGCGGCAAGGGCCTGGGCAAAAGCCTGCAGCTGCGCCTCCCAACCAAACAGCGTCTGTCGGACGCGGCAGCGCCGGAAAGGGAACACCGCGCCCGGAGGGTCGGCGATGACGAACGGGGCGCTCGCCAACAGGAGCGCGCGCGGGGCCAGCACACCCGCGGTGAGCGTGCCCCGCGTGGTGCCATGCCGTGCCGTGCGGGCCGGGCGATCGGGTTGTGCCATGGCGGGTCTGGTGTTCCGAACGATACGCAGGCTATCGTACTCTCTCCTCCCAGGCTCCCGCAAGGTTGATCATTTATCGGCTTCACAACCATGGCACGCACCCCGAGCATCACGGCGCCCAGAGGCGCCATCGACGGGTTCCTGCGCGATGGTTTCATCGCCGGCTGGGCCTGCCGCCCCGGCGTGATCGAACGTTGCCATGTTCGCGTGCTGCGCGGCGACGACATCATCGCCGAGGCGATGGCGGATTTTTATCGCCTCGATCTCTTGCGGGCTGGCATGGGGCTTGGCCATTGCGGATTTTTTGCCCGCCTGCGCACGGCATTGCCGGCGGGGACGCATAATCTCCGCCTGCTCATGCTGCCGGAGGCAGTGGAAATTGCCCCCCCGCGGCCCTTCATCCTGCCCGAGACCGCAGCCGCGCGCGCTGCCCTGCCGCCCGTGCCACGCGCCCGCCCGACTTGGCGCGACGCCGACGTGCTCGCCCATCTCGCGCAATTCGACCTCGCCCGCCATTGCCAGGAACTCGGCGTGACGCGCTTCATCGATCGCGCCTTTCGCTTCATTCTCAATCGCTGGGCGGATGACGACGCCCGCGCGGTCTATCCCGCGGCGCTGGAAAAAGGCGCGCTGACGGCGGAGAATTTCTTCACCGTCACCCTCAATTCGGAGGAGCGGCGGGCGATGACGACGCCACTGCCCGCACCGTTCGACTACCGCTTCCCTTTCACCACCTACGCTGCCGCGCCGCACGAGCCGGACGGGTCTCAGCTCCGATAGCTGCCGTTGATATCGATGTAGCGATGCGTCAGATCGCAGGTCCAGATCGTCGCGCGGCCTTGGCCGAGGCCAAGATCGACGGCGATGCTGATCTCGCGCCCGCGCATATGGGCGAGGACCGGCGCCTCGTCATAGCCCGCGACCACCGTGCCATTGCGCGCCATCCAGACGCCGCCGATGGCGATCGCCAGACGATCGCGGTCGGCGGGCTCGCCGGCCTTGCCGACCGCCATGACGATGCGGCCCCAATTGGCGTCCTCCCCGGCGAGCGCGGTCTTGACCAGGGGCGAATCCGCGATGGCGCGGGCAACGCGCCGCGCCGAGCGAGGCGAGACCGCGCCCGCGACATCGACGCGGATGAGCTTCTCCGCCCCCTCGCCGTCGCGCACCACCTGCAGCGCGAGATCGTGCAGCACTTCGGCGAGCGCGCCGGCAAAGCCACGCAGCAGCGCGCCGCCGTCCACCGGCACACGGGGATGGCGGGCCTGGCCGGTGGCGAAGGCCAGTACGGTATCGGAGGTCGAGGTATCAGAATCGACAGTGATGGCGTTGAAACTGCCACTGACCCCGCGATCGAGGCATTTCTGGAGAGCGGGCGCAGGGATTCTAGCATCGGTGAAGATAAAGCACAGCATGGTCGCCATATCGGGGGCGATCATGCCGCTGCCCTTGGCGATGCCAGATATCCGCACTTTCTCCCCGCCAATCCGCGCCAGGCGAGTCGCGCCCTTGGGAAAAGTATCGGTGGTCATGATGGCGCGTGCGGCGGCGGCCCATCCATCCTCGCCGAGCCCGGCATAGAGCGCGGGCAGGGCGGAGGTCAGGCGCTCGACCGGCAGCACCTCGCCGATCACCCCGGTGGAGGCGAGAAACACCTGACGCGGCGGGCAGCCGATCAGCTTCGCCGCCGCCTCGGCGCTGGCGCGGGCCGCCGCGGCGCCGGTGCGGCCGGTAAAGACATTGGCGTTGCCAGCGTTGATGACGAGGCCACGGGCCCGCCCCGCCGGCAAAATGGCACGGCACCAATCGACCGGCGCGCCGGGGCAGCGGTTGCGGGTGAAAACCCCCCCGACCGTGCTGCCCGGCGCCAGCGCCGCGAGCACCAAGTCGTCGCGCCCCTGATAGCGGATGCCCGCCGCAGCCGCGCCGAGCCTCAGTCCGGCGAGCGGGGGCAAATCCGGGAACGGCACCGCGAGCGGCGAGACGGCGCCGGCCATGGCGGATTTATTTCGTGGCGCCGGCGGCGCCGGCATTACCCGAAGGAGTATCGCCGGAAGGACTATCACCAGAGGGCGGCTCGATCTGGTCGGTGGCGCGCTGCGGCGAGCCATCGAGGTTGAAGCGCTCGATCTTGGCGCCCTGCTTCGCCTCCTCGATTTCTTTCTGCACCGCGTCCTGGATCGCCTTCTGACGCAACTGGTCGCGCGCCTGGGCGAAGGTCGGCGGCGGGGCGGTGCGGCGCTCCAGCACCTGGATGACATGCCAGCCATAGCGCGTATGCACCGGCTTGGTGGTGTAGGCGCCGGGCTTGAGGGCAAAGGCGGCGTCGCTGAACTCGGGCAGCATGTCGCCCTTCTTGAACCAGCCGAGATCGCCGCCATTGGCGCCGGCGGGATCGGTGCTGTCTTTCTTGGCGAGGGCGGCGAAATCCGCGCCCCCCTGCAATTCCTTGATCACCTGCTGAGCCGCCGCCTCGGTGGGCAGCAGAATATGGCGCGCGTGCACTTCCTCCTCGCCGGGCTTGCCGGCGATTTCCTTCTGATAGGCCGCCTGGAGTGCCTGATCGGTGATGGCGGGGGAGACGATGCGATTGATCAGCGCGTTCTGCAGCGCCATGTCGGCGGCGTCGCGCATGTCGCGCTGAACTTCGGGATCCTTCTGTAGATTCTCCTTGCGCGCCTGCATCACCAGGAGGTCACGGTCGATGATCTGATCGATCAGGATGGGATAGAGCACGTTGGGCGGCATCTGGCGCAGCTGCTCGGGCAGGTTCTGCGCCAGATTCTCGAGATCGCTGAGATGCTCGTCCTTGCCGTTGATGCGCGCCACCACGGGGTCGGGTTTTGGTCCTGGCACACTGGCGCCGGGCGGCGCGGCGGGTTGGTTCGGGGCGTTCGGGGCGTTCTGGGCGAGCGCCGGGGCGGCGAAAATAACGGCAAGCGCCACGAGGCGCGGGGAAAAACGCGGCATGGGATTTCCTAACATTACGCACGCGACTATGGCGGAAGCCGCCCCCGCTCACAAGCGCACCGCGGCGCGCCACGAGCGGGGGAAACTCTCAGCCGAGCGCGGCTTCGACCTTGCGGACGATCTCGGCGAAGCTTGCCGCGTCGTCATAGGCCAGCGCCGCCAGCACCTTGCGGTCCATCTCGATCCCGGCCTTTTTCAGCCCGGCGATGAATTTCGAGTAGGTCAGCCCGTGCTCACGCACCGCGGCGTTGATGCGCTGGATCCAGAGCGCGCGGAAATCGCGCTTCTTGACCCGCCGGTCGCGATAGGCGTAGCGCAGCGCTTTCTCCAGCCGCTCCAGCGCGATGCGGTAATTGGTGGACGAGCGCCCGACAAAGCCCTTCGACTGGTCGAGAACCTTCTTGTGCCGGGCGTGCGAGGTTACGCCGCGTTTGACGCGTGCCATGATCCGCCCTCCTCAGCCGAGCCCGTAGGGCGCCCATTGCAGAACGGTGCGTCCGTCCGCATGGGTCAGCACTTGGCTGCCGCGATTGCTGCGCTTGGCCTTCTGGCTGCGCGCCGAGAGATTGTGCCGCTTCTTGCCCGGCCCGGCGAGCACCTTGCCGGTCGCGGTGGTCTTGAATCGCTTCTTGACCGAGGATTTGGTCTTGAGCTTGGGCATTTCGCTCTCCTTTCCGAAAGGGGGGCGCGTCGTAGACGCGCAATCGCTGCCAGGCATGCCCTATCCGCCCGGACCCGCGAGTTCGATCGAGGCGCGCTCCTTAGCAGCGGCGGGGACGGCTTGCAAGAACAGCGCTTTCCCCAACCGGTCGGCACCCATATAACCTCCGTCATGCAGGTTCCCTTCATCAAGATGCACGGGCTCGGGAATGATTTCGTCGTCATCGACGCGCGCGCCCGCCCGCTTGCCCTTGCCCCCGAGCAAGCGGCGCGGCTGGCTGACCGGCATTTCGGCGTCGGCTGCGATCAGATCATCGTGCTCGAGCCCGACGCAGAGGCCGCCACTTTCATGCGCATCCTCAACGCCGATGGCTCGGAGGCCGGGGCCTGCGGCAACGCCACGCGCTGCATCGCCGATCTCCTGTTCTGCGAGAACGGCGACGCGGCGCCGCTGATCCGCAGCCGCGCCGGACTGCTGCCCACCCAGTGCCAGGCGGATGGGCGGATCACCGTCGATATGGGCAAGCCGGAGCTGGCGTGGGACAAAATCCCGCTCGCCAGCGCCTGCGATACCCTGCATCTGCCGCTCGCCCTCGGCCCGCTCGCCGATCCGGCTTCCTGCGCCATGGGCAATCCACACGCGACGTTTTTCATCAACAACCCCGACGCGCTGGCGATCGCCGAACTCGGCCCGGCGCTCGAACACCACGCGTTGTTTCCCGAACGCGCCAATATCGGCTTCGCCGAAATCCTCGGCCCCGATCGCATCCGCTTGATCGTCTGGGAACGCGGCGCCGGGCGAACGCTCGCCTGTGGCTCCGGCGCCTGCGCGGCACTCGTCAATGCCGCGCGACGGGGACTCGTCGGGCGGGCGGCCACACTGCTGCTCGATGGCGGGGCGCTCGAGATCGCCTGGCGCGATGCCGACGATCACGTGCTGCTGACCGGCCCGGCGGCGCGCGTCTTCGCCGGCACCATCGAATTGCCGGAGGGGGCGCCATGAGTGTCGAGATCCTCACCTTCGGCTGCCGCCTCAACGCCTATGAGAGCGAGGTGATGCGGGCCCATGCTGCGGCCCTCGATGACACCATCATCGTCAATACCTGCGCCGTCACCGCCGAGGCCGAGCGTCAGGCGCGCCAGGCGATCCGGCGCGCGGCGCGGGAGCGGCCGGGCGCGCGGATCGTCGTCACCGGCTGCGCCGCCCAGACCGACCCGCAAGCCTGGGCGCGGCTGCCGGGGGTGGCCCGCGTGCTCGGCAATGCCGAGAAACTCCGCGGCGAGAGCTGGGCGCCGGGGGCGCCGGCCGGGGTTGGCGATATCATGGTTGCCGATATCATGGCGGTACCCGCCGAGGCCGCTCCCCCCGTCATCGAATTTGCCGGTCGCACGCGCGCCGTTCTCCAGGTGCAGCAGGGCTGCGATCACCGCTGCACCTTCTGCATCATTCCTTTTGGCCGCGGCCCGAGCCGCAGCGTGCCGCTCGGCGCGCTGGTGGACCAGGCGCGTGCGCTGGTCGCGGCGGGTTATCGCGAAATCGTTCTCACCGGGGTCGATCTCACCAGCTTTGGCGGCGATCTGCCCGGCCGCCCGCCGCTCGGCCAAGCGGTGCGGCGGCTGCTCGCGCTGGTGCCCGATCTGCCCCGGCTCCGGCTTTCCTCGCTCGATCCAGCCGAGATCGACGACGATCTCTGGCGCCTTGTTGCCGAGGAGCCACGCCTCCTGCCGCATCTCCATCTCTCGCTGCAAGCGGCGAGTGATCTCATTCTCAAGCGCATGAAGCGCCGCCATAGCCGCGCCGTGGCCGAGGCCGTCATCACCCGCGCGCGGGCGCTGCGTCCTGGCATCGCCATCGGCGCCGATCTGATCGCCGGTTTTCCCACAGAGGACGCGGCACTGTTCGGCGAGACGCTGGATTTCGTAACCGCGATGGACATTCCCTTCCTCCATGTTTTCCCCTTCAGCGCGCGTCCCGGCACGCCGGCCGCGCGCATGCCGCAAGTGCCGCCCCCGCTCCGGCGCGAACGCGCGGCCCGGCTGCGGGAGGCCGGACAGGCCGCGCTCGCCGTCTTTCTCGGCGCCCAGATCGGTCGCACCGCCGAAATATTGATGGAAAGCGCCGAGGAAGGCCGCACCGAGCATTTTGCCCGCGCCCGGCTCAACTCCCCCGCCCCCCCCGGCGCGCGCATCCAAGCGCGCATCATGGGGGCCACGGGCGGGCATCTGCTCGCCGAGGCCGCCTGATGGCGCTCGGTTTTATTTCCCGGCTCAAGGAAGGGCTGGCGCGGAGCACGCAGAAACTGACCTCGGGGCTCGCCGGCGTGCTCACCCGGCGCAAGCTCGACGATGAGGCGTTGGCCGAGCTGGAGGATCTCCTGATCACCGCCGATCTCGGCCCGGCGGCGGCGCGCCGCGTCATCGCCGCCTTCCGCCGCACCCGTTTCGGCCGCGAGGTAAGCGAGGCCGAGGTGAAAGAATCGCTCGCCCAAGAGATCGCCGCCATCCTCGCCCCCGTGGCCCGCCCGCTCACCCCCGATCCCGCCCATAAACCCCATGTCGTGCTGGTGGTCGGGGTCAACGGCACCGGCAAGACGACGACGATTGGCAAGCTCGCGCTCGCCTGGCGAGAGGCCGGGCTCTCCCCGATGCTGGTCGCCGGTGACACTTTCCGCGCCGCCGCGGTCGAGCAGTTGCAGATCTGGGGCGAGCGGGTGGGCGCGCCAGTGATCACTGGCCCCGCCAATACCGACGCCGCCGGGCTCGCCTTTGACGGACTGGCGCGGGCGCGGGCCGAAGGCGCGGATGTGCTGCTGATCGACACCGCCGGGCGACTGCATAACAAATCGGCGCTGATGGAGGAGTTGCGCAAAATCATCCGCGTGCTCCGCAAGCAGGACGCGACGGCGCCGCATTCGGTGCTGCTGGTGCTCGATGCCACCACCGGGCAGAACGCCATCGAACAGGTGCGGGTGTTCAAGGAGATGGTCGATGTGACCGGGCTCATCGTCACCAAGCTCGACGGCAGCGCGCGCGGCGGCGTGGTGGTGGCGCTGGCCGAGACTTTCGCCCTGCCGGTGCATGCGGTGGGTGTGGGTGAGCAGGCGGGTGATCTCCGTCCGTTCGCGGCATCGGCCTTCGCCGCCGGCCTAGTCGGCCTTGAGCGGGCGTGAGGCGAGGGCGCTGCCCGCAACCCGCATCCCGAAAGGATTGCGAAGGCTCCGCCTTTGCTGGGGTCCAGGGGCAAAGCCCCTGGCCTTAACCTGAACTTCTCACGCCACGCTGAGGAGGTTGAAGGCTTTTTGCTGGGTGGGGGGTGGGCGCGATGGCGGTGGTTGCGGTGTTGCGCGCGAGGGTTGCGAGATCGGGATGTGAGGATTTGGTGGGCTTGAGGAAGGCGCTGCGGATCTGCTTCCCCGTCGCGTCGCGCGGGAGACCCAGGATCCGATGGGGACCGTCACCAATTGCACTCTCCATCGGCGGGCTCGGTCGCTCCTGATATAGCTGCAAACGCTGTCTCGCTCGAGGGGGTGGAAAAAAATCGCCACCGTCCGCATCCATCGGCGTCGCTCGCCGGTATCGGTGACAGCGGCCGGTGATGGCCGCGATGTCAAACCAACAGGAGACGGCGCATGAAACGGATGATCGTTCTTTCTTTGGCGACGGGGATCGGACTCGCGGCCCTTCAGACCCAGGCCTGGGCGGCCCAGGATAGCCTGGTGATGGTCGGGGGGCAGGCGATGTATCCCTCCAAGACGATCGTGATGAACGCCATTAATTCCACCGATCACACGACGCTGGTCGCGGCCGTGAAGGCGGCGGGCCTGGTCGATGCGTTGAACGGCAAGGGACCGTTCACGGTCTTTGCCCCGACCAACGAAGCGTTCAACGATCTGCCGCCGGGCACGGTCGCGACGCTGGTGAAGCCTGAGAACAAGGCGACGCTGACCAAGATCCTGACCTATCACGTGGTGGCCGGGGATTACACCTCGACCGCGCTCCGCAAGATGATCCTCGCCGGCAACGGCATGACGACGCTGAAAACCCTTGAGGGCGGCACGCTCACCTTCATGATGAACGGCTCGCAGAACATCGTGATGAAGGATGAGAAGGGCAATGTTGCAGATATCACCATCTACGACGTCAAACAGTCGAACGGCGTCATCCACGTCGTCGACAAAGTGCTGATGCCGAACTGAATTTCCCCCAACTTGGTCTCGCGACAGCCGGGAGGGCATCGCTTTCCCGGTTTTTTCGTCTCGGGGTCGCAGGCCGGCAAGCGCTATTCGACGGCGGTCAGCGTGCCGGCATAGAGCACCGGGCCGGTGGGCTGGCCGGTTGGTGAGCCGCCACGGGGTTCGAGGCTGATCATGAGCTGGGTCGCAGGCCCGGCATCCGCCGCCCGCACGCTGTGGGCCCCTTGCGCCGGCAACACGCCGAGCGAGCGCGGCCGCGTCTCACCGGCTGGCAGTTCCCAGAGTTCGAGGCTGCGATCGGCGGCGATGCTGAGCGGTGCGGCGCTGGCAATGGCGATCTCGCCCTTGGCATTCATCATCGCCACAACTAGCGGCCCCTGGCCGCTCGCCGGGGTCAGCGTCGCCATGGCACGCGGGGTGGTGGCCAAGGGGGTGGGCAAAGGCGGCGTGCGCCAGAGCAGCAGGCCAGCGAAGGCGGCGGCGAGGGCCAGGGCGCCGGCGGTGCTCGCTTGCCAGAAGCGAAGCCGGCGGCGAATCTTCGCGGCGGCGAGCTCGAGCGGCGTCGGCGGCAGGGCGGCGGCGATGCGCTGCCAAAGCTCGGGTGGCGGCGCGGTTTCTGGGATCCCATCGGCGAGTGGCGCGAGCCGTTCCTCCCAGACCCTGATCGCGGCCGCCAACGCCGGCTCGCGCGCCGCCCGCACCACCGTCGCCGCCGCGGTTTCGGCGTCGAGGCAGCCGAGCACGTATTCGCCGGCGAGAAGATCGGGATCGTCGTCGATGCCGCTCATGGTTCGAGACATTTTTTCAGGGCCTGCAGCGCCCGGCGGATCCAGGATTTGATCGTCCCCAGCGGCTGTTTGGTCACCGTCGCGAGATCTTGGTGCGAAAGCCCGTCGACGAAGGCGCGCAGAACCAGGCGCCGACGGTCTTCCTCCAAAGTTTCAAGGCAACGCTGCAAAGCCTTGCCTTCGCTGCTGGAAACCAAGGCGGCGAGGGGATCCGGCGCATCATCCTCGGCCTCCGGGATGGCGGCACCGAGCGTCTCGCGGCCGTGGCGGCGAACGAGGTCGAGAGCGCGATAACGCACCAGACTGAGCAGCCAAGCTTCGGCGTGGCCACGCGCGGCATCAAACTGCCCGGCGTTCTGCCAGAGTTGCAGAAACGCTTCTTGCAAGGCATCGGCGGCGAGCGCCGATTGCCGGGTGATGCGGAGTGCGACCGCATAGAGCCGGCTCGCCCGGCTGTCATAGATGCGGCGGAACGCGACCCGATCGCCTTGTGCGGCGCGCCGGATCAGGGCGGCAAGGTCGTCGCCAACCTGATCGAAGGGCGGATATCCGGGCGCGGACGGCGCCGCCTCGGCGCTGGCGAAAGACATAGTCAATCCTAGCGGAAGCGGGCGCGCGGCTGCAAGCCTGGCGCGGTGCACGCCCGCCCTCGGCTGCAAACGTCCGTTACAATAGCGACTGGTGGGCCGCCCGCGCGCGCCCTGGCTGCATCCGCGCCGCCATCGGCTCGATGCTTTTGCGATCCCCCGGCAGGAGCAATCCCAGGCAATACGATTGAAAAGGCCCCCGCGATCCGCATGGCCCAGCGCCGAGATGATCGTCTGGACATAAGCCGCGGACCGCGATTCGCCGTCGCGTGCACTGAATTCAAGACCGACAACCCGCCACCACGAGTGAGAACCTCCACCCGTACACACAGATCGCCGAATCGTACAAGAGCCTTATGACACAGTAAGACTCGTATGATGCGCCGGAAGTTCAGTCAACCTAACTTACGGATTCGAAACTGAAACTCCCCGCCGCCTGCTTTTGACTCGATGAGTTCATTGCCGGTCGTGCGGCAAAAGGCCTCGAAATCCTTGACCGCGCCGGGATCGGTTGCGAGTATTTGCACCACTTCGCCATGCGGCACCTCCTTGAGCGCCTTCCTGGCGCGCAGGATCGGCAGCGGGCAGTTGAGACCACGGGCATCGACCACGTGTTCGGACATGATTTTCTCCTCTCGCGGCTGTCAGATATAAAGGTTGATTTCGGAGTTCGACGCGGTCTCGATATAGGTCGCGGCGCCCCCGAGCGTCGGACCGTCGATCAAATCCTCGCGCTTGAGCTCGAAGAGATCCATCGTCATCTGACAGGCGACCATCTGTACCTCCGCCTCCACCGCCGCGCTGCGCAATTCCTCGATCGAGGCGATCCCTTTCTTCTTGATGAGGTTCTTCATCATCGTGCCCGCCATGGCGTCAACACCCGGCAGCATGGCGACGATGTTGGGCATTTTGACATGCATTCCCATCATCGGCATCTCCATCGCCGGGTTGCCGAGGGTGGAGATGCCGAGATCGAGTTTCTTCTTGAGCAGGGTGAGGCCGTAGAAGGTGAAGAACATCGACACTTCGAGCCCCATCGCCGCCGCCGTCGTGGCCAGGATGAAGGGCGGATAGGCCCAGTCGAGCGTGCCCTTGGTCACGATCATCGAGAGGCGTTTTGCGTTCGGTTGCGTGCCACCGCTCATCTCTGTTCTCCTTCGCCGCCGCGGCGGCTCTTTTGCAATTCAGGCCGCCGCCGCACAACCGGCGAAACCATCCGCAACCATCTTCGCCTCATAGGGCGCGGCCACTTGCGTCCCTGGCACCAGCGCCGTCCGCGCCGCCGCCCAATCGGCGGGCTTGACGCGGAGCAGCCAACCCTCGCCATAGGGATCGGCATTGGCAAGTTTCGGATTGGCGATGACTGCTTCGTTCACCGCCGCCACCTCGCCCTCGAAGGCGATCTTCGCCGGCCCGACCCATTTGCCCGATTCGATGGTCGCGCAGGATTTGCCCGCCTGCACCGCGCGCCCGGCTTTGCGCGGCGTCACCGCGACCAACTGCCCGGCCAAAGCCAGCGCGACTGACGTCATCCCGACCACCACCGTAGCATCCGCCTCTTCGCGGTACCACATATTATTCGCCACATCATAGAGCAGTTCATCTGGCAGATCGCAGCCGCGCACGCTAGCCATGCTTCACCTCCATCGTTCCACCGACCCCACCCTCGTCACGCCCACGAAGATCGCGCGCAGAACAGCAGAATTCGCCAAGCCCCGCGTTTTCCAATTTGCCGGCGACAAACAGCGCGAGATGCCGCGCCACCATCGCCGCCAGCCGCAAACGCCGCGCCCGCGCGGCCGTATCGTCGCTGACGCGCGCCATGTTGCACTGAAAAATCAGCTCGCGGCAACTCTCCCGGCAAGCATTGAAACTCGGCGTGCCACGCGCCGCCTGCCGGTGCAGGGCAAGCAGGCGAAAGCCTTCGATCTCGCCCGAGCCGGGCACTTGGCCATGGCCACGAAGCCAGTCCTCGAGAACGCTCTCAGAGGCCTCCAGCAACGCTTGCGCAAGCGGGACGGCCTGCTCGGCGAGTGCCGCCTCAGGCATGGCGGCGATGGTGTCGGCGCGGGCGAGTGGGGACATCAGCCGAGCCCCCGCGCGCGCAGCAGATCGCGCGCGTCCGAAAGATTCTCGTGCACACCGACGCGCCGCGCCGAAAGCCCGAGCGCCATGCCGAGGAGCTGCGTGAAATAGAGAATTTTCACGTGCGTTACCGTGCCGAAAACCTTGGCTGCGCGCGCTTGGTGCAGCTCCAACCCGGAATGGCAGGTCGGGCATTCGGTGGCGATGACATCGGCGCCGCAAGCCTCCGCCGTGGTGAGCAGATTGAGCACGAGCCGCGTCGAGGTGTTGCTGTCGGAAAGCGTATGAGCGCCGCCACAACACGCGGTCTTGAGCGGGTATTCGACATTCTCCGCCCCAGCTGCGGCGAGGAGATCGTCCATGAAATGCGGGGCGTTCGTGGATTCTGAGCCTGGTCCCTGGTCCTTTTCAGGGAAAATATGGCGTGGGCGAGTATACATGCAGCCATAGTAATTGGCGATCTTGAGCCCCTTGAGCGAGTTGCGTACGCGCGCGCGCAAACCTTCCTCCCCGATCGCTTCGCGGATCCAGTCCAACGCGTGAATGGTGCTGACGTGGCCAGGCTGATAGGCGACATCGCCCGCCTTGGCGGAAAGCATTTCCACCGTCTCGCGCGTCGCCGGATCGTGCGCGAGATCGTATTCGGCCTTCTTGAGATTATGATAGCAGCCATTGCACGGCGCCATCACTGTCGCGAAGCCCATCTCCTCGGCGATCTTGAGGTTACGCGCGGAGAGGAAGGTCTGCAGCTTGGGATCGATATTCTTGACCTCCATCGCGCCACAGCAATTCCAGTTTTTCAGCTCCACAAGATCGAGCCCGAGCGCCTTGCCGACGGCCTTGGTGGAGCGGTTATAGGCATGTCCCGTGCCTTCCAGCGCGCAACCTGGATAGTAGGCCACTTTGCGATATTTGCTGCTTATCCCGCTCTTTTCGCTCATCGCCGTCGCTCCGTCGCAGGCGGCAGACGCAGCGCCGCGCGATGCATAACCTGTTGCTCCGCCACATAATCCGTCATCGCCTGACGTCTGCGCCGCCAGCCCCGGGTTCGCGGGTGTCGCACCGCGGCCCAACCGAGCCGCGCGAGCAGACCAAGCGGCAGGCGCGTGACAAGGCCGCGGATCAGCCTGACGAACCAGTCCTCTGTAAGCTTTTGTCCGGTGCGGGCAAAGAAGCCACGCATCAGCCGCCCTTCCTCGATTTTGCCAGTGGCGAAAACCTGGTCGGAGAACACTTCGTCGAACACCATTGCTGGCGAGGGTGTGGTATGGCCCTTCAGCTCAAGCCAATGCGCGGTCGCTTTCATTACGCCTTCCGGCATCACATCGCGCGGGCAGGCATAGGTGCATTTGTTGCAAGATACGCATTGCCAGATGATATCCTTGTCGCGCAACAATTCCTGCTCCATACCGAGCCGTATGAGATAGATCCAGTAGCGCGGATTGAACTCGGGATTGATCGCGTTCACCGTACAGGAATTGGTGCAGGAGCCGCATTGCCAGCAGCGATGGATGAACTCGCCGCCCGGCAGCGCCGCGATCTCCTCTTCCATCTGCTCGTTATAGTCGGTGACAACGCGGGACTCGATGAACGTGCTCCAATCTCCCGAAACATCGACACCATCGAGCACCAGCTTCTCCTGTCGGAGCAAGCTTTCAGGGCGGATCAGCGATTTTTCATGGATCGGCATCGCCCTCTCCTGAATGCCCAAGCCGCGCGGCGCCATGTGCCGGTGCCGAGGCCTGGGCGGGAAGCCGCACCTTGAGGCGCAGGCCATTCTCCACCAGCGCATCGAGGCCAAGTAGGCGGCGGGTGTGCCTCATCGGATCCTCGCCACCGGAAAACTCGGCGTTCAGATAAGAACCGCCGCGGTCATTGATATAGCCAGCATAGATATGCGCGCAGAAAAGATCCTGGAACAGCGCGAGGTCGCGGAAGAACCCGTTTTCCCGGAGGAACCCCGCGATTTCGGCCCGCATTGCTAGGAAAGTCGGCAAACGGTCGGGCAGGGCGAGCGCATCAAGCGCCGTCGCCTCGCCATGCCAGATTTCACGCAGCACGCCGGTTGCCGTGCGCCGGTCCCACATCCAGCGGGTCATCAGCGGCACCTCTTCGGGCGCGGTGAAATGCAGCGTCTCGGCTGCGAGATCGCGCACCCAGCGATGCCCGCGATCCTCGGGGAAGCAGGCGAGGAAATCGCCCAACCGCGCCTCAACCTCGCCCGGCGCGGTGAGCAACGCGGCAAGCCGCATGCGCATCGCGGCAATGCCATGCTGGGCAAGCCACTCGCCGATGCGCCGGCGCACCGTCGGCATGAAGCTGCACAGCGCCAAGAATTCCGCCTCGCCCAGTGTCCGTACCCGCCCGCCATCAAGCAGATTTGCAAACAGCGCGGTCTTGCAGGCGAGACCCTGCATCAGGACCTCTATCCCGTCACGGCTCGCCGCCGCGTCGAGGAGCGAGTCAAGCGCCTCGCGCAGTGCCGGGCCGCTGAGATGCAACACCGGTGCGGTGGGCGGGGCGTGGAAGACCGGGGCGAGGGTATTCATTCCGCTGCTGCACGCAGCGCCGCGCGCATCTGCCCGAGTACCGCCATTGCCGCGGCCTGACCTTGCGCGATCGAATCATCGATCGTCTCCGGCCCCGTTGCGGCACCGGCCACGAACACGCCCGGCCGCGTCGTCCCGCTCATCGCGCTGTAAGAGGACGCTTTCTGCAAATACCCGTGCTTCTCGAGCTTCACACCGAAGATCGCGGCAATCGTGAGGTTATCAATATTGGGGTCCATGCCGATCGCATGCACAACCATGTCGAAAGGAATGGTGATCGGTCGCTTGACCAGCGTGTCCTCGCCTTTGACGATCAGCCGCTTGCCATCCGACGTCACTTCGGCGATGCGCGCCTTGATGTATTTGACGCGATATTTTTCCTGACTCTCCCAGTAATACGTCCCCTCATAGAGGCCGAATGTGCGGATGTCCATGTAGTAGATATAGACGTGGCACTTCGGCAGTGCCTCGCGGATCTCCATGGCGATATTGGCTGACACGGTGCAGCAAATTTTCGAACACCACTCACGCCCGATCTGCCGGTCGCGCGAGCCGACACAAAGCAGAATCGCCACACGCGCGGGCTCCCGCCCATCGGAAGGGCAGCGCACCCCCTTGCCCGATGACATCATCTGTTCGACCTGCGTCGTCGTCACCACATCGGGATAGGTACCGAAACCCCATTCCGGCTTGTTGACGCTATCGAAATGCGTGAATCCGGTGCAGAGCACCGCTGCCGCAACGCGATGCGTCGTGCCGTTCGTCAAATGGAGCGCAAAATCGCCAGGAGCACCGTCAAACGCCGCCACCGTGCAGTCCGTGAGGCACTCGATAAGCGGCTGCGCGCGCACGCGTTCGACCATGCCCCCGATCGCATCCCGCGCCCATTCGCCAGAGGGCACCAAGCGAGCGTAACCTGAAAGGATGGGTGCGCCGCCAAGCCGATCGGCCTTTTCCACGAGCAGCACTTTCTGCCCGGCGTTTGCGAGCGCGTGCGCCGCCGAAAGACCGGCAGGTCCCCCGCCCAGAACCAGAACCGCCTCGCTCATGCGTTGGCTCGCGGCAGCGCCGGCGGCACGTAGCCTGGGCCCGAGGTAATGGCACGTTTCGGCTCATAGAGCGTCTCGCCTCGCCCCGCCGCAACCTCCTTGAGATAGGCCTCGAATTCGGCCTTTGCTCGCTGCCAGTCGATGCCAAGCTTTTCCAGCAGCCCCTCGAAGGGCGAAGCGTGCCAGTGCAGCTGCGCCAGTTTGTAGGGGTGCGCGCCACAGACGAGGGCCGCGAACTGGCAGTCGGCCATCACGGCAAGATCGTAGATTTTATCGACAGCCCGCCCGATCCACTGGCTTTTGTCGAGCGTGGTGATGCAGCCGGTGTCATGGCCGATCATCACGTCGGAATGTGCCTCCTCCACCGCGACCTTGATCTTGCGGTCGATCGCAAAGGAGCGGGTGAACTCGCGCTCCCCGATGATGTGGCGAAAGCCGAAGCCGCAACAATCATACCAGGTGGAATAGTCAATCACCTGCGCGCCCAGTGTCTGTAGCAGCCCAGTCGAGACCGCAACACGATTGCCATCCAGAACCGTCTCGTCGTAGAGCACATCCTCGGGCACCATCTTGTGGACGTGGCAGGCAGGATGCACGGTGGCGCGGATCGCGCTGCAATCGATCACGCGATGCTCATTGATGCGTTCACGCATCACATGCAGCCATTCCGAATAGTGCACGATCTCTTCCGGAATAAGCAGCTTCCCGTCGACCAGCCGCCCCAGCTTGCCCAGAATCTGGCGCACCTGCTCGCGGAGTTTCGCCGAGTTGAGCAAATAGCCTCGCACTTCCTTGTAATTGCCAAAAGAGGTGCCGCAATGCACAAGTGGAAAATAGTGGCCGGCCGGCAGACCCTCGGCCATCGAGCAAACGTATGCCTGATGGAAATTGCGCAGGAACACAGCGGCGAGACTCACCACATTGCCGATGCCAGAGCCGTGATAGTTCCACGCGGTGCAGGATGTCTGGTCGGTCTCGTCGAGATAATCCGTGCCGAGCGTGTTCATCAGCCACAGCAGCGAACTCGGATAGCCTGGAATGTTGCCGCATTGGCCGCAGGATTTGTGATGCCAGAGGTGATTGGTCGGAATGCGCTTCTCCCAGCCATAAATCGTGCGCCCCGTGACTGGTTCATGATGATCGGTGATGCGGTGGACGACGATCTCGCCCTCCTTCTCGAGTTGCCACATGAGATCGCGCACATCTGCAACATGGTCTTTATTTACCAGCATCTCGCGCCGGTCGATACGCGCCTCGACCCAGGACGTGGCCCGATGCGCGTCCTCCGGGCTCAGCCGGCTCGGCCGCCATTCCGCGCCAAACCCGGCGAAACCCTGCGCTCCCTTTCCCCCCGGAATATTCCCACTAGCCATCACACTCTACTCCCTGATTAGCGCCAGGATCACGCCGCGTTTTGTTCTTCCAGCCAATCGGCGTAGTCGGCGCGTTTCTCGTCCATCACATCGGTGATCACGTCGAACAGATTTTCGTCGATCTTTTCGAGCTGATCGAGTACTCCAGTGGCCTCCCAGATAGTGTAGAGTTCGATCGAGGTCTTGATATTGACTTCCCAGGCGGTGTCCATCGTGTGTAGCGTCGGAACCGGGATTGCCTTGCGCAGGACGTTGAGCGGCGCATCGATCTTGGCGATATTCGGCCCCCAGTCGGCGAAGGCGTCGGGGGTGATCATGTTCGGCGCCAGCTGGTTGCCCGTCGCGATCAGCTTCATCAGCACGCGTGAAAACGGCCGCAGCACATCCTTGGCCGATTGCATGCCGTGCTTGATTGCGGTCTCGCGCATGATCATGATCAACCCGCCTGGAGAATTGTGGAACGGGCAGCGCGCGGCACAAGTATAGCACTGCGCGCAGGCCCAGATCTTCTCCTGCATCGCATCATAGATGCCCTCTAGATTCTCGGCCCACAGCAACTGAACAATCTCGCGTGGCGAAAAATCATAGTAGTGTGCTGAGGGACACGTGGCGGTGCAGATGCCGCAATTCAGACAGCCGTATAGTTCATGATCATAGAGCGTGTGCGACTGGATATCTGCGAAGACCTCTTCGAGTCTTTCGCGCGGCACAGCCGGAGCGTCGGAGATCGGATCGCTCGCCAAGGCCGGTGCCATCACAGTCGCCCCTCCAGAGAAACCGCCGTCTAAGAACCCGTCGTCTAATAGGTCAGCACGCGCGTCTCGTTATTTTCCATGATTTCCTCGATCACATAGGCACCCCCGACAATGCCGGCGCATTCGGGGATTAGATCGGCCTCCGTCATGTCGAAGAGATCAAGATTTGGTGAGCAGCAAAGGAACTTCACACCGGCTTCGTGCGCGTCCTTGATGAAATCATAGACGGTCTTCGGCGAGCCGCGCTTGACGACGAGATTTTCGGCGACGCCACGCTTCATTAGGCGCCCAGCGGTCGCGGTACATACCACCTCGACCTCATACTCCATCGCCGCGGCGACGCTCGCCTGGAAGAACGGCGCGCCCAACTCCTCGCCATTGCGAGGATCGGTGTTGACCATAATGATGACGAGCTTCCGCGCCACGCCCGTTCCTCCCTGGGCGTTCAGTCATCAGACTGAACACAGCCTTACCATAATGGTAGAAACTCTCGTATGCAAGCCATATATTCTGAAATACGCATTTATTTTGATATTGCGCCGCAGCAAATTGCCAGATCAGTTGCTGCCCCGTTGTGATGACGTGCGGCAGAACAGGCGATAAAGTGTGCCGAGCACGGCGCGGGCCTCGTCGCTGCCGAGGCGGTAATAGATCGCGCGGGATTCGCGTCGGGTGCGGACCAGGCCGTCGTGGCGGAGCCGCGCCAGATGCTGCGAGAGATGCGCCTGCTGGATGCCGAGTTCTTCCTCCAGCTCTCCCACCGCGCGCTCGCCCTCGACGAGATGGCAGAGGATCATCAGCCGATGCTGATTGGCGAGCGCCTTGAGGAATCGTGTCGCCACCTGCGCCTGGCGTTGCAGCCGTGCCGCATCCATCTCGGGCATCACGACATCGGGCGCTGCTCTGTCCTCACGCCCCGCTTTGGTGTTGATCATCGCCAAGTTTATCCTCTTGTATGCGTAAACCATAATATATATCCTAAGCGCGTGCGAGCGGCGCAGATTTTGTACGTCGCGGTGGGAGGAAATGCGAGTGCCGGCACACGAAGCATCGCGGCAGCGCATAGGAGAGGGGCGGCGCGGGTCATGCGGGCGGCATCAGGCCGGCGCGCTTGACGAGGCCGACCATGATTTCGCGGAGCGCCTCGGCGATCGCGCGCTGCCTCACGGCAAAGGCGGCGAGTCCGGCGGCAAGATCGGGCGGGGTTTCCTCGAACTCCATCACCAGATCCTCCACCATCGCACGTTTCATGCCGGGGTGGCCGGCGAAGCCGAAACTGTTCTCGCCGATCTGAAACAGCGCCGGCGCCCCTGCCTCATCCTCGGCCAGCACGCGCGCTGTCGGCGGCGGCAGCGCGCGATCGCGCATATAAAGCGCGAAAGGGTAGTGTGGGGGCAGATGTCCCGCGAGGGCGAGAGGATCGGTGCGCCGCGCCATGCCGAGTTGAAAGCGCAATGGTTCGGGCGCTGCCCCGCCGCCTGCCGCAACCGCGAGGAGCGCGCTGCCGAGCCCTATACCAATCACCGGCAGGCGCGCGGCGAGAAATGCGCGGGCAAGGCGCAATTCCGGGCCGAGGCTCGGCAGCAGATCGCCGCTCACGATGCCACGCGGCCCGGCGCCGAGCAGGACCAGCCCATCATAGCCCACAACCGCGGTCGGGATCGCCGCCCCCGGCACGAAAGGGCGCACATAGCTGAAGCGGATCGCGCGGCTCTCGAAATGGTCTTCCATCAGGCCGAGGAACTCTCCCTCGGTGTGCTGCAGCACGCAAAGCGTCGTCATCCCCGCCTCGGTCCCTGCGCCGCGCCCGCCGCGGCGCGCGTCAACATGCACCCTCTCGCGCGCCTTTGGCAAACCGGGGCTGTGTCGCCATGAGCTGGATCACCACCGCGCGCGCGATCGCGCCATTCGATGAACTCCCGCTCGATACCGCGCTGGTCGCGGCGCTGGAACGCGAGGCGGAAGCGCAACCGCTGGCGCCACTGCGTTTTTTTACCCCGAGCTTTCGGGCCTTTGCCAACGACGAGATCAGCGGTTGCGGCCGGCATAGTTTCCCTGCGTTCTCGATCACCGGTGGCGCCTGTGCCCTCAATTGCGATCATTGCCAGGCGAAAATTCTTTCACCGATGATCGCCACCATCGATCCCGAAACCTTCGAGGCCCGTGTACGCGAAATGATCCGGCATTCCGGCTTGCAGGGTTTCTTGCTCTCCGGGGGTTCGAACCGGCGGAACGAGGTCCGCTACGAGCGCTATTACCCGGCGATCGAGCGGCTGAAGCACGATTTTCCGGCGCTCCGCGTCGCTATGCACACAGCACTGCTCGACGCCACTCGTGCGCGTCGCATGGCGGAGGCGGGCGTCGATGTCGCAATGATGGATGTCATCGGGGATGTCACGACCATCCGCGAGGTCTATCATCTGGAACGCCCGGTTGCGGATTTCGAGGCGACACTTGCCGCACTGGCCGCAACTGCCATGTCGGTGGTGCCGCATATTGTGATCGGCCTTCATTATGGGCATCTCCGGGGCGAGATGCAGGCGCTCGATATCGTTGCGCGGCATCGCATCAACGCCCTCGTCCTGGTTGTGGTGATGCCGTTTTACGCGCCCGCCGCGCGCCCGTTCCGCACCGTGCCACCCGAGGAAGCGGCGGCGATTTTCCTCGCCGCCCGCAGGCTGGTTCGCAATGTGCCGGTGCAACTCGGCTGCGCCCGTCCGGCGGGCACGCACAAGCTCCTCACTGACGCCTATGCGGTGATGGCGGGGTTCGATGGCATCGCCTATCCGGCGGAGGGGATCGTGGCATTGGCGCGCGCGATCGGCCGGCCGGTGGAACAGGCGCATGCCTGCTGCGCCGTGGCCTTGCGCGGCCTGCGGGCCTGTCGCGCATGACCGGCGATATCGCCGATGTCGTCGTCGTCGGGCTCGGCCCGGCGGGAAGTTGCGCGGCGGCGACGGCGGCGACGCATGGCGCGCGGGTGATTGCGATCGAGGCTCGCCGCGAGGCCGGCGCGCCTGTGCAGTGCGCCGAGTTCATTCCGGCCCTCCTCGATCAGGAAATTCCCTTCCTCAGCGCTGTCACGGTGCAGCCGATCACGCGTATGCGGAGCTTCGTGGAAGGCGAAGCCCCCGATGTGACCGATAATTTCCCGGGGCGCATGATCGCCCGCGTTGCCTTCGATCGCCAACTCGCCCGCCGCGCCGCCGCAGCCGGCGTGACGTGCCGCTATGGCGTCAGGTTGCGCGCGGTCAATGCGGAGGGTGAGTTGCATTTGAGCGATGGCAGCGCGCTTCGCGCCCGCGTCATCATCGGCGCCGATGGCCCGCGTTCGTGCATCGGCGCCGCAAGCGGGCGCGTGAACCGGGCTTTGGTCGAAACCCGGCAAATCACAGTGCCACTCCGCGCGCGCCATGACGCGACCGACATCTTCCTCCGCGCTGCCTATCCCGGGGGCTATGCCTGGCTGTTCCCGAAAGGCCCGCGCGCCCATCTTGGCCTTGGCGTTGCCGCCGCGGCGCGCGCTCGGCTGAAGGCGTCGCTGGCCGACATGCATCGCGAACTCGTCGTCTCCGGGCGCGTTGGCGCCGCGGTGCTCGGCCTTACCGGGGGGGCGATCCCGGTGGGCGGACGGCTTGCTGCCGTCGCGCCGATCGGCAAGGTGCCTGCGCTCCTGGCGGGGGATGCCGCGGGCCTCACCAATCCGGTGACTGGCGCCGGCATCGCCGCCGCCGTGCAATCGGGCCTGCGCGCCGGCCACGCCGCCGCGGCCTGGCTTGACGGAAATACCCGAGCGCTCGATCACTATGAGGACGATCTCGCCGAACTTTTCGATGCCGCGCTCACCCGTGCGCTCGCGAGGCGTGCGGCGCTCCTGGCTTTTGCCGCCGCGCATGGGCCGCCCAATGCCGCCGCACTGCGCCGCGGCTGGATCGGCTATCCGCAGTATTGGGTCGATACCGCGCCGCCCGAACTTCGCCGTATGGAGATGACCGCATGAGCTGCCGCGAAATCCCGCGTCAGGCCGAGGCCCGGACGCAAGCCGGGGTGAACGAAGCGGCGATGATGCAGCCGCGCGCGCCCGAACCAGTACCCATCGCGGCGCGCAACGGCGCACGGGTAAAATCCCACGGGCCCATGCCCGCTGGCCTATATCGCCCAAACGACAATGTCCTCACGCCTTTCATGCGTTCGCCGGATTATGTCCAGATGTCCACGGCGGCGGCGATCACGCTTGGCGTCATGCAAGGCGCCATGCATCGCACCAGTTGCACGCGCTGCCTTAATCTTTTACTGACGTATCCCGAGGGCTGTCGCGCCAATTGCGCCTATTGCGGCCTTGCCCGCCACCGCGAGGCCGAGCGCGATTACGCCGATCGCAACTTCATCCGCGTCGATTGGCCGGCCGTGCCCTATGACGAGGTGCTGGAGATCATGGCGCGGGGCGGCGATGGCGGACGATTTCATCGCATGTGTATCAGCATGATCACCCATCCGCGCTCGGATGGTGACACGCGTGTCGTACTGGAACGCTGGGTCGCGCGCGTGCCGCATGTGCCGGTCTCGATCCTGTCCAACCCGACGACGATGACGCGGGACGATGTGCGCGATCTCCACGATCTCGGCGCTGAGATCTTCACCGTGGCACTCGATGCGGCGACGCCGGAGATTTTTGACCGGACCCGCGGACACGGCGTGCAGTCGCCGCATTCCTGGGATAAATACTGGGAGATTCTGCACGCGGCGGCGGCGATTTTCGGTCCCGAGAGGTTCGGCGCGCATCTCATCGTCGGCATGGGCGAGAGTGAGCGCGATGTTCTAACGCAAGTCCAGGCGATCCGCGATCTTGGCGGGCACAGCCACATGTTCGCCTTCTTTCCGGAAAAAGGCTCGCTGATGGACCATCTTCCGGCGGTGCCACGCCAGCAATGGCGCCGCGTGCAGCTCGGGCGCTATCTCATCGACTATCGCGGCCACGGCATCGAACGGATGCGTTTCGACGAGGCTGGAACGCTCGTCGATTTTGGCGTGCCAGCCGAGGAACTCAACCGGCTTGTTGCCGCCGGCACCGCGTTTCGTACTTCAGGCTGTCCCGGCAAAGAGGCGCATGATGTGTCGGCCTGCGACCGACCCTATGGCGATTCGCCGCCGCGCGACATCGCCTCTTACCCCTTCGCCCCGCAACGGAGGGATATCGCGCGCATCCGCCGGCAATTGGGCCCGCTCTAGAAATCCCGCGCGATGGTTGGCAAGTTTCGCGTGATCGATACCGGCATTCGTACCGGGCGCGCCAATATTGCGTTCGATCAGGCGCTGATCGAGGCGCGCGCCGCCGATCTCGTGCCCGATACCATCCGCTTTCTCCGCTTCCGCCCCGCAGTTCTGGTCGGACGGCACCAGATCCTTTCACACGAGATTGATCTTGCGCATTGCCGTGCCGAGGGAATTGAGGTCGGCCGGCGTATCACCGGCGGTGGCGCGCTCTATCTCGACGAAGGCCAGGTGGGCTGGGAACTGGTGTTCCGGCGCGCGAGCCTCGGCTTGTTTGACCTCGAGGCGGCGGCGCGGCGCATTTGCCAGGCGGCGGCAGCGGGGCTGTCGCGGCTCGGCATCGATTGCGCCTACCGACCGCGCAATGATATTGAGGTCGATGGGCGCAAACTTGGCGGCACCGGCGGGTTCTTCGATGGCGATCTGCTATTTTATCAAGGCACGGTGCTGATCGAGCTTGATCCCGCGCGGATGCTTGCGGCCCTTCGCTTGCCGGCGGCGAAGCTTGCCAAGCGCGCCATCGCCTCGGTTGCAGAGCGCATCGTCAGCTTGCGCGAACTCCTCGGCAGCGCGCCCGAGATCGCCGCGGTCCAGGCGGCGCTGCTCGCGGGTTTTGCCGATCATCTCGGCCTCGCCCCGGCGTGGGGCGCGATCGATGCGGCCGAGGAAGCACGCGCCCGTCGCCTTTATGAGGAAGAGATCGGCGCCGAGGCGTTCGTGACAAGCCTCGACGCGCCGACGATCCGGGGCTCGGACGCAAGCGCGGTGCTGACGCGCCCTGGTGGCAGCGTGCGTGTCGATCTCCGCGGCGACGCCGCGGGTTTCATTACGGACGTGCTGATCACCGGTGATTTCCTGGTTACGCCGCCGCGCGTCATTCGTGATCTTGAAGCAGCGTTACGCGGCAGCGAGGCAGCGGCGGCCGGCGCCACGATCGATCGCTTCTTTGCTGCCCACACGGCACATTTTCTTGGTCTCGCACCAGCCGATCTGCGTGCCGCCGTAGTTGCGGCGCTCAGCCAGAGCCTGAAAATCAATCGAACTTAAAAAATACCTTTTGAAAACTCGTTTTTTCCGGTCAGTGCCAAGGCAGCAGGGCTTTCTTTTTCTCACGCGGCGCGCAGTGTGGCGAGGAAATGCTCGATTTCCTCGCCCAGTTTGACCGATTGCGCCGAGAGTTCCCCGGCCGAGCCGAGAACGATGTCGGCCGCGGCGCCGGCTTCGGACGAGGTGCGAGCGACCGTGGCGATGGTTGCCGAGACCAGCTCGGTGCCGTGCGCCGCCTGGCTGACATTGCCGGCGATTTCCCGCGTCGCCGCACCCTGCTGTTCGATCGCCGCGGCGATCGAGGTGGTCGCCTCGTTCATCTGCCCGATCATCCGCCCGATCGCATTGATGGCGCCGACCGCCTCATCGGTCGCGCTCTGGATGGTGGCGATCTGGCCGGCGATATCCTCGGTTGCGCGCGCCGTCTGATTGGCGAGATTCTTGACCTCCGAGGCGACCACGGCAAAGCCCCGGCCGGCTTCGCCGGCGCGCGCCGCCTCGATCGTGGCATTCAGCGCCAGGAGATTGGTCTGGGCCGCGATGGTCTGGATCAGCATGATCACGTCGCCGATCTTCTGGGCGTTCTCGGCCAGGCTTTTCACCGTCTGATCGGTGCGTTCGGCCTCGGCGACCCCGCGCGCGGCGGTTTCGGCGGAGCGGCCGACCAGGTGATTGATCTCGGCGATCGAGGCGCTCAGCTCCTCGGTGGCACCGGCGACGGTCTGGACATTGCGGCTCGCCGCCGTCGCGGCATCGGCGACTTTCGCTGTTTGTTGCGAGGCGTCCCCGGCGATTCCGGTCATGCTCCGCGCGGTCGCCTGGAGCGTTGCCGCGGCGCTGGTAACGGCGGCGACGATGCCGCCGGCGCTCCGCTCGAAGCGCTCGGCAAGCTCGAGCCGCGCGCCGCGCCGTTCCTCGGCTGCCTGCCGCGCCTGCTGTTCCTGGAGGGCGCGCAGCTCGGCGCGCTCGATGGCGTTGTGGCGGAACACCGCGACCGCGCGGGCCATGGCGCCGATCTCGTCGGCCCGCGCCTCACCGGGGATGGCGCGCGCGAGATCACCCTCGGCGAGCCCGATCATGCGGCTCCGCAACTGGCCGAGCGGGCGAGTGATGCTTCGCGCGACCAGCCAGGCGATCGCGGTCGAGGCCAGGAAGAGGGCGGCGACGATGGTGCCGAGGCGCAGCACGCCCGACCACAGCAGGGCGTCGAGATCATCGATGTAGAGCCCGGCGCCGGCATAGAGGTGCCACGGCGCGAAGGGCGCGACATAGGCGATCTTGGGCAGCGCAACCGTGCCGCCGGGCTTGGGATAGAGATAGGTGACGGTTCCCCCGCCGGCCGCGGCGGCACGGATTTGCGCCTGCACGAAGGGGAAGCCCCGTGCGTCACGCACATCAAGGCGATTGCTTCCCTCGACCGCTGGCGTCGGGCCGAGAACGAGGGTGAGGCCATTCATGTCGTAGGAAAAAATATAGCCGTTGCCGTTGTCGAAGCGGAGCGGGCGAACGGTGTCGCGGAAGCGCCTGAGCGCTTCTTCCCGCGTTATTTCGCCGGCTTCCACTTGCCGCTCCAGCGTGGCCGCGACCGAGAGCGCTTCCTCGGTGACGGCGCGGAGCTTGGTGATCTTGCCGGCGAGCATCTGCTGATATTGATCGAAGAGCGCTATCCCGGCGATGGCGGCGAGCGAGACCAGCGCGGCCGCGACGATGACGAAAAGGCGGAGGGAGAGGCTCGGGTGGCGAAGGCGGGCGAAGAGGGACGGCATCGTAATCCTCGGTGGGCGTTCCTGCGGGCCTCCTTGCTAACGGCGCCGGGTAAAGCAATCGTAACCAGCGCCGGGGCGGCCTCGCGTCCCGCCAAACCCCACCAGGATTATCGTCAGAGCCTGAAAATCAATCGAACTTGAAAAAGAACGCCCTTTGAAAACATTGATTCTTTCCGATCGATTTCCGGGCGCGAGGGCATTCTTTTTCAAACTCTCAGTCGGATCAATCGACGTTGAGCGCGATGAGGAACGGCCCGCGGTGCCGGAACGATTGCGCGAGAAGGGTTGCCAGGGTTTCGCAATCCGTGGCCCCCGCCGCCGCGACGCCGTGGCCCTCGGCAAGCTTGATCCAATCGAGATCGGGATCGGCGAGGCTCATCATGGCGTGCGCGCGCGGGCCGGGATTGGCCCCGACCCCGGCCAGTTCGTGTTGCAGGATGGCGTAGCGGCGATTGGCGAAGACGATGGTGGTGATATCGAGTTTTTCACGCGCCTGGGTCCAGAGGGCTTGCAGCGTGTACATCGCCGAGCCGTCCGCCTGCAACGAGACCACGCGGCGTCCCGGCGCGCCGATCGCGGCCCCGGTCGCCATCGGCAGGCCGTCGCCGATCGCGCCCCCGGTCAATTGCAGCCAGTCATGCTGGGCGGCGCGGTGCGATTGCGCGAAAATGCCGCGCCCGAAACTGCCGGCCTCATCGATCACCACCGCCTCATCGGGGAGCAGCGCAAGAATGGTTTCCGCCACCGTCTCCGGCGTGAGGGCGCCCCGCGCGGGCGTGGGCCGGGGGCTTTCGGGGATTGGCGCCGGCGGTGCGCCGATCGCGGCGGCCAGCGCCGCGAGGGCGGCCGGCCCGTCCTGGTCGGGGCGGGTGAGGATGTGGATGTCGCACGCCGGCGGGGCCAGCCGATTGGGCCGGCCGGGATAGGCGAAGAAGGAAACCGGCAGGCTCGCGCCCACCAGGATGAGATGGCGGAGGCCGGCGAATGCCGCGAGCGCCTGATCGAGCGGGTAGGGCACGCGGGCGATCGGCACCCGCCCGCGCCCGCGCGCGATGCGCGCGTTCTGTTGCTGCGCCGAAAGCCGCGCCCCGCTGGCGGCGGCGATGCGCCAGGCGTTCTCCAGCGGCGCGGCATTGAGGGTGGCCCCGCCCAGCAGCAGCATCACGGCCTCGCCGCTTCGCAAAATCCGGCCCGCCTGCTCGATCGCCCAAGGGTCGGGCGCCGGGGGTGGGGCGATGGGCAGGGCCGCGGCGACCACGCCGCCCTCGTCCCAGGCGGTGTCGGCAGGCAGGATCAGGCTGGCGATCTGGCCCGGCCAACCCCGCGCCGCCCGCACCGCCATCGCCGCGTCCTGGCCAACCTGCGCCGCACTGGTCGCGGTGCGCACAAAGGCCGAGACCGGGCGCGCCCAGCCCTCGGTGTCGGCGGTGAGCGGCGCATCGAGCGGGCGGTGATAGGTCGCCTGATCGCCGATGATGGCGAGCACTGGGCTCCGCGCCCGCCGCGCGTTGTGCAGATTGGCCAGCCCATTGGCCAGCCCCGGCCCGCAATGGAGCAGGCAGGCGGCGGGCCGCCCGCTCATGCGCGCATAGCCATCCGCCGCCCCCGTCACCACCCCCTCGAACAGGCCGAGCACGGCGCGCATGCCGGGGATGCGGTCGAGTGCGGCGACAAAATGCATCTCGCTGGTTCCCGGATTGGCGAAACAGGTATCGATGCCGCAGGCGAGCAGCGTATGCACCAGACTTTCCGCGCCGTTCATCTTTTTTGTCTCCCGAATCTCGGCGCCATGATGCCCAAGGACGGGAGGCAATGAAAGTTCGCGCGCGAGGGATCACCCAATGCGCCGCGTCTCCCCTGGCCGCCGGCCCCGATGCGGCTTATTTTGTCCCGCATTTGCCGATGATGGAGGCTGTTTAGGGGGCGCCGTGCCGCGATCGATCACACAATACCGCGTCTTCATCGGCTCTCCCGGCGGGTTGGAGGCGGAGCGGACGTGTTTTCGCGAGAAGCTCAGGAAATTCTCGGAGATGCACGACGACGATGTCGTGTTTCATCCGGTCGGCTGGGAAGACACGCTTCCCGGCGCGGGGCGGCCGCAGGCGTTGATCAATAGCGATCTCGAAGGCTGCGATTACGCGGTGTTCGTGCTGCACGATCGCTGGGGTTCGGCCACCGGAAGCGGCCATACGTCAGGGACGGAGGAAGAATTCCGGCTTGCCGAAGCGCTGCATGGAAAGAAAATTCGCAACATCGCGTTATTTTTCAAGAAGGTCGATCCGGGCAGGTTACGCGATCCCGGAGAGCAGCTAAAGCCGGTTCTGGCGTTCAAAAAGCGGATCGAGGACCGGAAGAAATACCTTTTCAGACATTACGTGGATATTGAGCAATTCGCCGAGGTTCTTGAAAAACTACTGATCGACTGGAAAAAAGCGCACGCGAACGCCGGAAGCGGTCTTTCAATCGGGGAACTCACGACCGGCCAGCCGAGGACCGCTCCTTCGCCGGATAGTCCGCGCGCCCCACAATTCGACTATTGGATCGCCGAGGCGTTCAAGTTGTCAGACGCCGGGAATCATGGCGGCGCCCTGTTCTGCGCCGAGAAGGCGCTCGAGACCGCGAAAACCGAGGAGGGATGGGCGCGTACACGGAACATCTGGGGCATATCCCAATTCCATCTCGGCCGGCGAGACGAGGCGCTCGGCGCATTCAGTGAAATCGCCGACCGACTCCGGAATTCCGCCGATCCAGACCGTCGCGTCGTGTTGGCCAATGCGCTTTTCAACAAAGGGGTCGCGCTCAGCATGCTCGGGCGGAGGGAGGAGGAGGTTGCCGCTTACGACGACTTGCTGGCCCGCTTTGGCGCGGCAGCCGAGCCGGCGCTTCGCGAACAGGTTGCCAAGGCGCTCTTCAACAAAGGGGTCGCGCTCGGCGCGCTCGGGCGGAGCGGGGAGGCGATTGCCGCCTTTGACGATGTGCTGGCCCGCTTTGGCGCGGCGAGCGAGCCGGCGCTTCGCGAACAGGTTGCCAAGGCGCTCTTCAACAAAGGGGTCGCGCTCGGCGCGCTCGGGCGGAGGCAGGAGGAGGTTGCCGCTTATGACGACCTGCTGGCCCGCTTTGGCGCGGCGAGCGAGCCGGCGCTTCGCGAACAGGTTGCCATGGCGCTCTTCAACAAAGGGGGCGCGCTCGGGCGGAACGCGGAGGCGATTGCCGTCTATGACGACGTTCTAGCCCGCTTCGGCGCGGCGAGCGAGCCGGCGCTTCGCGAGGTGGTCGCCAAGGCGCTCGTTAACAAAGGGTTCGCGCTCGACACGCTCGGGCGGAACGCGGAGGCGATTGCCGTCTATGACGACGTTCTAGCCCGCTTCGGCGCGGCGAGCGAGCCGGCGCTTCGCGAGGCGGTCGCCAAGGCAAAAGAGTTGAGAAATCGTTTGCAGAAACCTCCCGCCTAGGCGGAGCTTTTGCACGTGTTCCCATGACGCGGGTCTGGGGGCGCTGCCCCCAGCGGGTCCAGGGCAGCGCCCTGGCCTTATTTTGAGCCCTGGCCTTATTTTGATAAGATCCATTCTCCACCCTCCCTTACTCCCGGAGCCGCTGGCCCGCCGTTTCCGGGGCGAGCGTGATGAAGGGCAGGCCGATGAGGTAGATTAGCGAGACCAGGCTGATCGCGAGGGGGTAGGAGCCGGTTGTGGCGACGAGGCGGCCGATCAGGCTCGGCCCCGTCGCGCCGAGCACGCGCCCGAGGCTGAAGGCGAAGCCGGCGCCGGCGGCTCGCCCGGCGCGTGGGAACATTTCGGGCAGCCAGATGGTGTAGAGCGCGAAGACGGCGTTGGTGAAGAAGCCGAGCAGCGGCAATAGCGCGAGAAAGGGCGCGAGGCGGCCGAGCAGGCCCACGAACAGGCCGTAGCCGAGCAGATTGACACCGAGGGCGCCCAGGAAGAACAGCGCCGCCGTCCGGCGTCTTCTGCCGATGCGCCCGGCGATCCAGGGCATGGCGAGGCAGCCGGCGATGGTGCCGAGATTGATCAGCACGCCGGCCGCCGAGGCGAGGCGCTGGGCCGTTGCCATCGCGCCGCCGGCCTCGGTGAGGCGGCTCACGATCAGGGTCGGGATCCAGTAGGTCGAGGACCAGAGGCCGAAGATGATGCAGGACATCATCGCCGCGGCACTCCAGGTGGTGCGCGCCTCAGCGCCGAAGAGCAGCGCCCGGATACCGAGCGCGGCCGTGCGGGGCGCGCGATCGCGGGCGCTTTCGGGCACCGAGGCGCGGAGATAAAGCGAAAACAGCGCCGGCAGGAGGCCGAGCATGAACATCGCCCGCCAGCCGATCAGCGGCACCAGGAACGAGAGCAGCGCGCCGAGCAAAAGCCCGACGGGCGTCGCCGTATGCAGCCAGCCGGCGAGGCGCACGCGCATCGCCTCGGGCACGTTCTCGTGCAGGAAGGGCGTTCCCGCGATCCATTCGCCGCCCACGCCGAAGCCCGCGAGAAAGCGAAAGACGCCGAACCAGAGCAGGTTGGGCGCGAGGCCCGCGAGGGCGGTGAACAGCGAATAGGTGAGAATGGTGAGCACCATGACCCGCACCCGCCCGATACGATCGGCAAGCCACCCCCAGACCATCGCCGCGGCCCAGCCGAGCATGAAGATCGAGAACATTGCGCCTCCGGCGAGCGCGATCGCGCCCTTGGTCGGGCTCTGTCCGCCGGCCTTGAGCAGGTCGGAGAGCGCCGGAACCAAGACATAGATATAGAGGCTGCTGTCGAGCCCATCGAGCATCCAGCCGCTCCAGGCAAGCCAGAAGACCCTCTGGGGGGCGAGGACTCGGTTCACACGGCGCTTTCCACCCGCGCCGCGAGTGCCGCGCCGACCTCGGTTGTGCTGGCGCTGCCGCCGAGATCGCGGGTGCGCGGGCCGCCATCCTGGAGCAGGGCGGCGATCGCCGCCTCGATCGCCGCCGCCGCCGCCGTCTCGCCGAGATGGCTGAGCATCATCGCGCCCGACCAGATCTGGCCGATCGGGTTGCAGATGCCCTGGCCCGCGATATCCGGCGCCGAGCCATGGACGGGCTCGAACATCGAGGGGTAGCGGCGTTCGGGGTTGATATTGGCGCTCGGCGCGATGCCGATCGAGCCGGCGACGGCGGGGCCGAGATCGCTCAGGATGTCGCCGAACAAATTCGACCCCACCACCACGTCGAACCAGTCGGGGTGCTGGACGAAATGGGCGCAGAGAATGTCGATATGGAACTGGTTGGTTTCGACATCGGGATAGGTTTTCGCCATCAACGCAAAACGCTCGTCCCAGTAGGGCATGGTGAAGGTGATGCCGTTCGATTTGGTCGCCGAGGTGAGGCGCTTGCGCTGGCGCTTTTGTGCCAGTTCGAAGGCGTAGCGGAGCACGCGATCGACGCCGTGGCGGGTGAAGAGGGTTTCCTGCATGACGCATTCGCGTTCGGTGCCCGCGAAGGCGCGCCCGCCGATATCGGAATATTCGCCCTCGGTGTTTTCGCGGACGACGATGAAGTCGATCTCCTCCGGGCGGCGCCCGGCGAGCGGCGAGGGGACGCCGGGCATCAGGCGGCAGGGGCGGAGATTGACGTATTGGTCGAAGCCCCGGCGGAGCGGGATGAGCAGGCCCCAGAGCGAGACATGGTCGGGCACGCCGGGCCAGCCGACGGCACCGAGAAAAATCGCATCCGTGCTCCCGAGCCGCGCCAGGCCATCGGGCGGCATCATCGCCCCCGTGCGGAGATAGGTCTCGCAGGACCAGTCATGGGGCTCGAAGGCGAGGCTAAAACCGAAGCGCCGCGCCGCCGTCTCCAGCACGCGAATCCCCTCGGGCACCGTCTCCTTGCCGATGCCATCGCCGGGAATAACCGCGATACGATAGTGCCGCGCCATGGTTTTTCTCCCCCATCCCCACACCGCGCCAGGGTGGGGGCAGGGCGCGCCCTCGTCAATCGCCGGCGATGGACGAGGCCGGACGATGCCGCTAAGCAGCGGGGCGTGATGGAGGGGGCGAAGGCCATGATCGAGACGACGGCATGGGACCGCGATGCGGCGCTGACCACGGCGCGCATTCTGCTGGAGATCGGGGCGGTCAATTTTCGCCCCGAGGAGCCCTATACCCTGACCTCGGGCTGGAAATCGCCGGTCTATATCGATTGCCGGAAAATCATTTTTTTCCCCCGCGCGCGAGCGAAAATCTGCGCCCTCGCGGTGGAGAAAATCAACCGCCATGTCGGCTACGAGAGCATCGAGGCGGTGGTGGGCGGCGAGACGGCGGGCATTCCCTTCGCCGCCTGGATCGCCGATCGCATGCTCGCGCCGATGGCCTATGTCCGGAAAAAACCCAAGGGTTTCGGGCGCAACGCGCTGATCGAGGGCTCGGTGCCGACGGGCATGCGGACGCTTCTGGTCGAGGATCTGACCACCGATGGGCAATCAAAAATCCGCTTCGCCCACGCCCTGCGCGAAGCCGGCGCGCTCGTCGAGCACGCTTTCGTGGTGTTTTTCTATGGCGTTTTTCCCGGCAGTTTGCAGACGCTTGCGGCAATGGGCGTCACGCTGCACCATCTCTGCACGTGGTGGGACGTGCTGGAGGCGTGTCGTGATGGTTCCGCTTTCCCCGAGGAGCAGCTCGCCGCGGTGCGGCGCTTTCTCGACGACCCCGTCGCCTGGTCGGAAGCCCATGGGGGCGTCGCCAGCGCCGAGGAAGCGGCGCGGGAGAAAAAGGGGTGAGCGGCTTTTAGGGGCTTGGCGAAACGCCGGGCAGAGTTACTGACCACGCTGCCCTCGTCCCATGGGGGCCCGCTCGGGCCAGTGGCCCCAGACCCGTATCATGGGAAGGCGCGTCAAGCCCAAATCCGCGATCGTGCCGAGACCGCCCGGCCGATCAATTCTCCTGACATCCGCGCCCCGCTCACCCCCGATACCCCAATCTTGCGGCAGTCCCGGATCGGCCAGTGGATGGCGTTCTAGCGCACGGTGCCGGGGCCTTCGAGGGGGGTGATGTCGCCCTTGAGGGTGTTGTTTTGCAGCAGCGCGGGAGTGGATGAGAGGTTGCGCACGAACACGGTGCGGGTGGGGACGTCGTTCGTGAAGTGATTGCCGGTGATCGTGATATTGCCGCCGGGGTGGGTGATGCCTTCCTCGCCGATGCTGATCGCGATGCCTGGGTTATCGGAGTGGGGCCCTTTTTCGAGCTGGTTGTTCTTGAGGATCAGCGTGCCGCCGTTTGGCACATCGACAAGATAGCTTGCCGTGCCGGTTGGTCCGTCGGCGATGTCATTGTCGATCAGTTCGGTGACAGCGGCGCGGGATTTCACGTGATGCCCGATATGGGTATCAATGAAATGCGAGCGAAGAATGGTGAGTTTCGCGAGATCGTTGACATAGACGCCATGCGCGCAGACCGGGGCGCAGATGCCATTGCCGCGGAACAAGCTGTCTTCGATGCGGATCGTGCCTTGCGGTGCGGGGGCAGCGAGAATGCCGTTTTCATTGTCGATGAAGCGCATGGCGCGAAGCGTGAGATTGCCGCCCTCGGCGCGGATGCCGGCGCCATTATGCTCGGGCGAACGCGCGTGTTCGAGGGTGAGCCGGGCAATCGTGATATCGCGCCCGGTGGTGACGAAAATCGCCTTGCCCTGACAGATCCGATCGCTGATCACCACCCCCGGCCCGGTGCCGGTAATCGTTAACCGATCGGCGTGCCAGACGGCGCAATCGTGATAGGTGGCGGGTGCGATCTCGATGCGGTCGCCGGGAGCCGCGATCGCCGCCGCCGCGCTGGGCGCGCGCAAGGCTTGTCCCGGCCCGACGCTGAGCGTGCGCGCCGCCAGCGGCGCGGTCACCAAGCACGTCAGAAACAGCACGAGGAGGAGCGGGGGTGCCGGGGAGCCTTGCTTTTTCGTATCAAGTTTAGGAAATAATTCTCTAGTGTCGTTTTTAACCTTGCTCTGGCATACCGCAGCGCGGCGGATTTTTGAGAGGAATGCCATGGCCGAGGGGATGACAGGGTGAGGCGGGTTTGTCTGGTCGGCGCCGGCTTCATCGCGCGTGCCCATGGAGCGGCGCTGCGCCGCATCAAGGGCGTGACGCTTGCCGCCATTGTCGATCCCAACGAGGACGCGGCCCGGCGCCTGGCAGGCGAGTGGGGCGGGGGCAGGGTGTTCGGCTCCATCGCGGCGGCGCTCGAAGCGGACGGTTTCGACTGCGCCCATGTCCTGGTGCCGCCACCGCTGCATCACCGCGTGGCTTTGCCCCTGATCGCGGCGGGGAAGGCGGTGCTTCTGGAAAAACCCATGGCGGCGGATGCCGCCCAGTGCGCCGAGCTGATCGCCGCGGCCGAGGCCCGCGGCGTCATCATCGGGGTCAATCAGAATTTCGTTCATCATCCGGCTTTCGTGCGGTTGCGTGAAGCGTTGGCGAGAGGCGTTATCGGACGTGGGCGGTTCGTCTCCTGCATCTATAACGTGCCGCTGCGCCAGCTCGCGGCCGGGCAGCTCGGCCATTGGATGTTCAATTCTCCGGGCAATCTGCTGCTGGAACAAGCGGTCCATCCGCTCTCGCAGATCAGGGCGCTGGCCGGGCCGATTACCAGCGTCGCCCCCCTCGCCGATGCCGCGCTTGAGATTGCCCCTGGCCTGGATTTCTATCCCTCGCTCACTCTCTCGCTCCGTGCCGAGCGCATGCCGGCGCAGTTGCGCTTTGCCGTCGGCCAGTCCTTTCCTTTCTGGCAGATCAGCGTGATCGGCGATGACGGGGTTTTGACCGCCGACATCCTCGCCAACCGTTTTTTTATCCATGGCCGAACGAAATGGCTCGAAGCGCTCGACGGCGCGCTCTCCGCCTGGCGCACGGGAGGGGCGATTCTGCGCGATGGCACGCGCAATCTCATCGACTATGCGCTTTCGACGCTCCGCCTCAAGCCGCCGAGCGATGCTTTTTCGCGCAGCATGGCAAGCACGATCGCGGCGTTTTATCAGGCGCTCGACAAAGGAAATGCCCCCGAGCTGGACGGCGAGTTCGGCGCCGAACTCGTCTCGCTTTCGGAAAAGATCGCCGCTCTCGCCTTTCCGCCCGCTTCATCCCCGCCCGCGCCTTCCGTGATACGCGGGGTTGCGGCGCCCGAGATCGCCGTGCTCGGCGGCACCGGCTTCATCGGCCGGCATCTGGTGCGGAAGCTGGTCGAGGCGGGCAAGCATGTCGTGGTGATGGCGCGGGGCCTGCGCAACCTGCCCGCCATTTTCCACGATCCCCATGTTGCGCTTCATCCCGGCGATATCCGCGATCGGGCGGCCGTCGCGGCGGCGATCGGCGAGGCGCGGGTGGTGGTCAATCTCGCCCATGGCGGGGCGTCGGGTTCGTGGGAAGAGATCCGCCGCGCCATGGTCGGCGGCGCCGAGACGGTGGCGCGGGTGTGTCTGGAAAAAAGCGTCCACCGGCTGGTCCATGTCGGCTCGATCGCCTCGCTCTATCTCGGCCCGCAAGCCTCTCCCGTCACCGGCGCGACGCCACCCGACCCCAAGCCCGAGGAGCGCGCCGATTACGCCCGCGCCAAGGCGCTCTGCGATCGGATGCTGCTTGATCTCCACGCGCGCGAGGGTCTTCCGGTTTGCATTCTCCGCCCCGGGCTGGTGGTCGGAGCGGGCAGCTCGCCCTTTCATAGCGGGCTTGGTTTTTATAACAACGAGCAGCACTGCATCGGCTGGAATGAGGGACGCAATCCGCTGCCTTTCGTGCTGGTCGAGGATGTCGCGCAAGCCATCATGCTCGCCTGCGCGGCGGAGGGCATCAACGGGCACTGCTATAATCTGGTTGGCGATGTGCAACTCTCCGCGCGCGATTATATCGCGCTTCTCGCTGAGGCGCTCGGGCGGCCGCCGCGCTTTCATCCGCAATCGGCGCGGCGTTTGTGGCCGCGGGAATATGGCAAATGGCTGATCAAGCGGCTCGGTGGCCGCCACGCCGCGCCGCCCTCGTTCCGCGATCTTCTCTCGCGCGGCCTCCTCGCCCGATTCGATTGCAGCGACGCCAAGCGCGACCTCGGCTGGCACCCGGTCGGGGATCGCGCGGGGTTTTTCGCCGATGCCCTCGCCGTGCACGCGCCGCCCGCATGAGCGGAAAGGCGCCGCCCTTGCTGCTGCATGTTTTTTCGACCTTCGCGACCGGCGGGGCGCAGATGCGCTTTTGCGCGATCGCCCATCATTTCGGCCCGGCCTATCGCCACGCCATCATCGCCATGGACGGCAACACCACATGCCGCGCCCGGCTCGCGCCCACGCTCGATGTCCTATTCCCCGAAACCCCGCTCCGCAAAGGCGAAACGCTCGGCAATCTCCGCCGCATCCGCGCCGTGCTTAAACAACTTCGCCCCGATCTGCTGATCACCAGCAATTGGGGCAGCATCGAATGGGCGATGGCCAATGCGGTTTTTCCCCTGGTTCCGCATTTGCACATGGAAGACGGCTTCGGCCCCGAGGAGCGCACTCGCCAGATCCCGCGTCGGGTCTGGCTGCGGCGATGGAGCCTGCGCCATAGCACGGTGATGCTGCCGTCGCGCACGCTGTGGCGGATCGCCACCGAGATCTGGCGGCTCGACCCGCGTCGGCTCCGCTATATCCCGAACGGCGTCGCTCTTGCGCGTTTCGCCACGCCCCCCGGCACACAGCCGCCCTGGGCGGGGAAGGGGCTGGTGGTTGGCACGGTCGCCGCCTTGCGCGCGGAAAAAAATATCGCCCGCCTGCTCGAGGCTTTCCGCCGTCTCGAGGAAAATGCCTGTCTGGTGATCGTCGGCGATGGACCGGAACGCGCGGCGCTTGAAGCGCGCGCGCAAACGCTCGGCCTTGCGGCGCGGGTGTATTTCACGGGCCATATCGCCGATCCGGCGCCGCTTTATCGCTTCTTCGACGTTTTTGCCCTCTCCTCCGATACCGAACAGATGCCGCTTTCGGTGCTTGAGGCGATGGCCGCGGGATGCGCCGTCGCGGCGTGCGATGTCGGCGATGTGCGGATCATGCTGGCCCCTGCTAACCAGGAATTCATCGCCCTTTGCGATGATGAATCGCTGGGTCGGGCGCTCGCGCGGCTGCTCGCCGATCGGGCGCGACGGATGGTGATCGGTGCGGCGAATCGCGCCAAGGCCGAGGCCGAATATGACGAAGACGTGATGTTTCGCGCCTATGCTGATTTGTTTGCCGAACTCGGCGCGGCGAGGCATGAAGGGACGGGAAGGAGCAGGTTGTTTTGAAGAAAAAATTCCTTATCACCGGCGGCGCCGGCTTCATCGGCTCACATCTCGTCGAGGCGCTGCTTGATGCTGGGCATGTGGCCGTGGTGCTCGATGATCTCTCCACCGGCAAGCGCGCCAATCTGCCCCACGAGGTCGCGTTCCACCATGCCTCGATCACCGATCCGCAGGCCGTGCGCGCCGCACTCGCCGGGGCGGATGGCTGCTTCCACCTCGCCGCCATTGCCTCGGTCGCGCGCGCGAGCAAGGAGTGGTTCACCACGCACCAGACCAATCTCGGCGGCTTGATCGTGCTGTTTGAGGCGATCCGCGCCATGCCCGTCCCGATCCCGGTGGTTTATGCTTCTTCGGCCGCGGTTTATGGCGATCGCGCGGCGCAGCCGATTACCGAGGGCGCCGCCAAATACCCGCTTTCCGCCTATGGCGCGGACAAACTCGGCTGCGAATCGCATGCCCGCGTCGCGAGCCATGTGCATGGGATCCCAACCATGGGGTTGCGCTTTTTCAATGTCTATGGGCCGCGCCAGGATCCCGGATCGCCCTATTCCGGGGTGATTTCCATCTTTTGCGAGCGCATCCTCGGCGGTACGCCGGTGGCAATTTTCGGCGACGGCGGCCAAACCCGCGATTTCGTATTCGTGGCCGATGTGGTGGCGGCACTTACCGCCGCGATGACCCATCTCATGGCGGGAACCATGAAAGATGCCCCGGTGTTCAATGTCTGTACCGGCAAAGCGACTTCGGTGCGCGATCTTGCCGCGATCATCGCCGAGTTGTGCGGCAGAGCGCCCGATTTGCGCTTTGCTCCAGCCCGCAAAGGCGAAATCCGCCATTCCTGCGGTGCCCCGGAAGCGGGGCGCGCGGCGCTCGGCCTTACCGCACCGGTGCCCTTGAAACAGGGGCTGGCGCGCGTGCTCGCCTGGCTCGATCAGGCCTCGGTCGGCGCCAGCAGCACCTGAAGCGCCTGGCGATCGAGCGCCCCGGAATGGAGCGCGCTCGCCACCAGTGCGCCCGCTATGCCCGCCGCCGCCAGTGCCGCAAGATCGTCGGCACCACGCACCCCACCCGCGGCGAAAACCTCCCGCGCACCGGCCCGCGCGCGGAGCGCCGCGAGGCGCTCGAAATCGGGGCCCGCACCCGCCCCGACGCGCGCCAGCGTCATCGCAATAACCCGCCCCGGCCACAGCGCCGGCGTTTCCAGAATGCCCGGCGGCCCAAGAAAGGTAGCGCCGCGAAAATCGAGCGACAGCACCACGCGCGGATGCGCCGAGAGGGCTTCGAGCACGGCCGTATCGCGCTGTGATTCGCTCCCGAGCACCAAGCTTCCCCGCGCGCGCGCCAGCCACATCTCGGCCCGCGCCGTCTCGGCCATGCCGTTATCGATCCAGAACTCGACCGAAGAAAAGGCATTGGCGAGCGCCTCAAGCAGCGCTACATGCCCTTCGCCACCGGCGATCCCGTCAAGATCGGCAATATAGACACGGCGAAACGGGTAGAGCCGCAACAACCCGGCCAGCACGTCTTGCGGCGCGCTTCCCCGACAAAGCGGGGTTTCGATGGGGCGATATTGCGCGCGCTCGCCGCGCCTTGCATGCACGACCACGCCGCCCTTGAGATCGATCACCGGGATGAGATCCATGCCCTATCCTCGCCGGCGGAAAGAAGGCGTCAAGTGTGGAGGGAAACGCGATGGGGGCGATTATCGGCTGGGATGTGGGCGGCGCGCATCTCAAGGCGGCGCGGGTCGAGAACGGAAAAGTGACTGCCGTGCTCCAGCTTCCGGCCCCGCTCTGGCAAGGGTTGGAGCCTCTCGAGGCCGCGCTCGCTGCGGCGCTCGCGCGGCTCGGCCCGGCGTCCCGCCATGCCGCGACCATGACCGGGGAGCTGGCCGATATTTTTCCCGATCGCGCAACCGGGGTCCGGCGCCTCAGCGCGCTGCTTGCCGCCCATCTCGCCCCGGCGCCACTCATGCTCTATGCCGGCGCGGCGGGCTTCGTTCCCGTGAACGCGGCAGATGCGCATGCCGAGACCATCGCTTCGAGCAACTGGCACGCGACCGCCCGGCTCGCCGCGCGCGCGGCACCAGAGGCGCTGTTGGCCGATTGCGGCTCGACGACGACGGATCTCATTCCGCTCCACCGCGGCGCGGTTGCGGCCACCGGCTCCAGCGATGCCACGCGACTCGCCGCCGGCGAGCTTGTCTATACCGGCTTCACCCGGAGTTTCGTCATGGCGCTCGCCCCGCGCGTGCCGTTTGCCGGGGGGTGGACGCCTTTGGCGTGCGAGCATTTTGCGACCAGTGCCGATCTCTATCGCATTCTTGGTGATCTCAACGAAGACGCCGATCAGATGCCGGCCGCCGATGGGCGGGCGAAGACCGTTCCCGCCTCGATCGCACGTCTTGCCCGCATGATCGGGCGGGATGTCGCGATGGCAGATGCTTCGGCCTGGCGTGGCTTGGCAGCCTATCTCGCGGAGGCGCAGTTGCGCCTGATCCACGACGCCGCGTTGCAGGTGCTTTCGCGCCTGTCGCTGCCCCCAGACGCGCCGGTAATCGGCGCTGGGGTCGGCCGTGGCCTGGTCCTCCGGCTCGCTGAGCGCCTCCATCGTCCCTATCGTGACCTTTTCACGATATCCAGCCATGCCGATCACGCCAGCGCCGTCGCCGTCGGTCTGCTTTTGTAGCGGCGCAACTGCCCGGCCGCGTGACATCGCGACAACCTGTCGGCAACGTTTGACTTTCCCCTGATCCAGGGGGTGCCCCTGACCCAGAGGGTAAGCCTGCCCCGGCCGAGGTTCAGCGGCGCCACCAGCCGCGTCGGGGCGCCGAGGGGGGAGGTTCGGCCTCGATCGCCACGGGCGGGGGCAGTGCCGCAACGCTCTCTGGTGCCGCGAGGTCGGCGGCGAGCGGGGCCGGTGGGGGCGGAGGCGTCGCTGCAGGCGTAAAAATATCAGGCTGTGGCGCACCTTCGCGGGCGAGTTCCGGCAGCAGCGGGGTTTCCTCGGTGGCGGCCTTGCGCCGGCGGGGGGTAGTGGCGCGGCGGGGGCGCTTCGGCGGCGCTGCGGTGGGTTCTTCCGTCGCCGCGGCGGTCTCGGCGGTGAGGTTGGGCGCCGCCGTCTCGGCGTCGATAGCCGCTATGATATCGTGCGTGAGGGCTGCGACCGGCGCCTCCATGACTTGGCTGGCCTCGGCTTCTTGTCCGGGCGCCGGCGTGGCTTCGGCGCCCGTCTCTGGGGTGTTTTCCGGTGCTGATTGGAGCTCGGGTTCGGCCTCGATGATGGCCCCGGCGACGGCCTCGTCGCGCCGGCGGCCACCCCGGCGGCGGCGGCGGCGGCGGCGCTTGCGTTCGGCCTCCTCGGCCTCGCTACTGGGGCGCGGCGCGGCTTCGACTGGCTGATCGCCGCCGCGGACCTCGTCGCTTTCCTCATGCGCCACCGGCTCGGCCCGCGCGCGCGCTGGCGGAATGCGCTCCGCCACAGGAGGTTCGGGCACGGACGGCAGCGGTGTAGCCGCGGCCTCCCCGGTTGCCGGGGCGCGCAGCCGCTCGATGCGGACTTGCTGGCCAGACAGGCTGGGGTCGATCTGGAACGACACCCGCATGGCGAAACGCTGCTCGATCTCGCGCAGCCGCTCGCGCTTGTGGTTGAGGATATAGAGCGCGACCGGGCTGTCGGCGTGTACCGCGATCTCGGCGGCGCGGCGCTTGGCGCCCTCCTCCTCGATGGCGCGGAGCGCGTGAATCGCCGCCGTTTCGGTGCTGCGGACATGGCCCAGCCCGCCGCAATGGGGACAGGTGATGAGGCTGGTTTCGGCGAGCGAGGGGCGGAGCCGCTGGCGGCTCATCTCCAACAGGCCAAAATGGCTGATGCTGCCCACCTGGATGCGGGCGCGGTCCTGTTTCAGTGCCTCCTTGAGCCGGCGCTCGACCTGGGCGTTGTGCCGACGCTGCTCCATGTCGATGAAATCGATGACGATGAGGCCGGCAAGATCGCGCAGACGCAATTGCCGTCCCACCTCCTCGGCGGCTTCGAGATTGGTGCGGAGCGCGGTGTCTTCGATGTCGCGCTCCCGCGTCGAGCGGCCGGAATTGACATCGATCGCAACCAGCGCCTCGGTCTGGTTGATCACCAGATAGCCGCCCGAGCGGAGCTGCACCGTCGGGCTGAACACCGCCTCCAACTGCGCCTCGATCTGGTGCTTGGCAAAGAGCGGCATGCCGCCGTCCTGCCAGGGCACCACCTTGCGGGCGTGGCTCGGCATCAGCATGCGCATGAACTCGTGCGCTTCGCGCCAAGCCGGCTCGCCATCGACGATCACCTCCTCGATGTCGCGCGAATAGACGTCGCGGATGGCGCGCTTGATCAGCGAGGCGTCCTCGTAGATCAGCGCCGGGGCGACGGAGGCGAGCGTGGTTTCGCGGATTTCGTCCCAGAGACGCAGGAGATATTCGCAATCGCGCTTGATCTCGGGTTTGGGGCGGTTGGCGCCGGCGGTGCGTACGATCATGCCCATACCGTCCGGGATCTCGAGTTCGGCGATGACTTCTTTGAGGCGCCTGCGGTCGGCGAGCGAGGTGATCTTGCGCGAGACGCCGCCGCCGCGCGGCGAGTTCGGCATCAGCACGCAATAGCGTCCGGCGAGCGAGATATAGGTGGTAAGTGCGGCGCCCTTCGTGCCACGCTCCTCCTTGATCACCTGAACCAGCAGGATCTGGCGGCGGTGAATGACCTCCTGGATGCGATACTGGCGGAGAAAGCGTGGCAGCAGCCGCGGCTCGCGCACCTCCTCGCCGCCATCGGCCTCGCCGCCGAGCATTTCCGGTGGCGGCTCGGCGGGCGCCTGGTCGGGTTGCTCGGCGTCGGGCTGCGCCATTTCGAGCTGCCCCATTTCGGGCTGGTCCGCCAAGGCGGGCTCGGAGGCCGCCGCGTTGTCGCCCTCCCCGGAAGCGGGCGGCGGCTCGATGAGCGAAACCGCGCCAGGCCGCGCCGGTTCGTCTTCGTCCTCGTCCTCGGCGCGCGCCGCCTCGGCTTGCAGGGCGAGCAGCTTTTGCCGGTCGGCCACCGGGATTTGATAATAGTCGGGATGGATCTCGCTGAACGCCAGGAAGCCATGCCGGTTGCCGCCGTATTCGACGAAGGCGGCCTGGAGGCTGGGTTCAACCCGCACCACCTTGGCGAGATAGATATTACCCTTGATTTGCTTGCGGGCGCTAGTCTCGACGTCGAAATCTTCGAGGCGATTACCGTCCAGAACCACCACGCGGGTTTCTTCCGCGTGGGTGGCATCGATCAGCAGACGTTTGGTCATGAGGAAGAAAACTCCGGTGCGGCGCCGGGAGCCGTGCTGCGCACCTGCTCGACCGACGGAAAGAGGGAAAGGCTGCGATGGGAAACCCGGCGCGCGCAGCACTTCGCCCTGCCCCGGAGCCCGTGCCAAAATCCCCGCAGAAAACGTTCCGCAAGGTGCTGGGCGCGAGGCCAGGAGAGGTTTTATGGGGACGGAGTGGAAACACGGCGCGAATGGGCAATCCCGAATTTACCGGGCGCGCCGTCGGCACAAATCGCGACGCGGCCCGAAAGAGTGTGATTTCGCCACGACCCCCAAGGCGGCCCGCTTTGGCGAACCTCCCCAAGGAGCGAGGCAGCAGCCGGCGCAACATGCGTGCGGCACCCCGGCCTGCCAACCGTGCCGGATTGGGGCGAATAACCCCTCGGCGCCAGCAACCAGCCAGGACGCGCCACCATGAAGCAAACCTCACCCGATAGCAAGACCGGCGCGGCTGCGGCGTAAATGTGCCGGCGGGCGAGCAGAAGCGGCGGATGAGTAGAATCCGAGCCTGCAATCGGCGATCACGGCGCACCACTCATAGATAGCGACGCTGTGCTAAGGCGCCCCGCTAAAGCGCCCCGTCGATCAGTATTGGAAAGCATGACATGAACAAATTCTTGGCGGCTGGCGCGGTGGCGCTGGTGATGACGGCGGGCGTCGCCATGGCGCAGACATCGACATCGCAAACCACCACCACCGTGACGCCGGCGCCCCCCCTGCTGGCCCCCGCGATGCCGTCCGTGGTCGCGCCGCCGGACGGCACATTGAGCGTCACACGCACCCAGAAAAGCCTGAGTTCTGACGGCACGCGGGTCGACTCGAACGAGACGACCTACCGCAACACGGCGGGCGTGGCCGATGACAGCATGACCAAGACCACCACCTATCCCGCGCCCACGGCGACAACGACGACGACAAACAAGACAACGTCGAACTCGGTTACCCAGTAACGAACGGCCGCGGCCGTCAAGCAGACCGGATGCGCGCCGCGCATCCGTGGCAGCGAGCAAGAACAGGATCAGATATCATGTACCAAGCAAGAACGATACTGGCGGGCCAGGCGGGGCGGCGGCTGTTGCCGGCGGCCATGCTGCTCGGGGCGGCGGCCTTGGCCGGCGCCTGCTCAACCCCGCAAACTGTGCGCTCGTCGAGCACCGAGCAGACCACCACCACCCGGCAGAACGTGCCCGTCGTGCCGCCGCCGGGAACGACGGTGACCACCACCACCAACACCCAGCAATTCCCGGCGCAATAACCGGCTCGGAGGGCGGCGCTTAGCCAAGGCGAGGGCTGCTGCTTGGCCCTCGACCCTGCCGGGGCCAGTGGCTCCAGGCCCCGATGCCGGAAAGAGCCACGCGCTAAGCCGCCGCGGTGAGGCGCTTGACGAAGGCGGAGAGGCGATGGCGGCGAAGTTCCGAGCGCGCCGCGGCGTCGTTGGTCATGTAGTTGAGCTGCACCACATAGCGCGGCCCGATAAAGGTTTTATGGCCGTGCCAGGCATTGGCACTGTTGGGGAAGACCAGCAGCGTGCCGTTGACGGGCGGCACCTCGACGGCGAAATCCTCCAGATCACGGCTCCGCAGCAGCCGCAGACAGCCTTCGTGCTGGCTCCAGGCCGCGGTTTCTGGGTTGAGGTAAAGCAGCACTGTCACCCGCTTGGCGGTTGAATCACAATGGATTTGACCGTCACGATCGGTTGACTGGCCGCGCAACGTCACCATCGTCGGGGCTTCCCGGAGATCGAGGCCGAGGCGCTCGGCGATGGCTTCGCGAAAGCGCGGGCCCTCGAGTTCCGCCATTAAGGCCCGCGCCTGAACCCCGAGCGCGAGCGAGGCGATGGGAAACGAACCGCGCCGAGCCATTACCGGCAGATCGGCGGACACCGCCGCCAGCGCGGCCGCCGGCACGAATCGCTCGACGACGAGATGGGGAAACGGGTCGGTGGCCACGGGTGTTGTGCGCAGGCGCTCATAGTCGAGGGGGAACATGCGGGGCGCTTCATCTGTTGTTGATAAAACGACTATATAGCACGGCGCGCGCCGGCTTCCATCACCGCCCGCGGATTGCCGCGTCCGCCATCCCGCGCTAGGACGCCCGCCACGATGGATGATCTTAGCGCCACACGGCTTGCCTCCCCGGAATTGGCATCCGGCCCACTCGCCGCCTATCGCGCGCAGCGTAGCGCGGGCCGCCTCGCGACCGACCCGGCGCAGACACTGGCCGCTGAACGCCTGCAGGATTTATGGGAAAAGCTCCGCGCCTATGATCCCACGGCGCCCGCGCCGAGCGGGCGGCTTGCGCGCTTCCTCCGCCGCAAGCCGACCGAGGGGGCGCCCGAGGAGCGGCCGCATGGGCTCTATCTCGTGGGCGAGGTCGGGCGTGGCAAATCCATGCTGATGGATATGTTTTTCGAAGCCGCCCAGGTGCCGCGCAAGCGGCGCATCCATTTTCACCAGTTCATGCAGGAAGCGCACCGACGCACCCACGAATGGAAGCGCGCCCATCCCGAGGGCGACGACCCCATCCCGCCGCTCGCCGATGCCATCGCCGCCGAGGCAGTGCTGCTTTGTTTCGATGAGTTCCAGGTTAATGACATCGCCGATGCGATGATCCTCGGCCGGTTGTTCGAGGCGCTGTTTGCCCGCGGCGTCGTGGTGGTCGCGACCTCGAACACGCTCCCCGACGATCTTTTCCGGGACCAGCCCGGCCGCGATGCCTTTCTGCCCTTTATCGCGCTGATCAAGAGCCATCTCGATATTCTGGTCATGGAGGGTGGGCGGGATTGGCGCCGGCGACGGCTGGAGCGGCTCGCCACCTGGCACGTGCCCGCCGACGCGCGAGCCGAGGCCGCGCTCGATGCCGCTTTCAGCGAACTCGCCGAGAACATTTCCGCCCGCCCGGCGCGCCTGCGGGTGATGGGGCGGGTACTCGCCATCCCGCTGGCTGCCGGCCGCGTTGCCCGCTTCGACTTCGCGGCGCTTTGCGAGACCGCGCTCGGACCCGGCGACTATCTAGCGCTGGCGACGCACTTCCAGGCCCTGGTGCTCGATGCCATCCCCCGCCTTTCGCCCGAGAATTTCGACGCCGCCCGGCGCTTCATCACCCTGGTCGATGAACTCTACGAGCATCGGGTGAAGCTCTTTGCCTCGGCCGCCGCCGCCCCCGATGACCTTTATCGTGACGGCGAAGGCGCCAAGGCCTTCGAGCGCACCGCCTCGCGGCTGGTCGAAATGCAGAGCCAAGCCTATCTCGCGCTGCCCCATCTCACATAAGCGCTCCTCTCACATAAACGCGCGTCGATCGCCGGCACCTTGCCGCTCGGCCCTTGATGGGCTAGCAACAGGCGCCTTCCGGGCAGCGCCGTCGGGGCGGGTTTCGGCCTCCGCGGCGTCGCCCGATATCGTTCACCCCTCGTCCGGAAGTGAGACATGGCCCGTAACAAGATCGCGCTGATCGGCGCCGGCAATATCGGTGGCACGCTCGCCCATCTGATCGGCCTCAAGGAATTGGGCGATGTCGTGCTGTTCGACGTCTTCGGCGGCGTCGCCGCCGGCAAGGCGCTCGATCTCGAACAGGCCGGCCCGATCGAGGGGTTCGATGCGGCGATGACCGGGGGTTCGGACTACGCCGCCATCAAGGGCGCCGATGTGGTCATCGTCACCGCTGGTTTTCCCCGCCAGCCCGGCATGTCGCGCGATGACCTGGTGGCCAAGAACGCCGGCGTCATCGCCGCCGTCGCCGAGGGCATCAAGACCTATTGCGCGCAGGCTTTCGTCATCGTCATCACCAACCCGCTTGATGCCATGGTGGGGGTCATGCAGCAGAAATCCGGTCTGCCGCACAACAAGGTGGTGGGCATGGCGGGGGTGCTGGATTCGGCCCGCTTCCGTCTGTTCCTGGCCCGCGAATTCGACGTTTCGGTCGAGGATGTCACGGCTTTTGTGCTGGGCGGGCATGGCGATTCGATGGTGCCGCTGGTGCGCTATTCCACGGTCGCCGGGATCCCCATCCCCGATCTCATAAAAATGGGCTGGACCACGGAAGCGAAGATCGAGGCGATCGTCAAACGCACCGCCAATGGTGGTGGCGAGATCGTCAAGCTCCTGGAGAAAGGCAGCGCCTTCTATGCGCCCGCCTCCGCAGCGATCACCATGGCCGAGAGCTATTTGCGCGACAAGAAGCGGGTGCTGTCGTGCGCTGCCTGGCTCGATGGCCCTTACGGCATCAAGGGGCTTTATGTCGGTGTGCCGGTGGTGATCGGCGCCGGTGGCGTCGAGCGCGTGGTCGAGATCGAACTCAATAGCGCCGAGCGCGCGGCGTTCGAGAAATCCTGTGGCGCCGTGCGCGAACTCGTCGAGGCTTCACGCAAGCTGGTCGGCTGAGCGCGATGAACATCCACGAATATCAGGCCAAGGAAGTACTGCGCGATTACGGCGTCGCGGTGCTCGACGGCCATGTCGCCTGGACCGCCGAGGAAGCGGAAGTGGCGGCGAAAAAACTTGCTGGTCCGGTCTATGTGGTGAAGGCGCAGATCCACGCTGGCGGGCGCGGTGCGGGGCATTTCGCTGACGATCCCGCGGGCAAGGGCGGCGTGCGGATCGCCCGCTCCCCGGCGGAGGCGCGCACACATGCGGCGGCCATGCTCGGCCACGTGCTGGTGACCAAGCAGACCGGGGCCACGGGGCGCAAGGTGCATCGCGTCTATGTCGAGCAGGGCTGCGAGATCGCGCGCGAGCTGTATCTTTCCCTGCTCGTCGATCGCGAGAGCGGGCGCGTGACATTGATGGCCTCCAGCGAGGGCGGGGTCGAAATCGAGGAGGTCGCGGCCCACCATCCGGAAAAGATTCTCAAGGTGGCGATCGACCCGGCATCTGGGTTTTCGCCGTTTCATGCCCGCAAGCTTGCTTTCGGTCTTGGGTTGACGGGTAAGGCGATCGGCGCGTTTACGCGCTTCGCCGCGGCGCTCTATCGCGCCTTTCTCGAGCTCGATGGCGGCATCGTCGAAATCAACCCGCTGGTGGTCACGAATCTGGGCGATGTGGTGGCGCTTGATGCCAAGATCGGTTTTGACGACAATGCCCTTTTCCGCCATCCCGACATCGAAAAATTGCGTGACGAAGCCGAGGAAGATCCGAAGGAGCTGGAGGCGGCGAAACACAGCCTCAATTACGTCGCGCTCGAGGGCACCATCGGCTGCATGGTCAATGGCGCCGGTCTTGCGATGGCGACGATGGACATCATCAAGCTTTATGGCGCGGCGCCGGCGAATTTCCTCGATGTCGGCGGTGGTGCCACCAAGGAGCGGGTGAGTGCGGCGTTCAAGATCATTCTCTCCGATCCGCATGTCGAGGGGATTCTGGTGAATATTTTTGGCGGCATCATGCGCTGCGACGTGATCGCCGAGGGTGTGGTCGCGGCGGCGCGCGAGGTTGCGCTCAGCGTGCCGCTGGTGGTGCGGCTGGAAGGAACCAACGTGCAGCTCGGCAAGGAAATTCTCGCGAAATCGGGGCTGCCGATCATCGCCGCCGACAATCTCGCCGATGCCGCGGAAAAAATTGTCGCCGCCGTGCGGGAGGCGGCGTGATGGCCATTCTCGTCGATGCCGAGACCCGCGTCATCACGCAAGGTTTCACTGGCGCGCAGGGCTCGTTTCATTCCGAACAGGCGATCGCCTATGGCACCAAGGTGATGGGGGGCGTGACGCCGGGCAAGGGTGGCACGAGCCATCTCGGCCTGCCGGTGTTCGACACGGTCGCGGACGCCGTCGCGGCGACCGGGGCCTCGGCCTCGGCGATCTACGTGCCGCCGCCTTTTGCCGCGGATGCCATCCTGGAGGCGATCGATGCCGGTGTGGCGCTCATCGTCTGCATTACCGAGGGCATTCCGGTGCTCGACATGGTGCGTGTCAAACGCGCCCTCGATGGCAGCCGCTCGCGCCTGATCGGGCCCAATTGCCCGGGCGTGATCACCCCCGACGCCTGCAAGATCGGCATCATGCCCGGCCATATCCATCGCCGCGGCAAGATCGGCATCGTTTCGCGCTCGGGTACCCTCACCTATGAAGCGGTCGCCCAGACTACCAGCGCAGGGCTCGGCCAATCGAGTTGTGTCGGGATCGGGGGCGACCCGGTGAAGGGTACCGATTTCATCGAAATTCTGGAAATGTTCCTGGCCGATCCCGAAACCCAAGCGATCATTATGATCGGTGAGATTGGCGGGCAGAGCGAGATCGCGGCGGCCGAATTTTTGGCTCGCGAAAAAGTAAAAAAGCCGGTGGTTGGCTTCATCGCCGGCGTGACGGCGCCGGCGGGACGACGCATGGGCCATGCCGGGGCGGTGATCAGCGGCGGGCGCGACACCGCGCAAGCGAAGATAGAGGCGCTGCGGGAAGCTGGCATCCATGTCGCGGAAAGCCCTGCCGCGCTGGGTAGCACGATGATCCGGGCGCTTCAAGGCTGACCCTGGCGATTGAGATAAACGCATGCCTGTGCGGGCACAATTGCGCGACACGCGGGTTATGCTTCATTCACATATAGCGTCTATGAGCCGATAGCGAGCAATCTGGAACCGGGACATACTCATGGCAGGCGTCGATCTTCTCGCCACCGCCTTTAGCGGCGCAAACGCGGCTTTCATCGCCGATCTCTACGCGAAATGGATCGACGACCCAAATGCCGTCGATCCGAGCTTCGCCGAACTCTTCGCCGGGCTGAACGATGAGGCGCGCGCCGTGCTTGGCGATGCGCTGGGCGCCTCGTGGGCGCCGCATCATGCCAGCTTCAGCGAACCGGAGATCGCGGCCCCGGCCCAGGTGACCGAGCCGAGTGCCGAGGATTTGCGCAAGCTGGCGCGCGACAGCCTGCGCGCCTTGATGCTGATCCGCACCTATCGGGTGCGCGGGCATCTCGAGGCCCAGCTCGACCCGCTCGGCCTGCAGGTCCCGAAACCCCATCCCGAGCTTGATCCCAAGAGCTATGGTTTTACCGAATCGGATTGGGACCGGCCGATTTTTATCGATTTCGTGCTTGGGCGTGAGAGCGCGACTTTACGCGAAATTGTCAGCATTCTCCGCGAAACCTATTGCGGGCCGATTGGCGTCGAGTTCATGCACATCCAGGATCCTGACCAGAAATCCTGGATCCAGCGCCATATCGAAGGCGCGCCATGGCGTGCCGCGTTCACCAACGATCGGCGCGTGCGGATTCTGCGCGAACTCACCGAGGCGGAAGGTTTCGAGACTTTCTGCCAAAAGAAATATGTCGGTACCAAACGCTTCGGCCTCGAAGGCGGCGAGGCGATGATCCCGGCGCTACACACCATTATCGCAACCTCCGCGGCGCACGGGGTCAACGAGATGGTGATCGGGATGCCGCATCGTGGCCGGCTCAATACCCTCGTCAACGTGGTAAAAAAACCCTTCACCGCGGTGTTCAGTGAGTTCAGCGGCGCGAGTTCGAACCCCGAGGATGTGCAGGGCGCGGGTGATGTGAAATATCATCTCGGCACCTCGGCTGATCTCGATATTGACGGGCGAGCGGTGCATCTCTCTCTACAGCCCAATCCCTCGCATCTCGAAGCGGTTGATCCGGTGGTGGTCGGAAAAGTGCGGGCGCGCCAGGATATGGCCGGCGATACCCGCAAGCGGCGCTCGGTGATGTGCATCATGATCCATGGTGACGCGGCCTTCGCCGGCCAGGGTCTGGTCTATGAAACGCTCGCCATGAGCCAGCTCATCGGCTATCGCACTGGTGGCACGGTGCATGTCGTGGTCAACAACCAGATCGGCTTCACAACGCTGCCGGCGCATGCCTATTCCGGGCTCTATTGCACCGATATTGCGAAATCGGTGCAGGCGCCGATCCTCCATGTCAATGGCGACGACGCGGAGGCGGTGGTGTTCTGCGCCGATCTCGCCGCACAATTCCGTCACGAATTCGGCGTCGATATCGTGCTCGACATCGTCTGCTATCGCCGCCACGGCCATAACGAGGCGGACGAGCCGGCGTTTACCCAGCCGCTGATGTACAAGGCTATCCGCGCGCAGAAAACCACCCGCACACTCTATGCCGAGCGCCTGGTGCGCCAAGGCGTGATCGCGGCGGAGGCGGCACAAGCAATGGCCGACCAATTCACCGCGACCCTTGATGCGGCGCAGGCGGCGGCACAATCCTTCAAGCCCAACAAGGCGGATTGGCTGGAGGGCCACTGGTCGGGCCTCAAGCAAGGCGACGAACAGGAGGAGTGGATTGACGAAGCGACCGCGGTCTCCGCGGCAACATTGCGCGAGGTCGGCCTTGCACTGGCGCATGTGCCGGAAAATTTTGATCTCAATCCGAAAATCGCCCGCCAGTTGGACGCCAAGCGCGAGATGACCGAAAGCGGCCAGGGTTTCGACTGGTCAACCAGCGAGGCCTTGGCGTTTGGCACGCTCCTGTTGGAGGGCCATCGGGTGCGGCTCTCCGGCGAGGATTGTCAGCGCGGTACCTTCAGCCAGCGCCACGCCGTACTGATCGACCAGACCAGCCAGAATGAATATGTCCCGCTCAACAATATCAGACAAGATCAAGTAAAAATCGAAATCTACAACTCTCTTCTGTCGGAAGCCGGGGTGCTCGGCTTTGAATATGGCTATTCGGTCGCAGATCCATACACCCTGGTTTTGTGGGAAGCGCAGTTCGGTGATTTCGCCAATGGCGCACAGGTTATCATCGACCAGTTCCTGGCATCGGGCGAAACTAAATGGCTGCGCATGTCCGGCCTCGTGCTGCTGCTGCCGCATGGCTATGAGGGGCAGGGACCGGAGCACTCCTCGGCGCGGCTGGAGCGCTATCTGCAACTTTGTGCCGAGCGCAACATGCAGGTTTGCAACCTTACCACGCCAGCGAATTATTTTCACGCGCTGCGGCGCCAGCTCAAGCGCAATTTCCGTAAGCCCCTCGTGTTGATGACGCCGAAATCGCTGCTGCGTCACAAGCTCGCGGTCTCGTTCGCTTCCGAGATGACCAATGGCAGCGCCTTCCGCACCGTCATCCCGGAGATCGATACGCTCGTACCAGCCGAGAAAATTCGCCGTGTCGTGCTGTGCAGCGGCAAGGTCTATTATGATCTTTTGGCTGAACGGCGCGAACAGAAGAGAGAGGATGTCGCGATCCTCCGTCTCGAGCAGCTCTACCCTTTCCCCAAGCTTAGTTTGCCGAAACTGCTCGCACCCTATCGCAATGCCGAGATCGTCTGGTGCCAAGAGGAGCCCGCCAACATGGGTGCTTGGTGCTATGTTGATCGCCGGATCGAGTGTGTGCTCGGCGAAATTAAGGTAAAAGCCAAACGACCGCGCTATGTCGGGCGCGAGGAGGCGGCGAGCCCGGCAACCGGATCAGCGAAAATGCATGCCGCGCAGCAGGCCGCCTTGGTGCGTGCGGCGTTGGCGATAGATTAACCTTTTCATTCAGGAAGCGGTGATGCCGACCGAAATCAAGGTGCCCCAGCTTGGCGAAAGCGTCACGACGGCGACGGTCGCGCGCTGGCTGAAAAAACCAGGCGAGACCGTGGTGGCGGATACGCCGCTGGTGGAACTGGAGACCGATAAGGTGACCGTCGAGGTCAATGCGCCAGACGCCGGCGTGCTCACCGAAATCATCGCGGCGGAGGGCGCTGAGGTGGAAGTGGGCGCGGTGCTAGCCGTGCTCGACGCGGATGCCGCGCGCGGCGACGCGCCGGCGGCGATGCCACGCGGCGGGGTTAATCCACCGCCGCGGCCCTCCGGCCCGGTTTCCCGCCCGGCAACCCCCCCTTCGGATATCGTGGCTCACGCACCACTGCCGGCCGCCGCCAAGCTGATGACGGAGAACCAGATAACGGCGAAGGAAGTCGGCAAAGGCGAAGGCAAGGACGGCAGAATTACCAAGGGCGACGTGCAGGCCTTCCTCGATCGCGTAAGCTCAGCTGCCTCCGGCAAGCCGGGCGCGCCCGTCGAATCGAAGGCGCCGCGCGAGGATGACCCGCGCGTTGAGCGCGTGCGCATGACGCGTCTCCGTCGCACCATCGCCGCCCGCCTCAAGGAAGCGCAGAACACAGCCGCCATGCTTACCACCTTCAACGAGGTGGATCTCACCGCGGTGATCGCGCTCCGCAACGAATACCGTGACGTTTTCGAAAAGAAGCATAACGGCGCGCGGCTCGGCTTCATGTCGTTTTTTGTCAAGGCGTGCGTCACCGCACTCAGGGAATTCCCCGCGGTCAACGCCGAGATCGACGGCGAGGATATTCTTTATAAAAATTTCGTCCATATGGGGATCGCGGTCGGCGGGCCAAACGGCCTCGTCGTGCCGGTGATCCGTGATGCTGATCAGATGGGTTTCGCCGCGATCGAGCTGGCGATTGCTGATTTCGGCAAGCGCGCGCGCGAAGGCACGCTCAAGCTCAATGAGCTTGCCGGCGGTACATTCAGTATTACCAATGGCGGCATCTATGGGTCGCTGTTGTCCACGCCGATCCTCAACCCCCCTCAATCCGCGATCCTCGGCATGCACAAGATCCAGGAGCGGCCCATTGCTGTCGCCGGCAAAGTGGAAATCCGGCCGATGATGTATTTAGCCGTGTCCTATGATCACCGCATCGTCGATGGCAGAGAGGCGGTTTCGTTCCTTGTTCGTGTCAAGGAAGGCATCGAGGATCCGCGCCGCCTTTTGCTGGATCTTTAAGCCGATGGCTGAGAATTTTGACGTTATCATTATCGGAGCTGGGCCCGGGGGCTATGTTTGCGCGCTGCGCGCGGCACAACTCGGGATGAAAGTCGCCTGCGTCGAAAGACGCGCGACCCTGGGTGGCACCTGCCTCAACGTCGGTTGTATTCCTTCCAAGGCGCTGCTGCACTCTTCGGAGAATTTTTATGCCGCCTCGCGCACACTCGCCGATCATGGCGTTGTGGTGGGCGGCGTAAAACTCGATCTCGCGCGGATGATGGCGCGCAAGGACGAGGTGGTCGGCGCCAATGTCAAGGGTGTCGAATTTCTTTTCAAAAAAAACAAAATCACCTGGCTCAAGGGTTCGGCGCGCATTCTGCGCGCCGGCGTGGTAAGCGTCGACGGCGCGGAATACGCGGCGAAGCACATCGTCATCGCCACCGGCAGCGAGAGCATGCCGCTGCCGGGTGTCGAGGTCGATGAAAAGCACATTGTGAGTTCGACCGGCGGGCTGGAATTGAGCGCCGTTCCCCAACATCTCGTGGTCATCGGCGGTGGTTATATTGGGCTCGAACTCGGCAGCGTTTGGCTGCGGCTCGGCGCCGCGGTCACGGTCGTCGAGTTCTGCGACCGCCTGGTGCCAACGATGGATCAGGAAATCGCCAAAACCTTCGAGCGTATCCTCACGAAGCAGGGCATGAAGTTCCGCCTCAACACCAAAGTAACCGGTGCGCGCGTGGACAAAACTGGCGTGACGCTGGCGCTCGCGCCAGTCACGGGCGGCGATGGCGCGGAACTCAAGACGGATGTCGTGCTGCTCGCCATCGGCCGGCGTGCCTACACCGAGGGGCTTGGCCTTGACGAAATTGGCGTCGATCGCGATGAGCGCGGGCGCATCAAAACCGATGCGCATTACGCCACTTCGGTTGCCGGCATCCATGCCATCGGCGATGTCATTACGGGACCGATGCTCGCGCACAAGGCAGAGGAAGAAGGCGTGGCACTCGCCGAAAACCTCGTCGGCCAGGCCGGACATGTGAATTACGGCGCCATCCCCGGCGTCGTTTACACCTGGCCCGAAGTCGCCGCCGTCGGCAAAACCGAGGAGGAATTGAAAAGCGCCGGGACAAAATATCGCGTTGGCAAATTCCCCTTCACCGCCAACGGGCGGGCGCGCGCCATGGGCGAAACCGAGGGGTTCGTCAAACTTTTGGCCGAGGAAAAAAGCGACCGCCTGCTCGGCGCGCATATCATCGGCCCCGACGCCGGGGCCCTCATCGCCGAACTCGTCACCGCGATCGAGTTCGGTGCGAGTGCCGAGGATGTCGCGCGCACCTCGCACGCGCACCCCAGCCTTTCGGAAGCGGTGATGGAGGCGGCGCTGGCGCTGGCCGGCCGGGCGCTCCATATCTGACGCGGGTTTAAGGCAAGGAAGGCTGGGCTCTGCCCAGACCCGCCCGGGGCCGAGCCCCTGGACCTCATTCCGATGACGCCGCTCGCCCTCACCATGGGTGATCCGGCGGGAATCGGCGGCGAAATCGCGGTCAGCGCGTGGCACAGTTTACGTCAGTCCGGGCCAGTTTTTTTTCTGCTTGACGATCCCGCGCGGCTCGCCGGCACCGTCCCTCTGCGAATAATCGCTGAACCCGAGGAGGCAAAGGCCGATTTCGCCTCCGCCCTCCCGATTCTCCCCATTTCGCTCAGAGCCCCCGCGCGGCCGGGAAGGCCCGATCCCGCCCATGCGCCCGCCGTCATCAAGGCGATCGAGCGCGCGGTGGCGTTGGCCCTCGCTGGACGGGTCGCGGGCGTCGTGACGAACCCGATCAGCAAGGTGACGCTCCATCGCGCGGGGTTCGCCCATCCCGGCCATACCGAATTTCTCGCCGCCCTCACCGGCGTGGCACACCCGGTGATGATGCTCGCCGCGCCCGCGCTCCGGGTGGTGCCGGTCACGGTGCATGTCGCGCTTCGTGCTGCAATCGAGGCGCTGAGCCTGGAGGCGATCGTCGCCGCCGGACGTATCACCGCCGTCGCCTTGCTGCGGGATTTCGCTATTGCCGCGCCGCGTCTCGCCATCGCCGGGCTCAACCCCCACGCCGGCGAGGAGGGGACGATGGGGACCGAGGAAGAAACCATCATCGCCCCGGCGATTGCCGCGCTCCGCGCCGAGGGCATCGCGGTTTTCGGCCCCCTCTCGCCCGATACCATGTTCACGGAGACCGCGCGCGCGCGCTATGATGCGGCGCTCTGCATGTATCACGATCAGGCGTTGATCCCGTTGAAGACACTCGACATGACACATGGGGTGAATGTGACGCTCGGCCTGCCGATCGTGCGCACCTCGCCCGACCATGGCACGGCGTTCGACATCGCGGGGCAGGGTGTGGCCGACCCGCGGAGCCTGATCGCGGCGCTGCGGCTCGCGGCCAGCATCGCCGCCAACCGCGCGAGGACGCCATGAGGCCGATCCGGCTCGGCGTCAACATCGATCACGTGGCAACCCTCCGCAACGCCCGCGGCGGCGCGCATCCCGACCCGCTGGCCGCCGCCCGCCTCGCGCTCGCCGCCGGGGCAGACGGCATCACCGCGCATCTGCGCGAGGATCGCCGCCACATCAGGGACGAGGACATGCGCCGCCTCAAGACCGAGATCGCCGCGCCGCTGAACATGGAAATGGCGGCGACCGAGGAGATGGTGGCGATTGCCTGCATGCTCCGCCCGCACGCCGCCTGCCTGGTGCCGGAGCGGCGCGAGGAGGTGACGACCGAGGGCGGGCTTGATGTCGCGGGCCAGGTCGAGGTGCTCGCCCCCAGGGTCGCGGCGCTCAAGGCCGCCGGCATCCGGGTTTCGCTGTTCATCGATCCCGACCCCCGGCAATTGCAGGCGGCCAGGGTGGTCGGCGCGCCGGTGGTGGAATTGCACACGGGGGCCTATGCCGAAGGGCGGCCGGGGGAATTGGCGCGGCTTCAGGCAGCGGCGGCGATGACCGCGGCGCTCGGGTTGGAGTGCCATGCCGGGCACGGGCTGACCTTTGAGAATGTCGGCCCGGTGGCGACGCTGCCGCAGGTGATGGAGCTGAATATCGGCCATTTCCTGGTGGCCGAAGCGATTTTCTCTGGCCTGAGCCACGTGGTGCGCGAGATGCGGGTGCGCATGGCCGCCGCCCGAACCTGATCCATCCGCGCGGGCTTGCGCGTCGCGACAGCCCTTACCGAAGAGAGGGCCTCACCGAAGCGACGACCCCACCGAAGCGACGGCGAATTTCCTGGTGAACCGCTGCCGGCTTTTCCAATGGGGCGAAGAACACGATCAGGCGCTCCGGCCGCTGCGCGAGGGCGGCAGACCGTTCGTGGCCAAATGGTCGGCATCCGCCTGATCGGTCTCCACGCGGCTTGCCCAGGCGCGCAGCCAGAGGGCGCGGGCGTGCAGGTGGGCGACGCCGGTGGTGAGTTTGCCGAGTTCACCGCGGTAGATGGCGACGCTCGTATCAAGTCCATGCATGGCGCCGCGCAGATCGGCCAGCGCGCTGCGCCAGGTGGCGAGCACGCTGCGCTGGTCGGCGAGGGCGCGGTCGAGGTTGGCGAGGGCGGTTTGCAGGCGGCTCCGCGGCGGCGCGGCGCGGCGGGCGGGGAAGGAAATGAGTTCGGCCGAGCAAGGGAGAGGGAGGGGCGGGGTTTGCGGCTGATCGCTGATACGGGACATTTCTTTTTCCACGACATTTGTGCTGATGATTTGGTTAATAAAACATAAAATGAGACCGATTGCCAGAGAAATCTTATAAAAAAATACCACTTGGTAGGAATATCAGCCGCGCGCCCGGACCCCGGACAATCCGATGAAGGATGTTTTGAAAGAGCCAGGGCACTGTCCTTTCCCGCGATTGCCTTGCCGCCACCTCGGTCGCCGAGATTTGACGGCGGCAGGCGGATCGCGCATTTCGTGAGGGGCATGCGCGCGCTGTTCGAGATCTCGGTGATCCTGCTGCTGATCGCGCTCAACGGCGTCTTCGCCTTGAGCGAACTCGCGCTCGTTTCGGTGCGCCGGGCACGGCTCGCGGTGCTGGAGCGCAAGGGCGAGGGGCGCGCGCTGCTCGCCCGCCAACTGGCCGAGGATCCGCAGCGTTTCCTGCCGACCATTCAGGTCGGCATGACCTTGACCGGCATTCTCGCCGGGGTGTTCGGCGGCGCGCGATTGGCGAGCCGCTTTACCGCCTGGCTCGCCCCGCTGATCGGGGCGGGCCCGCTCGCCGGCGGTCTTTCCTATGTTCTGGTGGTGCTGCTGATCACCTATCTGACACTCGTGCTCGGTGAGTTGGTGCCCAAGCAGATCGCGCTCCGCTGGCCGGAGCGGACGGCGGTGCAGGTCGCCGGGCCGGTTGCCCTGCTGGCGCGGATCGGTGCGCCGGTGGTCTGGCTGCTCGGGCGCTCCTCGGCGCTGGTGCTGCGTGCCTTCGGCTTTTCCCGCCTGCCGAGCCCGGCGGTGACCGAGGAGGAACTCAAGGCGCTCCTCGTCGAGGGCACCGAGGCCGGCGTGCTGGAGACCGAGGAACGCGACATGATCGAGCGGCTGCTGCGGCTCGCCGACAAGCCGGTGCGCGCGATCATGACGCCGCGCACCGAAATCGCCTGGATCGACCGCACCGATCCGAGGCGCGACATCATCGCCACGCTCAAGGCCTCGCCGCATTCGCGCTTCGTGGTCTGCGACGGCGCGGTCGATAACGTGGTGGGCATCGTCCAGACCAAGGATATCCTCGACCGCCTGCTCGATGGCGGGGAATTCTCGCTCGCCGCGGCGCTGCGCCAGCCGATGGTCATTCCCGATACCGTCTCGGCGCTTGATGCGCTGGCGCGGCTCAAATCCGACCCTCTCGGCATCGCCGTGGTGATGGACGAATACGGCAGTTTCGAGGGCATGGTGACGGCGACCGATCTGCTGGAGGCGATCGTCGGCGATCCCGCCGAGGCCGTCCCTGTCGCCACCGCGCATGACCAGGGCGAGGTCGAGCGCGAACTCGACGGGCTGATGCCGGTGGACGAACTCAAGGTGCAGCTCGATCTGCCCCCTCTGCCGGCCGCCGGCAGCTATCACACCCTCGCCGGCCTGGTGCTGGCGCTGCTGCGCCGGGTGCCGCAAATCGGCGATCGCATCGTCTTCGGCGGCTGGCGATTCGAGGTGCTGACGATGGATGGCCGCCGGGTCGAGCGCGTGCGGGTGAGCCGCGACCCAGTGGGCGGCACCTGAGAGTTTGAAAAAGAATGCCCTCTTGCCCGGAAATCGACAGAAAAACCCCAATGTTTCCAGAGGGCATTCTTGTTCAAGTTCGATTGATTTTCTGGCTCTGAGGGAAGATGGATACGATTTTTCACGGCGATCTCGGCGCGCCGGGCGGGCGAAGGCGGGCCTGGCTCGACAGCCTGCTGATCGATCACGCAGTCTTTCGCCTGTTTTGGAGCAATGCCGGGGTGGTGGTGCCGGGAAGACTCTATCGCTCCAACCACCCGACCCCGGCGCGGCTTGCCGCCCTGGTGCAGCGATATGGCTTGCGCACGGTGATCAATCTGCGTGGTCGCTGCGCCAATGGCTCGGATGCGCTGACGCGGGAAGCCGCGGCCTCGCTCGGCATCACCTTTATCGACGCGCCGGTGGCAAGCCGGCTGCCCCGGCGCGCCGATGTCGCGGCGCTGGTCGCGGTGTTGCGCGGCATGGCGGAGCCGGCGCTGGTGCACTGCAAATCGGGCGCCGACCGTGCCGGCTTCGCCGCCGCCATCTTTCTCATCCTGAACGGGCATCCCGTGGCCGAGGCGTTGCGCCAGCTCTCCTGGCGTTTCGGGCATTTTCGCGGCGCGCGGAGCGGCATTCTCGATGCCTTCCTGCTGCGCTACGCCGCCGAGGGCGAGGGGCGGATGGCATTTCTCGACTGGCTCGGGGCGGTCTATGATGAAGACGCGCTGGCGCATGATTTCGCCGCCCATGGCCTGGCGCATTTTGTCATGGATCGTGTGTTGCGGCGCGAGTAGCGCGGGGGTTCCCGTGGAGCAAGGACGGAGGACGATGCGCGAAACCGAGGTCGTGGAGGAATTTCGTGGTCTCGACTGGGCGGGGCCGTTTGACGCGGCGATCCGCGCGCGTGCCGGTGACGCGCTCGAATCGGGGAAGGTTCTGCTGTTCCCTGATTTGCCGTTTCGCCTCCTGCCCGGCGAGGAGGGGTTTTTGAGCCCCGCGCTTGCGGATCAGAGCCGCAAGAATATCAGCTTCGATCCGATCACCGGCAAGGTTAACGCCTGCACCCTTTCCGGCCCGGAGGAGCAGCGGCTCGGCGCCATGCTCGACCGCTTCGGCCGCCAGGCACGATCATTGCTGGTCGGCCTGATGCCCGGCTACGCGCGCGGGCTGGAGCGGGCGCGCACCAGCTATCGCCCGATTGAGATCGATCACCGCCCGACCTCGCCACGCCACGACGATCGCCGGCTGCATGTCGATGCTTTCCCCACGCGACCGATGCGCGGGCGGCGGATTCTGCGCGTTTTTTCCAACATCGCGCCCGACGGCACGGTTCGGCAATGGGAGGTGGGAGAGAATTTCCCCGATTTTGCCGAGAAATTTTTCCCTCGCCTCCAGCGCCCCTGGCCCGGCGCCGCCTGGGCGCTGGAGCGGCTCGGCCTCACCAAGGGACGCCGCAGCCCCTACGATTTCCTGATGCTCGGGCTGCATGACCGGGGCAAGCTCGACGAGAGCTATCAGCGCGCCGCGCCGCGCGTCAAACTTGGCTTTCCCCCCGGCGCCACCTGGATCGTCTATACCGATCAGGTGCTGCACGCGGCCCTGGCCGGGCGATTTGCCCTGGAGCAGACTTTCCACCTCCCCAATGAAAGCATGCTCCACCCCGAACGCACCCCGCTTCGGGTGCTGGAACGGTTGAGCGGCAGGGCGTTGGTGTAGCGCGACCGCCGATCGGCGGAAAAAATTCAATCGCTGGAAGTGGCGCGCGGAGCCCACCTCTCGCGCATTTTACGGTGGCCGGCGCGCTCAGCCGGTACCGTTCAGCGCATAGTCGAAAATATCGAAATTGCGGAGCGGCGATTTCGCGCTTTCTTTGCGATAAGCGGCGTTGAGCGGGCGCGAGAGGGCGAAGGGCACTTTTTGCTCGGCAAGCCCGCCATGCGAGCGCAGCCGGTGGCCGGCGAGGCCGCGGAGATCGTGATCGGCCGGCGTCGCACCGATCACCGTGCCGGCATCGCCGAGGGCGACGAAATCGGCTTCGAGGTCAGCCGGCAGCGCAAACCGCGCCGCCGCCTCCGCCCCCGCGAGCACCAGCGCGATGCCCGGCAGGCCGCGCGCGGCCGCCATCATCGCCGCCACCTCGCCGCGCCGGACGTAAACCCGCACGAACGACCCGAGCGCGCCATGATGGCGCACGAAGGGGTCGGTGATCGGGCAGATGACCGTCGCCGCGCCGGCGCCGAAGGCGGCGTTTAGGTGCTGTTCGAGATAAACGACGCGGGGCGTGCCATCCAGGTTCGCCTTGTCGTTCATGCCGTGATCGGCGACGATGCCGACGAGCGCGCCGGCGGCGATCATCGCGCCGATGCGCCGGTCCACCGCATGGTTGAAGGCGTTGGCCTCGGGCTCGCCGGGGCCGGCGCGGTGCTGGACGTAATCAGAAAGCGAGAGATACAGAACCTCGGCCGCATTCGCTTCGAGCAGTTTCAGGCCCGCGTCCAAAACGAAAAGCGAGAGATCGGCGGAATACTGATCCGGCGTCGCCCGCCCGACCAGCGCCTCGACCGCTTCGATGCCGTTTTCCGCAAGCGTTGCCCGATCGGCGTATTCCGAGGAAAACGCGATCCCCGTGAGCCCATGCGCGAGCAGGCGCAGAAGCTTGTCCTTCGCCGTCACCACTGCCACCCGCATCCCCGCCTCAGCCAGCCCGGCGAGGATGGTGCGAGAGCGCATCAGGCGGGCATCGGTGATCATCCGGCGCTCGCCGCTCGCGCGATCGAGCACGAAATTGCCGGCGATCCCGTGTTGCGCTGGCGGCACGCCGGTGACGATCGAGACGTTGTTGGGGTTGGTGAAGGTCGGCACGACCGCCTCGGCCTCGTAGGTGAGAAACCCGGTTTCCGCGAGGCGCGCGAAATGCGGCATCACGCCATCGGCGATGCCACGGCGGAGATAGGCCGGGTCGCAGCCATCATAGCAAATGATCACCGTCGGCCGCACGGGCAGACGATAGTGCCGCCCATTCACCTCCACCGCTGCCATCTCGCCCTCGCGCCAGCTTCGGCGCGGAGGATAGCGCCGAGGGCAGAGCCACGCCTAGCCGCAAGAGGCTCACGCTTTCGTGCCAGATGCTGCGCCGGGGGAGAGGGGGAAGCTTTGGTTCTTTTTTTCAAAAAAGAACAATAGAAAAAGCGCTTCTTTTTATAAAAAATAAGCAAAAAATTTTCCCACCGAAAGGGATTATCTTCTCTTGAAGGCCGGTTTGCGTTTGGCGACGAAGGCTTCGCAGGGGTCTTCGGTCATGCCGGCGCGTTTGGTCATGTGATGGGAGCCGCGGAAATCGCCGGAAAGCCCGACGCCCGCGAATGCCGTGCCAAACCGCGCCGAGCCCGCGGTATGCGTGCTCAGCCGCTGCCGACGAGGCCGAGCTGCGGGCTCGATGGTTCGGCCTGGGTGCGTTTGGCGATGCGCCCGGCGAGCCGCGCGTGGCGCCCGGCGCACACCGCCTCGCGCATTGCTCGCGCCATCAGCGGCGGGTTTTCGGCGCCGGCGACGGCGGTGTTGAGCAGCACGCCAGCGCAGCCCAGCTCCATCGCCTGCGCCGCGTCCGACGCCGTGCCAATGCCAGCGTCGAGAATGACCGGCACCGCGCTGGTGGCGCAGATGCGCGCGATGGCATGGGGATTGGCGATGCCGAGCCCGGTGCCGATCGGCGCGCCAAGCGGCATCACGGCGGCCGCACCGAGATCGGCGAGCTTGCGGCAGGTCACCGGATCGTCGTTGCAATAGGGCAGCACGGTGAACCCCTTGCGCACCAGCTCCTCGGTTGCTCTCAGCAGCAATTCGACATCCGGGTATTGCGTCTCGCGATCGCCGATGAGTTCGAGCTTGACCCAATCGGTGCCGAGCGCCTCGCGGCCCAGCTCGGCGGTGAGCACGGCATCGCGCACGCTGGCGCAGCCCGCCGTGTTGGGCAGCAGGGTCTGCTCCGCGAGCAGATCGACGAGGCTTTCGGCATAGGCTTCGAGGCTGATGCGGCGGATCGCGACAGTCACCATCGCCGGGCGGGCAGCGCGAATGGCATCAAGCAGGATCTGCCGGTTGGGATAGCCGCCACTGCCGAGCAGGAGCCGGGAAGAAAAGGATTTTCCCGCGATGGTGAGCGAAACATCGTCCATGGCTCAGCCTCCACCGAAGGGGCGCACGATCTCGATCCGGTCGCCTGGGCGGAGCACGGTTTTTTCCCAGACGCTGGCCGGCACCACCGCGTCATTGAGGGCAACCGCCACGCCCTTCCGCCCGACCACCCCCTTGCGCGCGAGCAGGTCGAGCAGTCGCGGCAAATAAGGTTCGGCCGCGCCGTTGACGCGGAGGATTTCCTCGATCCCCGCGCTCATCCGACCGGCACCTCGCGGGCGGCAAAGCGGTCGGGCAGGAAGGGGTGCATCGCGGGATCGATCGCGCCTTCCAGCAGATAGCGCGCGATGAGTTCGGCGGTGAGCGGGGCGAGCAGGATGCCGTTGCGGTGATGGCCGGTGGCGAAAACCAAGCCTTCCGGCCCATGCGGGCCGAGCAGCGGGGCGTCATCGCGTGAGCCGGGGCGGAAGCCGACCCAGGTCTCGATGATCGGCAATTCCTCGATCGCCGGCAGGGCGCGCCAGGCGCCCTCCAGGAGGGAAAACATGCCCCCCGCGGTGATCGCGGTATCGAACCCGCGCTCCTCGGTGGTGGCGCCGACGATCAGCCGGCCATCGCCACGCGGCACGAGATAGACCCGGGGCGTCCAGAGAACATGGGAAAGCAGCGGCGCCGCCGGGTCCATCCCGAGCGCCAGCATCTGCCCCTTGATCGGGCGCACGGCGGGACGCGCGGCCTCGGGCAGGCCGGCGAGCAGGCTCGACCACGGGCCGGCGGCGAGCACGACACGATGGCAGGGGTGGAATTCGCCGGTGCCGAGTTCCAACCCCGCGACCCTATCACCCGCGCACACGACGGCGGCGACCGGGGTGGCCTCGCGCAGCACCCCCCCGGCGGCCAGAAAAGCGCGGCGCAGCGCGACGACAACGGCGCGATTATCCACCTGATGATCGTGCGGGCTGAACACCGCGCCGGCGAGCTGTGTCCCGAGATGCGGCTCGCGCGCCCGTGCTTCCGCCGGCGTGAGCCATTCCAGCGTGACCCCCTGAGCCCGCTGGAAATCGAAAACATGGCGGAGTTTCGCCGCGTCATCGCGGGTCAGCGCGATTTCGATCGTGCCTTCCCGGCGCAGCCCGACGCCAAGCCCGGCCGCGGCCTCGAGTTCGGCGGCGAAATCCGGCCATAGCGCCTGGCCGAGCCGGTTGAGGCGGCAGAGCGCGGCCTCGCCGGGCTCGCTCTCGACGCCGGCGGCGAGCATCCCAGCCGCCGCCCAACTGGCGCCGCGCCCGGCGGCCTCGCGCTCGAAAATCTCGACGCCAACCCCGGCTTGCGCGAGCCGCCAGCCGATCGCCAGGCCGATGATGCCGCCGCCGATGATGGCGGTGGCCGGCGGCGCACTCATGGCTGCTCCGCGGCGGCTTCGGCCGGCACATAGAGCGCGCCGCCGTGCTCACGGAACTCCTCGCTTTTCGCCGCCATCCCGGCCAGCCGCTCGGCCTCGGCGCGAAGATCGCGGGTGATCTGCATGGAGCAGAATTTCGGCCCGCACATCGAGCAGAAATGCGCGACCTTGTGCGCATCCTTGGGCAAGGTCGCGTCGTGGAACTTGCGCGCCGTGTCGGGGTCGAGGGCGAGGTTGAACTGGTCCTCCCAGCGGAAATCAAAACGCGCCCGCGACAGCGCGTCATCGCGGAGCTGCGCGTTCGGGTGCCCCTTGGCGAGATCGGCGGCGTGGGCGGCGATGCGATAGGTGATGACGCCGGCCTTGACATCATCGCGATCGGGCAGCCCCAAATGCTCCTTGGGTGTGACATAACAGAGCATGGCGGTGCCGAACCAGCCGATCATCGCGGCCCCGATCGCCGAGGTGATGTGGTCATAGCCCGGCGCGATATCGGTGGTGAGCGGGCCGAGCGTGTAGAACGGCGCTTCGCCGCAGGTTTCCAACTGCTTTTCCATGTTCACCTTGATCTTGTGCATCGGCACATGGCCGGGGCCCTCGATCATCACCTGGCAGCCCTTGGCCCAGGCGATTTTGGTGAGTTCGCCGAGCGTCTCCAGCTCGGCGAACTGCGCCGCGTCGTTGGCATCGGCGATCGAGCCGGGACGCAGCCCATCGCCGAGCGAGAACGAGACATCATAGCGGCGCATGATGTCGCAAATCTCATCGAAGCGCTCGAAGAGAAAGCTCTCCTGGTGATGCGCCAGACACCACCGCGCCATGATCGAGCCGCCACGCGAGACAATCCCCGTCACCCGCCGCGCCGTGAGCGGCACATAGGCGAGGCGCACGCCGGCATGAATGGTGAAGTAATCGACGCCCTGCTCGGCCTGCTCGATCAAAGTGTCCCGGAACACCTCCCAGGTGAGTTTTTCCGGGTCGCCATCGACTTTTTCCAAAGCCTGATAGATCGGCACGGTGCCGATCGGCACCGGCGAATTGCGCATGATCCAGCCCCGGATATTGTGGATGTTGCGGCCGGTGGAGAGGTCCATCACGGTATCGGCGCCCCAGCGGATCGCCCAGACGAGTTTTTCCACTTCCTCGGCGGCCGAGGACGTGACCGCCGAATTGCCGATATTGGCGTTGACCTTCACCAGGAAGTTGCGCCCGATGATCATCGGCTCGATCTCGGGGTGGTTGATGTTGGCCGGAATGATGGCGCGCCCGGCGGCGATTTCGGCGCGGACGAATTCCGGGGTGACGAATTCCGGAAGGACGGCGCCGAAAGCCTCGCCATCGGCGCGGCGCGCGGCCGCCCCCTCGGCGGCGACACGGCGGCCGAGATTCTCGCGGTGCGCGACATAGATCATCTCTTCGGTGATGACGCCGGCGCGGGCGAATTCGTATTGCGTCACAAGCTCCCCCGCGCGCCCGGCGAGCAGCCGCGGCGCGGCGGGGCAGGGGGGCACGAGGCGATCGGGCGCGGCGTTGCCGTTATCCTCGGGGCGAAGCGCGCGGGCTTCGGCCGTCGCAAAACCGCGCGCCGCGAGCCAGGGGGCGCGAAGCGGCGGCAGGCCGGCTTCGAGATCAATGATCGCCGCGGGGTCAGTATAGGGGCCGGAGGGATCATAGAGCCGGACCGGCGCCTCGCCGGCGCCGGGCGCGAGGATGACCTCGCGGAACGGCACCGCGAGATCGGCGCGGCCGGGCGGGGCGGAAAACACTTTTCGTGAGCCGGTGATCGGCCCGGTGGTGACGGCGCTGGGCTTGGCCTGGACGTTCATCGGCTTCATCCTCTCCTTTTTGGTGCGGCGCGGGGAGGAGCGGTGCTTGGCGCCCAAAAACCCCGTCCCTACGCCGGCATGATCCGGATCAGGTTCTTGCAGGGTCTCCGCGCTGCGGCATGCCGCCTGCGGACTCTCAGCCCCATCCCCAGGGCTCCCCTCGGATGGAAGGATCATCGCGCGGCGGTTTCGCGATGTCAACGCGGACCACGCGCGGCTTGGGTGCGCGGCGCTCTCTGTGGCAAGCTGGCGCGGGCGCCATGGCGGGGAGCGCAGGCGCGGAGCGATGTCCACAAGGAGCCGCCATGGCCGCGATCCGACCGGTTGCCGAACTCGACACCCACGAGGTTTTCAACCAGCCTCCCGCGCTCGAGGATTTCAATGCGTTTTCCAGCGACCGCATGCTGAGCGCAGCCCTCTCGCGCGCGGGGGGTGCGGCGCATCGCGCAGGCCTCGCCGCGCTCGGCGCGCGCGTGGGTTCGGCCGAGGTCATCGCCTGGGGCGAGCAGGCCAACCGCCATCCGCCGGTTCTCAACAATTTCGATCACCAGGGCCGGCGCATCGACGAGATTTCGTTTCATCCCGCCTATCACGCGCTCATGGCGCTCGGGCTCGAAAGCGGTTTCGCCGCGCTTCCCTGGAGCGGCGCGGCGGCCGGCCATGTCGCCCACGCCGCCATCCTCTACCTCACCGGCCAGGCCGATTCCGGGACGAGCTGCCCGATGACCATGACCTATGCCGCGGTGCCGGCGCTGCGGACGGAGCCCGAAGTCGCCGCCCTGTGGGAGCCCGGCATCCGCGCCGGGCGCTATGATCCCGCAATGCGCCCCGCCGGCGAGAAAGCCGGCGTCACGATCGGCATGGCGATGACGGAAAAACAAGGCGGCTCGGACGTGCGCGCCAATACCACGAGCGCCGCGCCCAGCGGCGAGCCCGGCTGGTACAGTCTCCGCGGCCACAAATGGTTCTGCTCCGCGCCGATGTGCGATGCCTTTCTGACGCTCGCCCAGACCGAAAAAGGCCTCACCTGCTTCCTCGTGCCGCGCTGGACCCCCGATGGCGCGCGCAACCGCGGTTTTCGCATCCTCCGCCTCAAGGACAAGCTCGGCGATCGCTCCAACGCCTCCTCCGAAATCGAATATCATGGCGCACTGGCGCGGCGCGTCGGCCCGGAGGGGCGCGGCGTGGCCACCATCATCCGGATGGTTCAGCACACCCGGCTCGATTGCGTGGTGAGTTCGGCGCAGCAGATGCGAAGCGCGCTGGCGCAGGCGCTGTGGCATACCGCGCATCGCTCGGCGTTTCAGCGGCGCCTGATCGACCAGCCGCTGATGGCCGCCGTGCTCGCCGATCTCGCCCTCGAAAGCGGCGCGGCGACGGCGCTCGCGATGCGGCTCGCGCAGGCTTTCGATGCCAACGACCCGCTGGCGCGGCTGCTCACGCCAATCGCCAAATACTGGGTTTGCAAGCGCGCCCCAGGCTTCGTCTATGAGGCGATGGAGTGTCTCGGCGGCGGCGGCTATATCGAATCCGGGCCGATGCCGCGGCTTTTCCGCCAATCGCCGCTGAACGCCATCTGGGAGGGCTCGGGCAATGTCATCGCGCTCGACGTTCTGCGCGCGCTGGCCCGCGATGCGGAAAGTGTCGCGGCCTTTGCGGGATTTCTCGATGCCGCGCGCGGCCGTGACCCGGCCTATGACGCGCTGGTGAAAAGCTGCGATTTTTCCAAGGCGCGGGAGGGGGAGGCGCGGCACCTGGTGGAAAGCCTCGCCCTCGCCGCCGCGGCGGCGGTGCTGATCGCCTGGGAGGATCCGCTGGCGGAGGGTTTTTGCCGGCTCCGCCTGGCGCCGCGCGGCGCCGCCTATGGCGCGTTCACGACGGCGATCGACACGCGCGCGATCATCGACCAGGCGATGCCGGCGGTTTGAGGGGATTATGATCCGATTTCGTTGTTTTTGGGGCTGTCAGTTGAGCGCTGTTTTACGGCATGAGCCTCAGCACAGGCGCGGAAGCTGGCGTCGAGACCGGGGCCGAGCAGCAGGATGGCGGCGAGGCGGCGGGCGGTTTCCATTACGTGGCGGATTTCCTCGGGTTTCAGATCACGGCCGATGATGGTTTTTTCCCGGTACGAAAGCCATTTTTTCAGCACCTGATAGCCGCCGATATGGGTTTCCCAGACCGCTTCGGGGATGTTTTTCCAAAAGCTGGTTTCGTTGAGATAGATATCCCGCGTTTTTTTCCCCAGGATGGCGGCGTGGCTTGCGGTCGCGGCCTCGGTTTCGGCGTAGGCGCGGGAGGTCGATCGGCCCTTGCCGGGCATGGTGACGCCGTTTTCGGTGCGGTTGCCCCAGCCGGCGGAGAGCGCGAAATTTTGCCCCGTCGGCACCGCGATGGCGGCGAGTTCGGGGCGGATTTTTCCCGCTGTGACGCAATCGACCGATGTGTCGGGGTCGAGCAGGGCGGCGAGTTGTTCCCCGAGTGCTGCGGATTGGCGCAACAGATCGGCGTTTTGGGGCAGCGGCACGCGGGGCCAGCCTTGCCGGATGCCGGCGGCGTTTTCGGCGAGATAGGCGGGCGAGTAGGTGATGGCGAGGGCGTGGCGCCAGACCAGCCGCGCCGACGCGCCGTCTGGCGCCAGGCCGATCTTCGCGAGCCATTCGATGGTCCGGGCCGACAGATTGGGCCGAGCGGCGCCTGAAAGGTTTTCGCTGATGGGGAAAACAAAAGCGTCGGTTCGCATCCCATGATCGTCGGCGAGCAGGGATGTCCAGCAGACCGGAAAGCCTTCGGGTTCCGCGACGCCGCGTAGCCGGCTGATCAGAAATCCGCCGGCGTCGGGGAGGATTTTTTGCAGTGTCGGCCGTGGTTCGTTCCAGATTGGCCGGACCTGGGTGACATAGGCCCAGCAATGCTCGAACGGGCGTAGCCAATAGCGTTTGATCTCGCCCGGCGTAAATGAGGCGCCCCTTGCCATGGATTGCTCCAGCAAAGCATTGCGAGTCCTCGCGGCATCGAACCGCGCCCGATCCTCCGCCAGCCCCGGCGCCACCCGCCGGACGGCATCCATCAATTGTTTCGGGTCGAGATAGATGTTCATCCGTGCTTCGAGCACGGCGCGGTCGTCGTCCATCAGCGCGCCGCCGCGCTTTTCCATCAGCCCGTTGAGCGGCGCGACGGCAGCGAGGTCGGGGAGCACCGGCCACGCGGCGTAATCGGCGTTGGCCGCGCCGGGGCGGAGGGAAAAACGGTTTTCCGGCTTGGGGTCAAGTGTTTCATAGCCGGCATCGGGATTTTCCTCCTTCAGCGTGGCCAGCAAGGCGGCGCGCCGATCGGCGGCCCTGGACGGATTGATATCGTCGCGGAATCGATAGACCGGCCGCTGTTCTTTTCCGGTTCGCACCAGCATCGCGGTCGCGACGCCCTGGCGGATTCCCGGTGAAAATCCGGCAATGGCAAAAACGGTTTCGCTGCTCCGCCCGTCCGGCCCGTATTCGGTGATGTTGCGGTCGCCGTGCATGTTCTCGATCCATATCCGATCGAACCGCTCGGTCAGCCGTTGGCGCATCACCACATAGGAGGCGCCGGAGAGCCAGGAATAATTGGAGATGAAACAGACGATCCCCTTGCCGGCGGCCTCCGCGATGCGGCGCTCGGCAATGCGGAAAAACCGCACGTAAAGATCATCGAGGTTGAATTTCTTGACCCCCCATTTTTCCCGCAAACCCTCCTTGTAGGGCTGCACGAGATCGCCCTCGGCGGCGGGCGAGGTGCCGGCGAAGGCGTTGTAGGGCGGGTTGCCGAGGATCACCAGGATCGGCGCCTCGCGCTTGACATGGCGCGCCCGGCTCCGCTCCTCGGTCAACGGCTCGAAGCCGGGGATCGGCGGCTTCTCGCCGGTCTCGCTCCAGCCGGTGAGGGCGTTGGTGAGAAACACCGAGGCGCGCTCCTCCAGCGCGAGCGCCGCGCCGGCCTCGGCCAGCGCTTCGCCGATCTGCCAGTGCGCGATCACCAGCGGCGCGGTCATGATCTCGAACCCGTGGATTCGCGTCATCGCGGCGCGTTTCAGTTCGGCGCCGATCAGCGAGCCCAGCCCTTTTCCCTGCAAGGTGCGGCGGATGCGGGCGAGCACGGCGACGAGAAAGCTGCCGGTGCCGCAACAGGGATCGAGCACCACCACCCGCGCATCCGCGAGGCCATCATTGATGCCGAGTTCAGAGCGCAGCACGCGATCGATCCGCTCGACCATGTATTCAACGATTTCGGGCGGGGTGTACCAGACGCCGAGGTCGCGCCGCAAAACCGGGTCGAAATACTCCAGGAACGGCTCGTAAAAATACTGCACCGCCTGGGCTTCGTGGAAAGCGGTGAAAAACGCCGCCTGATCGACGCGGGCCAGCGCCCGCGAGGCGGCATCGAGCAGGGGGACGATGCCGAGCGGGGCCAGCGCCTCCGGCGTTGCCACCTGCTGGAACAGGAATCGGGCGATCGGCACGCTGAGCGACCATTGCGCCGCCCGCCAATCGAATTTCGCCGCCCGCCCGGCCCGCGCCTCGACGATCCAGGCGGAAAACAGGCCATAGAACAGGGTCTGCACCAGGGTCGAGCGGAACAGATGCGCGCCGTCGCGGGCGTCGAAGCTGAGTTCGAGGGTCTCTTCCATGCTGCGGCGCAAGCTCGCGAGCGCCGGCAGATCGGCGCGTTCGTCGAGGAGGGCCAGCGCGTCGCGGGCGTAGGAGGCGAGAAAGAAGGCGAGCGCGGCCGGCGAGGCCAGCGGCGCCGCGGTCAACAGACAGCGTTCCAGGAAATCGGCGAAGCGGGTGGCGAGGTGGCGCGGCCTCGTGCCGTGGATCAGGGCGAGAAACCCGGCCTCGTTCTCCGCGAGGTCGAAGGAATCGATCACGCCCTCGGCGCTGACCAGGCGGAATTGCCAGAGATTGGTCGCCAGCACGAGGCCGAAGGCGGGCAGATATTGCCGTTTCACTTGATCGCTCGCGACCAGCAAGGCGATGTCCTGGCCAATGCCCTTGACCTCGACGACGCCGCGATCGGGCGCGATGCCCTCGCGCCATTCCGGCGTTTCGCCGCGCCGCGTCCTGGCGCGCTCGAACAAGCCGAAATCCGGGATGCCGGCGCGCTTGCCCGAGACGTGGTTGAGGGAGACAACCCGCGGGTCGAGACCATTGCCGATGGCGTCAAACAAGTTCGAAAGCGCCGGGTAGAAGGAGGTTTCCCTGGTGCCGGCGTGCAGGTTGCGGATCTGGGCGATGGCGTCGGCATAGAGGTCGAGTAGTGCGGTTTTTGTCATGCCCGCAGACTTGCCGGATCGTGACGCGCCGGCAAGCTCGTCCGCCCAGGGGTTTCACCCCTGGACCCCAGCAAAGGCGAAGCCTTTGCAATCCTTTCCAAGATGCGGGTCTGGGGGCGCTGCCCCCAGCGGGTCCAGGGCAGCGCCCTGGCGCTTCCCAGCACCCTTTCCTGACCGCTCCCGCGCGATGGCGGAGCGGGCGGAGTTGTGGCAGATGCTCGGCCATGATTTCGAGGCGATTCGTCTTGGGTGGCGGGCTGGCCGCCGCGAGTGTTCTCCGCGCCCCGCCGGTGTGCGCGGCGGCGGGCGATTTTGCGAGCTTCCTTGCAAGCTTTCGCGCGAGCGCGCGCGCGGCCGGGATCAGCGGGGCGACGCTCGATCGCGCGCTGGCCGGGCTCGCGCCCGATCCGCGCGTCGTGGCGCTCGATCGCCACCAGCCGGAATTCACCCTGAGCTGGGCGCAGTATCGCGCGAGCCGCGTCTCGCCCGCGCGCATCAGCCAGGGCCGCGACGCGCGCGCCCGATCGGCCGCGCTGCTCCGCGATGTCGCGACCGCTTATGGCGTCGATCCGGCGGTGGTGGTGGGCATTTGGGGGTTGGAGTCGAATTACGGCACCTATCAGGGGGATTTCTCGACCGTTTCGGCGCTCGCGACCTTGGCCTGGGAGGGGCGGCGGGCGGCGCTGTTCAAAAGCGAGCTGATCGCGGCGCTCCGCATTCTCGATGCCGGCAGGCTGCCCACCGCGCGGCTCACCGGGAGTTATGCCGGCGCGATGGGCCAGCCGCAATTCATGCCGAGCGCCTATCTCCGCTATGGCGTCGATTTCAATGGCGATGGCAGTTGCGATATCTGGACCGATACCGCCGACGTGCTGGCCTCGATCGGCAATTATCTCGCCCGCCATGGCTGGCAGCGGGGCCTCGGCTGGGGTGCGGCGGTGGTGCTGCCGCCCGATTTCGATGCCGCCCATGCCGGGGCGCGGAGCCTCGCCGAGTGGCGGGCGCTCGGCCTCTCGCCCCGCCGCCCGCTCGGCCCGCCCGAGGCCGAGGCCAGGCTCGTGCTGCCGGGGGGGGCTTCGGGCGAGGTGTTTCTGGTGAGCGAGAATTTCGCGGTGATCCGGCGCTATAATGCGTCCGATTTCTATGCGCTCGCGGTCGGGTTGCTGGGTGATGAGGTGGTGGCATGAAGCGCGCGACCCTGGTGATGTTGGCGCTGCTCGCCGGCTGCGGGCCGGCCGGGGCGGACGAGCAAGGCGGGTCGGGGCTGTCGGCGCTGCGCCATTTCTTCGCGCGGTTGTTTGGCGGCGGCCCGCCGCCGGTCGTGGCCTCGCCCCATTACGTGCTGGGCGCGCCCTATCAGGCGGGCGGCGTGTGGTATTATCCCGCCGAGCATTTCAACTATCAGGCGAGTGGCCTCGTCATGGTCGATCCCCCCGGCCATGCGCCGCTCACCGCCGATGGCGAGTTCTATGATCCGAACGCCATGGCCGCCGCCCATCCGACCTTGCAGCTTCCGGCCATCGCCCGCGTCACCGATCTTGAGACCGGGCGGCAGGTGGTGCTGCGCATCAACGATCGCGGCCCGGCGAACCCTGGGCGCATCCTTTCGGTCACGCCGCGGGTCGCGCAACTGCTCGGCATCACCAACGGGGTCGCGCAAATCCGGGTGACGCTGGAGACCGCCGAGAGCGAGGCCGTGGCGGCGGCGATGCCCGGCCACGCGGTTGCCGCCCAGGTCACGACGGCGCCGCGCGACAGCGTCGCGGTCGCCGATCTGCCTCCGCCCAATGGCACGCCCACCGCGCCGCCCGCCGCGGCCGCGCCCGTCGCCCAGGCCACCGATCCGCTGGCCGCGGCCCCGCTCACCGTGCCGCTCCGGCTGCCCGAGCGCGTGATGGAGGGGCCGCCCGATCCCGGCGCGCTTTATGTCGAATGCGGCACCTTCAGCACCGCCGCGTATGCCTATCGCCAGCAGGCGATGCTGCCTGGCCTGCCCGTGCGTGTCGAGCGCCGCCTCGTCGAGGGCCAGGAGAGCGATACCGTCAGGGTCGGCCCGCTCGCCGGGCCGGCGGAGGCCGATAGCGTGCTCGCCCGCGTGCTCGCCGCCGGCATCACCGGGGCCGCGATCATCGTCGAGAGACCCTAATGGGAGGAGCGCCCGCCATGCCGAGGCGTCGTTTACTGCTGCTGGCCGGGATCGCGCTGGGGGCGGGGCTCGGTGTCGCCCGCGCGGCGAGCCAGAAAACCACGCACCCGCCACGCGCCGCGCCGCCGCCCGCGCCGGCGACGCCGCCGAGCCCGGCCACGACCCCGCTCGGCCCCGTCGATACCGCCGCGCGCTGGGCCTTCATCAGCGATTTCAACACCGGGGCGGATCTTCTCAACAAGAACGCCGATGAGGCGATGGTGCCGTCCTCGATGACCAAGCTGATGACGATCTATCTCGTCTATGGCATGCTCAAGGCGGGGCGCTTGCAGCTCGATCAGGTGCTGCCGGTGAGCGAGCGCGCCTGGCGGACGGGGGGGTCGAAAATGTTCGTGCCCTATCCTGGTGGCGTCAAGGTCGAGGACCTGATCCGTGGCATCGTCGTCGATTCCGGCAATGATGCCTGCATCGTTTTCGCCGAGGCGATCGCCGGCTCGGAGGAGCAGTTTGTTGACCTGATGAACCAGAAGGCCAAGGAGCTCGGCCTTACCCATTCGGTGTTCAAGAACTGCACCGGCCTGCCCGATCCCGGCCATGTCATGTCGTGCCGCGACATCGCGACACTGGCCGCCGATCTGATCCGCACATATCCCGAGTATTATCACTACGACTCGGAAAAAACCTTCAAATACAACAATATCGAGCAATATAATCGAAACCCGCTGGTGCAGAAGGGGATCGCCGACGGGCTCAAGACCGGGCATACCGAGGCCGGCGGCTATGGCCTCGTGGTCAGCGCCGAGCGCGCCGGGCGGCGGGTGATCGTGGTGCTGAACGGCATGGAAAGCATGCGCCAGCGCGCCGAGGAGGCCGAGCGGCTGCTTGAATGGGCCTATCGCGAGTTCGAGAACGTCACCCTGATCGCCGCCGCGCAGCCGCTCGATCGGGTGCCGGTCTGGCTCGGTCAGACCCCCTCGGTGGCGCTGGTGACCGGGCGCGATATCGTGGTGACGATGCCCCGGCAATGGCAGAACAAGGCCAAGGTGACGCTGCACTACACCGCCCCGGTCGCGGCCCCCGTGGCCAAGGGCGCGGTGCTCGGCAGTCTCACGCTCGCCGGACAGGGCGTTCCCGCGCTCGAGGCGCCGCTGCTGGCGGCCGAGAATGTCCCGCGCCTGCCGCTGCCGGGCCGGGCGCTGGCGGTGCTGACGCATTATCTCACCGGCAATTGAAGGTCGGGGCAACCGAGCCGGTGGCGCGCGGCCGCTTCATTACGTTCGAGGGCGGCGAGGGGGCGGGAAAATCGACCCAGGCGCGGCGCCTCGCGGCCCATCTCGAGGCTGCCGGACAAAAGATCGTGCTGACGCGCGAGCCCGGCGGCACGGCGGGGGCGGAGCGCATCCGCGCCCTGCTGCTCGACGCGGCGGCGGCGTGGACCGGGCTCGCCGAGATCCTGCTGCATTTCGCCGCCCGCGCCGATCATGTCGCGCGCGTCATCCGTCCGGCGCTGGCAGCCGGCAGCATTGTGATTTGCGACCGTTTCACCGATTCGACGCTCGCCTATCAAGGCTATGGCCAGGGCGGCGATCGCGCCGCGATCGCCCAGCTCGCGCGCCTGATCGCGCTCGAGCCAGACCTTACCATCGTCCTCGATATATCGGTTTCAGATAGTCTTTCGCGGCTTGCGGCGCGCGGCGAAAAGGCCGATCGCTATGAGCGTCTGGGAGCGGATTTCTTCGCCCGCGTGGCGGCGGGTTTCCGCGCCATCGCCGCCGCCGCGCCGGAGCGCTGCGTGCTGATCGGGGCGGCGGACGATGAGGCGCGGATTGCCGCGCGGATCGCGGACCTGGTCCGCGACCGTCTCGGTCTTGACGCATGAACGGGCTGGCGGCGCCGCGCGCCAATCCCTTTTTGCTCGGCCACGCGGCGGCCGAGGCGGCCCTGGCCGAGGCGGCCTGGGCCGGGCGGCTCCATCACGCCTGGCTGATCACGGGGCCGCCCGGTATCGGCAAGGCAACCCTCGCCTTTCGCTTCGCCCGCTGGCTGCTCGCGGGGGCGCCGCGCGATGCGGGGGAGGGTTTGTTTCTCGACCCCGCCGATCCGGTGTTCCGCCGGGTCGCCGCCGGCAGCCATGCCGATCTCCTGACGCTGGAGCGCGGCTTCGATGAGCGGCGCAAGCGCCAGCGGCGGGATATTCTGGTCGAGGATGTGCGGGCCGTGGGCGGGTTTCTCCGCCTCACCCCGGCCGAGGGCGGCTGGCGGGTGGTGGTGATCGACGGCGCCGAGGCGCTCAACCGCAATGCCGCCAACGCGCTGCTGAAACTGCTCGAGGAGCCGCCGCCGCGCGCCGTGCTGCTGCTGACCTGCGCCGCGCCAGGCCGGTTGCTGCCGACCATCCGCAGCCGCTGTCGCACGCTTCGCCTGGCGCCCCTGCCGGCGGCCGAAATGGCCGACCTGCTCGCCCGCCTGCTGCCCGAGATCGACCCGCCCGAGCGCGCCCGCCTCGGTGAGTTGGCGGAGGGCATGCCCGGCCGCGCCGTGACGCTCGCCGCCGAGGGCGGTCTTGCCCTGGCCGGGCTGGTGGAGGAAACCCTGGCCGCCCTGCCCGCGATCGCGCCGACCCGCGCCTATGATCTCGCCGATCGCGTGCTCGCCAGCGAGGAAGGCGGGTTCGAGGTGTTTCTCGATCTGCTGCGCGACCGGCTGGCCCGCGCGGTCCGGGTTGCGGGGCGGGGCGGCGGGACGGCGCCCTGGCTTGCCGCGCGCCCCCTTGAAGATTGGGCCGCGCTATGGCACGCGCTGGGACGGCTGCAGGACGAGACCGGGCGGTTCTATCTCGACAAGCGGCAAGCCATCCTGATGAGCCTGAGCCGGCTGGGAACCCCATGAACAAGCATTTCTACCTCACCACGCCGATCTATTACGTCAACGGCGCGCCGCATATCGGGCATGCCTATACCTCGATCGCGGCCGATGTGCTGGCGCGCTGGAAGCGGCTTGACGGCTATGAGGTCTTCTTCCTCACCGGCACCGACGAGCACGGCCAGAAGGTCGAAAAAGCCGCCGCCGAGGCCGGGCTCGACCCGCAGGGGTTCACCGATCAGGTGGCCGCCGATTTCCGCGACATGGCGGCGCGGATGAATATTTCCAACGATGATTTCATCCGCACCACCGAGCCCCGCCACAAGCGCGCCTGCGCCGAACTCTGGCGCCGCCTCGAGGCCCATGGCGCGATCTATCTCGGCCATTACGAGGGCTGGTACGCGGTGCGCGACGAGGCGTTCTATAACCAGGGCGAACTCACGCTCGGCGCCGATGGCATCCGCCGGGCGCCCTCGGGGGCGCCGGTCGAGTGGGTGCGCGAGCCCTCGTATTTTTTCCGGCTTTCCTCCTGGCAGGACAAACTCCTCGAATTCCACGAGAAAAACCCTGATTTCATCGCCCCCGTCGCGCGCCGCAACGAGGTATTGAGCTTTATCCGGAGCGGGCTCGAGGATCTCTCGATCAGCCGCACCAGCTTCACCTGGGGCATTCCGGTGCCCGGCGATCCGGCGCATGTCATGTATGTCTGGCTCGATGCCTTGACCAATTACATCACCGCCGCCGGCTTTCCCGACGAGGCCGATCCGCGCTGGGGTTTCTGGCCGGCCGATCTGCACATCGTCGGCAAGGAGATCGTGCGGTTTCACGCGGTCTATTGGCCGGCCTTCCTGATGGCCGCCGGCCTCGCGCCGCCCCAGCGCATCTATTCCCATGGCTGGTGGACGGTCGAGGGCGAGAAGATGAGCAAGTCGCTCGGCAATGTCATCGACCCGCGTGAGCTGGTGGCGACGTTCGGGCGGGATGCGCTGCGCTATTTTCTCCTGCGCGAGGTGCCTTTCGGCAATGACGGTGATTTCAGCCGCAAGGCGCTGATTACGCGGCTCAACGGCGAGCTGGCCAACGATCTCGGCAATCTGGCGCAGCGCACGCTCTCGCTCGTCGCGCGGCAATGCGCCGGGGTGCGGCCGGCGCGCGGCGCATCGATCGCGCCCGATCAGGCGCTCCGCGATGCCGCCGCTGCCCTCCCCGCCCTGGTGCGCGGGGCATTGGAAAAATTTGCCTTTCATGAGGCGCTGGAGGACGTGTGGCGCGTGGTGCGCGCCGCCAATGCCTATATCGACCACCAGGCGCCCTGGGCGCTGGCCAGGACCGATCGCGCCCGCATGGCGAGCGTGCTCCGGGTTCTTCTCGATGCCGTCAGGGGGGTGGCGACGGTCTTGCAGCCGTTCATGCCCGAGAGCATGGCGCGGATGCTCGATCAGCTTGGCGTGCCCGCCGACGCCCGCGGCCTCGCGGCACTTGACCAGGATTTGCCCGCTGGCGCAGCCTTGCCGCCGCCCGAGGGCATTTTTCCGCGCTTTGACGCGCTTTCCCGATAGAGGCCGGATGCTGATCGATTCGCATTGCCATCTCGACTATTTTTCGCCCCCCGAACGCGAGGCGGTTCTGGCGCGCGCCGGCGCGGCCGGGGTGGGGGGGATGGTGACGGTCGCGACCAGGTTCTCCCAGACCGCCGAACTGATCGCGATCACCGCCGCCCTGCCGACGCTCTGGTGCACGGTCGGGGTGCATCCGCATCACGTCGGGGAAGAAGAAGTGCCGACGCCGGCGGCGATCGCGGCGGCGGCTGCGCATCCCAAAGTGGTCGGCATCGGTGAGTCGGGGCTCGATTATTTCTACGATCGCGCCCCGCGTCCGGTGCAGCAGGCGAGCTTCCGCGCCCATATCCGCGCCGCGCGCCAGGCCCTCCTGCCGCTCGTCATCCACGCCCGCGACGCCGATGCGGATATCGCCGCGATTCTCGCGGAGGAGTGGGAGCGGGGTGGCCCGTTTGCCTTCCTGTTGCATTGCTTCAGCTCGGGCCGGGGGCTTGCCGAGGCGGCGCTCGCGCGGGGTGGCTATATCAGTTTCTCCGGCATCCTGACCTTTCCGAAATCCGACGACCTCCGCGCCCTCGCCCGCGATATTCCCCCCGAGCGCCTGCTGGTCGAGACCGACGCGCCCTATCTCGCGCCGGTGCCCCATCGCGGCAAGCGCAACGAGCCAAGTTTCATCGTCCATACCGCTTCCCGGTTGGCGGACCTGCGGGGCATGACGCCCGCGGCGCTCGCCGACCTCACCACGGAAAATTTCCGCCGCCTGTTTCAGAAGGCGCGCTGATGCGGGTGGTGGTGCTCGGCTGCGGCGGCTCGGCCGGCGTGCCGCTGATCGGCGGCGCGGACGGGCATGGCGATTGGGGGGCGTGCGATCCCGCCGAGCCGCGCAATCGGCGAAGCCGCGCCAGCATCGCCCTCAGCGCCGGCGGCCAGACCCTGCTGGTCGATACCGGCCCCGATCTCCGCACCCAGCTTCTCGCCTGCGGCATCGGCCGGGTGGACGCGATTTTATACACCCACGCCCACGCCGATCACATCACCGGGCTCGACGACGTGCGCATCCTCAACCGCATCGCCGGTCGTCCGCTCGCGGCTTTCGGCATGGTGAAAACGCTGGATGAGCTGCGCCGGCGGTTCGACTACGCCTTCCAGCCCTGGGACCGGCCGGGGATATTCTATCGGCCGGTGCTGGAGCCGGTTCCGCTCACGCCGGGCGAGACGCGGCGCATGGCCGGGTTGGAGGCGCGGGTTTTTCTCCAGGACCACGGCTTCGTCGAAACGCTCGGCCTGCGGATCGGCGGTTTCGCCTATTCCACCGATGTCGTTTCCCTCGACGAGGCGGCGTTGGCGACGCTGGCGGGCGTCGATACCTGGGTGGTCGGCTGCTTCCAGCGCGCACCGCACAAGACCCACGCGCATCTCGCGCTCGTGTTGGAGTGGGCACGGGCGCTCCACGTGCGCCGCACCGTGCTCACCCACATGGGCACCGATCTCGATTGGGGCTGGCTGCGATCCCATCTTCCGCCAGGGGTCGAACCCGCCCATGACGGGTTGATCCTGGAGATTTGATCAGCCGAGCGGGCAGAGGGCGGGCTGATTGTCGGTATGCGTGACCAGCATGATGCGGCCGGCGTGTGGAGAGGAAATCATCATCAGATCGCCGGGGCTGAGGAGGTCGGCGGCGTCGCAGAAGAAGCCCGGGGCCACGATGTCCTCGATCGGGTCGGCGCCGGCCTTGTAGTGCCAGAGGGTAAAACCCTGGGCGTAGGACAGCACCGAGAGATTGCGGGTGGCGAGGGCCATGGCGGGCTTCCTTTTTCACGCATGGGAAAAGCACAAAAAAAGGGCCGCACCGGGGGGTGGTGCGGCCCTTCAGGGTTGGGAAGAAGGAGGAATCAACGGGCGTATTTCACCCGTTGATAGAACTCATATAGAACAGAGGATGCTCAGCGTCAAGACTATTTTCCTAAACTTTCTGCCATCTCCCCTCCATGTCCGCGCTCAGCCGACGATTCCCTTGACGCGGAGCGGCCACTCCAACCGATCCAACGCTTCCCGCCACAACCGCCAGTCGCAGCGCTCGAGAGCAAAGCCGGGGTTGGGCGCGCATTGCCGCTCGCCCCAGAGCCGCAGAATGCGGGCATGAACGAGGTCGATGCGGCGGCGGCGATAGAGGGTATCGAGGCATTTCACCACGTCGTCGGGCTCGCACGGCCGGGCCACGCGGCCGAGGCCGGCGCGCAGGCGGGCGCCGTCGCGCCGCGCGATCAGCGCCGCCATGGTCCAAAACCAAGCTTCCTCGGCGCTGACGAAGGGGAGGGTGGGGCGGGTCATCATGCTTGTGTCGGGGCGGGCGGAGGGGGTCGGACAGCGGCGGGCGGCGGGGCTGGACATGGCGGGGCTCCTTTGGGCTGGAGACGTTAAGCGGGAGAGGCGTTAAGAACAAAGCAAGAACTATCTGGGATAGAAAAACCATGAATCGGCACACGTGGCAAGCAGATTCAGGCACTTTTTCCTATTCCCCTCGGACTCAATTCCTTGCACACTGGCCTTCACCTCGTCTCGCAGCTCAGCCCCTTTCCCGAGAGCCATGGCCATGAAACATGAAGACATCTGGCGGGCGCTTGACACGCTCGCCGCCGAACAAGGTCTTTCGGCCTCCGGCTTGGCCCGCCGCGCCGGGCTCGACCCGACCACGTTCAACCACTCCAAGCGCCGCATGCCCGACGGTCGCGCCCGCTGGCCGAGCACCGAGAGCCTCGCCAAGGTGCTGATCTCGACCGGCGCCAGCCTCGATGACTTCACCGCCCTGGTCACCGGCGCGCGCGCCCTGCCTTCCCGCCCCCCCTCCCGGCGCATCCCCCTTATCGGCCTCGCCCAGGCCGGCAGCGATGGCTTCTTCGATGACGGCGGCTATCCGGTGGGCGGCGGCTGGGACGAGGTGAGCCTCCCCGAGGTCGCCGATCCGCACGCCTATGCGCTGGAAATCAGTGGCGATTCCATGGAACCGGTGTTTCGCGATGGCGATATGGTCATCATCTCACCCAACGCCCCGGTGCGCCGCGGCGATCGGGTGGTGGCGCGCACCGGGCGCGGCGAGGTGATGGCAAAACAACTCGTCCGCCGCTCCGCCCGCCGCGTCGAACTGAAAAGTCTGAACCCGGCCCACCCTGACTACATCTTCGAACTCAGCGAAATCGCCTGGATCCACCGCATCATCTGGGCGAGCCAGTAGGGCCAGGGCAGCGTTCCGGCCTTCCTATCGCTTTGCGCGGAGGAGAAAAACCGCCTGTTCGCCGAACAGATTGGCAAGCCAGGGGGCGCGGCGCCAGGGGGCGCGGTGGCCGGCCTCGTCGGCGGCGAGCCAGCGTTCGACGGCGTAGCCCTCGGCGTGGCAGAGATCGAAGAAGTCGCGGATGGTGCAGGGGTGGATGTTCGGGGTTTCGTACCACATTCGGTCCCAGGTCGGGGTCATCGGCATCCGCCCGCGCACAAGCAACTGCCAGCGCACCAGCCAGTGGCCGAAATTGGGGAAACTCACCACCGCGCGGGTGCCGATCCGGAGCATCTGGCGCAGCACCGCGCGCGGCCGCCCGACCGCCTGGAGGGTGCGCGAGAGCACGACATAGTCGAAGGCTCCATCGGGATAATGCGCGAGGTCGATATCGGCGTCGCCCTGCATGACCGGCAGGCCGCGCGCCACTGCCCGCGTCACCTCCTTCATGTCGATCTCGATGCCGCGCGCGTCGCACCCCTTAGTGCGGAAAAGATGCGCGATCAGCGTGCCGTCGCCGCAGCCGATATCGAGCACCCGCGTTCCCGGCGCGATCATGCCGGCGATCAGGTCGAGATCGACGCGCATGTTCTTCGCCACATGCCGCAGCGGCGCGATCCGCGCGGCGAGGCTCATGCCAGTCTCGCGTGCTCGGCGCAGCCGGCGAGAAAACCCGAGAGCGCGCGGGCGAGATCGGGCTCGTCGAGCAGGAACGCGTCGTGGCCCTTGTCGGTTTCGATTTCGACGAAACTGACATTGGCCGCGGCGCGGTTGAGCGCGCGCACCAGGGCGCGGCTTTCCGAGGTCGGGAACAGCCAGTCCGAGCTGAAGGAGACGAGGCAAAAACGGGTTTTCGTCCCCGCGAAGGCGCTCGCGAGATCATCGTTATGTTCGGCGGCGAGATCGAAATAATCCATCGCGCGGGTGATCGCGAGATAGGAATTGGCGTCGAACCGGTGCACGAAGCTCGATCCCTGATGCTGAAGATAGCTCTCGACCTCGAAAATATCGGAATAGGGGCCGAGCACCGAAGAGCCCGCGCGCACCCGGCGGCCGAATTTGCGGGTCAGCGCCTGCTCGCTGAGATAGGTGATGTGCGCCACCATGCGCGCGACGGCGAGGCCGCGCGCCGGCGTCCGCCCGCTTTGCCAGTAGCGTCCCCCCTGCCAGTCGGGATCAGCGAAAATCGCCTGACGGCCGACTTCATGGAAGGCGATGTTTTGGGCCGAATGATGCGCGGCGGTGGCGATCGGGATGGCGGCGAAAACCGCGTCGGGATAGGTCGCGGCCCATTCCAGCACCTGCATCCCCCCCATCGAGCCACCGATCACGGCGAACAGCCGCTCGATGCCGAGATGCGCGATGAGGCGCCTTTGCGCCCGCACCATGTCGCGGATGGTGATGGGCGGGAAATCGGTGCCCCAGAGCGCCTGGCCGTCGCCCTCTTCGCCGCGCGGGCTGCGCGGTCCGCTTGAGCCCATGCAGCCGCCGAGCACGTTGGCGGAGATCACGAAATAGCGCTCGGTGTCGATCGCCCGGCCGGGGCCGACCAGAACCTCCCACCAGCCCGGCTTGCCGGTGAGGGGATGGGTCTCGGCAACATATTGATCGCCCGTGAGCGCGTGGCAGACCAGCACGGCGTTGGCGCGCGCGGCGTCGAGCCGGCCGTAGGTGCGATAGGCGACGGTGAGGCGCGGCAGATGGACGCCGCAATCGAGGGCGAGGCCCTCCTCGAAAACGACGTGCTGATGCGCGATCGCCAGCGGGCTCAGAACCTGCTCCATCGCGTTCGTGCATAAGGCGCCGTGGCCCCGCGCGCAACCGCGCTCCGGGCGCCCGCGGGCGCGTTGGTGGGAGTTTGCAGCGGCGGAGGGTTCGGCTATCAGGGGTCGAGAAGAGACGCGGAACATGTCCAGCACCGAGACCACCAGCCCTCCGCCGAGTGGCGAAACCGAGACCCTGGCCGGCCTGCGCGCCGAGCTGGATGCGATCGATGACATGATTTTCGGCGCGCTTTCCCGCCGCGCCGCGGTGGTCGAGCGGGTGGCGGCGCTCAAGGGCGGGGCGCTGGCCTTTCGTCCGGGGCGCGAGGCGATGATCCTGCGCCGTCTGCTCGCCCGCGCGAGCGGCGCCCTGCCGCGCCAGACGGTGGCGCGCGTGTGGCGCGAGATTCTCGCCGGATCGCTTGCCCAGCAAGGGCCTTTTTCCATAGCGGTCTGTGAACCCGGACCTGGCGAGGCGCTCGGCCTGCTCGCGCGTGGCCATTTCGGTATAGCAACGCCGCTCCGCAGCCACCGCCGCGCGGCCCAGGCGATCGCCGATCTCGCCAACGGCGCGGCGCAGATCGCCGTCTTGCCGATGCCGGCCGAGGACGATCCGCCGGCGGCGCTGTGGTGGACCGCGCTCGCCCATCAGGAAACGGTCGTGCCACCCTTGATGCGGGTCCACATCCTCGCCCGACTGCCGTTCTGGGGCTTGCCCTTGCGCTGCCCTGAAGGCGCGCCGCGGGCCGCGGCGCTGGTCGTTGCCGCCGGCCTGCCCGACCCGAGCGGCGACGACCGCACGCTGTTCGGCTTCGAATTCTCGGTCGAACTGAGCCGCACCCGGCTCGCCCAGCAGATCGCCGCGGCCGGATTTGTCGCCCATAGCTTTATCCTGCGCCGCGACTCGGGCGCGCCGGTGGCGCAGGCGCTGGTCGATCTCGACGGCTTCATCGCCGAGAACGACCCGCGGCTCGCCGCGATCGAAAGCCTCAAGCGTCCGCCGGTGCGGCTTGGCGCCTACGCCGTGCCAATGGAGGAGACCGCGCCATGAGCAGCCCGCTTGGCCCGCGTCCGCGCCCGGAAATTCTCACCATCGCACCCTATATCGGCGGCGAATCGCACCTTGCCGGCGTCAACCGCGTTCTCAAGCTGTCCTCGAACGAGGGCGCCTTCGGCGCTCCGCCCGGCGCGCAAGCGGCCTATGCGCGGCTCGCCCGGGAGATCTTCCGCTATCCTGACGGCGCGGCGGAGGCGCTGCGCCGGGCCATCGGGGCACGTTTCGGGCTCGATCCGGCGCGCATCGTCTGCGGCAACGGCTCGGACGATCTGATCTACCAACTGGCGCTTTCCTACGGCGGGCCGGGCACCGAACTCATCATGACGAGGCATGGGTTTTCCATGTACGCGATCGCCGGGGCCTATGCCGGCTCGCGGGTCGTCAAGGTTGCCGAACACCATCTCACCGCCGATGTCGATGCCATCCTGGCGGCGGTGTCGCCGGCAACCCGCCTGGTCTGTCTCGCCAATCCCAACAACCCGACGGGCAGCCTACTCGGCGCGGCCGAGATCGCGCGGCTGCGCCGCGGCTTGCCCGCGGATGTCTTGCTCGTGCTCGATGCGGCGTATGCCGAATATGTTACGCGCGCCGATTACGAACCCGGCGTGACATTCGTCGATGCCGGCGATAATGTTGTGATGACCCGGACATTTTCGAAAATCTTTGGCCTGGGCGGCCTGCGTCTCGGCTGGGCTTATGCGCCGCCTGGGGTGATCGATGTGATGAACCGTGTGCGCAACCCGTTCAATACCAACGCCGCGGCGCAGGAAGCGGCGATCGCGGCGCTCAACGAGCCCGGCTGGGTGGAAAAAAGCCGTGCCCATAACAGCGCATGGCGCGACAGGCTGGGCGCGATGCTCACGGAGGCGGGAATAAAAATCTGGCCGAGCGAGGGCAATTTCATCCTCGCTGATTTTACCACCCGGGAGCGCGCCGATGGCGCCAACGCGCATCTTCGAGCGAGCGGCATCCTGGTTCGCCCGATGGGCGGCTACGATCTGCCGCATTGCCTGCGCATCACCATCGGCACCGCGGCGGAATGCGAGGCGGTGGCGGCTTCTCTGACCGATTTCATGCGTCATGGCTGAGCCGCTTTTTCGCCGCCTCGCGCTGATCGGGGTTGGGCTGATCGGCAGTTCGATCGCGCGCCGGGCGCGGGCACGTGGCGATCTCGCCGGCGAAATCATCGCCTGCGCGCGTACCGAAGCCACGCGGGCGAGGGTGCGTGAACTCGATCTCGCTGATCGGGTCTTGGAAGATCCGGCGCAAGCGGTACGCGGCGCCGATGGCGTGATCCTCTGCACCCCGGTCGGTACCTATGGCGCGATCGCCGAAATCATCGCGCCGCATCTGGCGGCCGGCGCGATCGTCAGCGATGTCGGCTCGACCAAGCAATCGGTAATCCGCGATGTTGGCCCGCATATCCGCCCGGGCGTGCATTTCGTGCCCGCCCATCCGCTGGCGGGAACAGAGCATTCCGGCCCGGATGCCGGGTTCGCCGAATTGTTCGAGGGGCGCTGGACCCTGCTCACCCCGCCGGACGGGGCCGATCCCGGCGCGGTCGAAAAAATCACCGAATTCTGGCGCCGCTGCGGCGCGATGGTCGAGACGATGGAAGCCGGTCATCATGACCGCGTGCTCGCCATCGTGAGCCACCTGCCGCATCTCATCGCGTTCACGATCTGCGGCACGGCGGATGATCTCGCCGATGAAAGCCGGGGCCAGGTGTTGCAATTCGCCGCCTCCGGGTTTCGCGATTTCACCCGCATCGCGGCGTCCGATCCGGTGATGTGGCGCGATATCTTTCTTAACAATCGCGAGGCGCTGCTGGAAATGCTGGCGCGCTTCATGGAGGACGCGCAGGCCATGGCGCGCGCGGTGCGCTGGGGTGACGGCGGCTATATCGAGGACAAGGTCGAGCGCGGCCGCAAGATCCGCCATAGCCTGATCGAACTCAACCAGGCCTAAAGCGAGACCGAAGCGGGTTCCGATGTTCAGCGCGCCGCGTCTGCCCCATCTGCCGCCGCCGCCCGAACTGCTCGACAACGCCGCGATGGCGCGCGCCGACGCCCGCGCGGCCGAACTCGGCGTCGCCGGCGAGACGCTGATGGAAGCCGCCGGGCGGGCGGTCGCGCGGGCTGTGCGGCGGCGTTTTCCGCCTTGCCGCGTGGTGGTGCTGTGCGGGCCGGGCAATAACGGCGGCGATGGCTATGTCGCCGCGCGGCTCTTGAGCGAGGCCGGCTGGCCGGTGCGGCTGGCCGCCTTCGCGGCCTCCCGCCCCGGCAGCGATGCCGCGCGTGCTGAGCGTCTTTGGCGCGGGCCGATGGCGCCGTTCAGCGTGGCGACCGTGGCGCGGGCCGACCTCGTGATCGACGCGGTGTTTGGCGCCGGACTTGCCCGCCCGCTTGCCCCCGAGATCGGCGCCGTGTTGGCCGCGGCAGGGCGGCTCGTCGCGGTCGATGTGCCAAGCGGGCTCGATGGCACGCTGGGCAGCGCGCGGGGCGCGGTCACGCCGGCGGTGCTGACCGTGACGTTTTTCCGCCTCAAGCCCGGCCATTTGCTGCTGCCCGGGCGTTCCCTCGTGGGCGAGATCGTGCTCGCCGATATCGGCCTGCCCGCGCGCGTGCTGGCGGACATCGCGCCCTCTGCGCATCTCAACCAGCCCGCCCTCTGGCGCCTGCCGCGCCCGCGCCCGGAGGATCACAAATATCGCCGTGGCGTGGTTGATGTGCTGGGCGGGGCGATGCCGGGGGCGGCGCTCCTGGCGGCGACGGCGGCGCGCCATGTCGGGGCCGGGCTGGTGACGCTGCACGCCGAGACCTTGCCGGCGGCGGCCCCTTTCGGGCTGATCCTGCGCCGCGCGGTGCGCGGGACCGCGCTTCCGACGCCGCTCGCCGATCCGCGCCGGCGTGTCATCGTCGGCGGGCCGGGGCTCGGTCTTGCCGAGGCGCGCGCCTGGGTTCCCGTGATCCTTGCGTCCGGCTCGCCGGTGGTGCTCGACGCCGATGCGCTGAGCGCCTTTGCCGGCGCGCCCGAGGCTCTGCGCGGGGCTGCCGTGCTCACCCCGCATGGCGGCGAATTCGCCCGCCTGTTCGGCGCCCCCGGCCCCGACCGGCTGGGCGCGGCGCGCGTCGCGGCACGCCGCACCGGGGCCGTGGTGGTGCTGAAAGGGGCCGATACCCTGATCGTCGCGCCCGACGGTCGCGCCGCGCTCAATGCCTCCGCCCCGCCCGCGCTCGCCACCGCCGGGGCTGGCGACGTGCTGGCTGGCATGATCGGCGGGCTGATCGCCCAGGGCATGGCGCCCTACGAGGCCGCCGCCGCCGCCGTTTTCGTGCATGGCCGCGCGGCGGTGCGGGCCGGAAGCTGGCTGATCGCGGAGGATTTACTCGCGACCCTTGGCGGGGCGCTCCGCGAGGCGCGCGATTATGCTGGATAAGCAACTGACACGGGTCTTTCTCTGGCGCCTGTCGCGGCCGGCGCTATGATGGGAGGAATGTCATCAGAGGTCGCTGCCATGAATGAAATCGCTGCTTCCACCGGGCTTTTCGACCGCGCCCTTCGCCGCATCACGACCGTCTGGCGGGACATGGCGGCGAGCGTCGGGCGCGAGGGTGATGACAGCATCCTCGGCCAGATGCAGGCCTGTCTCGCCGGGCGCGGCGGCGAGGTCAGTGCACGCAACCGCGCGGCCAAGCTGGCGGAAACCTATCTTGGGCTCGATGAAGCGGGGCGCCGCGAGTTTCTCAAGACGCTGGCGGGCTTCGACAGCGATCCCGAGGCGCTGGCGCAGGCCTACGAAGCGCTCGCCGCGGCCACCGATCCGGCGCAGCAGGTAGCCCTCCGCGCCCGGCTCCGCCGTGTCCTGGAGCCGCCGCGGGCGCGGCTTTTGACGCAGTTCACCTCGATCCCCGACGGCATGAAATTTCTCGTCGATCTGCGGGCCACCCTGCTCGAAGCCGGCAAATCCGACCCCCATCTCGCGGCCCTCGAAGCCGATCTCAAATATCTTCTGGCCAACTGGTTCGACCTGAGTTTTCTCGAGTTGCAGCGCATCGATTGGTCGAGCCCGGCGTCCTTGCTCGAACGCCTCGTCGGCTACGAGGCGGTGCATGAAATCCGCTCCTGGCGCGACCTCAAGAACCGCCTCGATTCCGATCGCCGCTGCTATGCGTTCTTCCATCCGCGAATGAAATTCGAGCCACTGATTTTCGTCGAGGTCGCGCTCGTCGAGGGGCTTGCCAATAATGTCCAACACCTGCTTGACCCGAAAGCCCCGGTGCTCGATCCGCGCCAGGTGGATACGGCGATTTTCTATTCCATCAGCAATTGCCAGCGCGGCCTCGCCGGAATCAGCTTCGGCAATTTCCTGATCAAGCACGTGGTCGAGGTGTTGTCGGGGGAATTTCGCAACCTCAAGAATTTCGCGACGCTTTCGCCGATCCCGGGATTCCGCGCCTGGCTCGATGAGCGCCTGGCGGCAACCGACACGCCGCTTTTACCCGAGGAAGAAGAAGCCAATCTGCTCAAGGCACTGCCCGGCGAGACCGACGCGCGCGCTGCCATCGCGGCGGCCCTCAAGCGCCGCGGCTGGCATCGCGATCCGGCGATCGTCAAGGCGCTGGAGCCGGCGCTATTACGCCTTTCCGCGCGCTATCTGCTGGTCGAGGCGCATCCCGGCGCGCCGCGCAAGGCACGCGACCCGGTGGCGCATTTTCATCTCTCCAACGGCGCCCGCATCGAACGCATCAACATGCGCGCCGACATTTCCGAGCGCGGCCTGAAAGAAAGCGCCGGGCTGATGGTGAATTATCTCTATGATCCGGCGAAAATCGAATCCTACCACGAGGATTACGCGGGCGAGGGCAAACGCAACGCCTCGACCGCCGTCCGCCGCCTCGCGCGCGGCTGGCAGTGAGCGCGGAGGGGCGGGGTCGAGGATCCTGGCGGCTCTACAACCCCGCATCCTCCGGCACGAAAATCACCCCCTCCTCCAGCCGCACCGGGACCGCTTCAAGGGCGGCGCCGCGGCAGGGGCCGCTCAGGCAAAGGCCGGTCGCGGGGTCGAAGGTCGCGCCGTGGGTGGCGCAGACAACGACGCTGCCATCGGGGCTCAGAAAATCGTCGGGCTGCCAGTTGAGCGGCGCGCCGAGATGCGGGCAGGAATTGACATAGACCAACGCCGTCTCGCCCCGGCGCAGCGCGAAGAGGCCGGTGAAGCCGCCCGGCGCGGGGGGAAAGCCGCGCGACGTGCCGGGTGCGATATCCGAGAGGCGGCAGAGCGCGCGCATTATGCGCCCCGCCAACCGCCCATGGCGCAGAGGATTTCGGCGTGGGCGCGGGCAATCGGCAGCACCGAAAGCCGTGACTGGCGGATCAGCGCGAGATCGGCCAACCGCGGCTCGGCCTTGATGGCGGCGAGGCTTACCGGGCGGGGCAGGGGCGCGATGGCGCGGACATCGACCGCGACCCAGTCACCGCTCGCGGCGGTGGGGTCGGGATAGGCCTCGCGCACCACAGCGATGATGCCGACGATCTCGCGCCCGGTATTGGAATGGTAGAAAAAAGCGCGATCACCGAGGCGCATCGCCTTGAGGTTGTTTTTGGCGGCGTGGTTGCGCACGCCGGTCCAGGGCTCGACGCCGTTGCGCACTTGATCGTCCCAGGAAAACGCCTCCGGCTCGGATTTGACCAGCCAGGCGGGGAGGGCGGGCTGCCCTGTCATGCCAGCATCTGTCCGTCGCGGAACACCGAACGGAAGGGGCGGATCAGCATGCTTTCGAACAATTCGGCCTGGGCATAGGGGTCGGCGGCGACCAGGGCCTCGACTGCGGCGCGGCTCGCGGCGTCGAGGATCAGCAGGCTGCCGATCGGCTGGCCGGCGGCATCGAGCAGCGGACCGGCCTGGATCACGTGCGCGGCATGCGATTTCCAGTAATCGAGATGGCGCGGCCGGGTCGCTTGACGGAGATCAAGGCTTGCCGGCTTATCCGTGCAGATGATGGCGAACAGCATGAACCTCTCCCGAAAGCTTGCGCAGGCGCCGAGAATAGAAGCAAGGCCGTCCGGCTTCAAACCGGCGCGCGGAGGCTCTATGCTGCGCGCCGTGTCCGCTTCATCCCCCCTCGCGCCGCCGCGCGGCGCGCGCGGCCTGCACCGCTTCGCCAATCCCGGGCGCTTCCTGCGCCTCGCCGGGCGGGTGCTGCCGTGGCTCACCGCCGCGGGCCTCGCGCTCTCGGCGGTGGGGCTGGTCTGGGGTCTGTTTTTCGCCCCCGCCGACTGGCAGCAGGGCGACGCGGTGCGCATCATGTATGTTCATGTGCCGGCGGCCTGGCTCGCATCGGCGGGCTATTTCGCGCTGGCGATCGCCTCCGCGGTCGCGCTGGTCTGGCGCCACCCGCTCGCTGATCTCGCCGCCGTCGAGATCGCCCCGGTGGGCGCGGCCTTCACCGCCATCTGCCTGATCACCGGCAGCCTCTGGGGCAAGCCGATGTGGGGGGCGTGGTGGGTCTGGGATGCGCGCCTGACCTCGGTGCTGGTGCTGTTTTTTCTCTATCTCGGCCATATCGCGCTGACCCGGGCCTTCGACAGCCCGGAGCGCGGCTATCGCGCCGGCGCCATCTTGGCCCTGGTCGGCGTGGTCAATCTGCCGATCATCAAGTTCAGCGTCGATTGGTGGAACACGCTGCATCAGCCGGCGACGATTTCGCTATTCGGCGCGCCCACCATGTATATCGGCATGCTGTGGCCGCTCTTGTTCACCGCTCTCGGCGCGACGCTGATTTTCGCCGCCCTGGTGCTGGCGCGGCTTTCCGCGGCGGTGCTGGAGCGACGCATCCGTGCTCTGCTGGCGGCGACGGCGCGGGATTATGTCGCCGAGGAGGGTCATCTGGCATGAACCATCTGCCGTTCATCATCGCCGCCTACGCCGTGGCCTTCGTTGTCCCGGTGGTTTTCGGGCTTGAAGCAAGATGGCGGCTGGCCCGCGCCCGGGCGCGGCTGGCGGCACTCGAAACCCGGCGGCGGCGATGAAGCGCAAGCATCGCCGGCTCGCTATTCTGCTCGCCTGCGGCCTCGGTCTCGGCTCGGCGGCGGCGCTGACCTTGCTGGCGTTTCGCGATAATCTGGTGTTTTTCGTCACCCCCTCCGATCTCGCCGGCCGGGCCAAGCCGGGCGAGACGCTGCGGCTGGGCGGGCTGGTCGAGAAGGGCAGCGTGGTGCGCGAGGTGGTGGACGGGCAGCCCGGTGTGCGCTTTCGCGTGAGCGATGGGCGCGCGAGCGTGGAGGTCTCCTTCATCGGCGTGCTCCCCGATCTTTTCCGCGAGGGCCAGGGCGTGGTGACGCTTGGCACCCTCGCCCCCGATGGCCATTTCATTGCCGCCGAAGTGCTTGCCAAGCACGACGAGACCTACATGCCGAAAGAGGTGGTGGAGGCGCTCAAGAAAAGTGGCCATTGGCAGCCGGCCGACGGGCCAGCCCCGCCGGCGGCGACCTGGAACACCCTCAACGTTACGAAAAACGGCGGATGAGAGGCGTCGCATGATCCCCGAACTCGGCCATTTCGCCCTCGCCCTCGCCGTGGTGCTGGCGGGAAGCCAGGCGGTGCTGCCGCTCTGGGGGGCTGAGCGGCGCGACCCGGCGCTGATGGCGAGCGCGCCGCCGCTCGCCATCGGGCAGTTTCTGGCGCTGGCGCTGGCTTTCGGCGCGTTGGTGTGGAGCAGCGTGGTGTCGGATTTCTCGGTGCTCAATGTCGCGGAGAACAGCCAGAGCCTGAAGCCGCTGCTCTATAAAATCACCGGCGCCTGGGGCGACCACGAGGGCTCGATCCTGCTCTGGTGCCTCATTCTGGCGATCTGCGGCGCCGCTGTCGGCATCTTCGGCGGGGCCCTGCCAGCGGCCTTGCGGGCCCGGGTGATCGGCGTGTTGGGCGCCACCTCGGCCGGCTTTGTGCTGTTCTCCCTCACCGTCAGCAATCCCTTCGTGCGGCTCTGGCCGGCGCCGATGGAGGGGCGGGGGATGAACCCGCTGCTCGAAGATCCCGGGCTGGCTTTTCATCCGCCTATTCTCTATGCCGGCTATGTCGGCTTCGCCATCCCCTTCGCCTTCGCCCTCGCCGCCCTGATCGAGGGCCGGGTGGATGCCGCCTGGGGACGCTGGGTGCGGCCCTGGGCGCTTGCCGCCTGGGCGTTTCTCACCGGCGGCATCGCGCTCGGCTCCTGGTGGTCCTATTACGTGCTCGGCTGGGGCGGCTACTGGTTCTGGGATCCGGTGGAAAACGCCTCGCTGCTGCCCTGGCTCGCCGGCACGGCGCTCTTGCACTCGGCGATCGTCGTGGAAAAGCGCGAGGCGCTCAAGATCTGGACGGTGCTGCTGGCGATCGGGACGTTTTCGCTGAGCCTCTGCGGCACGTTTCTCGTCCGCTCGGGCATTCTCAATTCGGTGCACGCCTTCGCCAATGATCCGGCGCGCGGGGTGTTCATCCTGGTCCTGCTCGCGCTCGTCATCGGCACCGCGCTGGGGCTGTTCGCGTGGCGCGCGCCGCGCCTGATGCCGACCGGGGTGTTCGCGCCGCTCTCGCGCGAGGGCGCGCTGGTGGTGAACAACATTCTGCTCTGTGCGATCGCCGCCGTGGTCTTCACCGGCACCACCTATCCGCTCTTCGCGCAGCTTCTGGCGGGCGCCCAGATCAGCGTCGGTGCGCCGTTTTTCAACGCGACCGTGCTGCCGCTCGCCATCCCGCTGTTCGCGGCGATGGTGGTGGGGCCGATGCTGTCGTGGAAGCGCGCGCAACTGGCGCCGGCGCTGCTCCGCCTGTGGTGGGTGGCGCTCGCCGCTCTCCTGGTGGGGCTGATCTCCGCCTGGGGCTGGGCGGCGCTGCCGGCGCTCGGCTTCGCGGGTGCGGCCTGGCTCGTGCTCGGCGCCTTCGCCCCGATCGTCGAGCGGGCGCGGCTGTTTCGCCTGCCACTTGGCGCGAGTTGGGTCCGGCTCTCGGGCGTGCCGCTCGCGGCCTGGGGCGGGGTGATCGCCCATGCCGGCCTCGGTCTCACCACAGCCGGGCTGTCCGGCATGGCGCTCGCCGAGCATCGCATCGTCGCGGTGCATCCCGGCGAGACCGTCGCGGTCGGCGGCTATGACTGGACGCTGCTCGGGCTGCGCGACGCGCCGGGGCCGAATTATACCGCCCGGCTCGCCGAAATCCGCGTCGCCCGCGATGGCCGCACCGTAGCGATCCTGACGCCGGGGCGGCGGAGCTATCCGTTGCAGCGCACCACCACCACCGAGACCGCGATCCGCACCAACCTGGCGCGCGATCTCTATGCCGTGCTCGGCGAGGAGCATGACGGGACGGCGGTGCTCCGGCTTCATGTCAACCCGCTGGCGCCCTGGATCTGGCTCGGCGCGCTGGTGATGGCGCTGGGCGGCGGGCTGTCGCTGGCCGATCGGCGCTTGCGCATCGGCGCGCCCCTCCGGCGCGGCGCGGCGGCGCGGGCGGCCTCGGCATGAGTGGGGCGAGGCCGGCGCGCGTGCTGCCGCGGCGGCTGCTGCTCGCCCTGCCCCTGGTCGCGGCGGCGGCGGGGGGGCTCGGCTTCTATGCCCTGCTGCGGCGGATGGAGGCCGGGCGCTATGACCCGCACGGGGTCGATAACCCCCTGGTCGGCCACGCCATTCCCACGTTCGCCGCGCTCCCGGCGCAGGCCCCGGCGACGACTGGCTTCGGTGCGGCCGATCTGCGCGCGGCGGGACGGCCGGTGCTGGTCAATTTCTTCGCCTCCTGGTGCGTGCCCTGCCGCATCGAGCACCCGCAACTGATGGCGCTCGCGCGGGCCGGCGTGCCGCTCTGGGGCATCGCCTATAAGGACCATGAAGCGGCGGCCGAGGCCCTGCTGGCCGAGGAGGGTAACCCCTACCACCAGCTCGCGCGGGACGAAAGCGGGCGGGTGTCGATCGACTGGGGTATTTACGGCGTGCCAGAGACTTTTCTGATCGACCGCGCCGGCATCGTGCGCGGCCATTGGGCGGGCCCGCTCAGCGCCGATCTGGTGGCGAGCGAGGTGCGCCCCATGCTCGGGAAATATGCGTGATGCGGGTGATGCATGCCCTGATTTTTGCTTTCCTGCTGGTCCTGCCGGTGGCCGCCGCCTGGGCGATCAGCGATCCGGCGGAAATGCTCAAGGATCCGCGACAGGAAGCGCGCGCCGAGGCGATCGGGCGGCAATTGCGCTGTCTGGTCTGCCAGAACGAGAGCATCGAGGACAGCCAGGCCGATCTCGCCCGCGACCTGCGCCAGGTGGTGCGCCAGCATGTCGCGGCGGGTGAGAAGGATCAGCAGATCATCGCCTGGATGGTCGCGCGCTATGGCAATTTCGTCCGCCTGCGTCCACCGTTTGAGCCGCTCACCTGGGTGCTCTGGGCCTCGCCGGTCCTGGCTTTGGTGGGAGGCGCGCTGGTCGTTGCCTTCGCGATGCGCCAGAAGCGCCCGCCGCCTCAGCCCTTGAGCGCCGCCGAGAAACGCAAGCTCGGGGATTTGTTGAAGTCGTGATCTGGCTGGTTTTTGCCCTGGCGACGGCGGCGTGTCTGGCCCCGCTCGCGGTTTCGCTGCTGCGCCGCCATTTTGCCGCGCGCGGCCGGCGCGAGGCGGCGCTGGCGCTCTATCGCGCGCAGCTGGCCGAGCTGGAGCGCGAGCGCGCCGAGGGGCGCGTCGCCGAGGGCGAATTCGCCGCCGCAGAGCTTGAAGTGCAGCGCCGCTTGCTGGCGGCGGCGAGCGAGACCGAGCCGGCCGCGGGGCCGGTGGCGCGCCGGCCGATCCTGATCGCGCTCGCCCTCGTGCCGGTGGCGGCGCTGGCGCTCTATCTGCCGGGCGGCCTGCCGTTTCTGCCCGCGGCCCCGCTGGCGCCGCGTCTGGCGGAAGCGCAGCAGGCGGATGCGCTGATCGCGGCGCTGCGGGCGCGGCTGGCAACGATGGACCCGGCCTCGCCCCGCCGGCGTGAGGGTTTTGTCCTGCTCGGCAATGCCGAGAGCGAGCGGGGTAACGCGGGGGCAGCGGCGGATGCGTGGCGGACGGCTCTGGCGAGTGGGTTTGATCCGACGCTTGCCGCCGAGACCGCCGAGGCGATGAGCGAGGCGGCGGGCCACGTGACGCCGGAGGCATTGGCGCTCTTCAAACAGGCGCTGGCGGCAGCGCCCCCGGATGCGCCCTGGCGCGGCCTCGTTCAGCAGCGGTTGAACGAGGCCGGGATGTAGGTTTTCCCAGGGAACCGATCGCCATTTTCGATGCCGGAAACATAAAGCCAGGCGCAGGACTTGCGAAAATTATGGCGCTGGGTCGGCGGGCGGGCGCTGGAGGCGCGGGTCGAGCCAATCGCGCAGGCCGTCACCGAGCAGATTGAGGCCGAGCACCGCCAGCATGATCGCGAGACCGGGGAAAATCGCCAGCCGGGGTGCCGCGAAGATATAGGTCTGCGCATCGTTCAGCATCCGCCCCCAGCTCGGCGCCGGTGGCTGCGTGCCGAGCCCGACATAGGATAACCCCGCCTCGGCGAGAATCGCCAACGCAAACTGGATGCTCGCCTGGACCACCAAGGGGGCCGCGATATTGGGCAGGATATGGGCGCGCGAGATGGCCAGATCACCCCGCCCAAAGACCTTTGCCGCAATGACGAAGCCACGGGCACCGACCGCGCGCGCCGTCCCGCGCGTCAGGCGCGCGAATACCGGCACGTTGAAAATGCCAATCGCCAGCATTGCGTTCCTCGCCCCTGGCCCGGCGAGCGCGGTGATGACGACCGCCGTCAGCAGCGCCGGGAAGGAAAACACCAGATCGGCCGCGCGCATCAAAAAATCATCGATGATGCCGCCTCGCGCCGCGGCGAACAGCCCGAGCGGCACGCCAACGCCCATGCCGATCACCACCGCCAATACCGCGACCGCGAGCGAATTGCGCGCGCCCGCCATCAGCATGGAAAAAACGTCGCGCCCGAGCGGGTCGGTGCCCAGCCAATGCGTCGCCGAGGGACTGGCGAGGCGGTGCGCGATGTCGATCGCGCTCGGTGCGTAGGGCGTCCAGACCAGCGAGACCAGCGCCATGCCGAACAACGCCGCGCTGATCGCGCCGCCCACCACCATTGCCGGGCCGAGGCGCGCCAGGGTTTTCATCGCGGCCCGCTCTGGCGAAGTCGCGGATCGACCAGCACATAGGCGATATCAACGGCGAAATTGACAACAATCACACTCCCCGCGAGCAGCACCACGAGATCCTGCACGACGATCAGATCACGCCCGGCGATCGCCTGGAAAATCAGCCGTCCAAGCCCCGGCAGGGTAAAGACATTCTCGATGATGATGGTCCCGGCCAGCAGGAAAGAGAATTGCAGGCCGAGAATGGTGAACACCGGGATGAGCGCGTTCGGCACCGCGTGGCGCCACAGTGCGGCGTTGCGGGAAAGCCCCTTGGCAAGCGCGGTGCGGAGATAATCCTCGCCCAGGGTTTCCAGAACCGCCGAGCGGGTGACACGGGCAAGGATCGCCGCCTGCGGCAAGGCGAGTGCCAGCGCCGGCAGGATGAGCGAGCGCAGCCCGTGCCAAATCCCTCCCGACCAGCCGCCAAAACCGCTCGCTGGCAGCCAGGCGAGCTTCACCGCGAACAGCAATATCAGCAGCAGCCCGAGCCAGAAATTCGGCACCGCGACGCCAAGCTGCGCCACCGCCATGGCCAGCGTATCGCCAATTCGCCGGCGCCGCGCGGCGGCAAAGACGCCCACCGGAATGGCCAGCGTGGTGGAAAGCGCCAGCGCGAGAAGAGCCAGCGGCAGGCTCACCATGACCCGATCGGCGATCAGCCCGGCAACCGGGGCGTGATAGGTGTAGCTCTCGCCAAAATCGCCGCGCAGCAGGCCGAAAATCCACAGTGGGAAACGGAGTGCTGCCGGCCGGTCGAGGCCAAGCTGGTGATGCAGCGTGGCCAGCGTGTCGGGCCGCGCATTCACCCCCAAAATGAGCGCCGCCGGATCGCCGGGCAGAACCTCGAGCACGAGAAAAATCAAGGCCGCCGCGGCCAGCAGCGTCAAGGCGAGCGCGAGCAGCCGGCCGGCGAGAAAACGTAGCACCGCCTCCTCCCGCTCTTCAAGCGCCGCTCATTCGCCCCACGCGACAGCGCTCAGATCGTTGGCCGGGATCGGATCATTGACCCAGAAACCGTGCAGACGCGCGTTCCACACCCCGAGCTTGGGCAGCACGTAGAGGAACACATTGGGCTCGTCGGTCGCCAACTGGCGCTGCATTTTTTGCAGGAGATCGATCTCCGTTCTGGGATCCGTCGCATCGAGATAGGTTTGATAGAGGCTGCGGAAGGCGTCGCTGTGATAATTGAAATAGTAGTGATCGCGCGCATAGATCGCGAGATCGCGGGCCTCGGTATGGGAGATCATCGTCATGTCGAAATCGGAACGCTTGAACACCTGATCCAGCCATTCCGCCCATTCCATCGGCACCAGCTCGACATGCAGCCCAACCTCCTCGAGCATCGCCGCGATCACCTCGCCGCCGCGCCGGGCATAGGGCGGCGGTGGCAGGGCAAGCGTGAAATGCGTCCCCGACGCGATCCCCGCTTCCGCCAGCAGGGCTTTTGCCCGCGTGGGATCGTAGGGATAGGTGCCGGCGAGATCGATGAAGCCGGGATCGTTCGGCGTGTAGTGCGAGCCGATGATGGTGCCGAGCCCCGACATCGTCGCCTGCACCAGCGCCTTGCGATCGATCGCATAGGCGAGTGCGCGGCGCACGCGAATGTCGTCGAAGGGTTTGCGCGCGTTGTTGAGCGCCAGGATGGTTTTGCCTTCGGTGGACCCGATCACCACCGCGAAGCGCCCATCCGCGCGGAGCTGCGGGAGAATTTCGGGGGCGGGAAAATTGCCGAAGGCGTCGATATCGCCGGCGAGCAACGCCGCCGCCGCCGCCGCCGGGTCGGCCACGAACTTGAACGTGACGCGCGCGAGTTTGGGCGCGGCGCCCCAATAGTGATCGAACCGCGCCATCTCGACGCGATCGCCCTTCACCCAGTTGGTGAAGCGGAACGGGCCGGTGCCGATCGGATGGGTCTGGTTGCCGGCGGCCGAATTGGGCGCGACCATCACCGCGTCGCCCCAGCCCATGCCGAACAGGAACGCGGCATCGGGGCGCTTCAGCGTGACCACCGCGGTATGCGGATCGGGGCAGGCGATATCGGCGATCGGCTCGAATAACTCCTTTTGCGCATTGGTGCTGTCGGGCGCGCGGGCGCGGTTGTAGGAAAATTGCACGATCGCGCAGTTGAATTCGGTGCCGTCGTGGAAGATGACGCCGGAATGGAGCGCGAAGGTGTAGGCTTTGCCATCGGGCGAGATCGTCCAGGATGCGGCAAGCCCCGGCACGACGTGGCCGGCACCATCGATGCGTGTCAGACCCTCGAAAATATTGTCATACGTCACTTCGCGGATCGCCGCGGCGGCGCCAGCGGTCGGGTCGAGGCCCGGCGGCTCCAGCACCATCCCGAGCGTGAGCGCGTCCCGGGCCAGCGCCGGGGTGGCGCACAGCGTGGCGAGCAAGCCGGCGATCAGCCAGCGCCGCGCGCTCCACCTCGTCCTTGCATCACCCATGACCGTGATCCCCATCCCTCTGGCCGCTGACTGTCGCGGCGGCTCAAGGCCGGGTCAAGAGGCCGCGGCCGTGTCGAGGAACCAGGTAATCGGGCCCAGGGGTTTGAGCCGCGCCGCCGGGACGTCGATCGTGCCTTCGCGCACGGCGCGCACCATCGCCGCCTTGGCCGCCCCGGCCACGAGAAACGCGACATCGCGCGCGCTTTCGAGCGCCGGGTAGGTCAGCGTGAGGCGCGTCTCGGGCCGCCCTTTTGCCACCACCGCAACCCAGCGCCGCCGCTCCCGCAGCACGTCCTGGCCGGGGAGCAGCGACGCCGTGTGGCCGTCCTCGCCGAGGCCGAGAAACACCACGTCGAACAGCGCCCGCGTGGGGTCGAATTCAGCGGCGCCATACCAGTGTTGCAGCAGCGCTTCATAGCGCGCCGCCGCGTCCGCCGCGCTGGTGTCGGTTGGCATGGGATGGAGGTTGGCGGGGGGAATTTTGATATGCGCGAACAGCGTCTCGCGCGCCATGCGATAGTTGCTCGCGGGATGATCGGGTGGCACGAAGCGCTCATCGCCCCAGAAGAAATGCACCCGCGCCCAGGGGATCGTCGTGGCGAAGGGCGGGGCCGCGAGTTTGGCGAACATCGCGCGCGGTGTTTCCCCCCCTGAGAGCGCGACCCGCACCGGCGGCGCCGCGCGGGCGATGCGTTCGGCGAACCATTGCGCGGCCGCAGCGCCGAGACCCGCAAGATCGCGGGAAATATGCGCGGCCATCACGGCACGCCGCGCTGCGGCGCCGGCTTCTCGACATGGCCGCCGAAGCCATAGCGCATGGCCGACAGCAGCTTGTCGGCGAAGCTTTCGCTCTCGCGCGAGCGGAAACGCGCATAAAGCGCGGCTGAGAGCACATTCGCCGGCACCGCCTCCGCGATCGCCGCCTCGATCGTCCAGCGGCCTTCCCCGGAATCCGCGACCGCGCCGGAAAAATGCGCGAGATCGGGGCTTTCGGCGAGCGCGGCGGCGGTGAGATCGAGCAGCCAGGACGAAACCACGCTGCCCCGGCGCCAGACCTCGGCGATATCGGCAAGATTGAGATCGAAGCGTTCATTGGCCGCGAGATGCGCCGAGACCCGGTGGCGGAGAATATCAAAACCCTCGGCATAGGCCTGCATCAAGCCGTATTCGATGCCGTTATGCACCATTTTGACGAAATGCCCGGCGCCTGCTGGCCCGACATGGAGATAGCCTTGTTCCGCGCGGGGATCGAAATTTTCCCGCTTCGGCGTGCGCGCGATATCGCCAATACCGGGGGCGAGGGCCTGGAAAATCGGATCGAGCCGGCCAACCACCGCATTCTCGCCGCCGATCATCATGCAGAACCCGCGCTCCAGACCCCAGACCCCGCCCGAGGTGCCGACATCGACGTAGTGCAGCCCGCGCGGCGTGAGCGTCTCGGCGCGGCGGATGTCATCCTTGAAAAAACTGTTGCCGCCATCGATGATGATGTCTCCAGGGGCAAAAAGATCGGCGAGCGTCGCGATGGTTTCCTCGGTGATGCGGCCGGCCGGCAGCATCACCCAGGCGATGCGCGGCGGCTTGAGGGCGGCCGCGAGATTTTCGAGCGAGTCCGCGCCCACGGCGCCCTCGCGGGCGAGGGCGGCCACGGCATCGGGGGCAACGTCGAACACATTCACCTGATGGCCATGGCGCATCAGCCGCCGCGTGATATTGCCGCCCATGCGGCCAAGCCCGATGACCCCGAGTTGCATGATTTTTTCCCCCTCCTCCGTTGCCATGACGCGCAAAATGATCAGCCGAGCGCCGCCGCGAGCGCCGCCGCGAGGGCCGGCAGCCCCTCTGCCGGGCCCTTGCCGAGATGCACGCGGAGCACCCGCCGGCCGCGCTCGACCAGAACCGCGAGATCGCCCAAGGCCTGCGCCGCTTTCACCACGCCAAAGCTCGCCCGCTGGCCGGGAATCGCCAGATCGGTTGCATCGGCGGTGGTGATTTCGACAAACAGGCCGGAATTCGGCCCGCCCTTATAGACCTGCCCGGTCGAGTGCAGAAAACGCGGCCCGTAGCCGAGGCAGCTCGGAAGGCGGGTTTTTTCCGTGATCAGCCGCCGCATCTTCTGCAAAACCGCGTCATGCTCGGGGGTTTCGGCGAGATAGGCGAGCAGTGCGGCGTAATCGCCCGGCTTGGCGCGCGCGAAATGGGCGCGGAGTGCCGCCGCCAGTGTGGTTGCGCCTTGCAGCGCGCCGGCATTGACGGGATCGGCGAAAACCGCGATGCCCTCGGCCTCCAGGAGCGGCGGGGTTTCCGGCCATGCCCCGCTTCGCTCGAAATCCGCGGTCAGCGCCTTGGTTTTCAGCTTGCTCGCCTCGACATCGGGCTGATCGAAGGGGTTGATGCCGAGGACGCTGCCGGCAACCGCGGTTGCCATCTCGAAGCGGAAAAATTCTTCCCCGATCTGGCGCGCGCTCGGCACCAGAATGCGCGCAACCGGCCGCCCCGCAGCGGTGAGTTCGGCAATCAGGCGGGCTTGCGCCGGATCGGCGGTCTCGGCGTGTTCAAGATAGATGAAGACGCGGTCCTCGCTATAGTGCGCCGGCGCAAGCCCCGGCTCGTTGACGATGGGAACAAGGCCCTTGCCGTGCTTGCCGGTCGATTCGGCGAATAGCTGTTCCACCCAGGCGCCGATACTGGCAATGCCGGGCGAGGCGATGACGCTCACCTTGTCATGGCCGAGCATGGCATGCGTTCCGAGAAAAATGCCGAGTGCGACGCCGGGATTTTCCTCGGGCGGGACATCGGGGCCGCAACTGTTCACCATCCGTGACGCCAGGGCGAGAAGATCGGCGATATCGATGCCGAGCAGGGCGGCCGGCACCAGGCCGAATTTCGACAGCACCGAATAGCGCCCGCCGATTTCTTTCACGCCGTGGAACACCTCGGCATAGCCATCCGCCCGGGCAGTTTTTTCCAACGCCGAGCCGGGATCGGTGATGGCGATGAAATGGGCGGGATTTTTAGCGCGCGCGAAGAAATAGCGGCGCATGATCTCGGGTTCCAGCGTGCTGCCCGATTTGCTCGCGACGATGAACAGCGTGCGCGCGATCTCGATCGCCTGATCGATGGCCGCGACCGAAGCCGGATCGGTGCTGTCAAGCATGTGAAAGCGCGGCCCGCGCGCGGGGGCAAGGGTGCGTGCGAGCACCTCGGCGCCGAGGCTGGAGCCGCCCATGCCGAGCAGCACGACATGGGCGATGCCCTGCTGGCGGGCGCGCGCGGCGAAAGCGGCGAGGCCGGCGGCATCCGCCTGTTCGGCGGCGACGATGTCGAGCCAGCCGAGCCACTGGTCCTCATCGCCGCCGCTCCAGAGCGCGCTGTCGCGCTGCCAGAGCAGGCGGACCAATCCCTCCTCGCGCCAGCGTTTCAGCTCTTCCGCGTAGCGTGCGGCGGCATCGCCCGGGGCGATGGTCTGGCGCGGGGTGGGGCCATCGAGCACGCCGGTGCGGCGGCGGGCGAGGGCGGCGTAGAGCTTGTCGGCGTCCGCGGCGAAGCGGCGCACGCCATCTTCCACCAGTTCCTCGGTGATCGCATCGAGCGAGAGGTGAAGCCGCGCCATCGTCGCGAGAACCTGCTCGGCGGCGTCGAGATCGCGCTCGATGGTGAGTTCGGCGCGGCCATGCGCGCGCACCGCATCCATCGTCGCCGGCGGCATGGTGTTGACGGTCTCGGCGCCGATCAACTGATCGACATAGAGAGTATCCGGCAGATCCTTGCTTTTGGTGCCGGTCGAGGCCCAGAGCAGGCGTTGCGGGCGCGCCCCGAGTTGCGCGAGTTTCCGCCAGCGCGGCGCGGCGACCAGCGCCTTGTAGCGTTGATAGGCGCGCTTGGCATTGGCGATGGCGACCCGGCCGAGCAGGCCGCGGAGCGCCTCGGCCTCGCTCCCACGCGCCGTCTCGAGCCGGCGTCCGACCTCGCGTTCGACCGCCGCATCGATGCGGCTGACGAAAAAGCTCGCGACCGAGGCGATGGCGCCGATCTCGCGCCCGGCGGCTTTGGCCGCCTCAAGCCCGGCCATATAGGCCTCGGCCACCGCCTCATAGGCGTTGATCGCGAACAGCAGCGTGACATTGACGTTGATGCCGTCCCCGATCAGGGTCCGGATCGCTGGCACGCCGGGCGCGGTGCCTGGCACCTTGATCATCAGATTGGGGCGATCGACGGCGCGCCAGAGCCGCCGCGCCTCGTGGATCGTGGCCTCCGTGTCCATCGCGAGATAGGGCGAAACCTCAAGGCTGACATAGCCATCGACGCCCTGGGTGCGCTCATAGACCGGGCGGAGCTGATCGGCGGCCAGGCGGATATCGGCGATGGCGAGATGCTCGAAGAGGGCGCCCAGCGGGCGGTCGGCCTCGCGCACGGCGGCGATGAGATCGGCGTCGTAATCGCTCGAATCGGCGATCGCTTTTTCAAAAATCGAGGGGTTGGAGGTGACGCCGCGCAAATCATCCTCGGCGATCAGCCGGAGGAGGCCGCCCCCGGTGAGCAGGGGCCGGCTCACGAAATCGAGCCAGACCGATTGGCCGAGGGCGGCAAGCTGGGCCAGGGGATTGCGCACTTCAGGGCCTCCTTCAGGAAATCGGCGCCGAGACTACCGCGCTCGGCGCGTCCATGCACCAGGCGCCAAGCCGCGCGGGACAAGGCCGCGACACCGCGTTATGCTGGGCGCATTGCTAGGGGCTATGCTGGTCCGGGCTGGCGTCGGGATGCAAGGGCTCGGGGACAGAGGGGATGCGGCATGGATCAAAATAACTTGAAGCGGCAGGCGGCGGCGGCGGCGGTCGCCGAAATCGCCGACGGCATGGTGCTCGGGCTCGGCACCGGCTCGACCGCGGCCTTCATGATCGAATTGCTCGGCGCGCGCATCCGCGCCGAGGGATTGCGGGTGCGCGGCATCCCGACCTCGCGTTCGACCGCCGATCTTGCCCGGAAATTCGGCGTGCCGCTCACCGATTTCGCCGCTGATCCGGTGGTCGATCTCGCGATCGATGGCGCCGATCAGATCACCCGCGCCGGGCTCGATCTCATCAAGGGGTTTGGCGGTGCCTTGTTGCGCGAAAAAATCGTGGCCGACGCCGCCCGGCGCTTCATCATCATGGGGGATGCGAGCAAGCTCGCCGACCATCTCTCGCTCAAGGTGCCGGTCGAGGTGGTGCGCTTTGGCTGGGAGGCGACGTCGCGCAAGATCGCCGATCGCGGCGCCGAACCGACGCTCCGCGTCCAGCCTGGCGGCGAGCCGTTCGTCAGCGATGAGGGAAACTTCATCCTCGACTGCGATTTTTCCGCGCTCGGCGCGGCCATCCCCGACCCGGCGCGGCGCGATAGCGAATTGCGCGCTCTGGTCGGCGTGATCGAGACCGGATTTTTTCTTGGCCGCGCCGCGCGCGCCTACATCGCCGGCCCCGGCGGCGTCGCGCGGCTCGACCGGACGGCCGCAGCCTGATCATGCGGCCTTTGGTGGCGCTCGTGATGGGGGTCTCGGGGGTTGGCAAGACGACGCTCGCCCAGGCGCTCTCGGCGGCGCTGGGCTGGCCGTTCCAGGAGGGCGACGCCCTGCATCCGCCGGAAAACGTCGCGAAAATGGCCGCCGGTGTCGCGCTCTCCGATGACGACCGCGGACCCTGGCTCGATCGCATCAAGGCCTGGATCGCCGCCCGGCGGGAAGCGGGAGAGCCCGGCATCATCACCTGCTCCGCCCTCAAGCGCGCCTATCGCGACCGCATCCTCGGCCCGGCCGCCGAGCGGCTTGGGGTGGCGCTGGTGTTTCTCGCGGCCCCCGAGGCCGTGATCGCCGCCCGGCTCGCGCGGCGGCGTGGCCATTTCATGCCGCCCGCCCTGCTCGCGAGCCAGTTCGCGACGCTCGAAGCGCCCGGCCCGGCGGAGCACCCGCTCGTGGTTGATGCCACGCAACCGCCCGCGGCGATGGAGGCCGAGGCTTTGGCGCTGCTTGCCGCCGTCGATGGCTGATCCCCCTCGGCAGGGCGTCATGCCCTCTCTATATCTGAGGCGTTCCGCAGCCATGCCGAGGTAAGCCGCGCCATGCCGTTCGATCTCACCGGGCTCTCCGGCGCGCTTCCCGCCGGCCGCGCCGCCGGCTCCGGCGCGCGCCGCCTGGTGGCGTCGTGGCTGCTCGGGGTGGCCGCCATGATCGGGGTGATGGTGGTGCTGGGCGGCGCGACCCGGCTTTCCGGCTCGGGGCTCTCGATCATGGAATGGGCGCCGATCTCGGGCACGCTGCCGCCGCTCTCCGAGGCCGAGTGGCGGCGCCTGTTCGCGCTCTATCAGCAAATCCCGCAATACCACCTGCTGCACGAGGGCATGGGGATCGCGGGCTTCAAGCGGTTATTCTGGCTCGAATGGCTGCACCGGCTGTGGGGGCGGCTGCTCGGCGTGGCGTTCCTGCTGCCGTTCCTCGGGTTCTGGCTGACGGGGCGGCTCCGTGCCGGCCTCCGCGCGCGGCTGGCGGTGATTTTCGCCCTCGGAGCCCTGCAAGGCGCTGTCGGGTGGTTCATGGTCGCCTCGGGATTTTTCCCCGCGAGCACGGCCGTCGCGGCACCCCGGCTGGTGATCCATCTCGGCCTCGCGCTGCTGCTCTATGCGGTGATTTTCTGGACCGCGCTCTCCGAGTTCATGCCGGTGGGGATCGCCGGGCGGGCGCTCCGCCCGGCGCGGCGGGCAGCGTACCTCGCCCTCGGCGCGATCGTCCTCACCATTCTCGCCGGTGGCTTCGTCGCCGGAATTCATGCCGGGCTTGACTACAACACGTTTCCCCTGATGGACGGGCGGCTCGTGCCCGCCGGCTACGCCCGGATGGCGCCGTTCTGGCGCAATTTCACCGAAAACATCGCCACCGTGCAGTTCGATCACCGCCTGGGGGCGACCCTCAGCGCGATCGCCGGGATCGCGACCGCACTTTTTGCCCTCGCCGCCCGACCGCTGCCGCGTCGCGTGCGGCTCGCGGGCTTTGCGCTCGTCGGTGCGATCGTGCTGCAATATGGTCTTGGCGTGGCGACGCTCCTGCTCGTCGTGCCGCTCCCCCTGGCGGTCGCGCATCAGGGGGGCGCGGTGCTGCTGCTGACCGCCGTGCTCGCCGCGCTCCACGCGCTTCGGCCACGCGTTTCATATGAGGACACGCCATGACCCCGCTTTCCGTGACCGACCGGTTGTTCTTCGATCGCGCCCAGGCGACGTTGGATCGCGACACCGCGGCGCGGCTCACCGCGTCCGCCCTCGCTGGCGCCGATGATGGCGAGCTTTTTCTCGAATATCGCGAAAGCGAGCAGGTCAGCCTCGATGACGGGCGCATCCGCGCCGCCGGTTTCGATACCGCGCTCGGCTTCGGGCTGCGCGCGGTGGCCGGCGAGGCGACCGGCTATGCCCACGCCGGAGAGATCAGCGAGGCGGCGCTGCGCCGCGCCGCCGAGACCGTGGGTGCCGTCAGGAGCGGCTATTCCGGCACCGCCGCCGCGGCCCCGCCGGGGAGCAACGCGCGGCTCTACGACGAGGCCAACCCGCTCACCGAGATGGCATTCGAGGCCCGCGCGGCATTGCTCGGCGCGATCGATGTCTATGCCCGCGCCAAGGACCGGCGCGTCGTTCAGGTCATGGCCTCGCTCACTGGAGAGTGGCAGGCGGTGCAGATCCTGCGCCCCGACGGCGCCCGCTTCGCCGATCTTCGCCCGCTGGTGCGCTTCAACGTCGCGGTGGTGGTGGAGGCCAATGGGCGGCGCGAAACCGGGAGTTTCGGTACCGGCGGGCGCTTCGACTACAGCCGCGTCACCGGCGAGGAAAATTGGCACCACGCCGTCGATGAGGCGTTGCGCCAGGCGCTGGTCAATCTCGCGAGCCACGCCGCGCCGGCCGGCGAGATGCCGGTGGTGCTCGGCCCCGGCTGGCCCGGCATCCTGCTGCACGAGGCGATCGGGCATGGGCTGGAGGGCGATTTCAACCGTAAGAAAACCTCCGCCTTCGCCGGCCTGCTCGGCCAGCGCATCGCCTCCCCCGGCGTCACCGTGGTTGATGACGGCACACTTCCCGATCGGCGCGGCAGCCTCACCATCGACGACGAGGGCACGCCCTCGGCGCGCACCGTGCTGATCGAGGACGGCATCCTCGCCGGCTACATGCAGGACCGGCAGAACGCGCGCCTGATGGGTATGCGCCCGACCGGCAATGGCCGCCGCCAATCCTACGCCCACGCCCCGATGCCGCGCATGACCAACACCATCATGCTGGGCGGCAACACGACCGCCGAGGAGATGATCCGCTCGGTCAAGCGCGGCCTCTACGCGGTGAATTTCGGCGGTGGGCAGGTTGATATCACCTCGGGCAAATTCGTCTTCTCGGCCTCCGAGGCCTATCTCATCGAGGACGGCCGCGTCGGCGCGCCGGTCAAGGGGGCGACCTTGATCGGCAACGGACCGGAGGCGCTGACCAGGGTCGAGATGATCGGCGATGACCTGGCGCTCGACCCGGGCATCGGCACCTGCGGCAAGAACGGCCAGGGCGTGCCGGTGGGCGTCGGCCAGCCAACCCTCAAGCTCGCCTCCCTCACCGTCGGCGGCACGGCGGCGTAAGGGGCGGGTGGGGGATTGATCGAGGCAAAATAAGCGAGGCTGGCCCCAGCTTGTCGCAATGCAGCTTGGCGCAATGCGGCATCGGGTGAAACCCGGCCTGTTGCCGCGCCCGTGGGTTCGCGGTATGAGGCGCTGCCGGACCCGTAGCTCAGCTGGATAGAGCGTCGCCCTCCGAAGGCGAAGGTCGCACGTTCGAATCGTGTCGGGTCCGCCAATCGTTTCAATGGGTTAGCGATGGGCGGCAGGGCCGGCTAGAAACCCTGGCAACCACATGGCAACCAACTTTTCGGAAATCGCCCCCTTGGGACGGCGCCGGGTTGCTTCGGCCAGAGGTAGCGATCGCCCGCGCGCTATCCTGCCGCCATGATCCGCGCCGTGCTCATCGCCGTCGCCGTCATCAGAACGACTGGCGAGCGGCGGCGGATTTTCGCTTTTTCGCGGCCGGCTGCATGGCGGCGAGCGCCGGCGCGCTTTGGCGCTCATAAAGCGCGAACAGGTGCTCGGCGCGCTCGCGCTCGGAGGCGAACGGGGCGGGGCGATAGAGCCGGTCCACGGCGCGATCGAGCGCCGCATGGGCGCGGCGGAGCGCGGATTTCATCAGATCGGGATCATAAAGCGCTGCCAGCGTCGCGCCGGGGAATTGCGCCCGCGCGTCAATTACCGCTTGCGCCAACGCCTCGATCCGCCGGCGCTCTCTCTCATCCGCCTCCGGCCAGGGGAAGGTGTTGTAAACCAGACTGATCGAATAGCGATAATCGCTTTTCAGCCGGCCGCCGATCTGGCGCAGCCAGGCCATGTGCATCGCCGAGGTCAGGATGCCGAAATGCCAGAGGGTGGCGTCAAGGAGAACGAAAACGAGATCGCTTGGAATAACTGGCGGCGCCAGCCAGCCGATCGGCAAATACTCGCGGCGCTCGGAACTAACTTTCGGGATCACCACGAAGGGGCGGTCGGGGATGACGGTGACATTGTATCGCTCGGGGTAATTCGCGATGTCGAGCGTGCTAAGCCGCTTGCTTTTGTGCCGAAACTGACGCACGGCCCGCATTCGCGCCTTGACGTGCGGCATCCCGGCAAGCTCGTTTGGCGTTGCGCTTTTGAGATTCAAAATCCAGCGTTTTAGACCATAAAGAAATTCATCCGTGCCAATGAAGGGGTGAAGAAAGGCGTCTGCTTTAGGCTCCGCGCGCATAAAATTAGCGCGCTCCTCTTCATTAAAAACATCCTGATTACGCACCTTGCTCAGCCGACTCTGCTGTGGTTCAATTGCTCGGATGCGGTGGATTAACAAGGGGTTGGCCAATGGCGCGCAATTCGGTGCAGTTTCAGAAAGGGCTCAGCGAGGCGGAA
>JAJYYH010000038.1 GCA_021801255.1 Pseudomonadota bacterium
CGCCAGGAAGGTTCGCCGTGCGATGCGAGCGTTACAAAATGACGCACGAAAAATCAGATCCTTCTTTCAAAAGCCATCGCTCAAATACGCCGCATGAATATGAATATACTTATGGACTAATTAATAGATTGCTCATCAGAACCACGGAGCAATTCCCCCGCACATTTTCTTCACGTGTCGCGAAACGACGACAAAAAATCTGTCTGCAAGCCCTACTCAATCTGTATGCCCAATCCTACTGAAATTGCAAGGGTTGCGGGCCGATTAAGAGACGCTGGGACACGCTTAATCTTATACGGCCGCCGCCCCAGCGTTGCACAATTTACGATTTTTGTGCCAGGACTTCGCCCTCTGTTCGCCCCCAGATTTAAAACGCACAATTCCGGCCGAATTTCGACTGTGGGCTGCGTGAGGCGGGTGGTCGGGGCGATCGCCGACGGACATGCCTGGCGCGGCCGAGCCACTGGCAAGCGTTCTCGCGATGCGGCCGCATCTCCCCAAAAATCCTGGGGTGCGCTCCAACGAGACACCGCATTAATAGCACGATTATGGGTCAATATAAAAGGTTATATGGCGACAATTGTCGCAAAACGTGGCACCACATTCCAGCAGAAAATCACCCCGCCCGTTGCGTAACCCATTGAAACGATTCATCTCACAATTCGGGAAACGGGCCCGCACTGTTGAACTTCAGCTTTGGTGGGGTTCCTATGGGGAGAGGGGGCGAAGCCCCTGGTCTGATAATCACCCTGCAGCGTGTATTTCTCAACACTGCCTAATTCGATTGCTTTTCAGCCCCTGACCGCTTTTTATCCCGGTGCCGGCTTATGGCCGCCGGGGCTGGCAGCGGACAGCGGCACCGGCACCCAGCGTAGCCCGTCCTGGCCCTGGATCAGCATCAGCACCATTTTGCGATTCTGCTTGCGCGCCCGGTTCACCCGCGCCTCGACATCGGCGGGATTGTTCACCTCCTCCTGCTGCACCTGCACGATGACATCGCCGGGGCGCAGACCGCGCTCGGCGGCGGCGCTGTCGGAATTGACATCGGTGATCACGACGCCTTTCTGGTCGGCGTTGAGCTGGAATTTCTCCCGCATTTCCGGCCCGATCGGCGCCACCTTGAGGCCGAGGCCGGAGATCGCGACCGGCGGCGCGGCGGGGGGCGGCGCGGGCGTGGCGAGAGCCGCCGACTTCTCGTCGTCAGGCATTTCGGCGATCTCGGCCGTCACCGTCTGTTCCTTGCCGTCGCGCCAGATTACTATCGGCACCTCCGCCCCGATCGCCGTCTCGGCGACCATGCGCGGCAGGTTATGCAGCTCCTTCACCGGCTGATTGTTGAATTTCAGGATGATATCACCATTGTGGATCTGCGCTTTGTCAGCCGGTCCGCCTTCGGTGACGCCGGCCACCATCACGCCGGAGGGTGGTTTCAGCCCGACGCTTTCAGCGATATCGGGCGTTACCTGCTGGATGCGCACGCCGAGCCAGCCGCGCCGCGGCTTGCCATATTTGGTGAGCTGCGCCACGACGTTTTTCGCCATGTTGGAAGGAATGGCGAAGCCGATGCCGATCGAGCCTCCCGAGGGCGAGTAGATCGCGGTGTTAATGCCGATCACCTCGCCATCCATGTTGAACAGCGGCCCGCCGGAATTGCCGCGATTGATCGGCGCATCGGTCTGGATGAAATCGTCATACGGTCCCTGGCGGATATCGCGCCCGCGCGCCGAGACGATGCCGGCGGTGACAGTGCCACCCAGGCCAAATGGATTGCCGATCGCCAGCACCCAGTCACCCACCCGCATCTTCGACGAATCGCCAAAGACCAGCGCGTGCAGTGGCTTCTCCGGCTTGACCTGAAGAACGGCGATGTCGGTGCGGTCGTCACGGCCGATGAGCTTGGCCTTCATCGAGGTGCCGTCCTGCAGGGTCACGGTGATCTCGTCGGCGCCGTCGATGACGTGGTTGTTGGTGACGACGATGCCGGAGGAGTCGATGACGAAGCCCGAGCCGAGGCTCTGCATCTTGCGCACCGGGCCCTGGTCCTCGTCCTGGCCCTCACCGCCATGCCCGCCACCGCCGCCGGGACGGTTCTTCTCCATGAAATCATGAAAAAACTGCTCAAAGGGCGAGCCTGGGGGAAATACCGGCATTTCCGGCATATTGCCGGCGCGCGCCTGGACGTTCTGGCTGCTCGAGACATTGACCACACCGGGCAGAAGGTCGGCCGCGAGATCGGCGAAGCTCGCGGGTGCCTCGCGCGCCGCGGCCGGCAAGACCGCCGGGATGAGGAACAACGCGGCCAGGACGGCAGCGCGCAACGGGCGAAAAAGAGCGTCGGTCATGAAAATCCTGTCCCTCGGAGGCTCTCCGAAAATTGGTCTCGATCCGGCGTTTGCGCAAGCATCCCGGCCTACGGAGAATTCGCCGTGCCATGCAGATAGCGCAGGAACTCGCTGTCGGGGCTCAGCACCAGACGATTGGCCGGGTTTGCCAATCCGTCGCGATAGGCGCTCAGCGTGCGCCAGATAGCGAAGAATTGCGGATCCTGCTGATAGGCCGCGGCATAGAGCGCGATCGCCTTCTGCTCGCCCTCGCCGCGCAGCCGCTCCGCCGTGCCGCGCGCTTCGGCGAGCAACACGGCGCGGTCGCGCTCGGCATTCGCGCGAATGCGCGCCGCGGCTTCCGCCCCTTCGGCGCGAGCCTGCTTGGCCACCCGCTCGCGTTCGGATTGCATGCGGCTCAGGATCGCCTGGGTGTTCTCCGCCGGTAGGTCGGCGCGGCGGATGCGCACATCCTCGATGCTGATGCCAAAGCCATTCATCTCCTTGTTCACCTGTTCACGGATGCGGCTCATGATGCGGTCGCGATCGATCGAGAGGACCCCGAGCAGCGTCTCGCCGCCCAGCACCCGGCGCAGGCTGCCCGAGACCACGGCATCGAGCCGGGCGTGGATCGCCTCCTCGCTGGGGCCGACGGCCTGAAAATATTGCAGCGGATCGATGATGCGATAGCGGGTGAAGCTATCGACGATAAGGCGCCGCTGATCGCCGAGGATGACCTCCTCGCCGGCCATCTCGTCATCGAGCAGGCGGCGATCGAAGATGATCACGGTTTGCACCAGGGGCAGCCGCGCATGCAGCCCCGGTGTGGTGATCAGCCGCCTGGGCTGGCCGAGTTGGACGATCAGCGCCTGCGCCGTCTGCGGCACCGTGAAGAAGGTCGCGTCGAGCCCGACCGCGAGCACAATCAATGCCGCGATCAGGGCGAGGACGGGGCGGCTCATGGCGCGCCCGCCTTGCCGACGGTTGTCGGGCTGGCAGGCGCGGGCGCGGCATCGCTCGTCCCGAGCGGCAGGACCGGCAGAAGACCCTTTACCGCCGGGTCGATCACCGTGACGTGGCTTTTGAGCGCGACCTGCTCCATGGTTTCGATATAGAGCCGCTCAAGCGTGATGTCCTTGGCGGCGCGATAGGCGGAAAGCACGCTGTCGAAACGCTGGCCGGCGCCGGCGGCTTCGGCGATCGCCGCTTGGCGGGCGCCGTCGGCCTCGGCGGTGATACGCGCCGCCTCGCCGCGGGCCCGCGGGATGATGTCGTTGCGATAGGCCTCGGCCTCGTTGCGCATACGCTCGGCATCGGTATTGGCGCGCTGGACGTCACGGAAGCTGTCGATCACGGCGGGCGGCGGATCGACTTTCTGGAGCTGCACCTGGGTGACCTCGATCCCGGCGTGATAGCGATCGAGGATTGCCTGCGCACCCTGCCGCACCGCCTCCTCGATCGCGCCGCGCGCGCCGGTCAGCGCCGGCTGGATCGGCGTGCGCCCGATGACCTCGCGCATCACGCTCTCGGCGACCGATTTCACCGTGCCGGCGGGATGACGGATATTGAACAGATAGTCGGGCGCGTTGGCAATGCGCCAGAACACGGTGAAGTCGATATCGATGATATTCTCGTCGCCGGTGAGCATCAGGCTTTCCTCGGTGACGTCGCGCCCCTCGGTCTCGGCGGGGGTATCGGAGCGATAGCCGATCTCGACGCGGTTGATGCGTGTCACCGCCGGGCGCAGCACGCTCTCGATCGGCCAAGGCAGATGGTAGCCGAGCCCTGGCGGCGCGAGACGGACGAAGGCGCCGAAACGCAGCACCACGCCCTGCTGATCGGGCTGGACGCGGAAAAAACCGCTGGCCAGCCACAACACCGCGATCGCCGCGATGAGCGCGAGCACGAGGCGCGTCGGGCCACCGCCACCGGGTGCCAGACCCGCGAGCCCGCGCTGCAGGCGCAGCAGCCAGGCGGCGAATTCCGGCGGCAGACCACCGCCCCAGGGCGGCTCCCCACGATTCCCGCCGGGGCGGGACGGCCCCCACGGACCCGATCCGCCATTATGCCAGGACATGCGAGAGTTGCTCCCTTCGAGACCGCGGCGCCGGGCCATTGGCGTTCCGGGCGGAACGGTTCATATCCTTCCCACGACGCCCAAGGCCATTGGCCGCGGCGCATAATGACCGGACTGAAAGGGTTTGCAAGCGGATGACCGAGCCCACCCCAGAAGCCCTGCGCGCCGCCCTCGCCACGCTCCGCGATCCCGTCTCGGGCCAGGACATCGTGAGCGCCGGGCTGATCGACAGCTTGCTCGTCAAGGACGGGCTGGTGCAGATGACGCTCCAGGTCCGCCGCGAGCAGGCCGCTGCCATGGAAAGCGTGCGCCGCGCGGCCGAGGCGCTGCTCGCCCGCCAGGGCGGGGTGAAAAATGCCACCGTGGTGCTGACCGCGCATCGCGACGCCCCGGCGACACCACCCCCCGCCCCGCGCGCCGGCCACGGCCACCCACCCTCGCCGCAATCCCTGCCCAAACTGCTGAGCGGCGCGGGCGCGGTGATCGCGGTAGCCTCGGGCAAGGGCGGCGTCGGCAAATCGACGGTCGCGGTCAATCTCGCCGTGGCTTTGGCCGGGCGCGGCCTCGCCGTCGGCCTGCTGGATGCCGATATCTATGGCCCGAGCCTGCCGAAAATGCTCGGGCTCGCACGCCGGCCAGAGATCCGGGGCGAGCAGATGGTGCCGCTCAGTGCCTGGGGGGTGGAGGTCATGTCGATCGGCTTCATCGTCGATCCCGACACCGCGATGATCTGGCGCGGGCCGATGGTGATGGGCGCGTTGCAGCAATTGATGGAGCAGGTCGCCTGGGGAAAGCTTGATGTTATGGTGATCGACCTGCCGCCCGGCACCGGTGATGCCCAGCTCACGCTCGCCCAGCGCGTCGATCTCGCGGGCGCGGTGATCGTCTCGACACCACAGGACGTGGCGCTCGCCGATGCCCGGCGGGGGGTGAAAATGTTCGAGAAGGTCGGCGTCAAGGTGCTCGGCCTGGTCGAGAACATGAGCTATTTCTGCTGCCCCGCTTGTGGCCATCGCACCGAAATCTTCGGCCATGGCGGGGCGCGGGCCGAGGCCGAGCGGCTCGGTGTGCCGTTTCTCGGCGAAATTCCCCTTCTGCTCGCGGTGCGCGAGGGCGGTGATGCCGGCACGCCGATTGTCGCCCACGCGCCCGAAAGCGCCCCCGCCGAAGCATTCCGCGCACTCGCCGAGCGCGTGCATGGGGAACTCGCGGCGCGGCTGGCGCGGCGCGCCGAATAGCCCGGCCAGGCTTTCGTCCCCGCTGCTATTCCTGGCCGCGCGGCGCGAGAAAGCGCGCCAGGCGAACCGCGGTATGGCCCGGCGCGGGGCGCAGATTGGGCATGATCAGCAGGCAATCGTCATGCGGGGTGCGGATGTCGTGCCCGTCATCGCGCCCGATCAGCGTGCCCTGGCGGGCCAGCACGGTGTTGCCCATGAAAGGCTCGGTGAAGACGAAGCGGCTGGTTTGCGCGGTGACTGCCTCGCACACTTCGGCCAGCCGCGGCGTGCCGCTCGGGCATTGCGGCAGCGCCGGATGGCGCGCGAGCAGCCCGGTATGGGCGAGGCAACCGGCAATGCTGCTGAGCGCGGTCTCAACCGTCGCCGCCTGCCAGTGCTGGCCGGCCTCGACCAGGCAGGCGGCGGCCGGGCCGACGCTGAAACAATCGTAGTCGATCAACCGCCGGCCGCTGACATGGCCGGGATCGATCACCACGAGTTCCGGCGCGCCAAGACCGAGCGCGAGATCGCGGCTCGGCGCGGCCGGGCCGCAAAGGATCAGCGGGCCCGACAGCCACAGCATGGAATGGAGATCGAGCAGCACATCGACGGTTTCGATCAACGGTCGGATCTCGCGCGCCCGGTCCAACTCGCTGGAGCGCCGCGGGCCATCGAGCAGGGCACGATCCCAGAGGCGGTTCATGTCCTCATCGACGAAGCGCGAGGCGGTGGGCTGGCGCGGATCGAAGCGGGCAAAGGCGGCGAGGTTGACGAAGCCGAACGTAAGCCGCCCGCGCGCGGGCCGCACGCCCTCGCGCAGCAGCCGATCGAGCGCCACGGCGCCGGCAATCTCGTTGCCATGAACCAGCGCGGTGAGCGCGACATGCGGGCCAGGGCGGCCCGAATCGCGGGTGATGACGCCCGGAATACCCTGATGCTCGCTCAGCCAGGGGGAGAGATCGGGGGTTGGAATCTCCACCGGAAATTGCGGCAGCGGCGGTAGGCAGGGGGCGGGGCGCGTCATCGGGATAGCCGCCAACACGGCGTCGGCGAATACATTGGCATGTAGGGGAGTTTAGCGGCCCGACCCTGCCCGGCAACCCGTCTTTTAGCCATCGCGCTCTCCATAAAGCGTCTCGGGGGCAATCAGCGGTGCGGCGATCACGCTGAAGGTACCGGCGCGGAGGGCGCGGAAGAAGCAGGAACGCCGCCCGGTGTGGCAGGCAACACCTTCCTGGCGCACCAGCACGAGCAGCGTATCGCCGTCGCAATCGACGCGGAGTTCAACAAGATGCTGCACCTGCCCCGAGGTTTCGCCCTTGCGCCAGGGCCGGCCGCGGCTGCGGCTGAAATAGCAGACGCGCAAGGTGGCGACCGTCTCGATGATGGCGGCGCGGTCCATCCAGGCCAGCATCAGCACCTCGCCGCTCGCGGCTTCCTGGGCAATCGCCGGGATCAGCCCCGCGGCATCGAAGCGGAGGGCGGCGAGCAGATCATCAAGTCCGGGCGTCGCGGTTTGGCTCATGGCTGTTTTTCCTCGGAAGCCTTAGATTGCCCTAACCATGCAGAAAGGAAAGCGACCGCCCGCGCCATCCTCGGCCATGCTGCTGGCCCGCGCCGAGGCGATCACCAAGGCGCGCGGGGCGCGGCTGACAGCGCTCAGGCGCGAGGTGCTGCAACTCGTCCTCGAGGCCGGCGCGCCGATCGGCGCCTATGACCTGCTTGCGGCGCTGCGCCTCCGCCACGCCCGCGCGGCGCCGCCCACCGTCTATCGCGCGCTTGATTTCCTGCTCGAACAGGGGCTGATCCATCGCATCGCGCGGCTCTCGGCGTTCGTCGGCTGCATCGGCCACGAGGCTGGCCACGCCGCGCAATTCCTCATCTGCCGCCGCTGCGGCCAAGTGCTCGAGATTGACGCCGCCGAGGTTACCCTGGCGCTCGCGCAGGCAGCGAAGCGCTTCGCTTTCATGGTCGCTGGCGCCACCATCGAGGCCGAGGGGCTCTGCGCCACCTGCGCGCTCGGAGCGTGAAAATCAATCGAACTTGCAAAAGACTGCCCTCTGAAAATATTGATTTTTCCCGGTCGATTCTGGGGCACGAGGGCATTCTTTTGCAAACTCTCAGGCGCGCCGCAACAGCGTGAAGGCGCGTTCGAGATCGGCGATGAGATCGGCGGGATCCTCAAGCCCGATATGGAAGCGCGCCGCCGGGCCGGCCAATGGGGCGGAGACACTGCGCCGGATGGTGCCGGTGGTGGGCAGGGCGAGGCTCTCATAGCCGCCCCAGGAAGCGCCGATGCCGAACAGCTTGAGCGCGTCGATCATCGCGGTCATGGACAAGGGCGTGATCTCGGGGCGGAAGACCACGCCGAACAGGCTGCACGCACCGCGATAGTCGCGCTGCCAGATGGCGTGGCCTGGCGCGTCCGGCAGCGCGGGATGCAGCACGGTTTCGACCTCCGGGCGCGAAGCCAGCCAGCGCGCCACGCGCAGCCCCGATTCCATCTGGTGATAGAGCCGCACCGAAAGCGTGCGCAGGCCACGCAGCGCCAGCCAGCAATCATCGGGGCTGGCATATTGGCCAAACGCCATGGCGGTCGTGCGCACCCGCTCCCAATCGTCCGCGGCGGCCGTGGTGATGGCGCCGAGCAGCACGTCGGAATGGCCGCCGACATATTTCGTCAGCGCCTGGATCGAGACATCGACGCCATGAGCAAAGGGCTGAAAGAAATGGATGCCCCAGGTATTGTCCATCAACACCTTGGCCCCGCGGGCATGCGCCGCGAGCGCCAGGGCCGGCACATCCTGCATCTCGAAGGTGTGGCTGCCGGGACTTTCGAGGAACACGACGCGGGTGGTCGGGCGCATCAGCAGGGTCAGCGCCGCGGGGTCGATGGTCGGCGGGTAATAGGTCGTGGTGATGCGCAGACCGCTCAGCACCGCGTCACAAAAATGCCGCGTCGGGCCATAGACACTGTCGGGCATCAGGCAGTGATCGCCGGATTTGAGATAGGCCATGAGCGGGATGGTGCAGGCGGCGAGTCCCGAGGAGACGATCTGGCAGCGCGTGCCGCCCTCGATTTCGGCAACCGCGTCTTCGAGGGCAAAATGCGTCGGCGTGCCGAGCAGGCCATAGATCAGCGCCTGATCGAGCCGTCGCTTGCCGCTCTCGAGGCGCGCCTCGCACGAGGGCTGCAACACCGTCGAGCCGCGCACCAGGGCTGGGTTGACGAAACCCAGCGCGCGCGGGTCGGCGCGCCCGGCCTGCACGAGCCGCGTGTCGGGGTGGAGCGGACGCGGGGAGATCGGCGCGGCCATGCTCACGGTCCCTTCGGCGTGTGGGGGTGGGTTCCCCATTCGGTCCAGGAACCATCATAGAGGGCGCCCGGCGGCAGGCCCGCGAGGGTGAGGCCGAGGGTAAGAATCGCCGCCGAGACACCGGAGCCGCAGCTCGTCACCACCGCCGTAGCATCCCCGACGCCGCGGGCGGCGAAGCAGGCGCGCAACTCCTCGGGCGATTTGAAGGTGGAGTCGGGGTTGAGCAATTCCGTGCAGGGAAGATTGCGGCTGCCGGGAATATGCCCGGCCGGCACGCCGGGGCGCGGCTCAGGGTGGGTGCCGGCAAAGCGCGGCGCGGCGCGGGCATCGAGCACGCATTCCGCCCCGCTTGCGATATTCTCCAGAATATCGCCGAGCCCGCGCAGGCGACGCGGGCGAAACCGGGGGATGAAGCGCCCCGCCTGCTCCGGAAGCGACGCTGGGCCAGCTTCGATGGGGCGACCCTCGCGCTGCCATTTCGGCAGGCCGCCTTCCAGTACCGCAGCCTGGTCATGCCCGAACAACCCCATCAGCCACCATCCCCGCGCCGCCGAGGAAAGCCCCTTCTGGTCGTAAAACACGACGCGGCTCTCATCGCTCACGCCAAGCTCGGCCATCAGCCGGCAAAAGCGCGCACAGGAGGGCACCATATGCGGCAGATCGCTCTCGGGATCGGCGATCTCGTCGATATCGAAAAACCGCGCGCCGGGGATGTGCGCGCGCTCGAACTCGGCCCGGCCGTTCCTGCTCTCGTTGGGCAAGTACATCGTGGCATCGAACACGATCAATCCCGGCTTGCCGAGTTCGGCGGCGAGCCATTCGGTGCGGACCACGGGGTGCATCAGGTTTTTCCTCCCATCCGCCAGATTTGGCGAAGCTCCGCGCGCTTTGCCGCCAGAAACAGCAGCGCCAGCGCCGTGACGACATTAGCAAAACCGCCGGCGAGCGCGGTCTCGATGGCGCGCGTCGCCGGCCAGACGCGCACCCGGATATCTTCCTCCTCGGCGGCGAGCCCGGCAATCCCGGCCACGCCGTCACCACCCGCCGCCGGCGCGGTGATCTCGCCGATATAGAGATGGACGCATTCATCGGCGCCACCCGGGCTCAGCAGGTAACGCCCGATGGGGGTAACGCGCCCGAGTGAGAGCCCGGCCTCCTCGCGCGCCTCGCGGCGGATCGTCGCCTCCGGCGCCTCGTCGCCCTCGCATAGCCCGGCCGGCACCTCGACCATCACCGGCTCGACCCCGGCGGCAAGCGCGGGCAGGCGAAACTGCTCGATCAGCACGACGGCATCGGCCGCCGGGTCATAGGGCAGCACCGCGCCCGCCCGCCCGCGCCGCCAGAGTTCCCACACCCGCTTCCCCGAGAACCCGCCGCGGAAACGGCGCTGGCGGAAGGTCACGCGTTGCAGAGGAAACCGTCCGTCCCAGACGGTTTCGAGCGCATCGATGGCAACCCCCGGATGGGGCGGCAGGGTCGCGCTCATGCGGCAAGACTCGCGCCGAGCTGGTCAAAAGCCTTGAGAAAGAAATCGGGCGCGCCGAAATTGCCCGATTTCAGCGCCAGCAGCAGCGGTGGCCCGCTGCCCTCGGCGCGCGTCCAGGGCACGCCGGGGTCGATCGCGGCGCCGATGCGCAGACGCCGCACGCCAAGCCCCGCGACCACCGCGCCCGCGGTTTCGCCCCCCGCCACCACCAGCCGCCGCACGCCGCGCGCCACCAGGGCAGCGCTGATCTCGGCCAGCGCCGCCTCGACCAGCGCTCCCGCCTCGGCGCGGCCGAGTTTTTCCTGGAGAGCACGCACGCGCTCGGGCGGGGCCGAGGCAGCGATCACCACCGGCGTCGCGCCGAGCCGCTCTTCCGCCCAGGCCAGCGCCTGGCGCGCCAGGGCACGGGCGTCGGGCCGGGCCAGCGGGTCGAGTTCGAGGGTCGGGAAAGTTTCGCGGGCGCGGGCAATCTGGCCGAGCGTCGCGCGCGAGCATGAGCCGGCGATCACCGCGGCGAAGCCCGGCGCGTCCGCCAGGAAAGCGGCATCGGGCCGCGCCGCCAGCAGCCCGGCGCGGCGGAAATTCTCCGGCAAGCCCATCGCCACCCCCGAGCCGCCCGTGATCAGCGGATGCCGCGCGCTCGCGGCGCCGATGGCAAAAAGATGGCGCTCGTTCAGCGCATCGACGATAGCGTAGCGCCGGCCCTGCTCCTGGAGCGCGGTCAGCGCCTGGCGGATCGCCGTTTCCCCCCGCTCGACCACCGCATAGGGCACGAGCCCGACCGCGCCCTCGGTCTGGCGCGAGAGCACGCGCACCAGGTTGGCATCCCGCATCGGCGTCAGTGGATGGTTTTCCATCCCGCTCTCGTTGAGAAGGTCGCTGCCGACGAAGAGATGGCCCTGATAGACACTCCGTCCGTTGGCGGGAAAAGCCGGACAAGCGAGCGCGAAACCAGCATCAAGGGCGGCAAGCAGGGCATCGGCGACGGGGCCGATATTGCCTTGATCAGTGCTGTCGAAGGTCGAACAATATTTGAAAAAGAACTGCCGGCAGCCGCCGCGGCGCAGCGCCTCGAGAGCGGCGAGGCTATCGGCGACGGCCTCGGCGACCGGGGCGGTACGCGATTTCAGCGCCACCACGAGGGCATCCGCCTCGGGCAGCGCCTCAGGGCCGCGCGGCACCCCGATGAGCTGCACCGTGCGCATGCCGTTTCCCACGAGCATCGCTGCAAGATCGGTGGCGCCGGTGAAATCATCGGCGATGCAACCCAAGAGAGGCATTGGCGGCTCCTGACGCGGATCAGCCAAGACTAGGCCACGGCGGGCCTCTCGGCCAACAGGGCGGCGGCGAAAGCCCGTACCTGCGTCGGCCAATCGGGCAAATGGGCGCCGGCCTGCCAAGCGGTCTCGGCCATGGCGCGGCGCAAATCGTGATCGAAGATCAATCGCCGGAGAGCCTTCGAGAGCGCCTCCTCGTCACCTGGTGGTGCGAATACCCCGGCTTCTTCCGGCACCAGCGCCGCCGCCGCCCCGCCGGTGCAGACAGCAACCGGCAGGCCGCGCTTGAGGGCTTCCGCGACCGCCATGCCGTAGCCCTCCCAATGCGTCGCCAAGGCAAAAATATCGGCTTCCCGCCAGAGTCGATCGAGCACCGTCTCATCCACCTCGCCCACCAAACGCACCCGTGCGTCGAGCCCAAGTTCGGCGATCAGCTCCCGGATCCGCCCAGCATAGACGGGATCGCGGGTGCCGGAACCCACGATGGCGAGCCGCCAGTCGAGATCGAAAAGCCGCGCCAGCGCCCTGATCAGCACATCGGCCCCCTTACGCGGCACCAGCGCGCCGACCGAGAGCACCTGCACCAAGCCCCCGCCCGCGCCATGGCTGCGGACCGCGGCGTCCGTCCCCGGCACCACCACGGCGAGCCGCGCCGGGGCGACGGCGAACTCCTTTTCCAACCGCTCGGCAGTGAGCGGGCTGGTGGCGATGACGCGGGCGAGCCGCGGCAAGAGCCGGCATTCGAGGGCACGAAGATCGGCGCGCGCGGTTTCGGAAAACCCGGTCTCGAGCGCGCTCGGATGATGGATGAGCCCGACCGCGCGGGCGAGTGCCGGGTTTTCCGGGGCAAAAGCCGGTAGCGCCAGCCCGTCGATCACCGCGATCACCGCCTCGGGTAGGCTGGCGAGCGCTTGCGCCGCCTCGGTTTGCGCGCGCGCATCGGCGATCGGGAAAGCGCCCACAAGCTCAATCACGCGCACCGCGTGGCCGGCTTGGCGCAAGCCCTCCACCATGCGCCGGTCATAGGCGTAGCCGCCGGAGACCGTGGCAAAAGGTGCGGGCACCAGCAGCGCGATCTCGCTCATGCTCGGAGCAGGTGCTCGTCCGGCACTATGCCCGCCAGGGCCGCTCAACGGGCGCTGAACTGCCTGGCGCCGAACAGATTCTCCCGCTCCTGGTCGCTCATCGCGCCGCGCCGCTGGTTTTCGCTCAGCACCTCGACCCCGCGCACGACCGCCGGGCGTTGGGCAATAGCATCGTGCCAGCGCTTGACATGGGGATAATCATCCAGCACCACGCCACGCCGATCCGGGTTGCGCACCCAGGGGAACGTTGCGATATCGGCGATCGAATAGGCCTCGCCCGCGAGATAAGCGCTCTCGCCGAGACGCTTGTCGAGCACGCGATGCAGGCGCTTGACCTCATTGCCATAGCGCTCGATGGCATAGGGGATCTTTTCCGGCGCATAAGCGGCGAAATGATTATACTGGCCGAACATCGGCCCGACGCCGCCCATCTGGAACATCAGCCATTGCAGGCAGGTATAGCGGGCGGCAAGGTCGGTCGGCATCAATTTGCCGGTTTTTTCGGCGAGATAGATCAGGATCGCGCCCGATTCGAAAAGCTTGAGCGGCTGCCCGCCGGGCCCCTCGGGATCGACGATCGCCGGGATGCGGTGATTGGGCGTGATCGCCAGGAATTCCGGCCTGAACTGCTCGCCGGCGCCGATATTCACCGGCACCACCTTATAGGGCAGGCCGATTTCCTCAAGCATGATATGCACTTTATGGCCATTGGGTGTCGGCCAGGTCCAAACCTCGATCATGCGCCTGTTCCTCGTTCCTCTGCTGAAGTGGCCCGGTCTATGCTGAAGCCCGCCATCGCCGCGCCGGCCGGCAGCGTGCATGGCGGGCGTTGCGCCAACCCTGCGATCGGTATGCGAGGACTTGACCTGCGTCAATGCGCCAGCTTCGCGATTGGCTATGCTGCGAGCAATTAGGTCAACCAAGGAGGACGGATCGATGCGGGCCAGTGAGATCATGACGCGCAATGTCATCACCGTCGCCCCCAGCGCAACGCTGAGCGAGGCGATTGGCAAGATGGTTCAAAACCGGGTGAGTGGGCTGCCGGTGACCGATCTTGAGGGACGGCTGCTCGGCATGCTGACCGAAGGTGATCTGCTGCGCCGGGCCGAACTCCATACCGAGAAACAACGTTCGCAGTGGCAACAATTCCTGCTCGGCCCGTCCCGCACTGCCGCCGAATACGTCAAGGCGCGGAGCCGCGTGGTCGCCGACGTGATGACCACGGACGTGGTCTCGGTGAGCGAGGACACCGAGGTGGCCGAGGTTGTCGCGTTGATGGAAAGCCGCAACATCCGCCGCGTCCCGGTGCGGCGCGCCGAAGTGCTGGTGGGTATCATCTCGCGCGCCGATCTCATCCGCGTCGTCGGCGAGGCGCTCGGCGTCGCCACCGCGACTGCCGGGAGCGATGACGACATCCGCCAGCGCCTGTTCGAGGAACTCCGTCGTCAGCGCTGGTTCGGCGCGCAAAGCGTTGCAATCGCAGTAAAAGATGGCGTGGTCACCTTCGACGGCGTGCTCTTCGAGGAGCCCGCGCGCGCCGCCTTGCTGGTTGCCGCCCGCAATATCCCTGGCGTGAAATCAGTCGAGGACCACATGACCCTCGCCGAACCAGTGCCCTTCGTCGGCTGAACCATCGGTCCCCCCAGGGAACGGCACCCCCTGCCCTTCCCTGCAACGTGGCCCGCGGCTCAGATCACCCGACGGGCGCGAAGGTCGGTGATCTCGTTCTCCGAGAGGCCGAGTTCGCGCAGCACCGCGTCGGTATGGGCCCCCATATCGGGCGTCGCGGTTTCGATCCGCCAGTTAGTGCGCGAGAGATTGACCGCCTGGCCGACCAGTTCGAGCCGGCCGAGCCGGGGGTGCGTGACCGGGGCGGCGATGCCGAGATGGCGCACTTGCGGGTCGGCGAACACCTCGTCAATGCGGTAGATCGGTCCGGCCGGCACGCCGGCCTCGTTCAGCAGGGTGATCCACTCGGTCGAGGGGCGGGTTTGGGTGATCGCCTCGATCGCCGCGTTCATCGCGTCGCGGTGGGAAAGGCGCGCCGCGCCGGTCGCGAAATCGGGGTCGGTCGCGAGGTGCGGGGCGCCGAGGGCGGCGCAAAAGCGGTGATACATCGGGTTGCCGGCCACCGCGATGTTGATATGGCCGTCTTTCGTCTGGAAGACGCCGGTCGGCACGGTGGTCGGGTGGTTGTTGCCGGCCTGGCCGGGCACCTCGTGCCCGATCAGCCAGCGCGCCGCCTGGAAGTCGAGCATGGCGATCTGGGCGGCGAGCAGTGAGCTTTCGACATATTGGCCCTCGCCCGATTCCTCGCGCTCCAGCAGCGCGATCAGGATGCCCATGGCGCAGAAGATGCCGGCGGTGAGATCGGCCACGGGGATGCCGACGCGCACCGGCCCCTGGCCAGGCAGGCCGGTGATCGACATCAGCCCACCCATGCCCTGAGCGATCTGGTCAAAGCCGGGGCGCCCGGCATAGGGACCGTCCTGGCCAAAGCCGGAGATCGAGGCGTAGATCAAGCGGGGATTGACCTCACGCAGGGTCTCGTAGTCGATCCCGAGCCGGTGCTTGACGTCGGGGCGGTAGTTTTCCACCAGCACATCGGCGCGCGCGACCAGACGCTTGAGGAGAGCTACGCCTTCTTCTTGTTTAAGATCAAGGGTTATGGCGCGTTTATTGCGGTGGAGGTTCTGGAAATCCGGCCCCTCGCGACCGCCGCCGAGGCCGTCCTCGACGCCCGGCGCCTCGACCTTGATGACCTCGGCACCCCAATCGGCGAGCTGGCGCACCGCGGTCGGCCCGGCGCGAACGCGCGAGAGATCGACAACGCGGAAGCGGGCAAGCGGCAAGCGGCTCATGGCAATAGTCCTCCGGGCCGGGGCGAGAGGCCGGCGGGGAAGAGGCTAGAGCAGGCAGGCAGGCCCGACAACCGCGCCCGGAAGATCAAGCCTCGCCCTCATTCGCGCTCGAACGTCGCGGTGAGCGGGAAGAGGGCGGTGGCGAGGTCTGCCGCGCCGGGCAGCCCGCCCTTGGGGAAAAGTCGGGTCACGTGCCCCATCTTGCGCCCCGGCCGCGCCTCGCGCTTGCCGTAGAGGTGGCCGATCAGGCCGGGGGTGGCGAGGATGGCCGGCCACAGCGCCGTCTCCGCCGGCCCTACCAGGTTTTTCATCACCGCGTCCGAATGACGGATTGCCGGCGGCAGGGGCAGGCCAGCGATAGCGCGGATATGGAGTTCGAACTGGCTCGCCGGGCAGGCATCGATGGTCCAATGCCCGGAATTATGCGGCCGCGGCGCCAGCTCATTCACCACTACCTGCCCTGTGCGATCGACAAACATCTCGACGGCGAGCAAGCCCACGAGATCAAGCGCCTCGGCGATCCGCCGCGCCGTCGCCGTCGCGTCAGCCGCAATCGCGCGGGCGATCGGCGCCGGAGCCAGGGTGAGATCGAGAATATGCGCGCGGTGATGGTTCTGCACGACGTCAAAGGCGGTCATCGCGCGATCCGCGCCACGCGCGACGATCACGCTGATTTCACAGGAAAAATCAACGAAGCCCTCGAGCACGAAGGGCTTCGGCGCGAGCCTGGCGAAGGCCGCCTCGAGATCCGCCGGCCCGCGCAGCAGCGCCTGGCCCTTGCCGTCATAGCCGAGCCGGGTGGTCTTGAGGATGGCGGGAAAGCCGAGCCGCGCGACGCCCGCGCGCAATTCGGTGAAGCTCTCAACGGACGCGAAGGGAGCGGTCGCGATGCCGGCGCGGCTGACGAATTTCTTCTCGGCGAGCCGGTCCTGGCTGATGCGCAGCACCAGCGGCGCGGGCCGCACCGGGCGCAACGCCGCGAGAAGTTCGAGCCCGGCGGCGCTGATGTTTTCGAACTCGAAGGTGATGACGTCCACCGCCTCGGCAAAGGCGCGAAGCACGACGGGGTCTTCATAGTCACCATGGGTCACGGCGGCGGCCACCTGCTCGGCGGGACTGTCGCGCTCTGGGGTGAGGATATGACAGCGATAGCCAAGTCGCGCCGCGGCGAGCGCGGCCATGCGGCCGAGCTGGCCACCACCGACGATGCCGATGGTGGCGTTGGGGGGCAAGGGAAAGATCATGCCGGAAAGATCATGCCGGATCGGGAAGGTCGCTCGGCGCCTCGGCGATCGCGGCGGTTTGGGCGGCGCGGAAGGCGGCCAGGCGAGCGGCGAGCGCGGGGTCGGTGAGAGCCAGGATGGCGGCGGCGAGCAGGGCCGCGTTCACGGCGCCGGCGCGGCCGATAGCGAGCGTGCCGACCGGCACCCCCCCCGGCATCTGGACGATCGAGAGCAGGCTGTCGAGGCCCTTGAGCGCGGCCGATGAGATCGGCACGCCAAGCACCGGCAGCGCGGTCCAGGCGGCGCACATGCCCGGCAGGTGCGCCGCCCCGCCGGCGCCGGCGATGATCACCTTGAGGCCGCGCGAGGCCGCTCCACTGGCATAGGCCACCAGCCGGTCCGGCGTGCGATGAGCCGAGACGATGCGCGCCTCGTGCGAAATATCCAGTACGCCGAGCGTCGTCGCGGCGTGGCGCAGCGTCGGCCAGTCCGACTGGCTGCCCATGATCAGCCCGACCACGGGGGCAACGCCGTTCATGCCGTCTGGTCGGGGATAAGGCGGCTTTCCAGCCGCGCGATCTCGTCACGCAAGCGCAATTTCCGTTTCTTGAGCCGCAGCAGATGCAACTGATCGACCACCGCCTGGGTGACCAGCACGGCAATCACGGTGTCGAGGTCGCGATGCTCGCTGCGAAGTTCGTGGAGCTGACGCAACAGAGAATCGCGATCGTTCATCATCACCCTTCAAAGTCGCCAGCGTTCCCGCAATCGAGACGACCCCGCCGGAATCACGATTTTCCCATGATTTCGGCGGGTTGGCATGCGCGCTGGGTTGGCGGGTGGCGGCGCGCCGTAAATACTCCGGCCAACGGTCATGAAGAACGACCGTTGGTGCGAGGGCGAGAGATACCACACTTCCCCGGCCTGCCGCCACGTCCCCGAGGGACGCTGAATTGGCGTGGAAATCGCCCCCCGGATCGCGCTATGCTGGTCCTTGTTGAAAGCGGCGGCACCGCGGGACGGTGCCGCGAGGATGGGGACAGCAAGCATGGGTCTGGACGCAAGGCTGGATGCTCTCAGGGAGCGGCACGCCAATCTGGAATTGCGAATTGCCGAGGAGGACCATCGTCCACGGCCGGACAGCGACGCCCTGACCCGATTGAAGCTGGAGAAATTGCGTCTAAAGGAAGAAATCGAACGCCTCCGCGACGCGCACGCGCAAGGTTGATCCCGGCGCATCCCGGCGCCGGGTGCAGGTGAGATCAGGCGGCCTCTTCCGCCTCGCTCGGCGGCGGCGCGGGGGGAATGGTCTGGCCCTCGCGGGCTAGCCGCTCATTGGCCTGGGTGACCATCGCGTGCAGGTCGGTCTGGGTGCAGAGGCCGAGGATGACCGGATCGCGCGGCTTGATGTTAGCGCTGTTCCAGTGCGAGCGCTCCCGCACCTTCTGGATGGTCTCCTTGGTGGTGCCCAGCAGCTTGCTGATCTGGGCATCCGAAAGCTGTGGGAAATTGCGCAGCAGAAAGGCGATGGCGTCTGGCCGGTCGTTGCGTTTGGCAACCGGGGTGTAGCGGGCCCCGCGCAAGCGCCGCGGCACCGGATTGTTGCTCGGGATCAGCTTCAGCCGAGCTTTTGGGTCGGCTTCGCAGCGATGGATCTCGGCCTCGAGGACCTGGCCGTTGGCGACCGGGTCGTAGCCGACAATGCCCTGCGCCACCTCGCCATCGGCGATCGCCTGCACCTCAAGCGGGTGCATGCCGCAGAAATCAGCGATCTGCTCGAAGGTCAGCGCGGTCTTCTCGATCAACCACACGGCGGTGGCCTTCGGCATCAGGGGCAGGGTCATGGTAAAGTACTTTCATATCCTGGCGAGCAATCCGCCGTCGCGTGTGGTTACGGCAAAAGCCGATCCTACGGGAACGATTGCGGAAAAATCCGATATGACGACCGCGCCGAATGCGGTCAAGGCCCGAAAGCACCGGATTTTGGGGAATCGCACGTCGAATTAACTTGGTGCCCTGATTTTTGGCTTGCCCGGCTCGGGTCCGGTCGATTCTCCCGGGGGAGCCATTTACCCCCAAGCGGCCGATTGGGACTGTTCCGCGGCGTCTCGGAACGGCCTGAAAGGTCCGCTCGCGGCGGTCGGAAAAGCGATTTTCCCCGGGGCGGGGGCGGCGATACGCGGCATATCGCCTCTTGCAGGGCTGGCATGCAACATGCTTGGCTGGGGGTAACGCGATAAGAAAGATGGGAGCGGCAGTTGGCCTATGCGCTGCAACAACTGATCAACGGCATCACGCTCGGTCTTATCTACGGGCTGATCGCGGTGGGCTACACCATGGTCTATGGCATTATCGGCATGATCAATTTCGCCCATGGCGACGTGTTCATGATCGGCGCTTTTCTCTCGCTCATCGCGCTCTCCGGCCTCGCCTCCTTCGGCATCACCGCAGTGCCGCTGGCGCTGGCGCTGACGCTCGTTTTCGCCGCCGCCATCGCCGCGCTCTACGGCTGGACCATCGAGCGCGTCGCCTACCGGCCGTTGCGCGGCTCCTTCCGCTTGGCGCCGCTGATCAGCGCCATCGGCATGTCGATCACCTTGCAGAATTTCGTTCAGGTCAGCCAGGGCGCCCGGGTCAAGCCGCTCGCGCCCCTCATCCCCGGCGGGCTGGAACTGTTCCGCGAGGCCGGCTTCACCGTACTGCTCTCCTGGATGCAGATCGCCATCGCGCTCACCACGATGATTTGCCTCGCGATTTTCACCTGGCTGGTGACCCGCACGCCACTTGGCCGGGCGATGCGCGCGTGCGAGCAGGATCTACGCATGAGCGCCCTGTTGGGGATCGATACCGATCGCACCATCGGCCTCACTTTCGTGATTGGCGCAGCCCTCGCCGCCGTCGCCGGGCTCCTGTTTTTGCTCTATTATGGAGCGATTGACTTTTATATCGGCTTCGTCGCCGGGGTGAAGGCGTTCACCGCGGCGGTTCTCGGCGGCATCGGCTCGCTGCCGGGCGCCGTGCTCGGCGGCTTGCTGATCGGCCTCATCGAGACCTTCTGGTCGGCCTATTTCAGCGTGCAATACAAGGACGTGGCAGCTTTTTCGATCCTCGCGATCACGCTGATCTTCCTGCCCACCGGGCTGCTCGGCCGGGTTGATGTGGAGAAGGTATGACGCGCGCCAAAACCCCGCTGGTTGATGCGTTTCTCTCCGCTCTCATTGCGCTTGGCCTATTCGCGCCGATGGTCGGGCTGGTGACCGGGGTCGGGCCACACGGCATCACCCTGACGGCGCGGCCGCGCGCCGTGCTGGCGCTGGTGGCGGCGGTGTTCGTGGGCCGGCTTGCGCTGCGTTTATGGCAGGCGCAACGGCGGTTGGTGCCGGCGGCGCCGGGGCGCTTCGCGATCAGCTTTCTCGCCGCCGCCCGCTACATCGGCCCGGCGCTTCTGGCGGTGGCGCTGGTGCTGCCCGCCCTGGTGGGGCGCGCCAGCCTCGATCTCGGCGTGCTCGTGCTGACCTATGTGATGCTCGGCTGGGGGCTCAATATCGTCGTCGGCCTCGCTGGCCTGCTCGATCTCGGCTACGTCGCCTTCTACGCCGTCGGCGCCTATTCCTATGCGCTGATCGCCGAGGCGAGCGGGCTCGGGTTCTGGTCCTGCCTACCGGTCGCCGGGCTGCTGGCGGCGCTCTGGGGGGTGACGCTCGGATTCCCCGTGCTCCGCCTGCGCGGCGACTATCTCGCCATCGTCACGCTGGCGTTCGGCGAAATCATCCGCATCGTGCTGCTCAACTGGGTCTCGCTCACCAACGGGCCGAACGGCATTTCCGGCATTCCGCGCCCCACGCTTTTCGGGTTGCGCTTCACCGCGGGCGACGGGCCGGGCACCTTCGCCGGGTTTTTCCACCTCGCGCCCTCGCCTGCGCAGCGCGTGGTGTTCCTTTATTATGTCATCCTGGGGCTCGCGCTGCTCACCAACTGGGTGACCATCCGGCTGCGCCGTCAGCCTTTGGGGCGGGTCTGGGAGGCGTTGCGCGAGGATGAGATCGCCTGTCGCTCGCTCGGCATCAACGTCACCACGACCAAGCTCACCGCCTTCGCCGTGGGCGCCTTTTTTGGCGGCATCGCTGGCGCCTTTTTCGCCACCCGCCAGGGCTTCATCAGCCCGGAAAGCTTCACCTTCATGGAAAGCGCCACGGTGCTTGCGATCGTTGTGTTGGGCGGCATGGGCAGCCAGCTCGGCGTCGTGCTCGCCGCGGTGGTGATGATCGGAGGGCCGGAGCTGTTCCGCCCGCTCGCCGATGATCGCATGCTGATTTTTGGTCTCGCACTGGTGGTGATGATGGTGCTGCGCCCGCGCGGCTTGATTTCGGTGCGCACGCCCTCGATCGCGCTCGGCAAGGGCGAAATCATCACCGCCGATTTCGTCACCGAGGGACACGGATGAACCCGCCCGCCCCCGCGCCGCTCCTCGAGGTGGTGGATCTCACCATGCGCTTCGGCGGGCTCAAGGCGATCGATCAGCTCTCCTTCGTTGCCCGGCGCGGCGAGATCACCGCGGTGATCGGGCCGAACGGCGCGGGAAAAACCACCGCCTTCAACTGCATCACCGGGTTTTACCGCCCCAGCAGCGGCGCGCTCCGCCTCACCCATGCGGATGGCCGCGCCTTCCAGCTCGAGCGCCTGCCCGGCCATCGCATCGCGCGCCGCGCCGGCGTTGCGCGCACGTTCCAGAATATCCGCCTCTTCGCCGGCATGACCGTGCTGGAGAATCTGCTGGTGGCGCAGCACGCGCCCCTGATGGCGGCGACCGGGTTTGGCGTGCTCGGCGTGCTCGGCCTTGGCGGCTATGCCGCGGCCGAGCGCCGGGCGATCGCCAAGGCGCGCGCCTGGCTGGAGCGCATCGATCTCATGGCGCGCGCCGATGCACCCGCCGGGGCGCTGCCCTATGGCGCGCAGCGGCGCCTCGAGATCGCACGCGCCATGTGCACCGATCCGGTGCTGCTCTGTCTTGACGAGCCGGCGGCCGGGCTCAATCCGCGCGAGAGCGAGGAACTGAACACTCTATTGCTCCGTATCCGCGACGATGGCTGCTCGCTGCTGCTCATCGAGCACGACATGGGCGTCGTCATGCGCATTTCCGATCACATCATCGTGCTCGATCACGGCCGCAAGATCAGCGACGGCACGCCGGCCGAGGTGCGCGCCGATCCCCACGTCATCGCCGCCTATCTCGGCGAGGGCGATGAAGGGATCGAGCAGGAAACCGAGAGCGTGGCATGAGCCGGCCTCTGCTCGAACTTTCCGGCGTCAGCGCCTTCTATGGCGCAGTGCAGGCGCTGCGCAACGTCGATCTCGAGGTGCGCACGGGCGAGATCGTCACCCTGATCGGCGCCAATGGCGCCGGCAAATCGACCCTGATGATGACGGTCTGCGGCCAGCCGCGGGCCCGCATGGGGGAAATCCGCTATGACGGGCAGGAGATCACAGCGCTTCCCACCCATCTTATCATGCGTCAGGGCATCGCCCAGGCGCCGGAGGGGCGGCGCATCTTTCCCCGCATGAGCGTGCTGGAAAATCTGCTGATCGGCACGCAGGGCCGCCCGGCCGCCGATGCCGGGGCGCGCATGGACGAGGTTTTTGCCCTATTCCCGCGCCTTGCCGAGCGGCGCGAGCAGCGCGGCGGCACACTTTCGGGCGGCGAGCAACAGATGCTGGCGATCGCGCGGGCCCTGATGTCGCGTCCACGCCTGCTGCTGCTCGACGAGCCGAGTCTCGGCCTCGCCCCCCTCATCGTGCGGCAGATTTTTCAGGCCATCCGTACGCTGAACCGCGAAACCGGCCTCACCGTGCTGCTGGTCGAGCAGAATGCCTATCAGGCGCTGCGGCTCGCCCATCGCGGCTATGTTCTGGTCAACGGCGCCATTACCATGCGCGGCGGCGGCGGCGAACTGCTGGCGCGGCCGGAAATCCGCGCCGCCTATCTCGAAGGAGGCCATTAGCGCCCCGCGCCACCCCCGACGACGCTAAAGTATCACCCGAGAAAAGGAGAACAACTTAATGACAAAAAGTTTTTTTCTCGCCGGCGCGGCGGCCCTGCCGATCGCCCTGGCGCTGACCGCCCCGGCTGAGGCGCAGATCCAGATCGCGGTCGCCGGGCCGCTCACCGGCTCCAACGCCACGTTTGGCGTGCAGATGAAGGAGGGCGGCGAGCAGGCGGTGGCCGATATCAACGCCAAGGGCGGTGTGCTGGGCAAAAAACTGGTGCTCAACGAAGGCGACGACGCCTGCGACCCGAAACAGGCGGTGTCGGTCGCCAACGAGCTTGCCGATAAGGGGGTGGTATTCGTCGATGGCCATTTCTGCTCGTCAAGCTCGATCCCGGCGAGCAAGGTCTATCTCGAACAGGGCGTGCTACAGATTTCGCCCGGCTCGACCAACCCGGCCTATACCGATAATGGCGGCTGGAACACATTTCGCGTCTGCGGCCGCGACGACCAGCAAGGCCAGGTGGCGGGAAAATATATCGCAGAACACTACAAGGGACAGAACATCGCGATCCTGCACGACAATTCGGCCTATGGCAAGGGACTAGCCGACGAGACCCGGAAATACATGAACCAGGACGGGGTGAAGGAGGCGATCTACACCGCCTACGTACCCGGCGAGCGGGACTATTCGGCCCTGGTCAGCCGGCTCAAGGCGGCCAATGTCAGCGTGATCTATATCGGCGGCTACCAGACCGAGGCCGGCCTTATCATCCGCCAGGCCAAGGAGCAGGGGATGAACGTGACGCTGATCAGCGGCGATGCGCTGGTCACCTCGGAATTCTGGCAGATCACCGGGGCAACCGGGGAGGGAACGATGATGACCTTCGCCTCCGACCCGCGCAAGCGCCCGGCGGCGGCGGCCGTGGTCAAGGAGTTCGAGGCGAAGAAGATCGACCCGGAAGGCTATGTTCTCTATACCTACGCGGCGATCCAGATCTGGGCCGAGGCGGCCACCAAGGCCGGCACGACGGACCCCAAGAAAGTCTCCGCCGAACTGAAAGCCGGCGGCCCCTGGGACAGCGTTCTCGGCCCGATCGGCTTCGACGCCAAAGGCGATGTCACCAAGCCGGACTATGTTTTCTATGTCTGGCACGACGGCAGCTATCACGAGATGTGATTTTTCCCGAGGCGCGGGCCAGGCTGGTGCCTTGGGGCGGAAGCCCCTGACCGGGATGGGGGTCTGGGGCCGCTGGCCCCAGCGGGTCGAGGGCAGCGCCCTCGCCTTACTCGCCTGTCCCCCCACGCCTTTGCAAATCGCCTCGCTTGCGGCTAGAGAGGGCGGCCCAGAAGATGAGGATCCAGCGCGGTTTCGCCGCCCCCTTGCCATGACCCTTTCCGCCCTCCCGCGCCGCTGAACCCAGCATGACCGACACGTCCGAAATCCCACCCGTGCCGCCGGCCGGTGGCCCGGCGCCGGGGGTGTTGCCGGTGACCATCGAGGAGGAGATGCGCCGCTCCTACCTCGATTATGCCATGTCGGTGATCGTCAGCCGGGCGCTGCCCGATGTCCGCGACGGGCTGAAGCCGGTGCATCGGCGCATTCTCTATGCCATGCACGAGGCCGGCTGGACGCCGGACAAACCCTATCGCAAATCCTCTCGCGTCGTGGGCGACGTGATGGGCAAATACCACCCGCACGGCGATGCCGCGATCTATGACGCCATGGTGCGCATGGCGCAGAGTTTTTCCATGCGCGTGCCGCTGATCGACGGTCAGGGCAATTTCGGCTCGGTCGATGGCGATCCACCGGCGGCGATGCGCTACACCGAGGCGCGGCTGGCCCGCGTCGCCATGTCGCTGCTCGACGATATCGACAAGGACACCGTCGATTTCCAGCCCAATTACGACGAGAGCGACCAGGAGCCGCGGGTTCTGCCCGCCGCCTTCCCCAATCTGCTGGTCAATGGCGCGAGCGGCATCGCCGTCGGCATGGCGACCAATATCCCGACCCATAACCCAGCCGAGATCATCGCCGCGACCCTCGCCTTGATCGACAACCCCGATCTCACGCTCGCCGCCCTGATGGAGATCGTGCCGGGGCCGGATTTTCCGACAGGCGGCATTATTTTGGGCCGGAGTGGCATCGCCAGCGCGTTTGCCACCGGGCGCGGCAGCATCGTTTTGCGCGCCCGCACCGAGATCGAGACCATCCGGCGCGATCGTGAGGCGATCGTCGTGCGGGAAATCCCCTATCAGGTGAACAAGACGACGCTTCTTGAGCGCATCGCCGAGATGGTGCGCGGCAAGCAGATCGAGGGGATCAGCGATCTCCGCGACGAGAGCGATCGCGACGGCATGCGCATCGTCATCGAGCTAAAGCGCGAGGCGACGCCCGAGGTGGTGCTCAACCAGCTTTTCCGCCACACGCAATTGCAGACTAGTTTCGGCGTCAACATGCTGGCGCTCGATGGTGGCCGGCCGCGACTGATGGGGATCAAGGAGGCTTTGGCCGCCTTCATCGCCTTCCGCGAGGATGTCATTCTGCGCCGCGCCCGCCACGAGCTTTCCGAGGCGCGCAACCGGGCGCACCAGCTCGCCGGCCTCGCCATCGCAGTGCAGAATATCGATCTGGTGATCCGGCTGATCCGCCAGAGCCCGGACGCGGCGGCGGCGCGGGCGGCGCTGATGGCGCTCGCCTGGCCGGCCGAGGACATCGCGCCGATGCTGGCGCTGATCGACGATGCTGGCAATGTCGTGATCGATGGGCAGGTGCGGCTGACGGACGCGCAAGCGCGCGGCATTCTTGATCTCCGCCTGCAGCGCCTGACCGGGCTGGAGCGCGACAAGATCCACGCCGATTTGCTGGAAATCGCCAAGCGGATCGGCGAATTGCTCGCCATCATCGCCTCGCGGCCGCGGCGGATGGAGGTGATGCGTGCGGAATTGCAGGCGGTGGCGGCCCGCATCAACGCCCCGCGCCTCACCACAATCGCCGAGGGCATCGCCGATCAGGACGACGAGAGTCTGATCGAGCCGCGCCAGATGGTCGTCACCATTACCCGCGACGGCTTCATCAAGGCGACCCCGCTCGAGACTTTTCGCGCGCAGAATCGTGGCGGGCGGGGGCGCACGGCGGCATCGACGCGGGGCGACGACATCATCACCCGCAGTTTCAACGCGCATACCCATCAATGGGTGCTGTTTTTCTCCTCCGGCGGCAAGGCGTTCCGCGAGAAAGTGTGGCGGCTGCCCGAAGGTGGGCCGACCGGAAAAGGCCGGGCGCTGGTCAATTTTCTCCCTGAACTCGGGGCCGATGCCATCACCACGGTGCTGCCGCTGCCCCAGGACGAGGCGCTGTGGGACGGACTGCATCTGGTGTTCGCCACCGCCTCGGGCTCGGTGCGGCGCAACCGGCTTTCCGATTTCCGCAATGTTCGCGCCGCCGGGCTGATCGCCATGAAGCTCGATGAGGGCGACCGGCTGATCGGCGTTGCCACCTGCCGCGAGGGTGACGATGCCTTTCTCGCCACAAGGCTCGGGCGCTGTTTGCGCTTTACCATCACCGACGAAACCTTGCGCGTCTTTGCCGGGCGCGACAGCGCCGGCGTCCGCGGCATCCGGCTGGCCACGGGGGATGAGGTGATCAGCCTTTCGGTGCTGCGTCATGTCCAGGTCAGCATCGAGGAGCGCACGGCTTATCTCCGGGCGGCGGCGGCGAAGCGGCGCGGCAACGGCAATGGCACCGAGGAAGACGTCGAGGCTGAGACGGAGGAGGCCGTGGCCGAGATTTCCCTCGCCCCGGAACGGCTAATCGAGCTGGAAGCGGCGGAGGAAACGCTGCTCACCGTCACCGAGGGCGGCTTTGGCAAGCGCTCCTCGGCCTATGAATACCGCGTTACTGGGCGCGGCGGCCAGGGCATCGTCAATATCACGCTTGGCCCGCGCAACGGGCGTGCCGTCGTGGCGAGTTTTCCAGTGCGCCCCGGCGATGACGTGATGCTGGTCACCGATGGCGGGCGGTTGATCCGCGTGCCGGCCGATCAGGTGCGCATGACCGGTCGCGCCGCGATGGGGGTGACGCTGGTGCGCCTCAATGAGGGCGAGCGCGTCGGCAGCGTGTTTCCGGTTCTGGAAGCAGAAGAGCCGGCATTGGCAGCGGAAGAACCGGCGCCGGAAAATGGGCTGGAGGGCGATGGCGATGGCGATGGCGAAAACCGGGAATGAACGGGCGAAGGGGCGCCAGATCGGCGTCTATCCCGGCACCTTCGATCCGGTGACCAATGGGCATCTCGACATCATCGCCCGCGGCGCCCGCATCGTCCATCGCCTGGTCATCGGGGTCGCGGTGAATATCGGCAAGGACCCGCTGTTTCCGCTCACCGAGCGGGTTGACCTGGTGCAGGCCGAGACCGTGCGGATCGCGCGCGAGACTGGCACCGAAATCCTTGTCCAGCCCTTCGAATCGCTGCTCGTCGAATTCGCCCGCGGCGTTGGCGCAACCGTGATCGTGCGAGGGCTGCGCGCGGTCTCCGATTTCGACTATGAATTCCAGATGGCGGGGATGAATTATCGCCTCGATTCGGGCATCGAGACGGTTTTCCTGATGGCGAGCGAGCGGCACCAGTTTATCTCCTCGCGCTTCGTCAAGGAAATCGCGCGCCTGGGCGGTGATATTTCGAGCTTCGTCCCGGCCCTGACCCTTGAGCGCACGCAGGCGCGTGTGCTGCGTTGAACCGATCTCCTGAGGAAGCCTGGAATGACGCGTCGTCGTAGCCTGATCGCCATTTCCGCAACCGCCCTATTGGGCACAACCGCGCTTTTTGGAGGCCTGATGAGCAAGAGCGAGGCGGCGGTGCCGCCGGCTACCCCGGAGAACGAGGTCTATCTCGACCTCAAGGGAGGGCGGGTGGTTATTCTGCTCCGCCCCGATCTCGCGCCCAAGCATGTCGAGCGGGTGAAAATCCTCTGCCAGCAGGGTTTCTACGACGGCACGCCGTTTCACCGGGTGATCGAGGGGTTCATGGCCCAAGGCGGAGACCCGACAGGAACCGGCACGGGGGGATCGAAACTGCCCAATCTGCCGGCCGAATTCACCAACAAGGCGCATTTCCTGCGCGGCACGGTGGGCGCCGCCCGCGCCGCGGACCCCGACAGCGCCAACAGCCAGTTTTTCATCATGTTCGCCCCGGCACCAAGCCTTGATGGCCAGTACACGATCTGGGGTCAGGTGATCAAGGGCATGGAGTATGTCGATGCGATCAAACGCGGCGCACCACCCAACGGCACCGTCAAGGATCCCGATAAAATCATCCACATGCGTCTGGCGACCGACGTGAAGGATTGACGCACCTGCCACACTAGCGTTGAAGACGTGCGGGGAGCCCGTAGCTCAGTCGGTAGAGCACGAGACTTTTAATCTTGGGGCCGTGGGTTCGAATCCCACCGGGCTCACCACCCCCAGGCAATTGATATAGAACGCATAATTGATGATTTCCGCTAGCCTATCCAGCAGCTCGTGGGGGCATAATTTTCCAAGAACCGGCAATTGACAGGACATTCCACAGGAAGGCGCAGGGCCGGCATTCTACGGCCCCGAGCGCGCTCCGGGCACGGCCCGCTGTGTCTCCGATGCGGGATGCCACCCCAGCAGCGCCGGGTGCTACCCCATCGCGGCATAATCTCGGCCGCGCCTTGCCGCCGCGTCGCGGCCAGCCCGACCCCGCCGCGCCAGCCGGCCAGCGCTTCCGTGTTGATTTCCACTGAGAACTGTTGGGATGGAATGGCTCAGGGCATCGGCGTGTGCCAAGATGAGGTCGCTCAATTGACCATCATGAAAAGACCGTTCCAATGCGTTTAAGCGCATATCGATCGATACATCCAAGCATGTTTTTACGCTCCACGGAGTGGATCGGCAGGACCGTCCGGTACTCCGGCGGCGCGGCAGGGCTCATGGGGCTCGCCCGAGTGCGGGCTAGCTATTTGGCCCGCGCTCCATTGACACCGGTTGCCAGCGGCGCAGCTCTGATTTCATCAGCACCGCCGGATTGACGCAACTCATCGGCCAGCGGCCGGACAGCACGAGCGCGAGTTCGCGCCCGACATGGCGCTTGCGCGCCGGATCGAACCGCGCCGAAGCCGAGGCGACATGTGCGCTGAGCGTCACGTTGGTCATGGCCAACAGCGGATTATTGTTGCCCGGCGGCTCAGTTTCCAGAACGTCGAGCGCCGCGTGGGCAATCCAGCCTTCCTGTAAGGCCTGGATGAGGGCGGCTTCACGCACCGTGGAGCCGCGCCCGGTGTTGATGAAGATTGCACTTTTTTTCATCATGCGAAAATGCGTCTCCCCGAGCATGCCTTCCGCTTCGCGCGTTGCCGGGGCGTGCATGGAGACGAAGTCTGACTGGCGCAGCACCTCCTCAAGGGTTGCCGGCACCACGCCGTATTCCGGCATCACCAACTCCTCGATGAACGGATCATAGGCGATCATGTTGAGGCCAAAGGCGCGTGCCCGCCGCGCCGTGGCACGCGCGACATGGCCGAAGGCGATGAAGCCCAGCGTTTGACCCATCAGGCGGGGAATTTGCAGCAGCGCCGGGCGTCCCTCGCGCCAGCGTCCCTCGCGCACCATGCGATCCTGCTCGACGACGCGGCGAAAGCCGGCAAGCAGCAGTGCCATGGCGTGATCGGCCACTTCCTCGATGAAGGTGTCGGGGCAGTTGGTCACCGGGATGCCGCGCGCCGTGGCCGCAGCGATATCGACGCTGTCAACGCCGACGCTGCCGAGCGCGATCACCTTGCAGCGCGTCAGGCTGTCGATGATTTTCTTGGTTATCGGGATGCCCTTGGCGTAGATCGCGTCGGCCTCGCACGCAGCGGCTGCGAAGCCATCCTCATTAGCCGGGCCCTCGATGATTTCGGCATCCATCCCGTTGAGCGCTTCCATCTCATAGTCGTAGCCGCCACCAGCAACGGAAAAACTTGCCCCCGCCGGCGTTAAAATCCTGAACTTGGCCATGTTGGTTCCTTTCCCCCTTAGCCTTGCGGCGGACGCGCGCGCACTGCTTTCTCGTTGACGCCGACGCCCCAGCCAGGCTTCATCGGCAAGACCATATCACCGTTCTCGATCAACGGAGCGCTGTCATAGAATTCATCGCGCCAAGGCGCGCTGTCGATATCGATCTCCATGACGCGGAAATTCGGCACGGCGGCTGAGAAATGCGCGCTGATCGCGCTGCACAGATGGCCGTAGAAATTATGCGGCGCGACGTTGGTTTCATAAACGTCTGCCATCGCGGCGATCTTGAGCGACTCGGCCAAACCGTTCCAGACAACATCGACGATCGCGACATCCGTCGCGTAGGTCTCGAAAAACGGGCGAAATTCGCGGCGCCCATGCAGCGTCTCACAGGAGGCAATGGCGCAGGGTGCATCGCGGCGGATCAGCGCGAGCGAGGGCGCGTCATGCGTGTCGATCTCCAGCCAGGTAAGATTGGCGGGTGCCACAGCCGCGGCGATCCTGCGGAAACCTTCGGTTTTGAAATGGAAATTGACATCGAGCATAAGCCCCATCTCATCGCCAATCACCGCGCGGATCGCCTGCAATTGTTGCGAAACACCCGAGATCAGACGATTGTTCCAATTCAACTCCGGCCAGCCCGGGCTGCGGGCAAAGCCCGGTGTGAAGCTCTCGACGCCACGCTCGGTCATTGGCAGGATATTGGTCTTGAGGGCGCGAAAGCCGCGCGCCTTCACTTCCTCGGCGTGGCGGGCGAGATCATCATAGTTTTTGATCGGCGGCACGCCCATCAGCGTCGCACTGCGCACTCGATAGGTGCCGAAATGCGACCAGTAGAGCGGGATGCGTTCGCGGATCGGCCCGCCGAACAAGGCGCAGACAGGAACGCCCAGAGCCTTGCCGGCAATGTCGAGAAGCGCGTTCTCGATTGCCGCGATCGCCTGCTGGTTGATCCCGCCGCGCGACTGGCGCGTCAGGACATGGAGATATTGCGTAATAGCCTCGAAGCGGCGTGGATCCTTGCCGATCAGTACCGGCGCGAGGCCATTGATGACGTCGGCGAGGCCGGTGGACCCAAAACTCTCGTTGAACTCCGACCAACCGATGATGCCGTCGCTGGTGGCGATTTTCAGATAGGAAAACATCCGCCAACCGGCATCCGCTCGCAATATCTCGACATGCTCGATTTTCATTATTTCCTCCCTACCGTCCTGGCTTGCAGGAGTGCATCCAGAACCTCAAAACTTCGAAATCCGTGTCTCCTTGGCGGTGATGAACTCGAGAAGCGCGGGTTTACCCGCTTCCGTCGCCGCGATGCCGCGCCGGATGGCCGCGGCGATCTCACCGGGCTCGGTGACGCGCTCGCCATGGCCGCCGAAGGCGCGGGCCATTGCCGCGTAGTCGCCGGAGATGTCGGTCGCGCGGTATTTCTCGGTCGAGATCGGCATCACCTTGAGCTCGATTGCCATAGAAAAATTGTTGAACAGGATTGAGAGTATGGGGATGCGCTCGCGCACCGCGGTCTCGAAATCCATGCCCGTGAAACCGATCGCGGCATCGCCCCAGACATTGATGCAAAGTTTTTCGGGCCGCGCGAGCTTCGCCCCCATGGCCAGCCCGAGCCCCATGCCGAGCTGCGTCGTCTTGCCCCAGCCGATATAGGACATCGGCTCGGTCGAGACCCAGAAAGGAGATATCTGATCGCGCGGGCTGCCGGCGTCGTGGGTGATGATGGTGTTTTTCGGATCGGTCGCGGCCATCAGCTCGGCGATCACCCGATAGGGCGAAAGCGGCGTTTCATTCGAGCGCAACATTGGCTGCCATTCCGCCATCCAAGCTTCCCGCACCGCGGCAATTTCGTGCGCCAGTGCGGCGCTGTCGCGCGGCACCTTGAGGGTTTGCGAGAGCTCGCCGATCAGCGCCTCCAATACCAGCCCGGCATCGCCGAGCAGACCGGCGACAATCGGCAGATCTTTCGCCAGATGAGAGGGATCGAGAGTGGCCTGGATAAATTTTTTGCCTCGCGGAAATTTGATGCCGAAATTGGTCTCCGTAAAGGAACAGCCGATGCCGATGATGAGATCGGCCGCGGCGATGAAGTGATGGACCGGTTTCGGCACGGCGTTGCCGCCCGAGCCGAGAGAGAGGGGGTGGTTTTCTGGAAATGAGCTTTTGCCACCGAGGCTGCTGGTCACCGGCGCGCCGATCAGCTCGGCGAAACGCCGGAGCGGCGCCCAGGCCTCGGCCCATTGCACCCCGGTTCCGGCATAGATCACCGGCCGCTTGGCCGCCAGGATTAGGCCGGCGGCGCGCCGCACGTCGGCCGGGTCGGGCGCGGTGCGGGCGCGGATCACGGGGGTATAGTCGAGCTCGCCGATCTCCTCGTTCCAGATATCGGTCGGTACCTCGACGATGCAGGGCCCGCCGCGGCCGTTCTTCAGGCGCGAGAAGGCGCGGCGCATGATGTTCGGCACTTCCGCCGGCAGCGCCACCCACTCCGCCGATTTCGCCACCCCGCGCATCTCGCGGGTGGCGCTGTAATTGGGATCGATCCCGGCAATACGCCGCGGGTAGCCTTGCGGGATGACGAGCAGCGGCACCGATTCGCTGAACGCCTGGGCGACGCCGCCATAGGCGTTCTCGGCCCCCGGCCCATGCTGCATGCAGAAAGCGCCGATGGTGCGCCCCGAGGTGATGCGCGAGATGGCATCGGCCATGTGCAGCCCGATGCGCTCCTGGCGCACCATGATCGGGCGGATATCGGCCCGGGCCGCGAATTCGATCAGATGATTGACCGGATAGCCGCAGAGAATCTCAACGCCCTCGCGTTTCATGATCTCGGCAATCGCGTCGCCTACTTTCATCGCTTCCCCCGCCGCTTTGATGCTGTGCCAGCCACGCTAGCCCTCCCATACGCGCCAGACAATCCGATGAGGGCTGGGAAGCACCCTGGCCTTGTCTTTGATCCCTGCCCCTTGCTCCTTGATCGACTGACCCGCCGCGTTGACAAAGCGCCGCCCGCACGGGGAAAATGTTGGCAAAAGCTGGCAGAGGGAAACGTGGATGGGACAGGTTCAGGGCAAAACCGCGATCGTCACCGGCGCCGGCTCGGGCATCGGGGCGGCCTCCGCCGAAACGCTGGCGCGCGAGGGGGCTGCGGTGCTGCTCACCGATATCGACGCGACAGGTGGCGAAGCGGTCGCCACGCGCATTGCGCGCGCCGGTGGTCGCGCGCGTTTCCTGCACCAAGACGTGACCGATGAGGCGGCCTGGCCGGGGGTGATTGCCGCAGCCGAGGCGCTGGGCGGCAAGCTCGATGTGATGGTCGCCAATGCCGGCATCGCGATCATGGTGCCGATGCTGGAGATGTCGCTCGCCGAGTGGCGGCGGCAGAGCGCGGTCAATCTCGATGGCGTGTTTCTTTCGGTGAAATATGCCGTGCCGGCAATGCGCCGCGCGGGCGGCGGCTCGATCATCATCCTCTCCTCGGTCGCGGGAATCCGTGGCGCCATCGGGCTTGCCGGCTATTGCGCGACCAAGGGCGGCGTGCGGTTGTTCGCCAAGGCGGCGGCAATGGAGTGCGCGAGTGCAAGGGATAATGTGCGCATCAACACCGTCCATCCCGGCATCATCGACACGCCGATCTGGGACAAAATCGCGCCCGACCCGCGGCGCAACGCCCCGCTCGATGCGCACGCGATGGCAGCTGTGGGCGCGCCCATGGGCCGAGCCGGCGCGGCGCAGGAGATCGCCAATGGCGTGGTGTTTCTGGCCTCCGACGCTTCCAGCTATATGACCGGTGCGGAATTGGTGATCGATGGCGGCATCACCAGCGGGAGTGCCGTGCGGCGCTGAGAGTTTGAAAAAGAAGGCCCCCTTGCACGGGAATCGACAGGAAAACACCAATATTTTCAGAGGGCACGCTTTTTCAAATTCGACTGATTTTCACGCTCTGAGGGGAAACACCCGCGTCTCGCCGAAGCCCTGCACGGTGAATGAAGCGGGCGCCAGCCCGACGGCGCGGCGCGCCGCGGCGAGCGCCTGGGGCGGCGCGTCGATTGCCTCGTCGGTGAGTTTGAAAGTGCCAAAATGCATTCCGACCGAATGGCGCGCGCCGAGCGCGAGATGGGCCGCGACCGCCTCGGCGGGGTTCATGTGCACCGGCGCCATGAACCAGCGCGGTTCATAGGCGCCGATCGGGAGCAGGGCGAGATCGGGCGGGCCGAGCCGGGCACCGATTTCCGCCCAGTGCGGCCCGGCGCCAGAATCGCCGGCGAAAAACACCTGTCCGGGCCCGCGCCGCAGCATGAACCCGGCCCAAAGTGCGCGGTTGAAGTCGAACGGGCTGCGTGCCGAAAAATGCCGCGCTGGCGTCGCGGTGACCGCCCAGCCCGTGCCTTCGAAGCTCTGCCACCAATCGAGTTCCACCGCCTCTTTGATCCCGGCGCGCGCGAGATGACGGGCATTGCCGAGCGGCGTCACGAAGCGTGGCCGATCACGCGCGGCGAGTGCGCGAAGGCTCGGAAAATCCATGTGATCATAATGGCAATGCGAGATCAGCACGAGGTCGATCGGGGGCAGATCGGCGAGCCGGAGCCCCGGCGGGCGCACTCGCTTCGGCCCCGCCCAGGAGACCGGCGAGCAGCGTTCGCTGAAAATCGGGTCGGTGAGCACGCGAAGCCCCGCGAGGTTGAGGAAAAACGTCGCATGGCCAATGAAGCTCGCCGCGACCTCGTCCGGCGCGATGTCCGCGGGCGGCGGCGGGAAGGCGGGATTGGGCACCTGGCGTGGCCATGCAGCGCCGCGCGCGCTGAGCCGCCAGCGCAGGAAGCCGAGCCCGCGCTTGCGCGGCGGCGACGCGCCGGGATTATGGAAGCGCCCGGCATGATAGGGTGCCGCGCCGGCATGCGGGGCCGGGTGGTCGAGAGGGCTGTCGTCCATGTGCTTTCCTTTGGCGAGCAGCCGCCCTCATGGCAAGGCCGCTGAGCGTGTCTCGGTTTGAAAGCCGTCACCGTTCCCGCGCGCCCGGCGCGGTGCTATTTGTCCCCCACCATGCCACTCGCGTCGGACCAGGCACCGGAACACCGCCGCATCATCCATATCGACATGGACGCTTTCTATGCCTCCGTGGAGCAGCGCGACAACCCCGCCCTTCGCGGTGTGCCGCTCGCCGTGGGCGGCGCCGGGCCACGGGGCGTGGTGGCGGCAGCGAGCTACGAGGCGCGGCGCTTCGGCGTTCACTCGGCGATGGCCTCGCTCCGCGCCCGACGGCAATGTCCCGACCTGGTTTTCGTCGCCCCACGCTTCGAGGTATACAAAGCGGTCTCGCGCCAGGTGCACGCGATCCTGGCCTGCTACACCCCGCTCATCCAGCCGCTCTCGCTCGATGAAGCCTATCTCGATGTCACCGCGCCGCTGCTCGATCGCGGCTCGGCAACCGCCATCGCCCGTGAGATCAAAATGCGCATCCGCGCCGAGACCGGGCTGACCGCGTCGGCGGGCGTTTCCTACAACAAATTTCTCGCCAAAATCGCCTCCGACCACCGCAAGCCAGATGGGTTGTTCGTCATCACGCCACAGATCGGCCCGCTTTTCGTTGCAAACTTGGCGGTGGCGAAATTCCATGGCATCGGGCCGGTGACGGCGGCGCGGATGGCAGCGCTCGGCATCCATACCGGGGGCGATCTGCGAGGCTATCCCCTCGCTTTTCTCATCGCGCGCTTCGGCAAGGCCGGCGCTTTCTATTACGCCGCCGCGCGTGGCGAGGATACGCGGCCGGTCGTGGCCGAGCGGCGGCGCAAATCGCTCGGCGCCGAGACCACTTTTGCCCGCGACCTGACAGTGTGGGACGAATTGGTTTCGGCTCTCGCGCCGCTCCTCGCCAAGCTGTGGTCCACCTATGAGCGCGAGGGATTGAGCGGGCGGACAGTGACGGTGAAGGTCAAATACGCTGACTTTCAGCAAATCACCCGCAGCCGCACAATGGCCGGGGCGATCATTTCGCCCGCGATGATCGAGCGGATCAGCTTTGACCTGCTGCGCCCGCTTTTCCCGCCGCGCCGCGGCATTCGCCTGCTGGGCGTCGCACTCAGCCATCTCGACGCCGCGCCCGATCCGCCCGCCCGGCAACTCGCGCTGGCGCTGGCATAACACCGACCCGCCGCAATCCTCCGCCGGTCATTACGGGGGGCGTGGTATTTCCGGGCCACTGCGTGAGTGTCCTGTATAATATTGTGTGATTAGCAGTGCACGCCGATGCCGCGCACCACAAGATCGACGAGATCGACCAGGAACAGCTCGGCCTGTGCCATCATGGCGGGGCGCAGCCGCTCGGGGGTCGCGGTGACGTGATTGGTGACGCCGCCGACGACGGCATCGATGATCAATCCATGGTTGATCGAGGCGGGAATTTCTCCACGCGCGATGGCGCGGCGTACCATCAACCGGCTCTGCCGTATCACCGCCTCACCCCAGGGGCCGGTAGACTCCCGCATCTCGCCAAAGCGTTGGGCGTCGGCATGGAGGTGGAGAGCCACCCGTCCGTAGGGACCGGTCAGCTTGTCGAAGCACATCCGCGCGAGCGCGAGGAGATCCCCGCGTAGGCTTGCGGTGTCGATCTGGGCGACGGAATACCAGCGCGCCTCCAACGTTTCACGCAGCAGCACGCCGCGGCTGGTCCAGCGACGGTAGAGCGCGGCCTTGCCAACGCCGGCGCCGCGGGCGACAGCGTCAAAATGAAAGCCGGGCCAGCCGGTCTCGGCATAAAGCGCGATGGCCGCATCGAATACCCGGGTTTCGAGACCCGGGTCGCGTGGTCGCCCCCGCGCGCGCCGGGGCTCCGATATCACTGCTGTAGCTGAAAGAGGATCTTGCATGTCTTCCCGGGTTCCCTCATTATAGACGCAATACGACCGTAAAACACAATGGACGGCGGCCGTGGCGCTGGCCAGTGTATGTGTCCGCCGGGGGAACAGACGTCCATGCTCTATGCCGAGCCGCACCGCGCCTTGATGGAATCCGTGACACGGTTCGTCGAGGCCGAGATCAATCCCCATGTCGCGGCGTGGGAACAAGAGGGCATTTTTCCGGCCCATGCGCTGTTCCGGAAGATGGGGCAGAACGGTTTCCTTGGGATCACCAAGCCGGAAGCCTATGGCGGATTGGGACTCGACTACTCATATGGCCTGGCGTTTTGCGAGGCGCTCGGCAATACGCAGTGCGCTTCGGTCGCCATGGCGGTTGGCGTGCAGGTGGACATGGCGACGCCGGCGCTGGCACGGCATGGTTCGGATAGCTTGCGACGCGAGTTCCTCGCCCCCTCGATCAGCGGCGAGTACGTTGCCTGTCTTGGGGTCTCCGAGGTTGGCGCCGGTTCCGATGTCGCCTCCATCAAGACCACCGCGCGGAAGGACGGCGATGACTATGTGATAAATGGCGGCAAGATGTGGACAACGAATGGCACCCAGGCGGACTGGATGTGCCTGCTTGCCAATACCTCCGATGGGCCGGCGCACCGCAACAAATCGCTGATCTGCATGCCGATGCGGAGCAAGGGCGTGGAAGTCGCTCGCAAGCTCGACAAGCTCGGCATGCGGGCCTCCGATACGGCGCAGATTTTTCTCACCGATGTGCGCGTGCCGCAGCGCTATCGTATCGGCGAGGAAAACAAGGGCTTCATCTATCAGATGGAGCAGTTCCAGATCGAACGTCTTTGGGCTGCTGCCGGGTGCTTGCGCAAGATGGAGCGCGCCATCGCCATGACGATCGACTATACAGCGAACCGCATGATCTTTGGTCGCTCGGTGCTTGACAATCAAGTGGTCCATTTCCGCCTCGCCGAGTTGCAGACGAAGGTTGAGCTGCTGCGTTCACTGGTCTATCGCGCGGTCGAGACCATGCTCGGCGGCGCGGATGTCACTCAGCTCGCTTCCATGGCCAAGCTCACCGCCGGACGGCTGCTTCGGGAAGTCATCGATAGCTGCCTGCAATACTGGGGTGGCATGGGGTTCATGACCGAGAGCGAGATCTCGCGCATGTATCGCGACGGTCGCCTGACCTCGATCGGCGGCGGCGCGGACGAAGTCATGCTCAGCATCATCGCCAAGGGCATGGGCATTCTGCCGGGACGTGAAGGGCGCTAGGCCGGTGAGCGACGGGTTTCAGACGGGTTTCGTCGGCAGCGGCCCCGGTTTCGAAGAAAACGCCAGCCATATGCGCGGCCTGCTCGATGATTTGCGCGGGCTGATGGGCCGTGCCCGCGCCGCGTCCACGGCTTCCGCGCCCCGCTTTACCCGCCGCGGGCAATTGCTGCCGCGCGAGCGCCTGGCGCTCGCGCTCGACGAAGGCGCGCCTTATCTCGAACTTTGCGCGCTAGCCGGCTACCTGCGGGATACCGACGATCCGGCGAAGTCCATCCCTGGAACCAACGGCATCGCCGGCATCGGCTACATCTCAGGCACGCGCTGCCTAATCGTCACCGACGATTCCGGGATCGGCGCCGGCGCCGCGCGGCCGATGGGCGGCACGAAATTCCTTCGCCTCGAGGAAATCGCGCTCCGCCAGCGTCTGCCTTTCGTGCATCTCGTCGAATCGGCCGGGGCCAATTTGCTCGATTACAAGGTCGAGGATTTCGTCCGCGGCGGCGCGCTTTTTGCCAATCTGGCACGATTATCGGCAGCCGGCATCCCGGTGATCGCCGTCACCCACGGCTCCTCCACGGCCGGCGGCGCCTATATGACCGGTCTCGCCGACACCGTGATCATGGTGCGCGGCCGAGCCAAGGCTTTTCTCGCCGGCCCGCCGCTGCTCAAGGCGGCGACGGGAGAGGTCGCCACCGATGAGGAACTCGGCGGCGCGATGATGCACGCCACTGTCTCCGGCCTCACCGAATATCTCGCCGAGGACGATGTCGATGCCATCCGTATCCTGCGCGATTTCGTCGCGCGTCTCGGCTGGGATCGCGGCGAGGAGCGGCCAGCCACGGGCCCGGCGCCGCGTTTTTCCGCCGAAGAGTTGCTCGGCATCATGCCCAAGGACGGGCGCAAGCCGGTGGATATGCGCGAGGTCATCGCACGGATCGTCGATGCCTCGGATTTTCTCGAATACAAGCCCCTCTATGGCCCGGCGACGGTCTGCGCCCAGGCGCGCGTCCATCGCCACGCGGTCGGCCTCCTCACCAATAACGGCCCGCTCGACCCGGCTGGCGCCAACAAGGCGACGCAGTTCATCCAGCTCTGCTGTCAGACCGGAACCCCGCTCGTCTACCTCCAGAACACCACCGGCTACATCGTCGGCACGCAGTCCGAGCGTGAGGGCATGATCAAAATCGGCTCAAAGATGATCCAGGCGGTCGCCAATGCCGGCGTACCGCAAATCACCATCGTCTGCGGCGCCTCCTATGGCGCCGGCAATTACGGCATGTGCGGGCGTGGCCTCGGGCCGGATTTCATTTTCTCCTGGCCTGGCGCGCGCACCGCGGTGATGGGCGCCGAACAGGCGGCCCTCACCATGGCGATCGTTGCCGAGGAGGCGGCGCGTGCCCGTGGCATGGCGCCTGATGACGTCGCCATCGCCGCAACGCGGGCCCGCGTGATCGAAACCTTCGAGCGCCAGACTTCGGCGTTTTACACTTCTGGGGCAGTGCTCGATGATGGCGTGATCGATCCGCGTGACACCCGCAATGTCCTTGGCTTCACGCTCGACATCTGCCGCGCCGGGCGTCGCCGCACGCTCTCGGGACTGAGTTTTGGCGTGGCGCGGATGTGACGGTCATGGACCACGTCCCCGCAATTTCGCCGCAGATCGCCCCCGGGCAGCGTCTCTCGCCGCTCTTGATCGCCAATCGCGGCGAGATCGTGCTCCGTATCGCCCGCACCGCGCGCCGGATGGGGATCACCACCCTCGCGATCTATTCCGACGCCGACCGCGCGAGCCCGCACCGCGCCGCCTGCGATGATGCGATCGCGATCGGGGGGGAGACCCCGGCGCAATCCTATCTCCGCGGTGAGGCGATCATCGCGCTCGCCCGCCGCGCTGGTGCGGCGGCGATCCATCCAGGCTATGGCTTTCTCTCCGAGAACGCGGCTTTCGCCCAGGCGGTCGCGGATGCGGGCCTGGTTTTTGTCGGCCCGTCGCCTCAGGCAATCGCGGCAATGGGCGACAAGGCGGCGGCGCGCCGGCGGATGGCAGCGATCGGCTTGCCGGTCATCCCAGGCTATGACGAGGAGGATCAGTCTGAGCACGTCCTCGGTATGGCGGCGCGAGAGATCGGCTATCCGGTGATGGTCAAGGCGGCGGCGGGTGGCGGCGGGCGCGGCATGCGCCTGGTCTCCGAGCCCGCGGAGCTTGCCCCAGCGCTCCGCGCTGCCGCCGCCGAGGCCAAGGCGGCATTCGGCAACGGCCAATTGATCCTCGAACGCGCGCTGATCGCGCCACGCCATGTCGAGATTCAGATCTTTGCCGACGCGCATGGCCGGATTGTTCATCTTGGCGAACGCGATTGCTCGGTACAGCGTCGCCATCAGAAGGTGGTCGAAGAGGCGCCCTCGCCGGGGATGAACGAGACGCTGCGTCGGCGGATGGGCGAGGCGGCGATCACGGTCGCGCGCGCCATCGGTTATGTCGGCGCCGGCACCGTCGAATTCCTGCTCGACGCCGAGGGCCGCTTCTATTTCATGGAAATGAACACGCGGCTACAGGTCGAACATCCGGTGACCGAACTGATCACCGGGATCGATCTCGTGGAATGGCAGCTGCGCATCGCCCGAGGCGAGCCCTTGCCATTGCGCCAAGAGGACATTCATCACCAAGGCCATGCCGTCGAGGCCCGGCTTTGCGCCGAGGAACCGGCGGATGGCTTCCTGCCGCGCGCCGGCACGATTTTGTCATGGGCGCCAAGCCCGGCGGCGCGCTGCGACGCCGCCCTCGCCCCTGGCGTCGTGGTCAGCCCGCACTACGATTCCATGCTCGGCAAAGTGATCGCCCATGGCGCTGATCGCGCGCAGGCGATCGCGCGGCTCGCCCTGGCGCTCGAGGAAACGACGCTACTCGGTCTTGCCACCAACCGGCAGTTTCTGATCCGGCTGCTTCGCCATCCCGCCTTCCTTGCCGGCGACACCGTTTCAACCGCGTTCATTCCGACCCATTTCCCCGATGACGCCAGCCGCGCCGCCGCCCCGGATTCTTCCATCTGGGGGCTCGCCGCCTGGCTCGCGGTTGTCGCGAACCCGCTGGCGGCTTCCTGGCCCGAGGCGTGGCGCGGCTGGAGCAGCACCCCGCCGCTGCCCCGCCCTTGGCGCCTTGCCTGCCGCGCCCCCGTAGCACTCGAACGGCAGGGGCAAATCGAAGCGGGGCGGGGGCAGGCCATGCTGCGCCTGGAGGGCCGGGAAATGGTCATCGTCGGCACGCCTGCGGCGGCCGGCGAGCCGGGCGAGATCATGGTCGGGGAGACCTCTCTCTGCTATCGCTTTGCCTGGCAGGGCGAGGCGCTATGGCTCAAATGCGGCGGACAGGATTTCCTCTTCGCCCCGCAGAGCCGCGTCAGCACGGCGCGGCAGGAGGGGGGAGAGGGGGACGGAACAGTGCGGGCGCCGATGAGTGGCCGGGTCGTCGGGGTCGCGCGAGCAGCGGGCGAGAAGGTAGTCCGCGGCCAGGGCGTGCTCACGCTCGAGGCCATGAAAATGGAGGTGACCTTGCCGGCCCCGCGTGATGGCGTTCTGACGCGCCTTGCGGTTGCGCCCGGCCATCAAGTCGTGCTCGGACAGGTGCTGGCCGTCGTGGAACCGGCTGGCGGCGCGGTGTGAGGGGGACCATGTCGCACGATCCGACAGCGCCGGCGTCGAGCCCGTTCCTCACCGAGGCGCATCACCTCTTTCGCGCCACCATGCACCGTTTTGTGGCGCGCGAAATCGAACCGTATGCAGCGGCATGGGACGAGGCGGAGAGCTTCCCTCGTGCGCTTTACGAGCGTGCCGCAGAGACCGGTTTGCTCCAGATCGGCTTTCCCGCAGACTATGGCGGGGTGGATGCGGATCCGTTTTTTGGCGTCATAGCCGCGCAGGAACTGGCCCGCGCAGGTTGCGGCGGCGTCGCCGCCTCGCTGCTCAGCCACACCATCGCTCTGCCGCCGATCGTCGCCGCCGGACCCACGGCGATGAAGCAGCGCGTCCTACCCGAGGTGCTCGCTGGCCGGCGCATCGCGGCCCTGGCCATCACCGAGCCCGAATGCGGTTCGGACGTTGCCGCGCTGAATACGACGGCGCTGCGTGTCGGCGAGGAGTATGTCATCAACGGGAGCAAGACCTTCATCACCTCCGGGATGCGCGCCGACTACCTGACCGTCGCGGTGCGCACCGGCGGGCCGGGCAAAGGTGGCGTTTCGCTGCTTCTGGTGGAAACGGGCCGTCCTGGTCTCACCCGTACGCCCTTGCGCAAAATGGGCTGGTGGGCCTCCGACACTGCGACGCTCTATTTTGACGCAGTGCGCGTGCCGGCTGTCAATCTGATCGGCCGCGAAAATGAGGGCTTCGGCCTCATCATGCGTAATTTCAACCGCGAGCGACTCGGCATGGCCGCGGGCTGCATCGCCAGCGCGCGGCTCTGTCTCGAAGAAACGCTGCGCTATGCCCGCGCCCGGCGGAGCTTCGGCCAAAGGCTAGTCGATCATCAGGTGGTTCGCCACAAGCTCGCTGACATGGCGATGCGGATCGAGGCGTCGCAAGCCTGGCTGGAGCAGTTGGCCTGGCAGGTGATGCAGGGCGAGGATCCCGTGGCGTCGATCTGTATGTTGAAGAACCAGGCCACATTGACCATGGAATACTGCGCCCGCGAGGCGGTGCAAACCTTCGGCGGCGCCGGCTATATGCGCGGGACCAAGGTCGAGCGCATCTATCGCGAGGTGCGGGTGAATGCGATCGGTGGCGGCGCGGAGGAGATCATGCGCGAACTGGCCGCCCGGCAATGGGGCTGGGTGGCGCCATGACGACACTTCCCGCAACCACCGTGATCCGGCTCGAGCGAGAGGATTGGCGTCTGTTCGCGACCATCGACGACCCGGCGACACGGAACGCCATGACGGCCGAGCTTACCGCCGACCTCTTTGCGATCCTCGCGGCGACGCGGGAGGATCGCTCGCTGCGGGCGCTGATCCTCAGCGGCAGCAACGGCGTCTTCTGCGCCGGCGCCGATTTGCGTCGCGCGCGCGGGACCGGCGTGGCGATAGCCGATCCGCCCGATACGATCGATCCGATCTATGCCGCCAACCGGCGCGGCGGCGAACTCTTTGCCGCGCTCGATGCGCATCCGCTGGTCACCATCGCCGTGGTCGATGGCCCGGCCTTCGGCGGCGGATTTGGGCTCGCTTGCTGTGCAGATTTCATCATTGCCGGGCCGAACGCGCGTTTTGCGCTCTCGGAGACCGGGCTTGGCCTGGCCCCGGCACAGATCGCGCCCTATGTGGTTGGCCGGCTCGGCCTGCGCTCTGCGCGGCAATTGGCGTTGACCGGCCGACGGCTGGATGGAGCGGAAGCGCTGGCGTTGGGTCTCGCCGATCAGGCCGCTGCCGACGAGGCCGAGATCAGTGCCCACCTTGCCCGGCTCTTTGCCGAGATCGGGCGCTGCGCGCCAGGGGCGAACGCCGTGACCAAGCATTTGCTGCAAACCGCGTCGGTCACCGAGCCCGAGCGCTATCGCGATATGGCGGCGCAGGCCTTTCGCGATTGCTGGCGCGGCCCCGAGGGTCGCGAGGGCGTGCGCGCCTTCGCCGAGAAACGCCCGCCGGCCTGGGCCGGTTCGAGCCATGGGCAGCGCGGCTGAAGGAGAGCAGGATGGTGCGACGCATGATCCGTATCGGCGGCGCTTCCGCCTTCTGGGGTGATAGTGCCATCGCCGTGCCGCAATTGCTGAACGACGGCCGGCTCGACTACCTCGTGTTCGATTATTTGGCCGAGGTGACGATGTCGATCATGGCGCGCGCGCGGGCCAAAGATCCGCACGCCGGCTACGCGCATGATTTTGTCCACGCGATCGCGCGCGTTTTGCCGCGCTTGGCGGAAACCGGGGTGAAAGTGATCGCCAATGCCGGTGGCGTGAACCCGCGCGCTTGCGCCGAGGCGTTGGCGGCACGGGTCGCCGTCGCGGGCCTCGACCTCAAGATCGGATTGGTGCTCGGCGATGATCTTCTCCCGCGCGCCGATGCCTATCGCGCAGCCGGGGTGCGGGAGATGTCTACCGGCGCGGCGCTGCCGCCCGCGCCGCTGAGCATGAATGCCTATCTCGGAGCCCAACCCATCGCCGCGGCGCTGGACCGGGGCGCGGACATCGTCATTACGGGACGCTGCGTGGACAGCGCCGTTACCCTCGGTGCGGCCTTGCATGAATTCCACTGGGCGGTCGATGATTTCGACCGTCTTGCCGGCGCCTCGCTCTGCGGTCACATCATCGAATGCGGCGCGCAGGCGACCGGCGGGCTGCACACCGACTGGGAACAAACCGGCGACTGGGCCAATATCGGCTATCCTATCGCGGAACTCGACGAGGATGGCAGCTTCACGGTCACCAAGCCGCCCGCAACCGGCGGGCTGGTCAGCCCCGCCACCGTCGGCGAGCAGCTTCTCTACGAGATCGGCGATCCGCGCGCCTATTTGCTGCCCGATGTCAGCTGCGATTTCAGTGAGGTCACGATCGTTGCCGCCGGCTGCGACCGGGTGCGGGTGAGCCATGCGCGTGGCCGGCCACCGACCGACAGTTACAAGGTGAGCGTTACCTATCAGGATGGCTACCGTGTCGGCGCCTATCTCACCATCGCCGGGCTGGATGCGGCGCGCAAGGCGGAGAGGGTGGCGGATGCGGTGCTGCGCCGCTGCGCCGGCATGTTGCGGACGATGAATCTCCCGCCCTTCACCGAGACCAACGTCGAGGTCATCGGCGCCGAAGCCGCTTATGGGCCGCATTCCCGCGCCCGCGCCGCGCGCGAGGTCAATCTCAAGCTCGCGGCGCGGCATCCGGAGGCAAGAGCTCTCGAGATCCTGGTGCGTGAACTGACCTCCTCGGGCACCTCGATGGCGCCCGGCATCAGCGGCATGGGCGGCAATCGGCCCAAGGTCATGCCGATGGTGCGGCTCTTCTCCTGCCTCGTGCCGAAGGCCGATGTCCCGATCACGGTCGAGGTCGCGGGCCGCGCCGAAGCTGCGCCGCCGACACTCGCCGGAGGATTCGATCCCGCTTCCCTGCCGCCCGACACAAAAGGCGAGATCGCGATCGTGCCCCCGGATGCGCCGTCCGTGCCGCTCGTCGCGCTGGCCTGGGGGCGGAGCGGCGACAAGGGGGATCAGGCGAATATCGGGCTGATGGCCCGCCGCGCGGAATACCTACCGTTTATCCGGGCGGCACTGACCGAGCAGAGTGTCGCCGCCTTCTTCGCCCACCACTTGCGTGACCGTGTCGAGCGCTTCGAACTCCCCGGCATCCACGGATTGAATTTCGTGTTGCACGCGGCCCTCGGCGGCGGCGGTGCCGCCTCACTGCGCAACGATCCGCAGGGCAAGGCGTTCGCGCAAATGCTGATGGACTATCCGGTACCGGTGACGCCCGCGATCGCGGCGCGATGCGGCGCATGATCACCCTCTATCATTGTGTCAATGCCCGCTCTTTCCGTGTCCTCTGGGCCCTGGAGGAGCTTGGTCTCGACTACCGGCTTGAAATTTTGCCCTTTCCCCCGCGGGTTCACCGCAAGGAGTATTTGGCGCTGAACCCGCTCGGCACGATCCCGCTCTTCCTCGACGGCGCGACGCGCATGACCGAATCGGCCGCCATTTGCCAGTTTCTTGCCAGCCGCTACGGAGCCGGCACGCTTGCCGTTGATTGTGACGCGCCGGACCATGGCGCTTATCTTAATTTCCTTTCTTTCGGCGAGGCGACGCTGACCTTTCCGCAAGCCATCATTCTCCGTTACACCCGTTTCGAGGCCGAACGCGGCCTCGGCGCCGTGGCGATAGATTACGAACGCTGGTTTGCCGGGCGGCTGCGCGGCGTGGATCTCGTGGTTTCCGCCGCCCCCTATCTCTGCGCGGGACGTTTCACGGCCGCGGATATTTCTGTGGGCTACGCCCTGATGTTGGCAGAAATTCTTGGTCTGGACAGGCATTTTTCTCAATCCGTGGCGACCTATTGGCAGCGGCTCTCGGCCCGGGATGGCTATCGCCGCGCGCTCACGGCGCAAGGGAGAAGTGACGGCACGATCTGAGTTGTTGCGACAGGAGACTGGCCGGAGAAACCAGCGGGCGCGAGCGCGCCGAGGGAGGAGATAAGGTCATCATGTCCGAGCAAACGACAAAGCCCGCCCCAGGGCGCCGCGATGATAGGAGCGATGTTTCGGCGCTCGAGCGCAACCTGATCGAGCGCGTCTCTGTGGGCGACATCGCCACCCGCGCCGCTGCGCAACACGGCGATCGCCCGGCGCTCATCGATGGGGCGCGAAGCCTGAGCTTCCGCGCGCTGAATGAACAAGCGAACCGGCTCGGCGCCGCTCTGCGCGGCATGGGGCTCGGCGCCGGCGACGTGGTTGCGGTCATGGCGCGCAATTGCAGCGAGATGATGATCACCTATTTCGCCTGCGCCAAGGCCGGATTGGTTTGTGCTCCGGTCAATCTCGGGCTGAAAGGCCCGGAAATCGTCTATTGCCTGCATGATGCGGGGGCCCGCGTGCTGATCGCCGCGAGCGACCTTGCCGCAGCGGTCGCCCCGCTCCCAGAAGCGCTGCCAGCCTTGCAGCGCATCTACTGGATCGGGGCTGATGTGCCGAACATCGCCAAATCCGCCGGCAGCTTCGAAGACTTGCTCCAAGCCGGCACACCACAGGAATTCGAGACGATCATCCACGACCGCGATCCGGTCCAACTCCTCTACACCAGCGGCACTACCGCCCAGCCCAAGGGCGTGCTCACCAGCCATCTCGCCGTGACCATCACGGCCCTCTCCGCGGCTCTCACCGGGGCGATGAATCGTCACAGCACGTCGCTGGCCCTGTTGCCGCTGTTCCATTGCGCGCAGCTCAACGCTGATGTGATTCCGCTTCTCTCCGTCGGCGGCACGGTGGTGCTGATGCCGGGTTTCGACACCGGCTTGGTTCCGCGACTGATCGCGCGCCACCGAGTTTCGCATATTTTGCTTCTTCCCATGATGTATGCGGCGCTGCTGCAAAACCCCGATATACAGAACCATGATCTGTCTTCGGTTCGCCTCGCGCGTTACGCCATGGCGCCGATGCCACAAGAACGGCTGCAAGCCATCCACGCACTTTTCCCGAACGCCGATGTCATGCTCGGCTCTGGCCAGACCGAGTTCACCCCGCCCACCACCTTCCAGCTTCCTTCGCACCAATTGTCCAAAGCAGCCTCTTGGGGCCCGGCCACGGTCATGGTGCAGACGGCGATCATGGACGAAGAGGGCCGGTTGCTGCCGCGCGGCGAAATCGGCGAATTGGTCTATCGCGGGCCGCAGGTAATGAACGGTTACCTCAACCAGCCCGCAGCGACCGCCGTGAGCTTTCGTCATGGCTGGTTCCACAGCGGTGACGTCGCCTGGATCGATGGGGAAGGTGTCATATGGTTCACTGACCGCAAGAAGGATATGATCAAGAGCGGCGGTGAGAATGTCGCCTCCATCGAGGTCGAACGCTGCCTCATGGAGCATCCCGGTGTGGCCGAGGCGGCGGTGGTCGGCCTGCCGCACGAATATTGGGGCGAAGCGGTCGCGGCGGTGGTTATTTTGCAACCGGGCCGGCAGGTTTCGGAGCAGGATCTTCTGGCCCACTGCCGTGAGCGCCTGGCGAGCTTCAAGGTGCCGAAGGCGATCCGGCTGGTCGAGCAATTCCCCCGCACTGCGACGGGAAAAATCCAGAAACACGTCCTGCGCAACGAATTGCGTGACATTTTTGCCAGCAGCATGGAGAGCTGAGTATGAGCGGCGTGCATGAGATCGGCGGCATCGGCGACTGGCTCGAGATTCATGCGCGCTGGCGGCCGCGGCGCGAGGCGCTGGTGGACCGCGGGGAGCGGCTCGACTACGGCCGCCTCAACAGCCGCGTGAACCGCCTCGCCCACGCGCTCATCGCACGCGGCGTGCGCAAATGCGACCGGGTCGCGGCCATTTTGCCAAACTGCACGGCATTCCTAGAAACTCTCTTCGCTTGTGCCCGGCTGGGCGCTATCTTCGTCCCGATCAATTTTCGCCTCAGTCCGGCGGAGGTGCGATTCATCCTGGAGGATGCTGGGGTACATGTGATCGTCTATCACGCCCTGTTCGCGCCGCTGTTCGCGCCGATCCGCAAAGAGACCGAAATTCTGCACGGGATTTGTGTCCCGGACGGTGGCGCAGTCATGTCTGGCGATGATCTCTATGAGAGCGTGCTCGAAAGCAGCGTGGATCATCCGGTTCGGATGCAGGTCGGCCAACACGATGTGCATGCCATGATGTACACATCAGGGACGACTGGCGCACCCAAAGGGGCATTGCTCACGCATGGTAACGCGACATGGAATGCCATCAACCTGCAGCTCAGCGACAGTGCCCTCCGGACCGATGACGTGGTGCTCACAGTGGCCCCATTGTTTCATATCGGAGCCCTCGGTATTCATACGCTGCCAGCGCTCTATCTCGGCGCCAAAATCGTACTGCATTCTCGCTTCGACACCACCGAAATTTTGGGGCTGGTGGAACGTGAACGTGTAAGTGCTCTCTTTCTGGTGCCATCGATGTGGCTGGCCATCCGCCAACACCCCGACATCGACCATTACAACCTCTCCTCGTTACGCACGCTGATCTCAGGCGGTGCCCCCTGTCCGATTCCGGTCATTGAATTTTTCCAGGGACGCGGGCTTAATTTTCAAGAAGGTTTTGGCATGACCGAGACCGCGCCTTGCGCAAGCATTCTAGACAGCCGTGATGCCGCGCGTAAAAATGGCTCGGTCGGCCTGCCGGTGATGCACATGCGGATGCGGATCGTGGACGAGAACGACCATGATGTCGCGCCTGGCCGAGTGGGCGAACTTGTTTTGCGTGGACCAAACCTCTTTAGCGGCTACTGGAATCGGCCGGAGGCGACAGAGGAAGCGTTTCGTGGTGGCTGGTTCCACACCGGCGATCTGGCGCGCCAAGATGAGGAGGGGTTTTTCTATATCGTCGATCGCAAGAAGGATATGCTTATCTCCGGCGGCGAAAATATTTACCCGGTCGAAATCGAACAGGTGCTCTACCGCCACCCCAAGGTCCGCGAACTCGCCGTCATCGGCGTCCCCGACGCCAAGTGGGGCGAGGTGCCACTGCTGGTGGTCGCACCCAGAGACGGCGAGCATCTGACACCCGATGAGGTGCGCGCTTTCTGCGAAGGCAAGCTCGCCCACTTCAAGATTCCGAAATACGTGATCGAGGTAGAAGCTCTGCCACGCAACGCGGCAGGAAAAGTTCTCAAGCGTGAGCTGCGGATGACGATTGCCACGACATTCAAAACCTAGCCGCCTATCGGACCTACGGCTTGGCGGGTGGTGTGCTGTCGGCATGCTGGGCTTGGGTGGACAGGGTTTTGAGATAGGCGATGATATTGCGCCGCGCCGCGGCATCGCTCACGTTCATTGGCATCAACGCGCCCGGCACCAGGGTTTGCGGGCCGGCGAGCCAGTGATCGAGCGTCGTCTCGGTCCAGATCAGCCCCGATTGCGCCAGCGCCACCGAGTAGGGATAGCCCGAGACACTCCCCGCCGCGCGCCCCACCACCCCGGCGAGCGGCGGGCCAGCCTTGGCTTCCTCTGGCGCGTGGCACCCACTGCATTGGCTGGCGAACAGCGCCGCCCCGGCCTTGGCATCCGGCACATCGCCGAAACGCGCCAGGTCCTCCGCCCCGGCCGGCCGGGCGGAGCGGAAAAACGTGTAGGAAAGCGTGATCTGATCGACATCCGCGGTGCCGCGATCCGAGGCCATGCGCGGATCGACGAAAAAAGTCACCGGCATCTCGACTTTCTTGTGCGCTTCAAGCTTTTCCTCGGTGAAGCAGAAGCACTGGATTTTCTTGAAATAGATGCCAGCCTTGTCGGGGGTCACGTTGAACGTGGCATGGCCGATAATATCTTGATCGGAGAGATTTTCCGCCTCGAAATAGACCAAAACCTGCTCGCCGAGATGAACCTTCACCGAGGCTTGCGCGGGCACGAAACGCCAAGGCAGGCCGGGGGCGACATCGGTGTTGAAAAACACCGTGACCTCGCGCGCGATGGGCTTCGCGGTGTCGGCATCGACCCGCTGGGTGGTGCCGCCGGCGCCAGTCACGGCACAGAACAACCGGTAGATCGTCACCGAATAGGAGACGAGCCCGGTCATTACGCCGATCACGGCGAGCAGACCCAAAACGGTTAGAAAACGCTTCATGCTCGAATACCGATTTCCTACTCGCGATGGTTTTTCATTGTGGGATATACGCACTGGGACCCGAGTTTAACAGTCAGTTCTCAAAACCTCCGGCTCATCAGTAAGTTACTGGCGCGCGGTGGATCCTTAGCACCACGTTTGCCCGGAGAGCGATGATCAGGGGCTTGGTTGGGGAGCGGCGTTG
>JAJYYH010000016.1 GCA_021801255.1 Pseudomonadota bacterium
ACGTCAAGCTCTGCGTGCTGGCGCTGCAGATGCAACGCGCCGCGGAGATCGCCTGCGGATTACCTTGGGCCCGGATTGCCCATGCCCTCTCAGCCCTGAAAGCCGTCCGCTATCAAGCCGAGGGCCGGGGTATTGTTCAGCGAACAAAAATCGCCCCCGACCTCAGCGAAATCCTGAAAAAACTCGGTATATCAACACCAAAGCGATTGCTTTCCGTTGTAGACCCCCCCGAAACCCAGGCCGCCACTTAGGCACACGCCCGGAATCTACCTCCCAACTTCATCGATAAATAGACGATGTTTGCTCACGTGTGCCTCATGACCGCGAACCCAGGTCCGGCGCGGGGTCTTGTTGCAATCTGATTGCGGGCCAGGCGGTGGCCAAGCTCGCCGTCTGCGCCGATGCCTCGGCGATGGCCGTCAGCGATAGCAAAGTTAGCAAGAGCGCACGCAACAGAACCCGCGCGCGCGGCGGCTGATGGCGAAACGGGTACGGCATGGCACGGCGATCCCCGGGTCGTGTTCTGAGGCAGCTTCAGACGAGGCTGAAACCGGGAGGTTTTTGTCGATTGAGCGGGGGAAATTTGACCCCCCGTTCGGCGCGCGGCAGCGAAGGCCGCGCGCCGAACGGGGGGTCAGCGCGGACTGGGCGGGAAGGAGACCTTGTGGTCCGACATCTTCTCGTCGCGCCTGTTCAAGATGAGCAGCACGCGCGCGGGGTAGCAAAGGGCGATATGATTCATTGCGATCATGGTCTTCTCGCCTCTATTCTACTTGTAGCAAGTGATACATTATGTAGCAGAGGCTAACTTTCTTTGTCAAGCGCCCGCCGTTAATCGCGCCAAGCTACCTGGCTGGCAGCCCTCCGCGGGCAAGCCGCCGGCAGAAAGGAAAGCCCGTGGTCTGTCGTCCTTTCGCGCCTGTTCACCAGGAGGAGCGTGCTGGCGCGACACCAGAGCGCAAGGGGGGCGTGACTTCCTGCCGGCGCAAGGCCGGCAGGAGCGAGCGGAGAACGCGAGCGAGAAGTGAGAGTTTTCGCATGGCCAAATCTCCCTCATCCATGCAGGGCCATGAGCACCACCTGCACGACCACCGCGAGACAGGCGGCGATGAGATAGGCGCGGAGTGCCGACAGCCAGACCTTCTTCGCCAGCGACATGCGGAGTGGCGCCAGTTCGGGGAGCGGCGGCATGCGCCAGGTGTCGCGATCCGCCTGCGCCGTCGCCGCGAGCGCCGGATTTTCTTCCTCGTCCTTGTCGAGAAGTCGCGTCGCGCCAAAGGCGAGCACGCCGAGCCCGGCGCCGCCGGCCATGATCCCGAGGATCTGCGTACCCGTCAGGTCAGGAAACACCACGGCGGCCGTCAGCACGAGCGACAGCACGACGAGCAGCGCGACGATCACCCCGGTGACTAGGTTCTGCCAGCGGCCATTCACCCAGGGGCCCAGCACCGCGCGGTCATTGCACAGCAGCAGCAGGAACACCGTCGCACTGGGCAGCAGCACGCCAGCCAGCACCTGCACGGCTTCCGTGATCAGTCCAAGCGGTGCACCTGGGATCAGCACGAGCACGGCGGACAGCGCGATCAGCACGCTGTAGATCGCATAGAAGCCGAGCGCGTCGGTCGGCTTGCGGTGCAGCGAGTGGCGCAGCGACAGCACATCGCCGAGCGCATAGGAAGTGGACAGCCCGACCGCGGCGGCGCCGAGCAGGGCCGCGTCGATCAGGCCGATGGCGAACAGGTCGCCCGCCCACCGGCCGACATACTTGGCGAGCCCGGCGGCCACGCCGCCGGCATCGGTGAAGTTGCCGAACTCCGGCCGGCCCGCGAAGGCGGCCGCAGCGAAGGCCAGCATCGAGATCGCGCCGATCTGCGTAAACACCACGCCGATCGCCATATCACCGCGCTCATAGGCGATGTGGCGCGGGCGCAGGCGCTTGTCCACCACGTAGCTCTGCTGGAAGAACAGTTGCCAGGGCGCGACGGTGGTGCCGACAATACCGATAATGAGCAGCATGATGTCGGAAAGCTTACCCTGCGGCAGCCGGGGTATCACAAGATCACGGGCCATGTCGCCTACCGCCGGGTGCGCGGCGAGGAAGATCGGCACGACCACGAGGCTGCCCAGGCACAGCAGAACCGCGAACCGTTCGAAGCGCCGGAAGCTGCCGGTGCTGACAGCGGCCATGGTCAACCCGGCTGCCACCACCACGCCGAGTGCTTTCGACAGGCCGAAATAGTCCATCGCCAGGCTGATGCCGATGAATTCCGTGACGATGGTGAGGGCGTTGAGCAGAAAGAGGTCGATAACGCTGAACGCTCCCCAGAACTTACCGAAGCGCTCGAAAATCAGCCGCGCATGGCCAACCCCGGTGACCGCGCCAAGGCGCGCCACCATTTCCTGGCAGACATAGAGCACCGGGATCAGCAGGATGAGCGTCCAGAGCAGCGAAGAACCGTAGGTCTGCCCGGCCTGGGTATAGGTGGCATAGGCCCCGGCATCATTGTCTCCCACCATGACGATGAGGCCGGGGCCGATGACTGCCGCCAGCATCGCGATCCGCGCGCCCCAGGTCCGCCGTCGCGCGGTATCGTCGCGCTTGATGGTGCCGAGCGCGCCCTCGATATCGCCGAGATGGGCGGAGTCCAGCACGGCCTCATGGGTTAGGTTTTCGATATTGTCGATATGGGTCATGTCTGCCGTCCGTTGGGTTGCCTGGAAGTGCCTTGGGGATCGGGTGGTTGTGGTCCTCACGCAACGCGCGCGGGCTGCGGGCCGGTTTGGGCGGCGCTCGCGGCCTCCCAATGGGCATAGAGACGGCCTTGCACATCCTGCTGCCAGTGCAGGCTGAGAGGAGGGCGGCTCACGCCGGCGTTTGTGTCGCGCCGGAAGGTCAGGATATTGGCCGCGGCGGAAAGTCCCGTCCGGGGCCGGTCAAAGGAAAAAAGGGCGGCCATACTCGCCTCCTCTTGCTCAAGCGGTTGCTCGAGCCCGGGAGGCCTGGCCGCGAGACCCTAGCGACGGCGCGCTGGAGTCTGAACGGTCACATGCGGATCCCGGGCGGTGGACCAACCCGACAGATACGGCATAGCAGGCGCTAAGCGCCGACTATGGCTCTCCGTGGGCTGGCTGCTAGATCGCGGGTTCATGTGATCCCTACAAATGGTTGCAGAAACCGGCCGAAGCCGGGGCACAAACGCGCACGCATGGTTTGGCGCGCCGCACCACGGCGGAAATAGACGCTCGCCAGCCCCGGATCAAGCACAAAATGCGCGCCGAGGAGGGAAAAGTAAGGTGTGGGCGCTGCCCGCAACCCGCTGGGGCCCGTGGCCCCAGACCCCCTTCCTCAAGGGATATGTCGTTCAGCGGCGCATCACTATCGGCGTCACCGCGCTGGCCCGTGGCGGGCTGATCAAGATCGATATGATTGCCCGGCTATGATGCAATTGCCGCGCACCCCCGATCAAATACAAGGCAAGTCCGTCGTCTACCTCTCGAATTGCCGCGAAATTTACCTGGCATCGGTTTTGCTTGTCTTTGTTGCCCGTACGCCATGCATGCACCAGCGCCGTTGTAGGAAAATCATCAATGATCAAAAACTTGATCGACGATATCAAGACCTTCCGCGCCGTTGACCTGATCGTCGGCGTCATCACAGGGGTCGTTGCCTGGGCCTATATGTTGGTCGGCTCGCCGCTGATCAACAGCGTGGCGCAGAGCATGGGGCCGATCGGCCTGTTCTTCGCCGCGTTCCTGCTTGCCATCCTCTATATTCTGCTCACGCTTGGCTATCCGATCCGCAAGAGCGGGCTGGTCTTCGTCGTTGCCATGCTGGTGCAGGCGTCGATGCGGCTGATCACCGGCGATCCGTTCGGCTTCATCGCCCTGCAGGCCTATATCATCGGTGGCCCGCTGATCTGGTTCGCGACGCTGTTCTGGGCGGAATACCGCACGAACTTCTGGCGCTGGCTGCTGATCGGCGGGCTCTGCCATTTCCTGGTGGATGGGATTTTCTATATCTATCTCGGCGTCGCCCCGCTCGCCGGCTCGATGCTCTATGGCTATCTCTGGGCCTATGGTGGGGCGAGCCTGCTCACCGGGGCGCTGATCGCGCTCGGGCAAATCCAGCTCTACAAGCTCCTGTCGGGCAGCCGGGCGATCAAGCAGATCTGGGTGGCCTCGCGCGCCGCCCGGCTCGGTGGCACGGCCCTTGGCGCCGAGACGAGCGCCGCGCTCTGATGTCAGCGGCCTTGGCACTGGCCCCACCCGTTTCGGCCGCGGCGAAGACGCCCGAGCAGGGGGAGCGGGGAAAGGCCGCGCGCGCGGATGGCGAGCGGCTCGGCCTCGGCGCGGTTGATTTCGCGTTCGCGGAAGGTGAGAAAACAATCCTCCGCGATCTTGATCTCTCGATCGGCGCTGGCGAGCGTATCCTGCTCCTCGGCCCGAGCGGCGGCGGCAAGAGCACGCTGCTGATGCTGCTGGCTGGCCTCATCCCCCGCATCATCGGCGGCGTGGTGCGGGGGATGGTGCGGCTCGACGGGATCGACACCAATCGGGTCGAGACCAGCCTTGCCGATTTTTCCGCCAAGGTCGCCATCGTCATGCAGGATCCGGAAAGCCAGATCACCTGCCTCACGGTGGAAGACGAGATCGCCTTCGCGCTCGAGAATTTTGGCTTGCCCCAGTCCGAGATCATGGCCCGCACCGATGAGGCCATTGCGCGCTGCGGCATGGCGGAGATGCGCGACGCCTTGGTCTATACCCTCTCGGGCGGGCAGAAACAGCGTGTCGCCATCGCCTGCGCCCTGGCGCGGCGGCCGGAGGTGCTGATCCTCGACGAGCCGCTCAGCAATCTCGATCCCGTGGGCAGCGCCCTGGTCATGCCGCTGATCGCCGAGACGGCGCGGCGGGAAGGCAGCGCCCTGGTGATGACGGCGCATGATTTCGCCGGCTTCGCCGACCTTTTCACCCGCGTCGTCATCATCGCCGAGGGGCGCATCCTCGCCGACGGGCCGATCCGCGAAGTGCTGCGCGATGTTGCGTTGTTGCGCGAGCAGGGTCTCGAAATTCCGCTTTTTCTGCGCTGGGCCGAGGCCATGCTCGGGACGGCGATGACCGAGGCGCCGCTCTCTCTCGATGAAGCCATCGCGATGGTTCACCGCGCTGGCATTTCCCCCACCCTGCCGCCCGAATTTCTCCCACCGCCCCCAACCGCACCGAGCGATGCCCCGGCGCTGATCGAAGTGGCGGGGCTCGGCGTTTCCTTTGGCCGCCGCGAGGTGCTGCACAAACTCGATTTTCGCATCCGCCGCCACGAGATCGTCGCCCTCGTTGGGTTCAACGGCTCGGGCAAATCGACGCTCGCGCTGACGCTGGCCGGGGCCATCGTGCCGAGCAGCGGCCACATCACGGTCGCGGGCGTGCCCTATCGCTATCGGCGCGGCCGTCAGGTCGGGCGCGGCGAGACACCGATCGGCTATGTCTTTCAGTATCCCGAGCATCAGTTCCTGCACGAGAGCGTGGCCGCCGAGCTGCGCCATGGCCGCCCGGATCTCGCGGACGCGGCAATTACCCGCCTGCTCGGCGAGATCGGCATCGACGATCCCGCCTGCCATCCCTATGAGTTGAGCGGCGGCGAAAAGCGCCGGCTCGGCGTGCGCGCGACCGTGCTGCTCTCGCCCTCGCTTTTGATTCTCGACGAACCCACCTATGGGCAGGACGAACGCAACCGGGTTCTCATCGAGCAGGACATGCTGGCGCTGCACCGCGCCGGCACCACCATTGTCGTCATCACCCACGACATGGACCTGATCTATCGGATGGCGACCCGGGTCATGGTGCTGCGGGAGGGAAAAATCGTTGCCGATGCGCCCCGCGAGGTGTTTTTCGGCGGCGCTGTCGATCTCGCCACACTCGGCCTCGCCGAGCCGCCACTGCGCGCCCTCCACCGCGCCCTCAGAAAGGTCTAGGCGATGTCGCGGGATCTCGTGCTCGGCTACCAGGATGGCCATTCGCCCTTGCATCGGATCGACCCGCTCACCAAGCTGATCGCGCTCGCGGGCGTGATCGTTTTCGCCATTGGCGCGCCGGTCGATTACAACTTCTGGATGCTGCTGGGTTTGTTCGCGATCGCGCCCTTCAGCGGCGTCGATCTCAGGACATTTCTCCGTCCCTGGTCGGTGCTGATCCCGCTCTGGGTGCCCTTCATCCTGCTGCCACCGGTGCTGTTCCATCTTCAGCGCGGGATGCTCGGGCTCGCCAATGACACCGCGCATCTCTCCCTCCTCGGCCAGGACTTCGCCTATTCCCGCTACGGCCTCAACTATGGCTTCAAGATCGCGGCGCGTGGCAGCGTCATCGGGATCGCGTCGCTCCTCGTGCTCTGGACGACGCATCCGCGCGATCTCGTGCAATCGATGGTGCAGGAGTTGCGCGCGCCCTACAAATATGCCTGGGCGGTGTTTCTCGCGCTGATCTACGTGCCGATCGTCCAGCACGAAAGCCAGACCCGCCGCTACGCGCTCGATATTCGCGGTGTGCGCTATCGCAGGATGAGCTTGCGCGGGCTGCGCCTGCTGGCCATTCCGGTGATCTTCCGCTCGCTGCGCCGCGGCTTTTCCACCGCGCTCTCGATGGAGGCGCGCGGCTTCGGTGTGTCGCCGCGCCGGGTGTTCCGCCACGATCTCCACTATCCGCTCCATGTCGGGCTGATCCGGCTCGCGGTCGTGGCGGCGGCAATTCTGCTTTTGGGTATCGCGATCGCGAGCGGCCGCTTCGCGGTCATGGCGCAGAGCTAGAATGTATCAAGGAAAAACGCACACAACATGACATTGCTGCACGAAGATCTCGTCCGGGAGCGTCGCGCGGCCCCCGCGGCACTGCATATCCTGAAGGCGAGCCCGGAAACGGTGCATTGGGGCTATTTCGATGCGGCACTGGCGCCGGTCTTGCGGGTGCGGAGCGGCGATCTCGTCCAGGCCGAGGCCATCACCCACCATGCCGGCGACGCCCCGGAACTGCTGATGGACGGGCCGATCACAGCACTTTACCAGGGCGTTCCCGAAGCCGACCGCCATCCCGGCGTGCATATCATGACCGGGCCGATTTTTGTCGAGGACGCGCGGCCGGGCGACATGCTGGAAGTGCATTATCTCGCGATGACGCCGCGCTTGCGCTATGGCTCCAACCTGGCGGCGCATTGGGGGCATCTCTATGAGGAATTCGGCGCGAAAGAGCGGGTGACGATCTATCGCCTCGACCGCCGTGCGCTCACCGCCGAGGCCGTGTTCGCCTATGACTATCCCGAAAAATACACCACCCCCGGCCGCATCATGGAAGCGCGTTCGTGTTGCCGCCAGCCGGCGCTCAAGGGCGTGCGGGTGCCGGTGCGCCCGCATCTCGGCACCGCCGGTGTCGCGCCCGATGAGCGCGGTCGGGTGAGCACCATCCCGCCCGGGCGGCATGGCGGCAATATCGACAACTGGCGGATCGGCGCCGGGGCGCGGATGTATTATCCCGTCGCGGTCACAGGCGCGCTGTTCTCGATCGGCGATCCGCATATCTCCCAGGGCGATGGCGAGATCAGCGGCACCGCCATCGAGGCCTCGCTCGACGTCGTGTTCCAGGTGTTCCTGCGCCGCGATTTCACGTTTCCCTCGCCGCTCCTGGAAACCCCGCGATACTCGATCACGCATGGATTCGACGCGGATCTCGACGGCGCCATGCGCGCCGCGAGCCTTGAGATGCTGCGGCTATTGACCGAGCAATACGGGCTGAGCCGCGATGACGCCTATTCGCTGATGAGCGTCGCGGCGGATTTCGCGGTGACCCAGGTGGTCGATGGCCGCCAGGGCGTGCATGCGCGCATCCGTCGCGATTTGTTTGCCGCGCCAGAGGGCTGAGGCCGCGTCAGAGCCTGAAAACCAATCGAACTTGAAAAAGACTGCCCTCTGAAAACATTGATTTTTTTCTGGTCGATTCTGGGGCGCGAGGGCATTCTTTTTCAAACTCTCAGGCGGGGGCTCTCGACGGCGGTCGGGGCATCTGATAAGAAGGTGCGTTATCTTATGGGAGCGAAGTAAAGCTCCCCACGATACCCACCGCGGACACGATCCCGCACCTCTTAAGGAGCTCCATGATGGCGAAGATTCTGATCCTCTACTACTCGGCCTATGGCCATATCGAAACCATGGCCGCCGCCGTGGCGGAGGGCGCGCGCTCGGTTGCTGGCAGCGCGGTCGCGATCAAGCGCGTGCCCGAGCTGATGCCGCGCGAGGTGGCGGAGAAGGCGCATGTCAAGCTCGATCAGGCGGCGCCGCTTGCCACCCCCGACGAGCTGGCCGATTATGACGCGATTATTTTCGGCACGCCTACCCGCTTCGGCAACATGGCGGCGCAGATGCGCAACTTCCTCGACCAGACCGGCGGCCTCTGGGCGCAGGGCAAGCTGATCGGCAAGATTGGCAGCGTTTTTGCCTCGACCGCCTCCCAGCATGGCGGCCAGGAAACCACCATCACGTCCTTCCACAGCACCCTGCTGCATCACGGCATGATTATTGTCGGCGTTCCCTATTCCGAGCCGGGGCTGACCATTCTCACCGAAATGAGCGGTGGCACGCCCTATGGCGCCACCACGATCGCCGCCGGTGACGGCTCTCGCCAGCCTTCGGCGAACGAGCTGAAGATCGCCCGCTTCCAGGGGGCCCACGTCGCCGGGCTCGCCGTCAAGCTGTTTGGCTGAGCGGCCGACTGGCTGGCGCGATCGCGACCGCCTCGGCTAGGGTCGCGCCATGTCAGCGCCTGAAATCGCCCGACTGTCCTCCATTGCCATCGTCTTGCCGCCGCGGGAGAATTTTTCTCCCGCTTCGGCGGGGGCGATCGCGCTCATGGTCGAGCGACTGCACGCGCGGCCCGGCGCCTTTACCCCGGTGGTGTTCGGCATGCCGCCGCCAGACCCGCCCTTCGCCGGGGTGCCGTTCATTCCGGTGCGTCCGGTCTTCCGCCCGATGGCGTTCGGCGCGCGTTATGCCGCGGGCGTGTTGCACGCTCTCCGCGCGCGCGATCCCGCCCTGATCGAGGTCCATAATCGGCCCGATCTGGCGCGATTTCTTGCCGGCAAGTTTGCCGACCGGCCGGTCGTGCTGTTTCTCCATAACGATCCGCAGGGAATGCCGTCCTGCCGCACACGACGCGCGCGTGCCGATCTGCTCGCGCGCCTGGGCGGCCTCGCCGTGGTGTCGGAGTTTCTGCGCGGACGGTTTCTCGAAGGGATCACGTCTCCACTGGGGGCGCCGGTCGTGGTGATCCCGAACGCGCTTGACCTCACGCGCCTGCCGCCGCCGGCCCCGCTCGGGGCGCGGGCGCGGGAAATTCTGTTCGCCGGCCGCGTGGTCGCCGATAAAGGCGCGGACCAGTTTGTCGCCGCCTGCGCCCGCGCCTTGCCGCAACTGCCGGGCTGGCAGGCGCGCATGATCGGCGCCGATCGTTTCGGCAGCGAGAGTCCCGAGACCCCGTTTCTCGCCCGGTTACGGCCGCTGGCGGCGGCGGGAGGGGTGCGCATGGAGGGCTATCAGCCGCATGCCGCCGTGCTCGCCGCGATGGCGCGCGCCGCCATCGTGGTGGTGCCGAGCCGCTGGGCGGAGCCGTTTGGCCTGAGCGCGCTGGAGGCGATGGCGAGTGGGGCGGCACTGATCACCACGCGGCGCGGCGCCCTGGCTGATATCGCGGCGGACGCGGCGCTCTATGCCGATCCCGAAGACAGCGCCGCGCTGGCGGCGGCGATCTTGACACTCGCCACCGATGAGCCCCGCCGCGAAGCGCTCGCCCGGGCGGGAAAACGGCGGGCCCAGGACTTCGCGCTGCCGTCCATTGCGGCACAACTGCATGGTTTCCGCGCGGAAACTCTGCGCGGCGCGCCGGAGGATTCCAGGCTCTGACGCCATGACACGCGGGGCCGCCGCTAGCCCAGCCGCTCGGGGACCGGCGGCGCATGATCGGCGGCGAGAGCGCGTTGCACGGCATGAGTGAGATCGGCGGCATGAAACGGCTTTTCAAGCATCACCGCGTCGGGCCGCATCGCCCGGACCCGTGAAAGGTCGCCGCTGATAAACAAGTGGGGAACAGGCTGGATGCGACGTATCGTCTCCATCGCCGCGATGCCGCTGCCCTCCCCCAGTCGCGCATCGACAATCACTAGGTCTGGCTTGCATCGCAAGGCAGTGCTCACCGCGTCCGCCGCGGTGGCCGCGATGGCGCAAACCTCATGGCCGATCTCTTCCAGCACCTCGGTGAGCAGCATGGCCATCAACCGGTCATCTTCGGCCAGGAGAACGCGCAGCGCCCTGACCTGCTTGATCTCGGCATGGACAGCGCCACTGCTGACTTTCCGCTCGATCGGCTCGGGCGGTTTCCCCCCGGCGTCGTGCGCCGCGACGCGCAGGTCGCAGGCGCGGTCAACGCGGTCGCGAGGCGGCACCCGCGCATAGACGCTCTGCGCCGTCACGGCGCAATGCTGCGATTGCACCCGCCATAATTGCTGCTCAACGCTCCACAGAATTTCGGCAAACAGCTCGGCTGTATCGTCATCGCCGAAGTTCACGGCTTCTGCGATGGCGGCGAGCACGGATTTGCCAAACGTTGCCAGGGCCCCGGCGACGGCGAGCGCATGCGCCCCCTCGTGGGCGATCCCGAGCGTATAGGGGAGAAGGAAGGATGGGGTCGCGGCGACCTGGATGGTACCGCCGAGTTCCTCGGCGCGCAGGGCGAGGAGATCACAGTAATCCGTGACTTCGACACCTATCTTGTCAAATAATTGGTGGATAACGATGAAGCCACCGCCGCGCACGTTCCAGTGCGCCTGTTTCATCTGGGCGTGGAGATCGATCGCCGCCGCGAGATGCCGGTTCAGAAGATCGAGGGACTGCGCGCGAATATTTCCCGAAAGCGCATATCCTGCCCGCACCTCTCGCGGCCCGAACGCTTCAGCCCGCGCGCTCTCGGATGAGGCGCCGTGTGCCATTCGCACCATCGGATCTCCACGTATCGCAACTGCTCGATCCCTGTTCCTAACCAACAAGGACGACCGGCACGGATCCCTACAAGGGAGGCCCCGGCACGCGCGCCAGGGCCTCAAGTCTAGGGAGGAACCGCCCAAAGAAGGGCCACCCCGGAGGGCCTCGGACACCGGCGGCACCGACGAAGTTTGTCGTGCCAGCACCGGCGAAACCTGCTATCAATGTACGCTAGCGGAGGTACGCCATCGCGAACAGCCTCGGAAAATACTCAGATTAGGCCCGCTTGCAGGGCTCGTGGCCACGCATGTGGGTTCGCGGCAGCATCAACGCGGCCTTGAAATTGTCGCGAAATAAATTTCGCTTGCGCTTGCCTGACGCCGGGTTGAGAACAGGGGTGGAATGTCGGAAGGTCGTCCACATCGGGGAAAAATAGCCCGGCCGCGTGTGAGCCGGCGCTCTCAGGCGGCGCCGGCGCGGCCGCGCGGCCCTGACGACTTCCTGGTGGTCGGCATCGGGGCCTCGGCGGGTGGCCTGGATGCGTGCATGAAGCTGGTGAACGCGCTGCCAACCGGCAACCACCTGGCCCTCATCCTGGTCCAGCATCTCGATCCGATCCACAAAAGCATGATGGTCGATCTGCTGGCCAGCCACACTTCGATGATCGTTCGGCAAGCGGCGGAGGGAATGCCGCTTGAGCCCGACCACCTCTATGTCATTCCTCCCGGAACCTATCTCTCGGTTGGCAACGGCGCACTGCACATCCTGGAACCGCAAGCCCGTCATGGCGCCCGCCTGCCGTTCGATTTTCTGCTGCACACGCTGGCGGCGCAGTATGGGGAGCGCGCGGTCTGCGTCATCCTGTCGGGCACCGGAGCCGATGGCAGCCTTGGGCTCAAGGCGGTGAAGGAAAAAGGCGGCCTCGTCATCGCGCAGGATCCCGACGAGGCCGACTTTGACGGCATGCCGCGGAGCGCGATCATGACCGGCGCGGTGGATCTGGTGTTGCCAGCGGCAAAGATCCCGGAAGCGCTGGTCAAATATGACCTGCGCGTGGCCCTCGCGCGCACGCCGCACAGCGCCGCGCCGCAAAACAAAACACCAGATTTGTTGCCCGAAATCGTGGATCTTCTGCGCACCAAGACCGGCTATGATTTCACACTCTACAAGCCGGGCACGCTGCACCGCCGCATCGCGCGGCGCATGGCGATGGCCTCGCTCGAGAGCGCCGACCTCGATCGCTATCTCGAAATTCTCCGCAGCAACACTGGCGAACTTGACATTCTTGCCAAGGACCTGCTGATCAATGTCACCAAATTCTTCCGCGATCCCAGGGTGTTCGATCTTCTGGCGGAACAGATCATTCCAGAGCTGATTAACCGCCAGCCGTCCGATCAGCCATTGCGCATCTGGACCGTGGGATGCAGCACCGGGGAGGAGACCTATTCGCTCGCCATGTTGTTCCGCGAGGCAATGACCGCGGCGAAGCGCCATATCAAGTTGCAAATCTTCGCCTCCGATATTGACCCCGACGCGGTCGCCAGCGCCCGGGAGGGGCTCTATCCGGAAGCCATCGCCACCGACGTGTCACCCGAGCGCCTCGCGCGTTTTTTCATCAAGGAAAAAAGTCATTACAGGGTCTTGTCCGAGTTGCGCGATTTGGTGGTTTTTACAGTACATAATGCACTGACCGATCCGCCATTCTCGCGCCTCGATTTGGTGTCCTGCCGCAATCTGCTGATCTATCTGCGCCCCCAGGCGCAGGAGAAATTGGTCTCGCTGTTCCACTTCGCGCTCCGCGAGGGAGGCGTTCTCTTGCTTGGCGGATCAGAAACGATTGGCAACGCTAATGACCACTTCGCGGTGGTCTCGAAATCGGCGCGGCTCTATCGGCATATCGGCCGCTCGCGTCCGGGAGAATTCAGCTTTTTGCTGAACCCCGGCGATGGCATGCGTGTCCCCACGCGGCCTGGCCAGGCTCCGGTGCCGACGCGTCAGGCTGGTTTCGCCGAGCTTTGCCGACGGCTGGTGATCGAGACATACGCGCCGGCGACCGTTCTGATCAACGGCCGGCATGAATGCCTCTATTTCCTCGGGCCGACCGAGCGCTATCTGCGCGTGGCACCGGGCCAACCGACGCTCGACCTGTTCGCCATGGCGGCGCCGGCCGTGCGGACCATGCTGCGCGCGGCGATCCAGCAGGCCCGCCAGGAAAACAGACGCGTTGTCCTCGCCGGTGGTCGCATGAGCCACGAAGGCAACCCGCTGTCGTTCAGCATCGCTGTCCAGCCGGTGCCGAGCGAAGGGCAGGATCTGCTGCTGGTCTGCTTCGTTGACGAGCCGCAGCCTGCCGGGAAACGCCACCGCCCGGCAACGCCACAGGAGCTTTCCCGGGTCGCCGAACTTGAGCAGGAACTCGAAGCGACGAGAAAGGAGCTGCAGGGCGCCATCGGCAATCTTGAGATTGCTTCCGAGGAACAGCTGGCAGTTAACGAAGAAGCCTTGTCGGTCAACGAAGAATTCCAATCGACCAACGAGGAGCTGCTCACCTCGAAAGAAGAACTGCAATCGCTCAACGAGGAACTGACCGCGCTCAACAGCCAGCTCCAGGAAACGCTGGAGCGGCAACGCACAACTTCCAGTGATTTGCAGAATATCCTGTACAGCACCAACGTCGCGACACTTTTTCTTGACGCCAACCTCAATATCCGCTACTTCACACCGGCCACCAAGCTCCTTTTCAATATCATTCCGAGCGACGTCGGACGGCCCCTCGCGGACCTCAGCGCGCTCGCCGCTGACGCCACGCTGCCCAACGACGCCCGGACAGTACTGCGGACCTTCGCCCCGGTCGAGCGGGAGATTGAAGCGCGCAGCGGCGCCTGGTACAATCGCCGCATATCACCCTACCGCGCCCAGGATGACAGCGTGGAAGGTGTGGTCATCACTTTTACCGACACCACCGAGCGTCGGCATGTCGCCGATGCGTTAGGCACGAGCAAGCGGGAAGCGGAACTCGCGAGCCTCGTGAAATCGCGCTTTCTCGCCGCCGCGAGCCACGACCTCCGCCAGCCACTGCAAACGCTGACCCTGCTGCAAGGACTGTTGGCAAAGGCCGTGGTCGGAGACAAAGCGCGGAAACTGCTGGCACGGTTCGATGAGACAGTGGGCGCCATGTCGGGCATGCTGAACACGCTGCTCGATATCAACCAGATCGAGGCCGGCACGGTGGATACCGCGATGGCCAGTTTCCCGATCAACGACCTGCTGGAGCGGCTGCGCGACGAGTTCACCTATCACGCCGAAGCCAAGGGGCTTGCCTTCCACGTGGTACCGTGCAGTCTTGCGATCCGCAGCGATCCGCGGTTGCTTGAGCAGATGATCCGCAACCTGCTGTCGAACGCGCTCAAATATACCGAGCACGGCAAGGTTCTGCTGGGCTGCCGGCGGCACGGCGGATTGCTGAGCGTTGAAATCTGGGACACCGGAATTGGCATTCCCCAGCATGAGCTTCGCGCGATATTCGAGGAATATCATCAGCTGGGCAACCCGGCGCGCGAACGAAGCCTTGGGCTCGGTCTCGGTCTTTCGATCGTGCAACGGCTGGGCAACCTGCTTGGGCATCGCGTGCGGGTCCGCTCGAACCTGGGCAAGGGCTCGGTCTTCGGGATCGAGATCTTGCTCTCGCAGATCGGGGAACAGACGCCGATCGAGGCAAGCGGGCGTGGCGGGGATGGAAAGAAAATTGGCGGCGCGAGCCGCAAGGGCGTTGTCCTGGTGGTCGAGGACGACCCCGAGGTGCGCGATCTTCTGCGGATTTTTCTTGAGGACGAAGGCCATCGCGCGCTAACGGTGCCCGATGGCGTGGCGGCGTTGGAGGCGATGAAGCGCGATGCGACGAAACCCGACCTGATCCTTACAGACTACAATTTGCCCAAGGGCATGAACGGGGTCGAACTTACCGTGAAGCTGCGGGAGATCCTGCGTTGGCAGATCCCGGCCATCATTCTCACCGGTGATATAACGCCCATAACCTTGCGTGGCATCGCGGGGCTGGACTGCGTGCGGCTCAACAAGCCGGTGAAATTGCCGGAATTGACCAATGTCATCGAGCGTCTGCTGGGCGGGTCGGCGGCGCCGGCGCGCGTTCTCGCGGCGGCGGGAAATCCCGAAACGCCGGTTATCTTCATTATCGACGACGATGCCCATGTCCGCGCGGCGATTCGGAGCGCTGTCGAGGAAAGCGGCCGCGTGGTGGCGGACTACGCGACGGCGGAAGAATTCCTCGAAGCCTATCGTCCGGGTGGGGAAGCCTGCCTGCTGGTTGACGCCTACCTACCCGGAATGAGCGGGCTCGCCCTGCTGCAGCGGCTCAGGAAAGCCGGCGATCGCCTGCCCGCCATTATGATCACCGGCCATGGTGACGTGCCGATGGCGGTACAGGCGATGAAGGCCGGCGCTCTGGATTTCATCGAGAAGCCGGTTGGCAAGGGCGAGTTGTTGGCGATCGTCGCGCAGGCCCTGGAGGGCGCGCGTGATGCGACGGCGCTGGCCGCACGGCGGGACGATGCCGCGAGCCGCATTGGCGGCCTCACCGCGCGACAGCGTCAGATCATGACCATGGTCCTCGCCGGCCACCCCAACAAGAATATCGCCGCCGATCTCGGCGTCAGCCAACGCACCGTCGAGAACCATCGCGCAGCGATCATGCGGAAAACCGGGGCGAAATCCCTGCCCGCCCTGGCGCGCCTAGCGGTTACCGCCGCCGGCGTCGGCGCGGAGGGGCCAGGGGCAAAGCCCCTCGTCTGATAATTACCATGCGGCGTCTATTTCTCAACGTCTCCTAAAATGCCGCCGCGCCCCGCTCGGAAAGTAAATTCTCGAAATAGGCAATCGTGCGCGTCAGGCCCTCTTCCAAATTCACCCCGGGCTGCCAGCCGAGCACGTCGCGGGCGCGGCTGATGTCGGGGCAGCGCTGGAGGGGGTCGTCCTCCGGCAGCGGACGATGGACGATGTTCGAGCGCGCGCCGGTGAGCGTGATGATCCGCTCGGCGAGTTCGCGCACCGGGATTTCGTGCGGGTTGCCGAGATTGATCGGGCCGGTGATGTCATCGCCCGTCGCCATCATGCGCACAAAACCCTCGATCAGGTCATCGACATAGCAGAAGGCGCGGGTCTGGCCGCCATCGCCGAAGAGCGTGATATCTTCCCCGCGCAGCGCCTGGACAATGAAGTTCGAAACCACGCGCCCGTCATTCGGGTGCATGCGCGGGCCATAGGTATTGAAGATGCGCACCACCTTAATGGTCAATTTGTGCTGGCGGAGATAGTCAAAAAACAGCGTCTCGGCGCAGCGTTTGCCCTCATCGTAGCAGGCGCGCGGGCCGAGCGGATTGACATTGCCGCGATACGCCTCGGTCTGTGGATGGACCGTCGGGTCGCCATAGACTTCGCTGGTGGAGGCCTGAAAAATCCTGGCACGCACACGCTTGGCCAAGCCCAGCATATTGATCGCGCCAATGACGCTGACCTTGGTGGTCTGCACCGGATCAAACTGGTAGTGCACCGGCGAGGCAGGGCAGGCGAGGTTGTAGATTTCATCGACCTCGACATAGAGCGGGAAACAAATGTCGTGGCGCATCGTCTCGAAATTCGGTTTGTCCATGAGATGGGCGATGTTGTCCTTGCGGCCGGTGAAATAATTATCGACGCAGAGCACGTCATGACCCTCTCGGACCAGCCGCTCGCAGAGATGCGAGCCGAGAAAGCCGGCGCCGCCGGTGACAAGAATGCGTTTGCGGGTGAGGGACATGGGGTTTCCTCGCGATGATGAACGGTTCGTCTGCTTGGCGCGCGAAAATCAACCGAACTGGAAAATGAGTACCCGCCGGAAACTTCGGTATTTTCCGTCGATTCTGAGGTGCAATGTCATTCTTTTCAAACGCTCATTTCAAAGCGGTTTTCTGATAAGGCATTTTGCCTCCGTATCGACAAAGTCGAGGCTTCGTTGGCCAAAGAAATCGTCGAAGGCCTGGCGAACCTCGGGCCAAGCGCCATCGCGGCTGTAGTCATCGCCGATCAGAATGCCACCCGGGCGCAAAAGCGGCCACCACGCCTCGAGATCGCCCGAGACCGAGCGATAGTCATGCCCGGCATCGAGATGGATGAGATCGATCGCGCTCCCGTGCAGCTCGAGGAGCCGCGCCGCGTTGAGCGAATCGAGCGGCAACGGCAGAACATGGCTCTGCAATCCAGCGGCCAGGATATTGGCCATGAATTTATAGAAGAACTGTGGATAGCCGTGGACGATCGCGAGATGTGCGGTCCAGTCCGGCTGAATCCAGTGTTCCGACGAGCCGAGCCAGGTATCAACGGCGATCACCACCCCTTCCGGCCCAAGCGCCTTCAGCCCGGAGGCCAGCGTCATCGTCGAGCCGCCCTTCCAGACGCCGATCTCGACCACGAGGGCGGGCTTGAGTTCGGCGATCGCCTCGCCGAGATAGCGATGCCCGCTGTTCCAGCCCTGGGGATCGACCTGATAGAGGGTCACGGGAAATCCCGCGAACGGGTCGCGCCCTTGCCACAGAGCCTGGACCATCCGGCGCCGGGTCGGGTTCTCGGCCTCCTGCTCCGCCATCACATCCGCTATCATCCGCTTGCACCCCAGCGCTGGCCCGCGGAATTTTGGGGGGAATACGCCTCGCGTTCGGTCTTAGCCGGGGCAGAGCCATCCGCCAAGCCTGTTATGCGCGCTTATCTGTTGCCAGCGCGCTTCATGCCGGCGTAGCGTTCGCGTCAAGACGCAAAGATCGGGAGAACAATGCCGTGAAAATCTATGATTGGCACATCGGTGTTAACCCCCGGCGCCTGCGTATCTTCCTCGCCGAGAAGGGGATCGAGGTGGAATACGTCGAGGTCGGGCAGAAGGATCGCAGGCTTGCCCCCTGGTATATCGAAAAATACCCGCACGCGCTGGTACCGATGTTGGAACTCGACGATGGCGCCTGCATCGGCGAGGTGCGCGCGATTGCCGGCTATGTCGAGGAGCTTCACCCCGATCCCCCACTCTTGGGCCGCAATGCCCGGGAAAGGGCGATCGTTGCGATGTGGGAGCAGCGCGCGTATGAGGAGGGGCTTCTCGCCGCCGCGGAGTTGTTCCGCAACGCACACCCTGCCTTCATCGATCGTGGCCTGCCCGGATCAGCCGACCCCATCCCCCAGATCCCGGCACTTTGCGAGCGCGCTCGCGGACGGCTCGGGCGGTTTTTGCGCAAGTTCGACGCGCAACTGGCCGAAAACGAATTCGTCGCCGGTCCACGCTGGACCCTCGCGGACGCGACGACGCTTTGCGCCGTCGATTTTGCCCAACGCTCGGATGTGACAATCCCACCCGAATGCCGCAATCTCGCCCGCTGGCATGAAACGGTGAGTGCCCGGCCGAGCGCCACGGCGTGATCACGCCCGGTTTGTGGGCCGACGCCATGGAGGTTTTTCATGCGTCTTGAAGGAAAAATCGCCCTGGTCATCGGCGCCGGGCAAAGTCCCGGCGAGGGGGTGGGCAATGGGCGGGCAACGGTTCTTCGCTTCGCCCGCGAGGGGGCGAAAATTCTCGCGCTCGACCGCGATCCCGCCGCTGCCGAGCAAACCGCGGCATTGGCGCGTGGCGAAGGCGGGACATGCGTCGCGTACGAGGCGGATGTCACCCGCGAGGAAACGCTCGTCGCAGCCCTCGCCGAGGCGCAGCAGCGTTGGGGACAGCTCGATATCCTGCACTATAATGTCGGTGTCAGCATCGCCGGCGGCGATGCCTCTCCGACCGAGATCAGCGCGGAAGCCTTCGATCGCATCCTCGCGATCAATCTGCGCGGTGCAGTGCTCGCCTGCAAGCATGCACTACCCATTATGCGGGCGCGAAAATCCGGGGTCATCACCATGATTTCGTCGGTCGCCGCGTGGGCGAACTATCCCTATGTCGCCTACAAAGCCAGCAAGGCGGCGATGATCGCCTTCACCCAGCAACTCGCCATTCAGAACGCGCCCTTCGGCATTCGCGCCAATGTCATTCTGCCGGGGCTGATGGATACGCCGATGGCGGTTGACACCCGTGCGCGCGCCGCGGGGCAGAGCCGCGCCGAGGTTGCGGCCGAGCGCGATGCACGTGTGCCGCTTCGGGGTCGGATGGGAACAGCGTGGGATGTCGCGAACGCGGCGCTATTTCTCGCCTCCGACGAGGCGAATTTCATCACCGGGGTTGCTCTTCCCGTTGATGGGGGCAGCATGGTTCGGATTGGCTAAACCACATGTGCGCCTGAGGTGGGGGGGAGCCGTCTCAGGCGAACATGTGGTCTAGTCTTTCTTACCCCTCTGCCAGCGCCGCCGACCATGGCGATTGCACGTCGCTGATCCCCGTTCGCATGCCGGAGGCCTCGGCAAGGATGAAATTGGGGCAGGCGAAATTGATCGGCAGCACGCCATGCTCGACCACCTCCACCGCCCCGGTTTCGCGGAGTGCCGCCACGATCTCGGGGGCAAGACGGCGATCAGCATGCACCGTCTCGGCATCCGACACGTCGATCCGGGGATGATGCGCCGCCGCTTCAGGCGTCAGGGCAAAATCGGTGACGAAAGCCAGCGTCTGCAGCACCGCCGCCATGATGCGCCGTCCCCCCGAACCGCCGCCGGCGAGCATCGGGCGCGCGCCCTCGCGGATAATCACGGGGCACATATTGGTGAGTGGCCGTTTGCCTGGTGCCACCGAGTTGGCCTGACCGGGGCGCGGGTCGAACCACATCACGCCGTTGTTCATCAGCACGCCGGTCTGCGGCAGCACGACGCGCGAGCCCATCGAGGAGAGCAGCGTGCTGGTGACGGCGACCATGCCGCCCGCCGCATCGCAAACCGTGAAATGGGTGGTGCAGCTATCGGCGCCTTTGGGCTCGGCGTCACCAAGCCCGGCGAGGCGTTCGGCGTAGCCGGCCTTCAGCGTCCGGGCGAGGGCGGCGAACCAGGCGGCGTCCGGCTGGCCGCCATGCGGGATGGTTTCCAGCTGGGCGAGCACGCCGGCGAGCGTCGGCGCCGCGGTGAGGCCGCCGGCGAGCTGCCAGATCCGCCCATGATAGGAAACCGCCATCGCCGGCAGCACCCGCGCCTCGGCCCCGCGCAAATCGGCGGCGGTGAGCGCGCCGCCCATCGCCGCGACATCGGCGATGAGCGCCTGGGCGATCTCGCCCTGGTAAAAATCCGCGAGCCCCTGACGCCGCAGCCGCTCCAGCGTCTCGGCGAGGCGTCCGAGGTGAAGAAAACCAGGCGTGCCCTGATAGGGTGCGACGGGAGGCAGGCCCTCGGGCAGGTAGATCCGAGCGCTTTCCGGATAGCGGCGCAGCACGGCCGCGGAATTGGCGATCTTCAGCGTCGTGAACCAATCCGCCGGCAGGCCGCGCCGGGCGAGCGCCACCGCCGGCGCCATCACGTCGGCGAGGGCAAGCCGTCCCCAGCGTTGATGCATCATGGCATAGCCCGCGACCGTCATCGGCACGACAAAGGAGAGCGGGCCGTGGATATTGGCGTCATCCACCACTTCGGGCCAGGCGAAGAGATCCTGTTTCATCCGCCCGGTGAGCGGGAAGCGGCTGGGGTCGAGCCCGGCCGGCGCCTTGGGGCCGAAATCCACGACCTCGGCGCGCGCCGCGCCTTCCGGCTGGACGAGGGCAAAGCCGATGCCGCCCAGGCCGGAATTCCACGGCTCGACCACGGCCAGCGCAAAGCCGGTCGCGACCGCGGCATCGATAGCATTGCCGCCGGCCTCGAGGACCGCGATGCCGGCCGCCGCCGCCGCTCGCGCCTGCGCCACGACGATCCCCCGCCGGCCGCTGGCCGCCGGTTTGGTGATTTCCCAATGTTGGCTGGTATGGGGTAAAATCTGATAATCCATCGTGCCTCTCCCTGCACCAAAGCGCTTGAGAATGGCACAGGCCGGGGCCAGGCGAAAATCGCGCAGGCATTAACCTTGTCTTCAACCGGCCGCGGCAAGATGCCGGCGCATGGCAGGCGATCTGGAAGCGGCCTTTGGGGCGGCGCACGCGCTTGAGCGGGAGGAAAATCTGGCGGCGGCGCGCGCGGCCTATCGCAACCTGCTCGCGCGCTGGCCGGATTGCGCGCGCGCCTGGTATAACCTTGGCAATCTCGAAGCCCGTCTGAACCAGCAAGCGGCAGCGATCGCCGCCTGGCGCGAGGCGATCGCCCGCGCGCCGCATTTTCCCGAAGCCCTCGTCAATCTCGCGGCGATGCAGCTCCGCCACGGCGAGGCGGCGGCCGCGCGGGCGGCGGCGGCGGCGGCGCTCCGTCAACGCCCGGACTGGCCGCTTGCTTGGTGCACGCTCGGCAATGCCTTTCAGGCGCTCGGGCAATGGGCGGCGGCGGTGGGCGCCTTCCGCACCGCGCTCCGCCATCAGCCCGACTATGCCGAGGCCGCGTTCAATCTCGGCAACGCGCTCAGCCTGAGCGGCGATGTGGCGGGGGCGGCGGCGGCGCATGAACGCGCGGCGCAGCTCAAGCCGGGCTTCGCCCTGGCCCACCTCCATCACGGCAACGCGCTCCATGCGTTGGGCGATCTGCCGGGCGCCGTTCGCGCCTATCATGCCGCGCTCGCCATTGCCCCGGATCAGCCCGAGGCACTGACCAATCTCTGCGTCATGATGCAGGAGAGCGGCGATCTCGCGCAAGCGATCGCTCATGGCCGGGCCGCGCTCGCGCGCGCCCCGGATTTCGCCGAAGCGGCGGCCAATCTCGGCAATGCGCTCCTCACCGTCGGCGATTTTGCCGGTGCCGAGGATGCCTATTGCAGGGCCCTCGCGCGGCGCGGGGATTTCGCCGCCGCGTGGTCCAATCTCGGCGCGGCGCTGCGCGATCAGGGACGGCTCGCCGAAGCCGAGGGCGCCTGCCGCGCCGCCATCGAGCTACAGCCGGAGATGGCCGGGGCGCATTACAATCTGGCCTTGACCCTGCTCACCGCCGGGCGCTTCGTTGAAGGCTGGGCGGAGCATGAATGGCGCTGGCGGATCGGAACCATGCGCCCGCGTGATTTTTCCTGCCCGCTCTGGCGTGGCGAGGCGGTGGCCGGGCGGCGCATTCTTCTCCATGCCGAGCAGGGGCTGGGCGATACCCTGCAATTCGCCCGCTATGCGCCGCTGGTCGCCGCGCGCGGGGCGCACGTCATTCTTGAGGTGCAGGCGCCGCTGAAGCGGCTCTGCGCGACCCTTGCCGGCGTGGCGGAGGTCTATGCGGCGGGCGAGGCGCTGCCAGTCTCTGATATGCATGCACCCTTGATGAGCCTGCCGTATCTTTTCGGTACCGACCTCACCAGCGTTCCCGCCGCGACGCCTTATTTCGCCACTGCCCCGACAGCCGAGCCGGTGGCGCCGGCAGGGCATTTACGGGTCGGGCTGGTCTGGGCTGGCGACCCGCGCGCCCACGAACCGCGCGCCCATTTCGCCGACCGCCGCCGCTCGCTGCCGCTCGAGGCCTTCGCCCCGCTCGCCGCGGTCGCCGGGGTGCGGTTCGTCAGCCTGCAACTCGGGACGGCCGCTTGCGAGCCGCCGCCACCCGGCCTGCGGCTCGACACAGCTCTGACAGCGGGCGGGGATTTCGCCGATACGGCGTCCGTCATTGCTGGCCTCGATCTCATCATCAGCGTCGATACGGCGGTCGCGCATCTCGCCGGAGCGTTGGGCAAGCCGGTCTGGCTGCTCTCACGATTCGATGGCTGCTGGCGCTGGCTCCGCGATCGCGACGATAGCCCTTGGTATCCCACCCTGAGACTCTATCGTCAGAGCCGTCCCGGCGATTGGGCACGGGTGGTGAGCCGGATCGCCGCCGATCTCACCGCGGAGGCCGCGGGCACGGCCAAGCGTCAGGCCGCGTGAGACACCCCGCGCGGGATGCGCTGGGCGCAAGGCTGCACGCCGCCTACGGGCCGCGTTTCGCCAGCGGCTTGTTCTTGCAGGCGCGTCTACCATCTACCAGATAGTCGTGAGATTGCGGAACCGTTCTTTTGCGCCGATCCGGCCACTTCGACGCGCCGGATGCTTCGTGAAAAGGCCTTTCTTGATTGAGTGCGCACGGGTCATTGCGTGAAGATGAAACTTCACGTCGGATTGATCATAGTCAATGCATCTGGGCGGCCGCTTTGTTAGATATCTTGTCACCGAGGCCGAGAGTTTCGGCCACAACATAGGAGTGGAGACGATGAAAAGGACTCTGCTGGCTGGCGCGGCGATGGTGTTATTGGCCGGGATAGGCGTTGCCCATGCAAACGGGGCGAGTTCAGCCTGCGCCAACCTCGCGCAAGGCAAGCCCCCGACCGAGAGCGGCAACACCACGCTGGCGCAGGGCAAGCCCCCGACCCAGAGCGGCAATACCACGCTGGCGCAGGGCAAGCCCCCGACCGAGAATGGCAATACCACGCTGGCGCAGGGCAAGCCCCCGACCGAGAATGGCAATACCACGCTGGCGCAGGGCAAGCCCCCGACCGAGAGCGACAGCACCACGCTCGCCGCCGGCAAACCGCCGACCGAGAGCGACAGCACCACGCTCGCCGCGGCGAATTGCGCTCAGTAACCGGGCCCAATTCCAGCGGATTCTGTGATCCGCTGGCCTGTCTCAAAGAGCCGTCTGCCCGCAAGGCAGGCGGCTTTCTTGTTCGTGCCTTATTTTGAAACTCGGCCGCGGCCCGCACTCCCGCGCTCTCGGCACGATAATCGCAAGACACGTGGCATGGGTCCCTTCCGGAAGCGCAGTCGTCGGGTTGCCGATCGCCGCGAGATGCCCCCTGCGAGTGATGGCGGGCCGCGCGGCGGGGCTGTGGCGAAAACGCATCATCTGGTTTTCATGACGCGCATATTGCCGCGCCATGCCGAAAAATTAAGCGTTTGGCAGTGGGTTTATGCTAAGTTGTCCCTACGTCCGGATGACAGGAGCGCCGGATTCCCCGGCCTTCAGGATGAGCGGGCGAGGATGCGCGTGATGCGCGTCATGGAGGATGTGATGAGAGACATCGCTTCAGGCAAAAATTGCGCTGAGCAGGCACAGATAACCGGGAGGGCACGCGCGATCCGTGGCACGGGCCTTGGCGCGCGCACCGCGCTCTGGAGAAAGATCTCGGGCCATACCTGCGGAGAGAATATTTTCCTTGCGCCGAAAAACCTGATCACCTAAAAGAGACGCCGCCTAGAACAAATAAAGAACTATAAGAACACTAAAAAAATATCGCCATCGGCCGCGGGCCAACGGCGGCAGCACGGCGGCAGCATCAGGGAATATCGCGGTCCACTCTTCCCTTCCCAGCCCGGAGACCGATCTCTTCCCAGGAAAACGCCTCGATCTCTCTCCCCCAGAGCCACGGAGCGACGATGAGTTTTATCGAAGATCTCTTCAATCAATCCCGCCGCGCCTACGAGACCAAGCGCGAGAGTGAGCTATCGCTCAGCGACTACCTTGATCTCTGCCGGGATGATCCCATGGCCTACGCCACCGCCGCCGAACGCTTGGTGGCGGCGATCGGGGAGGTCGAAATTCTCGACACCTCGAAAAATCCCCGCCTCGGCCGCGTGTTCATGAACCGCACCATCCGGGTCTATCCGAGCTTCGTCGATTTCTTCGGCATGGAGGAGACGATCGAGCGGATCGTCAATTTTTTCCGCTTCGCCGCGCAGGGCCTCGAGGAGCGCAAGCAGATCCTCTATCTGCTCGGCCCGGTGGGCGGCGGCAAATCCTCGCTCGCCGAGCGGTTGAAACTGTTGATGGAGAAGCTGCCGATCTACGTCTTGAAGGCCGGCGACAAGCTCAGCCCGGTTTTCGAGAGTCCGCTCGGCCTCTTTAACCCCGACGAGATGGCCGCCCCGCTCGAGGAGCGCTACAATATTCCGCGTCGGCGCCTCACCGGCCTGCTTTCGCCCTGGGCGATCAAGCGGCTCGATGAGTTCGGCGGCGACATTACCCGCTTCACTGTAGCCCGCCTGCATCCCTCGCGGTTGCGCCAGATCGGCGTCACCAAGACCGAACCGGGGGACGAAAACAACCAGGACATCTCCAGCATGGTCGGCAAGGTCGATATCCGCATGCTGGAGCACTACAGCCAGAACGACCCCGACGCCTACAGCTATTCCGGCGGCCTCAACCGCGCGACCCAGGGCCTGCTCGAGTTCGTCGAGATGTTCAAGGCGCCGATCAAGATGTTGCATCCCCTGCTCACCGCGACGCAGGAGGGCAATTACGTCGGCACCGAGAATATCGGCGCCATCCCTTTCCAGGGTATCATTCTTGCTCATTCCAACGAGGCGGAATGGCAGACCTTCCGCAACAACAAGAACAACGAGGCCTTCATTGATCGCATCTGCGTCATCAAGGTGCCTTATTGCCTGCGCGTCACCGAGGAGCAGCGCATCTACGAGAAACTGATCCAGGGAAGTGAGCTCGCAGAGGCGCCCTGTGCGCCTGGGACGCTGGAGATGCTGGCCCGCTTTTCGGTGCTCTCACGCCTCCGGCCTCCAGCTTCGGGAAGCTTATTTTCGAAAATGCGGGTCTATGACGGCGAGAGCTTGAAGGAGACCGATCCGCACGCCAAATCTGTTCAAGAATATCGTGATGCCGCGGGCCTCGATGAGGGCATGGATGGCGTCTCGACGCGCTTTGCTTTCAAGGTGCTCTCGGCGACTTTCAACCATGACACCCAGGAGGTGGGTGCGGATTCGGTGCATCTCATGTATGTGCTCGAACAAGCGATCCGACGCGAGCAGTTCGGCAACGAGACCGAGAAAAAATACCTGGAGTTCATCAAGGCCGAGCTGGCCCCGCGCTACGCCGAGTTCATCGGCAACGAGATCCAGAAGGCTTATCTCGAATCCTACAACGACTATGGCCAGAACCTGTTCGATCGCTACGTCGATTACGCCGATGCCTGGATCGAGCATCAGGATTTCAAGGATCCTGACACCGGCCAGTTGATGGATCGCGAGCTGTTGAATCTCGAGCTCACCAAGATCGAAAAACCCGCGGGCATCGCCAACCCGAAGGATTTCCGCAACGAGGTGGTGAAATTCGCGCTCCGCGCCCGCGCCGGCCATGCCGGGCGCAATCCCAGCTGGACTTCATATGAGAAAATCCGTGAAGTGATCGAGCGGCGGATGTTCAGCCAGGTCGAGGAGTTGCTCCCGGTGATCAGCTTCGGCAGCAAGAAGGAGACCGAGACCGAGAAGAAGCACAGCGAATTCGTCCAGCGCATGATGTCGCGCGGCTATACTGAGCGGCAGGTGCGCCGGCTGGTCGAATGGTATATGCGCGCGAAGCAGGCGGGCTGAACGGCAGGAAGGCGTAGGCGCGTGAACATCGTCGACAGACGGCTCAACCCGCGGGGCAAGAGCCTCGCTAACCGGCAACGCTTCCTCCGGCGCGCGCGCAAGCAGATCCTGGAAGCGGTGCGCGAAGCCTCGGCGCGGGATGGCATTACCGGCGGCGGCAATAGCCGCATCCGGATCAAGGCTGATAGCCTGCGCGAGCCGCGTCTCGCCCCTGCCGCCGAGGGCGGCGAGCGGTTCCATGTCGTGCCGGGCAACAAGGATTATGTCGAGGGCGATCGCATCCCGCGCCCGCCGAGCGGGGAGGGGCGCGGACGCGGCGGCTCCGGGGACGGCGAGAGCGAGGATGCCTTCCAGTTTGTGCTCTCGCGCGAGGAATTCATTGATCTTTTTCTCGAAGATCTCGAACTCCCGGATATGCTGCGCAAGGAGCTGCGCGAGACCGAGGGGACGACGCCGCGCCGCGCCGGCTACCAGACGAGTGGCGCCGCCGCCAATCTCAATCTCGTGCGGACCATGCGCAACAGCCTCTCGCGGCGCATCGCTCTCAAGCGCCCGCGCCCCGAGGAGATCGCAGCTCGCGAGGCGGAACTTGCCGCGCTCGAGCGGAGCGGCGAGGCCGAGCAAGAGGTTATCGCGCGACTCACCCTTGAACTCGAACAGCAGCGCCGCCGCAGCCGCCGCGTGGCGTTCATCGATCCCATCGATGTGCGTTACAACCGTTTCGAGAACGTGCCGCGGCCGGCATCGCGTGCGGTGATGTTCTGCCTGATGGATGTCTCGGGCTCGATGACCGCGCATATGAAGGATCTTGCCAAACGCTTCTATAAATTGCTCTATCTGTTTCTCAGCCGACGCTATGAGCGGGTCGAGATCGTTTTCATCCGCCACACCCATCTCGCCCGCGAGGTCGATGAGGAGACTTTTTTCTCCTCGACCGAATCGGGTGGCACGGTGGTTTCGACTGCGCTTGAGGAGATGCAGCGCGTGCTCGTCGCCCGCTATCCGCGCGAGCAGTGGAATATCTACGCGGCGCAAGCCTCGGATGGGGACAATATGCCAGCGGATAATGCCCATGCCGTCGCGGTGCTGCAGAACGCCATCCTGCCGGCTTGCCAGTATTTCGCCTATCTTGAGGTCGGCCCCGAGGATGAGCGCTATGGCGGCTCGACCGAACTTTGGCGCGCCTATCAGCGCATTGCCAAGGCCGGCCTGCCGATCGCCATGCGCAAGGTTAACCACCGCAGCCAGATCTATCCGGTGTTCCGCCAGCTCTTTTCGCGCGACCGCGCCGTACGCACGGAGGCTCCCGCATGAGCACGATCGACGAGAGTTTTTGCATTACTTCGGGATCTGACTGGAATTTTGATCAGTTGCGCCGCGCGCATGATCATATCGAACGGATCGCCCGCGGCGAGCTCGGGCTCGACATCTATCCCAGCCAGATCGAGGTCATCACCTCCGAGCAGATGCTCGACGCCTATTCCTCGATCGGCCTGCCGCTAATGTACCGGCACTGGTCGTTCGGTAAGCGCTTCGCCCGCGACGAGGCGCTCTATCGCAACGGCTATTCCAGCCTTGCCTACGAAATCGTTATCAACTCCAATCCGTGCATCGTCTATATCATGGAGGAAAACTCGCTAGCGATGCAGGCGCTGGTGCTGGCGCACGCCGCTTTCGGGCACAACCATTTCTTCAAGAACAACGGCCTCTTCAAGCAATGGACCGACGCCGGCGGCATTCTAGACTACATGGAATTCGCCAAAACCTATATCGCGCGCTGCGAAGACCGCCACGGCGAGGAGGCGGTGGAACAGGTGCTGGACGCCGCGCACGCACTGATGAACCAGGGCGTGAGCCGCTATCCACGCCGCCGCAGTCTCGATCTCCAGGAGGAAGAGCGGCGCGAGAGCGAACGCCGTGCCGAGGAGGAGCGCACCTTCAATGATCTCTGGCGCACCCTCCCTGGAAGCCAGACCACCCGCGGTAAACGCAGCGAACTCGCCGAGCGCCAGCGCCTGCTCGGTTTGCCTGAGGAAAATATCCTCTATTTCCTTGAGAAAAAGGCGCCGCTCCTGAAACCATGGCAGCGCGAACTGCTACGCATCGTCCGCCATGTCGCGCAGTATTTCTATCCGCAGAAGCAGACGCGGATGATGAACGAGGGCTGCGCCACCTTCACGCATTATCACATCATGAACCGCCTGCATGAACAAGGCACGCTCGATGATGGGGCAATGCTGGAATTCCTCCATTCGCACACCAGCGTGGTTTTTCAGCCCGACTTCGACGATCCACGGTTTTCCGGCATCAACCCCTACGCCCTCGGCTTCGCGATGATGCAGGACATCAAGCGCATTTGCCTCTCGCCAACGGCGGAAGACCGTGCCTGGTTTCCCGACATCGCCGGCAACGCCGATCCGCATGCCACACTCCGCGAGGCGTGGGTCGCCTACCGCGACGAGAGTTTCATCCGCCAGTTCCTCAGCCCGGCGCTGATCCGCCAGCTCAAACTTTTCGAAGTGCATGACGACGGTCACTCCGACCTCGTGGTCGAGGCGATCCACAACGAGCGCGGCTACCGCGCGATCCGCTCGGCGCTTGCCGATTCTTTCGATGTGATCAAGCGCGAGCCGGAACTCGAAATCGTCGATGTCGATCTCGACGGCGACCGGCGACTGCTGTTGCAGAACCGCGTGCATGACGGCATCATGCTCGACGACGATGACGCCGAGCGGGTCCTCGACCACCTCGCGATGCTCTGGGGCTATCCGGTGCGGCTCGTCGAAATCGACGCCACCAGCGAGAAAGTTTTGCGCACCTTTGACGCGGGGCCATTGGAGGTGGCATGAAAGGGTAAGACAAAGATAAGGCGAGGGCGCTGCCCGCGACTCGCTGGGGCCAGCTTCCCCAGACCCCCATCCCGGAAAGAATGGCAAATTCGTTGCGAGAGGCGTTCGTGCGCGCCTATCATAAACCCGGGATATCGATACCGTCCCCAACCGAAAGTGGCGTGGATCAGCGGGTTGAAGTTTTCGACGGAGGAAGCTCAGGCTGGGGGATCGCGCCAAAACGCCACTCCTGGGCGGCGCGGCCGAGATCGCCGCGTGGCACCACGGGATTGATGGAAAGCGCGAAGCCGCGGGCCCAGCCGAGCACCTCGCCCGCCGGCATCGGCCGCGCCAGCGCGTAGCCCTGCCCGGCATCGGCGCCGAGGACCGCCGCCATTTCGACCATCTCCGGCGTCTCCAGCCCCTCGATGACGCTTTTCAGCCCGAGGCTCTGGGCGAGGCGCACCAGCGCGCCGATGACGCCGACGCCACGCCGCGGCTCGCGCACGGCTTCCCGCACCAGCCCCTGGTCGATCTTGACGGTATGCAGCGGCAGTTGGCTAAGGCGTAGCAGGCTGCTGTAGCCGCTGCCGAGGTCGTCGAGAGCAAGGCGGACGCCGCATCCGGCGAGGTCGCGGAGCGTCGCATCATGGGCCGCCATGTCGCGCGGGTCTTCCGATTCGAGAATTTCGAGCGCGAGCCGCTCGGGCGGAATGCGGTGCGCCGTGAGGGCGGCCGCCACCCAGCGCGCGCATTCGGGCTCGGCGAGCACGGTCGGGGGCAGATTGACCGAGATCCCGGCCAACAACCCCGCGCCCTCCCAGGACGCGAGTTGCGCGAGTGCCTGGTGCAGCCCGTCAAGGAACAGGCGAACCAGCTCGGCATGGCCGAAACCGTCGAGAAACCCGCCCGGCGGGAGCAGCTTGCCATCCGGCAGCCGCAGGCGGGCAAGCGCTTCCAAACCGAAGAGACGGCCGCTACCCAGGATCACCACGGGTTGATAATGGAGTTCCAGCCGGCGCTGATAGAGGCTGGCGCGAATCGTGCGCCGCGCCTCGGCCGGCAGCGGCGCTGCGCCGGGCACCCGCGACAGGCGTTGCCGCGCCTGGCTGAGCAGCGCGCCGAGGGAGGCCAGGAACATGCGCGCGGGGGGCGGCTCGAACATGCCGGGATAACGTCCGTGCAGGCCGAGCAGGGCGACGGGGCGCCCTGCCCCGTCCTTGATCGGCACCGCCGCGCTGGCACGAATGCCGACCTCATGGGCCGCCTGCCGCCACGGCGCCTGGCGCGGGTCGCTGAAATAGCTCGCCGCGGTCTCGATGGCCTCGCTGCGCCAAGCCCGGCCGAAAGGGCCAAATCCCGCCGGCGCCCCCAGGTCGGAAACGACCGGAAGCACCTCGTGCGCCTTCATTGCGGTAAGATAAGCGTCGAAAGCACCCGTGCTGTGTTCATAGACGAACCCGCCGTGCTCGTCCGGTCGTGCCGTCGCGACCGCGGCGACCCCGTCAAGGGCGTTGAGCCGGTGAACCGCGAAGCGCAGAAAATCGGCCCAGGTGGTCTTGCCGGTCAGCGCTGTGTTGAGATCGGTGAGGCATTGCTGGCGAGCGACCAAGATGGCTTGATAGCCCTCGAACTGCTCCTCCACCTCGATCATGCAGCGCCCGGTCACCACCTCCGCGAGATGCACGCGCTTATCGCGCGTCAGGCGTAGGCCGGCGATTTTCTGTCGCAACGTCCATTCAAAGACCCGCATCGCATCAAGAAAGCGGCCCTGGCCGAGGCCGATCAGGCCGTGGATCCGTCCCACTCGGTGAGCCCGGGCGCGGTGTTCAGCCTCGGTCAGATCGGTGGCGGGAAGCGCGCGGAGATGATCGCGCTGCTGCATGCGCAGATGATCGATCTCCGCCGGGCTGAAATGCTGGAGCAGCGCCGCCATCTCGGGCCGGCGCACGAAATCGGCGAAGAATTGGCTGACAAAATCGTTCGCGGCGCGGCGCAATCTGTGGCGGGCCACCGCCAGCAGCGCCGCCGCCTCCGGGCCATAGGGAGGCACCGCCTGGGCGAGAACGGGGCCCGGGGCTGGCGGCAGCGCGCTGGCGCCCGCGGCCTCGCCCGACCAGAGACGCCAGAACCGACGCTCCGCGCCCTTCCGTGCCTTGCTCTCATAGAGTGCTGCGTCGGCATGGCGCAGCAGGGTTTCGGGATCGGCATCGTCCTCGCGATAGAGCGTGACGCCGAGGCTGGCGCCGATCCGCACCACGTCATCGCCGGGCAGGGTATAGGGCGCGGTGATGGCGGCGTGGAGACGATCGATGATCGCCGGCAGATCCTCCCGCCCCGCGAGATCGGTGAGCACGATGGCGAATTCATCGCCGCCGATACGCGCCACGAAGTCGACCTCGCGCAAGCTCGCGCGCAGCCTCTGCCCGAGGGTCGCGAGCACGGCATCGCCCGCGGCGTGGCCAAAGCCATCATTCACTGGCTTGAAATCATCGAGGTCGAGCACGCCGATGGCGACCATGCGCCCGGTGCGCCGGCTCCGCGCCAGAACCTGATCGAGACGTTCGAGGAGGGCGGTGCGGTTGAGCAGACCGGTCAGCGCGTCATATCGCGCCGCCCGCTCGATCATCCGCCGATAGCGCACCTGCTGTAGCGCGATCGCGGCGTTCTCGAGAATATTGGCAACCAGGCTCTGCTGCTCGGCATCGAACGCCTCGGACTGCTCGGCGATCACCATCACCACCCCAAGCGGCAGCACGTCGCCGGGCGGCACGATCGGCCAGCCGGCCAGCAGACCCATCCCGCGAAATGGCGGGTCGCGCCACAAGGCCGACGCTTCAGGGTGAGCCGCCGGATCGCGGAATAACTGCGGGCATCTGGCAAGCCAGACGCGGGTCGGAAAAAGCAGATCGGCGGCGCGCCCAGCGGCGTCGAGCGGCGGGGTAGGGAGGCGGCAAAGCGCCGGCGTGAGCCGGCCGGCAACCGCTTTCCGTTGCAGGATGTCGCCCTCGGGCACCAGCACATCGACCCCCGCGGCGCCGGTTTCAGCGACCAGGATCTCGGCGATGGCGCGGTAGATCGTCGCCTCGTCGGAGGCGGCGAGCAGCGCCTGCTGGATCTTGCGCCGCGCGGTGCGCAGTCGCTCCGTCCGCTCCCGCCGCTCGGCATGCGCCTTGCGGTCGAGAAAAGCGGCGAAGCCCTCGGTGATGCGCTGGAACAATGCGCCGATCTCGGGGGGGATTTTGGCGTCGGTGCGATAATAGACCGCCAGAACCACGGCTTCCCCCGCCTGCGTGCGACTTGCCGCGGCGAGTGCTGCGCCAAAACCGAACGCCTGTGCCCGGGCTTGCAGGAACGCGAGTTCCGGGCCCGCGAATTTCGTATCGTGGATGGCGATGACCTGTGGCGTGCCGCTGCGGATGGCCATCCCGGCCGGCCCCTGCCCCTCGGGATGCGCCGGATTGGCGCTGAGTTTGAGCCCCTCGAAATAAGCCTCGGCGGCGCCAGCGGAGGCCAGTCTTTCCACCCATTGCGCGCCGGCGGAGAGGCTGCCGATGTAAAGCGCATGGCCGCCGAGCAGCCGGCACAGGCGGTCGGCGAGCGCTTGGAACACCGCGCGCACCGGCTGATCGAGCGCGCCGTGCAGGAACTGCGTCGTCTCGGCGAGTGCGGCATAGAACATCGCCGAGAGCCGCGCCGCGGCTTCGGCGTCCTTGCGCGCGGTGACGTCGGTCTGGATGGCGATGAAGCCGTCGATCTCGCCATCGCCGCGGCGCAGCGGCGTACAGGCGATATTCACCCAGTAGACGCGGCCGGTGCGAGCGTAGTTGCGCAGGTCAACGTCGAATTTCTCGCCACGGCGCAAGGCGCGCCGCATTTCGGCCACCGTCGCCGGATCGGTGTCCTTCCCCTGCAGCAATTCGCCCGGCTTGCGGCCCTTCATTTCATTGAGCGCATAGCCAGTCAGCCGGGTGAACCCGTCATTCATCCACTCCACCCGGCCGGCCCGGTCGGCGAGAACGATGCCGTTGCTCGCCTGGCTCACCATCAGGGAGAGCCGCTCGATCAGGGCTTCCTGGTCGCGCAGCGTGCGGCGTTCACGCTCGCGTTGCAGCACGATCCCGGCGATCGAGGCGCCGGCCTCAAGCAGGTGCCGATGAAACCCATCGGGCAGGCGCGGCGCGCGGCTGCTGAGTGCGAAACTGCCGATCGCTGCGCCATCGACACCCAAGACCGGCACCGACCAGCAGGCGCGCACGCCATGATCGCGGGCAAGCGCGCGCAGGTCGGCCCAGCGCGGATCGGCCTGCGCATCGGCCACGAATGCCGCTCGCCCGGAATGGACGGCATGGCCGCAGGAACCGGCGCGCGCGCCCGGGCGCAGCCCCCGGAGCGCCGTGACCATCGCCGGCGGCAAGCTGGGGCCGGCATAGACCGCAAGCCGCCCGTCCTTGCCCAGCATCATCACCGAGGCGAGGGTGCCGGGCACCAACCCCTCCTGGAGCCGGCACAGGCGTTCAATCGTCTCGCGCGGCGGCGATCCCGCCACCACCGCCTCCAGCACAGCGTTATAGAGGTCAAGGATCGCTGCCGTGTCGGCCGGGTTTTCCCCACCCACGCGCGCGCGCCGGAGATCCCGCTCAGCCTCCAGATATCCGGCAACCTCGTCGTTCACCCGTGCTGCGTCCCTCGGCGCGGTTCCGGCCTCTGCCCACCCTAGCTTGGCTCAATTCAACCACGATGTTCTATGGGAAAAATGCTAAGAAACTCAAACTGTGGGCAACGCGGAACAAATAGTATTCCGTCGCCGCCCCAAGCGCGTGGCGGATTGAATGGTCCATTTGACCAAATCGCGGAGAGAAATCGTGCGATGAGACATTCCTGGCGGTCCTCATTGATGCGCTCGGCCCTCGCGGCCTTGCTGCTCGCCTCCGGTTGTAGCGCGCCGGCAACCGTGGCCGCGCCGCCCTTCCCGCCGGTGCCGCCTGCGCTCCACGAAACCATGCCGCTGCCGCCGGTTTCCGAACAGCCGCTGGTCTGGCGGCCGGGGCACTGGAATTGGAATGGCCAATCCTATGACTGGATCGCCGGCGCCTGGGTGCTCCGCGATGGCCACAGCACGATGTGGATGGATGGCTACTGGAAGCACGAGACCGGCGGCTGGGTGTGGGTCGCGGGGCACTGGACGTGAGCGGCTCCCGCTCGGCGCGGCAGGCGGCTTGGCGACGACGCGCTCTTGCCGCTATCCTGAAAAATCGTTCCCGCTGGCGGAGGTCCGAAGCGTGCCGAGATATGCGTTCCTGAGCCTTCTCCTCGCCGGGCTGGGTGGCTGCGCCATTCCCTTTGGCGGCCAGCCCAGCCCGCCCGCGCCCCATCAGCCGACGCTGGTGAGCCTGTTCGATGGCAGCTATCAGGGCAAGGTGCGCAAAATCGGGGCGAACGCGCCGGAATGTCCGGGCAATGGCTACGGCATCGCCGAAATCGGCGATGCCGTGCTCACCCTGCCCTACCAGCCCAACCTGATTTTCTCGGTTCCGGTCGCCGCCGATGGCGTGTTGCGGCAAACCGTGGGCGATACCCGGATCGAGGGGCGCGTGGTGCAGAACCGGCTCGATCTGCTGGTCACTTCCGGGCGCTGCCAGACGCGCTACCGGCTGGGCTATGTCTGGAACCACTCCTGACCGGGCGGGCGGAATGAACCGCGCCACGGCGGGAAAAGCGCTGACGCTGGCGATCGATATCGGCGGCACCGGGCTGAAAGCCTCGGTGCTCGACCAAGATGGCGCGATGCGGGCGCCGCGCGTGCATCTGCCGACCCCGCACCCCGCGCCGCCCGCCATTCTGCTCGACGCGCTCGCCGAACTGATCCGCAAGCTGCCGCCCTTCGATCGCATCTCGGCCGGGTTTCCCGGCGCGGTGCGGAGCGGCGTGGTGCTCACCGCGCCCAATCTCGGCAACAAGGAGTGGGCGCGGTTTCCGCTTCAGCAAAAACTCACCGAGCGCTTCGGCCGGCCGGCACGCGTCGAAAACGACGCCGCGGTGCAGGGGTTCGGGGTGATCTCGGGCCACGGGATGGAGATGATCCTGACGCTCGGCACCGGCGCCGGCATGGCGATCTTCCTCGATGGCCGGATGGCGCCGCACCTCGAGCTGTCGCAACACCCGGTGCATAACGATCTCACCTACGACGCCTATCTCGGCAAAGCGGCGCTCGACAAGATCGGGCCGCGGCACTGGAACAAGCGGGTGCGCAAGGCGATCGCGATCCTTGAGCGCGTGGTGCTGTTCGACACCCTCTATATCGGCGGCGGCCATGCCGCGCGTCTCGCCGGCAATTTCCCCGCAAACGTCAAGATTGTCGCCAACGAGGCCGGCATCACCGGAGGCATCGCGCTCTGGCGCGGGCCGGGCGCCATCTCCTCTCCCGCAATTCCGTGAGGCCGCCATGCTGTTCGATTTCGCCAGTCTCGATGCCAATGAACGCTATAAGCTGCTGGTTTCCACGGTGGTGCCACGGCCGATCGCCTGGGTGGTGACGCTCGATCCCGCCGGGCGGCGCAATGCCGCGCCGTTTTCCTTCTTCAACGCCTTCTCGCAAGACCCGCCGGTGGTCTGCATCGGCATCGGCGGGCGGCGTCCCGGCGATATCAAGGACACCGGCAACAATATCCGCCGCAACGGCGAATTCGTGGTCAATCTCGTCGCCGCCGATCTCGCTCCACAGATGAACATCACCGCGATCGAGTTCGGTCCCGAGATCGACGAGCTGGCCGAAGCCGGCCTGACCACCCTGCCCTCGGTGAAGGTCAAGCCGCCGCGCATCGCCGAAAGCCCGGTGGCGATGGAATGCGAGCGCCTCGCCACCATCGAGCTTGGCAACGCGCGCGCCCTGGTGCTCGGCCGGGTGCTGGCCATGCATATCCGCGACGACGCCGTGCTCGACGCCGCGAAATGCTATATCGACACGCCCCGGCTCGACCTCATCGGGCGCATGCACGGGCGCGGCTGGTACACCCGCACGACGGATCGTTTCGAGATGCCGCGCATCAAGGTCGAGGACTGGCAGAAGCGCGCCGGCGCTGACGATGCTTGAACCCGACGACAGCCCGCCACGTAAGCCTGAGCGCTTTCCCCCGCGCGCGCTTGACACCCTCGGCATAGCCGAACTGCGCGACTATATCGCCCAACTCCAGGCCGAGATCGCCCGGGCCGAAGCGGAGATCACGCGCAAGGAGCGCCACCGCGACGCGGTCGAGGGATTGTTTCGAAAATAACCCGCTCAGCCTGGCGCCCCTGCTCAGCTTGGTGCCCCCGCTCAGCCTGGCGCCGCAGTCGGGTCGATCCAGCCGACATGGCCGTCGCTCCGGCGATAGACGACGTTGAGTTCGCCGGTGGCGCTGTTGCGGAACATCAGCACCGGCTGGTCCTCAAGGTCCATCTGCATCACCGCTTCCCCCACCGAGAGCAGATTGATCTCTGTCGCGGTCTCGGCGATCACGGTGGCGTAGGCGGCGACGTGGTTGGTTCCTTCCGCCGCCGCCTCGGTATCCGCCTCGTCCTCCTGGCGCAGGACATAGCGCCGCGCCGCTTCCGGGCGGGCGCGGTTGGCGAGATCGCGGGCGTGTTCATTGACGCGGCGGCGATACCGGCGGAGCCGCTTGGCGATGTGCTCGGCGGCGTCGTCGAAGGCGGCATGGGCGTCCGCCGCCTCGCCCTCGGCGCGCAGCAGGAGGCCGCGCCCGGCATGAAGATTGATATCGCAGGTAAAAAAGCTGCGTGCCCGGCCGAACGTCACCTGCGCCTCCAGCGCACGGTCGAAATATTTGGTGGTGATGGTCGAGAGTTGGTCGGCCACGCGCAGGCGCAGCGCGTCCGACAGTTCCACCTGCTTGCCTGAAACCGTGATCTCCATCGAGTTTACCCCTCATGCTGCCGGCGCGCGTACCGCCGGCGTCTTCGTCATGTCACCCCGGCCTTGTCGCGCTTGCGCTGCACGGAACCGGGAATACGCATGGCCTCACGGTATTTGGCCACGGTTCGGCGGGCGATGTCCACGCCTTCGCGGCGCAAAAGAGCAACCAAAGCGTCATCGGAGAAAACGGCGTCGGGGGGTTCAGCCTCGATCATCGCGCGCAGGCGATGGCGGATCGCCTCGGCGCTGTGGCTTTCACCCGTGGTGCCGGCGATCGCCGTGGTGAAGAAATATTTCAGCTCCAGGATGCCGCGCGGTGTGGCGATATACTTGCCCGAGGTGACGCGACTCACGGTGCTCTCATGCAATTCCACCGCGGTCGCGATATCGCGCAGAATGATCGGGCGGAGATGGCTGACGCCGTGGCGGAAAAACCCGTCCTGCTGGCGCACGATCTCGGCTGCGACCTTGAGGATGGTCTCGGCGCGCTGCTGGAGGGATTTGACCAGCCAGTTGGCGACCTGCAGCTTCTCGGCGAGAAAAACCCGCGCCTCGCGCTGCGGCGGCGCCTGGGCGGCGCCGACCGCGATGCGGGCATAGAGGCCGTGATTGACCAGCACGCGCGGCATGGTTTCGGGGTTCAGCTCAACCAGCCAGCCGCCATCGGGGGCGCGGCGCATCAGAAGATCGGGGAGCAGCGGCTGCGCCGGGGCGTCATCGAAGCCGGCCCCGGGCTTGGGATCGAGGCGGCGGATTTCGGCGATCATGTCGGTGAGATCCTCGGCATCGACGCCGCAGATTTCCATCAGACGGCGAAACTCGCGCCGGGCCAGAAGATCGAGATGATCGAGCAGCAAGGCCATCGCCGGGTCGAGCCGGTTGCGCTCGGCGAGTTGGGCGGCAAGACATTCGCGAAGATCGACGGCGAAGAGGCCGACGGGGTCGAGCCGTTGCAGCCGCGCCCGCACCGCCTCCAGGCGCGCGAGATCAACGCCCAGCGCCTGGGCGACGGCTTCCGGCCGCGCCGTCAGGCGCCCCGCTGCATCGAGCAGCGCGATCAGATGCGCCCCGATCAGCCGCTCGACGGGATCGGCGAAGCCGAGCCGGAGCTGTTCACCGAGATGATCGCGGAGCGAGCGCCGCGCCTCGGCATAGCCCTCGATGCTGCGCTCGTCATCGGCGAAATCGCCGGCGCGGCCGCTGCCGCCGCCATAGCCGTCCGCCGCGCCGCCGGGGTCGTAGAGTTCCGCCCCCTCGGCATCGAGCGGCGACGCCTCGGGGGTGGGCAAATGCTCGGCACTCACCAGGGCCGCCGCGTCCAGCGCCTCGACGCCATTGACCGGGGCGATCTGATCCGGGGCCGGGCGCTCGCCCATGGGCTCGACCACCTCATCGCGCTCCAGCAACGGATTGCGCTCCAGCTCCTCCTCGACGAAGGACGCAGCTTCCTGGTTGGAAAATTGCAACAGTTTGATCGCCTGACGCAACTGCGGCGTCATCACCAGGGTTTGCGTGTGCCGCAGATCGAGGCGGGGGCCGATCGCCATGGCGGGGACTCTAGAGGCTGAACCTTTCGCCAAGGTATACCCGGCGCACATCCTCATGCGCCACCACGTCTTGCGGCTCGCCCTCCATCAGCACCTGGCCGTCATGCATGATATAGGCGCGATCGATGACGCCGAGCGTCTCGCGGACATTATGGTCGGTGATCAGGACGCCGATCCCGCGATCCTTGAGATGCGAGACAAGATCACGGATTTCGCCGACCGCGATGGGGTCGATGCCGGCCAGCGGCTCATCGAGGAGGACATAGCTCGGCTGGGTCGCGAGCGCGCGCGCGATCTCAAGCCGCCGCCGCTCGCCGCCCGAGAGCGCGAGCGAGGGAGTGCGGCGGAGATGGCCGATGCCGAATTCGGCGAGCAATTCATCGAGCATCTGGTCGCGCCGATCCTTGAGCGGCTCGACCACCTCAAGCGCCGCCATGATGTTCTGCTCGACATTGAGGCCGCGGAAGATGCTCGCCTCCTGCGGCAGATAGCCGATGCCGAGACGGGCGCGGCGATACATTGGCAAGGTGGTGATATCGTTGCCGTCCAGCCGGATCGCGCCGGTATCAGGCTGCACCAGGCCGACGATCATATAGAAACTCGTGGTTTTCCCAGCACCATTGGGGCCGAGCAGCCCGACCGCCTCGCCGCGCCGGACGGAAATCGAGACATTGCGCACCACCGGGCGCTTCTTGTAGGTCTTGCCGATGCCGGTTGCGTTCAGCCCGAGCTCGCCTTGCACGACGCGCAATTCGGTCATGGGCTGGCCGCCGGGGTGGTAGCGGGTTTTTCGTTCTTGCTCTTTTTCTTGTCTTTCTGGTCTTTTCCCGAATCTCCCGCCTTGCCGCCATCGCCCGTGGCGTCATTGGGCACGATCAGCCCGTGGACACGCTGATCGGTGCTCGAAAGCATGGTCGAAACTCCGGTTTTCATATCGATGTCGGCGGCCACGCCGTCAACCTGGTTCTGCCCGCGGGTGACGCGGACATGGCCGAGAATGCGCGCCTTGCCGGTGTCGGGCAGATAGACCCCGCGATCGCCATAGACGGTATCGGTCACGGTGCGGATATCGACATTGCCATAGGCCTCGACCCGCTTGAGTTTGCCCGAGGCGGCGGCGAGATCGTCCCCTTGGGCGGGCGGTTTCCCCGCGTCCGCCGCCTGCGCCCCCGGCGCCTTGTCGGGCGCGGGCTTGGCGGCGCCACTTGAGCCGGAGGATTTCTGGTCGGGTGTCGTTTGGCCGGGGGGCGCTTGATCCGGCGGCGCCGAGTAGGAAACCAGCGTATCGGCGGCGATCCGCCGGCCGTCGCTGGTCACCACCACCGCATTGCCCCGGGCAATCGAGATGCGGGTTTGGGAATAGTATTCCATGGCGTCGCGCGCGGTGACGACATCCTGTGGCGTGGTGAGCTTGAGGTGGTTGCCGGTGAGGATCAGCACCGCCTGATCCATGTCATAGACCCCCTTGTCGCCCCAGGCCTGATCGGTCGCGGTATAGATATGCACATGGCCGACCGCTTCGAGGCGGTAGATCTCGTTGCCGCCGCTGTCATCGACCCCGGGCGGCGTGGCGCCGCCGTTCGCCGCTGGTTTCGCTGGCGATGGCGGTGCTGACGCGCCACCGCCGGGCGCGGCTTGCGCCGCCGCGGTTTGCGCGTTCACCTTCTTGCGGTAATGCGCGATCAGCACATCGGCGGTGACCGTGACGTTGTCGCGCACCGCTTTGGCATCGCCCCGCGCCACCACTTCCTGGTCGTTCTGCCGCCAGTCCATGCCATCGCGTGCGGTCACGGTGATCGGCCCGCCATGCGACATATCGATCGGCTGGGCGTGGAGCCCCATGGGCGCGAACAGCGCCAGCGCCAAGGCGGCCCGCATCGCCCAAACGCGCAGGGTCCCCCCCTTCATGGCACCGCCTTGCCGTTGAGCACGAGCCGCGCCGGGCCGGTAAATTGCACCACCGCGCCCTTGTCGGTTATGGCGAAGCCCATGGCGTCGAGCGTGCCGAACGGCCCCTCGGCGTTGGTGATGTCGTTGCTGACGCCGCCGCCCTGGTTGAGATTGAGGGTCGCGGTCGCCGAATGCAGCGTCGTGCCGTCGTCGCGGTAGAGCGTGACATCGCCCTCGAGATCAAGCTCGCCGACATGCTGAATATAGACGCCGCGTTGCGCCTTCAGCATCAGCCAGTTGCCGCTTTCCAGCGTCACGTCACCCCTCGGCTTAGTGAGGTTGACGCGCTCCGGGCTGACCTGCCGCGCGGTCGCGGCGGTCAGCGTGTAGGGCCGATTTTTCTCATCAACCCCGTGATAGCGGGCATTGACCATCTGGCCACTGGCCGAGAGCCCCGCCCGCCAGGCACGCAACGCCGCTTGGCTCGCCGCCGTCTGCCGCGCGATCTCCGGCCACAACGCAATCGAGGAGAGCAGCGCGAGCGCGATCAGCGGCAGCAACCGCTTGGCCCAGACGATCATCAGCCGCCGCCGCGCAATGCGCGCCGGGGTCGGCACGAAGCGGACGCGCTCGGCGGTGGTGATCCCCGCATCCTTGTCCCGCGCGGTGCGCAGCGGCGCGACGCTCATGCCACCCCCGCTCGCAGCAAATCATGGATGTGGAGAATCCCGACCGGCGCGCCGGACGATCCTGGCGGCACGACGAACAGCGCGGTGATCGGACGCGGCCCGTCGGTCATCTGGTGCAGCGCCTCGGCGGCCAAGGCGTCGGGGCCGATGCTGCGCGGCGCCGCGGTCATGATCTCGCCGGCCGGGCGCATCAGCAGATCGGGGCCCATGGCGCGGCGGAGATCGCCATCGGTGATGATGCCGACCAGATTTTTCGCCTGATCGACGACGCCGAGGCAGCCAAAGCGTTTTTCGGTCATCACCAGAAGCGCCGCGTCCATCCGCGTCTCGGGGGCGACCAGCGGCAGCGCGGCGCCGGTGTGCATGAACTCACGCACCCGTTTGAGCCGCGCGCCGAGCTTACCACCGGGATGAAACTGGCGGAAATCGGCCGCCGTGAAGCCGCGCCGGGTAAGCAGCGCCACCGCCAGGGCATCACCGAGGGCGAGCTGCATGGTGGTGCTGGTGGTCGGCGCCAGCCCCATCGGGCAGGCTTCCGGCATATCGGGCAGCAACAGCACGACATTGGCCTGCTCGGCGAGCGCCGATTTTGCCTCGCGGGTGATGGCGATCAGGGGCAGGCCGAAACGCCGGCAATGGGCAATGAGATCAGCCAGTTCCGGGGTTTCGCCGGAATTCGACAGCGCCAGCACCGCATCACCCGGTAAAATCATGCCGAGATCGCCATGCGAGGCCTCGGCGGGGTGGACGAACAGCGCCGGCGTGCCGGTCGAGGCCAGGGTGGCGGCGATCTTGCGCGCGACATGGCCGGATTTCCCCATCCCCGAAACCACCACGCGCCCGGCGATCGCGCTCATCACCGAGACCGCGCGGGTGAACGCGCCATCGAGCGAAGAGGCGAGCGCCCGCAGCCCCGCCGCCTCGGTCGCGAGCACGGCGCGGGCGGCGGCGAGATCGTCCTCGATCGGGCTCAGGGCAGCGGTCATGGCAAAACTTTCGCGGTTTCACGTCATTCGCGGTTGCGCTGCGTGCGGCGAGAGGCCGCGGCGCCCGTCGCTTTTCTTTAGATAGGCATGATCGCGGCGATAGACAAATTTCGTGCCAGAAATAGGGCGAGCCTTCAATGGGCGAAAATATCAGGCGCCTCATAGCCCAGCAGGTCAAGCCGGGCGCGGGTCGGCAGGAAGGCGAAGCACGATTCGGCCAGCGCCATGCGCTCCTCGCGGGCCAGCAGGGCGGCGAGTTTTGCCCATAGCGCATGGAGATGGAGGACGTCCGAGGCGGCATAGGCAAGCTGCTGGGCGCTGAGTTCGGGCGCGCCCCAATCCGAGCTTTGCTGCTCCTTGGAAATCTCGACGCCGAGCAATTCGCGCAGCAGATCCTTGAGGCCATGCCGCTCGGTGAAGGTGCGGGTGAGGCGCGCGGCGATTTTCGTGCAGCGTACCGGAGCGGCCTCGATACCGAGCGCGTGATAGAGCATCGCCACGTCGAAACGCGCGAAATGCATCAGCTTGACCCGCGCGGGATCGGCGAGCAGTGCCTTGAGACGGGGGCAATCGGCGCCGCGCCCGCCAAGCTGGGGGGGCAGGATCTGCACCAGATGCGCCACCCCATCACCGGCCGAGAGCTGCACCAAGCAAAGCCGGTCGCGCCGGGGGTCGAGCCCCATGGTTTCGGTATCGACGGCGATCACCGGGCCGAGATCGAGCCCCTCGGGCAGATCGTGGCGATGCAGGTGAATGGTTCCGTTGGGCATGAACTGGATCAACTCCGTCATGCGGAAAGATAGGCGGCTTCTGGTGCCCAGGAGAAGACTCGAACTTCCACGACCTTGCGGCCACAGGTACCTGAAACCTGCGCGTCTACCAATTCCGCCACCTGGGCAGGGGCTTGCAGTCGCGCGGCGGTGTAGCCGCCGGGGGAATTTTCGTCAACCGCGGCGCGGTATTTCAGGCTTTGCGCCAGCCGGGCTTGCTGGGATCGACCCATTTCAGTCCGACCGGCCCCATGCCGCAGAGCGCGATCACCGCCGGCTCCTTCATGCCCGATTTCACCCCGTCATAATGCGGCGTGCCGGCGACCCGGCGCACGAAACTCCCGGCCGGCGCCGGCACCGTGCGGTCGGGATCGAAATCGGGGCCGCTATTGACCATCCAGATGCCCGAGAGAACGACGCAGAGCCGATCGGTCAGATAGGTATGCGGTGCGCTCATGTAGCCGGGATACCATTTGATCAGAATGAGATAGAGACCAGGCTCGGTGGTGCCGCCCCAGAGCGCCGCGGTTTCGACCGATTTCGGCGGAAAATCGCCAGGCTGCGGCTGCCAGGCGATTTCCTGGGGCAGGCGGACGATGGTCTCGCTGGGATCGAGCGGGCTCGCCTCCGCCAACCCGGCGAGGGCCAGGGGCAGCATCGCCGCCAAGGGGGCGATCAGCAGATCGCGCCGCATCGGCGGGGCGGGATCGGGTTGCTCGGTCATGGCGGGTCGGTCTCCTCGGAACCTCGATCCGGCGCCGCGAGCCACCGCCGCGCCACCGTCACCGAATGATTGAGCGGGCCGTGGCCGCGGCCAAAGCCGGGCGCGGCGGCGATCGCCTGTTGCACATAAGCATGCGCGCGCGCCACCGACGCGGCAAGCGCCATCCCCTGCGCGAGCCCGGCTGCAACCGCGCTCGCCAGCGTGCAGCCAGTGCCGTGTGTATGGCGCGTGGCGATGCGCGGCGCCGCGAACGCCTCCATCCCCGCCGCGGTCGCGAGCAGATCGACCACCCTCTCGCCGGGCAAATGCCCCCCCTTGAGCAGCACCGCCGGCACGCCGAGCGCGCGGAGCGCCACCGCCGCCCCGCGCATCCCGGCGAGATCGGCAATGCGCACCCCGAGCAGCGCCTCGGCCTCCGGCAGGTTGGGGGTGAGCAGCGTGGCCATGGGCAGCAGCCGCTCGCGGAGCAGCGCCAGCGCCGCGCCCTCGATCAGGCGCCGCCCGCTGCTCGCCACCATCACCGGATCGAGCACGATGGGCAGCCCGCACCCGGCCAGCGACTCGATCACCACCGCGACCGCCGCCGCGTCGCCGAGCATGCCGATCTTCACCACATCCGCCCCCGGATCGGCGAGCGCCACCACGATCTGGCGGCACAGCAGCGCGGGCGGCACCGGCCAGACCTCATGCACGGCCATGCTATCCTGCACGGTGAGTGCGGTGATGGCGGTCGCCCCGAACGCGCCGAGCGCGGTGAGTGTCTTGAGGTCGGCCTGCACCCCGGCGCCACCGCCCGAATCCGAGCCGGCAATCACCAGAACCCGACCACGCATTAAGAAAAGGCCAGGGGCTCTGCCCCTGGACCCCGCTGGGGCCAGCGGCCCCAGACCCGCATTTCGGGAAGGATTGCAAAGGCTTCGCCTTTGCTGGGGGTCCAGGGGGCAAAGCCCCCTGACCTTGACCGATTAGAGCGCCGCCAGCACATCCTCGGCCTCGGCGGTAATCACGGCGCGGAGTTCGCCGACGATCTCGGCGACCAGCGCCGCATCCTCGGCCTCGGCCATGACACGGATCACCGGCTCGGTGCCGCTCGGGCGGATCAGCAGGCGGCCGGTGCCGGCAAGCCGCGCCTCCGCCGCCACGATCGCCGCGGCGACACGCGGGCGGTTGAGCGGCGAAGGGCCCTGGAAGCGGATGCTTTCGAGCTTCTGCGGCAGCGGCGTGAAGACGCCGCAGACCTCGCTCGCCGGCCGCCCGGCGGCCACCAGCACCGCCAGCACCTGTAGCGCCGCGACCAGCCCGTCGCCGGTGGTGGCGAAATCGGAGAGAATGATGTGGCCCGACTGCTCACCCCCGATATTCAATCCGTTGGCGCGCATCCGCTCGGCAACATAGCGATCGCCGACCTGCGTGCGATAAAGAGCGAGACCCTGGCCGGCGAGGAAGCGCTCCAGCCCGAGATTGGACATCACGGTGGCGACCACGCCGCCGCCGGCCAATTGCCCAGCCTCCTGCCAGCGCCGGGCGATGAGGGCCAGGATCTGGTCGCCATCGATCACCTGGCCGCGCTCATCGACGAGAACCAGCCGGTCGGCGTCGCCATCGAGAGCGATGCCGAGATCGGCGCCCTCGGCCAGGACATGCGCGCAGAGCAGCGCCGGATCGGTCGAGCCGCAGCCCTGATTGATGTTGAACCCATCGGGCGCCACGCCCAGCGGCACCACCTGGGCGCCGAGTTCCCAGAGAATGGTGGGCGCGACGCGATAGGCCGCACCATGGGCGCAATCGAGCACGATCTTCAGCCCATCGAGCCGGCGCCCGCGCGGAAACGTCGCCTTCGCCGCCTCGATATAGCGGCCCGGCGCATCTTCCAGCCTTGCTGCCCGGCCGAGATGTTCGGGGGCGGCGAGCCGGGTGGAGAGATCGCGCGCCATCAGCGCCTCGATCTCCAACTCGGTGGTATCGGAGAGCTTGTAGCCGTCGGGATCGAAGAGCTTGATGCCGTTATCCTGATAGGGGTTGTGCGAGGCCGAGATCATCACGCCGAGATCAGCGCGCAGGCTGCGCGCGAGCATGGCGATTGCCGGGGTCGGCAGCGGCCCGACCAGCACCACGTCCATCCCGGCGCCGATGAAGCCGGCGGTCAAGGCGGGTTCGATCATGTAGCCCGAGAGCCGGGTGTCCTTGCCGATCACCACGCGATGGCGATGATCGCCGCGGGTGAACAGAAATCCCGCCGCCTGACCGAGACGGAGCGCGATCTCCGCGGTCATCGGCGCGGCGTTGGCGGTGCCTCGTATGCCGTCGGTGCCGAACAAGCGCCGGATCTGGTTCATCAGCCAAAAACTCCCTTCTCCCTCGCCCCCGCGCGGAGCTTTACGCCACCGCCGCCCCCTGCGAAAGGCTCCGCCAGACGCGCACGGCCTGCACGGTTTCGGCCACATCATGGACGCGAAGAATGAACGCGCCATGACCAAGCGCGTAAAGCCCGGCCGCGATCGAGCCCGGCGCGCGGCGCGGCGCCGCCGTCTCGCCCGCGGCGAGCCCAACCAGGCGCTTGCGCGAAACCCCGATGAGCAGCGGACAGCCGAGATTGGCGAACAGCGCGAGCCGGCGCAGCAGGTCGAGATTCTGCGTCCCTTCCTTGGCAAAGCCGAAGCCGGGGTCGAGCGCGATGCGCTCGCGGGCGACGCCCGCCGCGATCGCCTCTTCGAGCCGCACGGCCAGCTCGGCCACCACCTCGACCGCGACATCGCCATAGGTCGCGCTCGATTTCATCGTCGCCGGCGTGCCGCGCATGTGCATGATCACGACCGGGCAACCGCGCGCGGCTACCAGCGCCCGGGCGGCAGGGTCAAAGGTCAGGCCGGAAACGTCGTTGATGATTGCCGCCCCGGCATCGAGCGCCGCCGCCATGGTGGCGGCGTGGCGGGTATCGACCGAGACCAGAACCCCCTGGCGCGCCAGCCCCCGCACCACGGGCAGGATGCGCGCCCGCTCCTCCGCCGCCGGCACCTCGGCACTGCCTGGCCGCGTGCTCTCGCCGCCGATATCGATGATCGCCGCCCCCGCCTCGGCCATCGCCAGCCCGGCGGCGATCGCGTCCTCGTGCCCGGAATACCGCCCGCCATCGCTGAAACTATCGGGGGTGACGTTGAGGATCCCCATGACCGCCGGCACGTCCGGGGCGAGACCCGCCCAAGGCGCGCGCGGCACTGTGAGACGAGCCAAGGTCTCGGCCCAGGCGGGGGGAATTTCGGCAACCGGCAGCAGGTGCGAACCGTCCGCGCTGATCAATCGGACGAGAGAAAAAGCCAGATTCCCGCCGCCAAGCCAGCGCGCGCGCTGAGCGGCCACGGCTTCCGCCGCCGCCGGGCCGTCCAGCAGACCGAGCGGCTCGATCAGCCGCACGACCAAGCCGTCCTAGCTCGGCTGGGGCGCCGGCCCCAATCCCGACGTTCCCGGCGCCGCGGGGGGCACCGGGCGGACCGTGGTCGGGACCGAGGCGCGGCGGGAATCGGCAGCCAGCTCGTCGCTGACCTTGCGGATCACCTTCTCGCCGCGCAGGACGGTGCGGATTTCATCGCCGGAAAGCGTCTCGTATTCCAGAAGACCCTTCGCCAGGCGATGCAGCTCCTCGATATTCTCGGTAAGGATCTTCTTGGCGCTGACATACGCGTTGTCGATGATCCGCTTGATTTCGGCATCGATCGACCGTGCCGTTGCCTCGGAGATATTCTTCTGCTGGGTCATCGAATAGCCGAGAAACACCTCCTGGCTGTTATCGCCATAGGCGATCATGCCGAGGGCATCGCTCATGCCCCATTCCATCACCATCCGCCGCGCCTGATCGGTCGCCATCTTGATATCGCCGGCGGCGCCGTTCGAGACATTGTCGGCGCCGAAAATGATCTCCTCGGCGGCGCGCCCCCCCATCGCCATGGTGAGTTCGGCGAGCAGCTTGGAGCGGCTCTTGGAGTAGCGGTCGCCCTCGGGCAGGCTCATGACGAGGCCCAGAGCCCGGCCGCGCGGGATGATCGTCGCCTTGTGGACGGGATCGCATTCCGGCTGGTGCAGGGCGCAGAGCGCATGTCCGCTCTCATGATAGGCGGTCATGCGTTTCTCGTCATCGCTCATCACCAGGCTCCGCCGCTCCGCGCCCATCATCACCTTGTCCTTGGCATTTTCGAATTCGTTCATCGAGACCACGCGGCGGCCGTTGCGCGCCGCGAGCAGCGCCGCCTCGTTGACCAGATTGGCGAGATCGGCGCCCGAAAAGCCGGGCGTGCCACGGGCGATGATACGGGGATCGACATCGGCCGAGAGCGGCACCTTGCGCATATGCACACGGAGGATTTTCTCGCGCCCGTTCACGTCCGGGTTGGGCACCACCACCTGGCGGTCGAAGCGGCCGGGGCGGAGCAGCGCCGGGTCGAGCACGTCGGGGCGGTTGGTGGCGGCGATCAGGATCACGCCCTCGTTCGACTCGAACCCGTCCATCTCGACGAGGAGCTGGTTCAGCGTCTGCTCGCGCTCGTCGTTGCCCCCGCCCAGGCCAGCACCGCGATGGCGCCCGACGGCGTCGATCTCGTCGATGAAAATGATGCAGGGCGCGTTCTTCTTGCCCTGCTCGAACATGTCGCGCACCCGCGAGGCGCCGACGCCGACAAACATCTCGACGAAATCCGAGCCCGAGATGGTGAAGAACGGCACGTTGGCCTCGCCGGCGATGGCGCGGGCCAAGAGTGTCTTGCCGGTGCCGGGGGGGCCGACGAGCAGGCAGCCCTTGGGAATCCTGCCACCCAGGCGTTGGAATTTCTGCGGATCCTTGAGAAAATCGACGATCTCCTGCAACTCGTCCTTGGCCTCGTCGATACCGGCCACGTCCTCGAAAGTGACGCGCCCCTGTTTTTCGGTCAGAAGCCGGGCGCGGGACTTGCCGAACCCCATGGCGCGGCCGCCGCCGGTCTGCATCTGGCGCATGAAGAACACCCAGACGCCGATCAGGAGCAGCATCGGGAACCACGACAGCAGGTAGTGGAGCAGCGGGTTGACGTCGCTATCCTCGGGCTTGGCGATCACTCGCACGCCTTTATCGGTGAGGCGCTGCACCAGGGTCGGGTCTTCCGGCGTATAGGTCTGAAAACTCCGGCCATCGGCGAGCTGACCGGTGATGGTGCGGCCCTGGATCACCACGTCGCGGACATGCCCGGCGTTCATATCACCGATAAAATCGGAATAGGCGACCTGATTGGCCGCCTGATGCGAAGCACTCGGCTGGAAAAGATTGAACAGCACCACCAGCAGCAGGGCGATGACCACCCACAGCGCCAGGTTGCGTCCGAAATTGCTCATATGATCCGACCCCGTGGCCCCTCGATCGAGGCCTGTCTCAGCCCGCCCGCCTAACGCCTCGCCGGCCCCCGCGCGAGCTCTCCTGCGGGCCGGTCCATCGATAGAACATAGGGTGTCGGAAGGCTTTGCGCATCCCCAATCATGCGGGTCTCCCTCATTCCTGCTCGGCGAGCGGGCGGGGAGGGGTGAAAATGATCGCGAACGCCGCCGCGGCGGCCGGGTCGGGGTAGCCGAGATGGGGTACGATCAGCGTCCCCGAGCCGGCTTCGGCGCGAAGCGCGGGAAGGGAGCCGAGCACCGCCGCTGGCCAGGCGCTCGCCCGACGCAGCGGTGGCCCGGCCGCGCCGAGCGCGCCGAGTGTCATCGCGGGAAATCCCGCCGGCAGGGCCAGAAGGCGGAACCGCCCATCCCAGAGAGTCCCCGGCCGGGCGGTGACGGGTGCGGCCAGGGCCGCGGCCTCGCGCACCAGCAGCCAGCCTCCGCGAAAACGCCCGACACCGAGGCGGCCGGCCGGCAGCAGCCGCACGCCGGCGAGCGTCGCCGCGCGCGGCGCCGCGGCGAGCGCCGCA
>JAJYYH010000048.1 GCA_021801255.1 Pseudomonadota bacterium
GCGGCACGGTCGTCAGCAACCTCACGGCGCTTGTCCCCACCGGCTGGTGGTGGATTCTGACAGTCACGTCCGGCGTCACGATCAACCCGAGCGGCTATGCTTCAAGCGCCGTGCGGCTGATGTAGGGGGAAGGGAATGGCTCGACCCGAGGGACTGAACGCATGACCCTCCACCGTAACCCGTGGCATGGCGCCGGCGACGCACGCGACGCGCTCGACCGGCTAGAGTGGCTGGCCCGGCAGATAAGGAACCTGACCCCGGATTGGCGCGATCCGAGGCGTTTCTATGAGCGGCGTGACGACCTTGCGGCCGAGGCTCGTCGGGTTGCCGCTGATCTCACCCCGGTTGGCCTGCGCAGATAGGAGACGATGATGCCGATCGACGATGCCGAAGCCGCCCATCGCTACCGGCTTATGCAGGCCGAGCGCATGATCGAAGCCTGGCGCGATTACTGCGCGGGCGAAGGGCGCAGCGATGCGATCGACCTCGCCGATCCGGCGCAGGCGGCGGAATTTGTGCGCGTGTGGCGGGCGCGGCTGGCATGGTCCGGGTTTGCCGCCGGCATCAGTGGAGAGCAGCCATAATTCCGCGTCACGCGACGCGAAAGACGGCGGTGCTGGTGCGGGAGATGGAAAAGAGCGCGGGCGGCGGGCCTGACTACGGCGGCGGCTGGCGCTGGCGGCGGGCGGAGTCGCGGCTTGCCGTATCCTCGCCCTCGCCCTGCGTGATTCGGCCCTGATAGGCGCCATCCGGGCCGAAGATGGCCCCGTCGCGGCTGATGCGCCCCTGATAGCTACCATCGACACCGAACAGGTTTTCGCCGCCTTCCTGCCCGTGCTCGATGCGCCCCTGATAGCTTCCATCCGGGCCGAACACCTGCCAGCCATCGGCGAGGGCGAGGCCGGGAAGCATGACGGCGGCGATAATGAGCGCGCGGATCATGGCGCGAGGCGAAGTTGCTTAAGCCGGATGCGCATAGCTTCCTCGGAGACCTGGAAGGCGCCGCAGAGGGCTGCCAGAGAACGCAGGCCGTTGCGATAGAGATTGCGCACCAAAGGACCAGGCATCAGCATTTGCGCGGCGAGGTGGTTGGCCTCGCTTTCAATCTGGCCGCCAAGCGGGCTGCGATAGAGCGCGTCATCCTCGATCCCATCCCCGATGAGATCACGATGGAGCAGGTAATGCGCGATTTCGTGAGCGAGGGTAAAGCGCCGGCGATTCGGGGAATGGGCGCCGTTGACCTCGATATGATAGCTGTTGTCCTGGCGCCGGATGCGGCCGGAGATGCCGGGGCCGAGCGCCGCGTCCATCGTGACGCTGAGCCCGAGGCGAGAGGCCATCGCAAGAAGATCGACCGGGGCTTCTTGGAGGAACCGGCCGGCGATCTCAAGCGCGGGCGCGTCTTGCAAGGATGCGGACATGGCGCGTCATTCCTTCTCATACGCTTGAGCAATGTCATCGCCGGAGGTAGCGGGCTCGCTCACCCCCCATTCACGCAAGAGGCTTTGCACTTGGCGGCTCGCCGCCTCGGAGGCTGCTTTCTCGGCGGCTTCTGCCGCAATGCTGGCCGCATGGCTCTTGAGCGCATTCCACCCCCAGAACGCAGCGACGGCAAGGATGATTGCCAGCGCTGCCAGCACAATCGCCGCAGCACCGAGAACGGCGGTTACGATCTCGACTTGCCCCCATGCCGCTTCGGCGGCCAGGGCGGCCCATGACGTGCCCCCGAGAGCTATCAGCACGATCAGGGCGGCGAGGGCGAGGCGCATGGGTGGCAGCATACCACATTCCGGCGCGTAGGGGGGCTTCTGTTGCCCGGTGCCCCCCGAACCGCGCTGGCGCCGGCCGCGGCAGGGTGCGGACATGCGGACACGATAGGCGTGACGCTGCCCCGCGCACGTCTATATATGCTGCCTGCATAGGAGGCCGGCCATGCCCAAGCGCAACCCGATGGGCGGGGACTCCGGTTGAACCCCCTCTATCGTGCTCGGCAGGGCAAGAGCCGCCGGGAGATCGAGCGCCGGGCCGACCGCTGGAGCCGCACCGCCAAGCATAAGCCGACGAAAGGAACGCCCGGATCAGCCCATGGTCCGGGCGATCTCTTTACCGGGTGTTTGTGGACGCTGGCGCCCTTCGTTTTTGCGGACACCATGCGGACAATTTTTCGATATATTCCGGTGAACCTAGCGTAACTCTTTGATTTTATGGTGGGCGCAGTAGGACTCGAACCTACGGCCCGCTGATTAAGAGTCAGCTGCTCTACCAACTGAGCTATGCGCCCTTTAAGGCCGCGCGGTTGTAGCAGGCGGGTTCGCGCCTGTGAAGCGTCTCCGTGGGCAATATCAACTTAACCAGCCGCCCAGGATTCCCGAATAAATCTTCGAACGTGGCAATGACTGTCGATTTTCACTGAGAACTGACCCGGGTTGGCTGGGAATTCCCACTGAGAATTGACCCATGTTCGAACCTGCCCCGGCTGGGATCAGCGGGGGTGTATGGAGTGATCGGCATGGCATTGTTGGGCGTCATCCGACGCTGGGCCCTTCGGGAGGGCATATCGATCCGGGCGATCTCGCGGCGCACCGGGCTGTCGCGGAACACGATCCGCAAATATCTTCGTTCGGGCGCGGTGGAGCCGAGGTTCAAGGTTCCCGAGCGGTCCAGCGGCCTGGACCCGTTCGCGGGTAAGCTCTCGCTCTGGCTGAAGGCGGAGGCCGGCAAGTCCCGCAAGCAGAGACGCACCGTCAAGCAGCTTCACGCCGACCTGGTGGCTCTGGGATACGGCGGATCCTACGGCCGCGTGGCGGCCTTCGCCCGGGCCTGGAAGGCTGACCGGCTGCGGGAGCAGCAGAGCAGCGGGCGAGGCACGTTCGTGCCGCTGGTCTTTCAGCCCGGGGAGGCCTTCCAGTTCGACTGGAGCGAGGACTGGGCGATGCTGGACGGCGAGCGGACCAAGCTGCAGGTCGCGCACGTCAAGCTGTCACACAGCCGCGCCTTCACCATCCGGGCGTATCCGCTTCAGACGCACGAGATGCTGTTTGACGCCCATTACCACGCGTTCCGGGTTTTGGGTGGGGTGCCGCGGCGCGGGATCTACGACAACATGCGGACCGCGGTGGATCGGGTTGGCTACGGCAAGGAGCGCCAGGTCAATGCCCGCTTCCTGGCGATATCCGTCCAGGGATAAAACGCCTAACCATACCTCGTCTCACTTCGGGTACCATGCCGGCTTGCGGCCCGCCTTGAAAGCGGCGGTGCCTTCGATGCCTTCGGCTGAATTGCGTTGCATCCAGCTTTCGTGGGCGAGCATCGCCATTTGTCTGGCATCGAGGGTGAGGCCGTTGGCGCCAAGGAAGGAGCGTTTGGTGGCGCTGATGGCGCCGGGCGCGCCGAGCAGGAGGGCGTCGAGAATTTCGCCGAGCCGAGCCTCCAGTGTGTCCGCGGCGACGACCTCGTGCACCAGGCCGATGCGGCAGGCCTCGGCGGCGTCGAAGCGTTCGCCAGTGAGAGCGTAGCGCCTGGTGTGGCCAAGCCCCATGGCGTGGACCATGTGGGTGGAGATCGGGCTCGGCGCGACGCCGACCCGGACCTCGGTGAGCCCGAAGACCGCCGCCGGCGTGGCCAGCGCGACATCGACGCAGCACACCACGCCACAGCCGCCACCGAAACAGGCGCCATGCACCAGGGCCAGCGTCGGGTGGGGAAACTCGTTGAGCAATTGCATGGCCCGCGTCGTTGCCATTGAGGCGTTAAAAGCACGCTCGGGCGGGTAGGTGGCGGCGCGGGCCAGCCAGTCGATATCGGCGCCGGCCTGAAAATGTTTCCCGGCGCCGCGAATGACCAGCGCGCGGGTCGTGAGGTCGGCAGCAAGACGTTCCAGCCCCACGATCAGCGCCTCGAGCAGCGTCTCGTCATAGGCATTACCGCGCTCCGGCCGGTTCAGCGTCACCGTAGCGATGCCGCGCGGGTCGGTTTCCAGCAGAACGGGCGATGTCATCTTGCGTCTCCTCGCAGGTGTTTCGCTTGCAAAGAAAATTGCCAGCCGCATGTTACAACGGCAAGTCGCTTCACGCGGGCCACGAAACGCGCCAAAATGCCAAACTATGCGCTTTGCCGGACAGATCCACGCCAGCTGCGTCGCCCGTGAAGGCGAAGGCGTGCTGTTGCTGGGGCCAAGCGGGGTTGGTAAATCCGATCTCGCGCTGCGGCTGATCGATCAAGGCTTTTGTCTCGTCGCCGATGACCGGGTGGACATCGCGGACGGCATCGCCCGTGCGCCGAGCCGCCTCGCCGGGCTGCTGGAGGTGCGCGGATTGGGCATTTTCCATCTTCCCTGGCGCGTCGAGGCGCGGCTGGTGCTCGCCGTCGAACTGGCGCCGCCGTCGGAACGGCTGCCGGCGCCACGCCGGCACGCGGTTCTCGATCTGCCGCTGGTCATCCTCGACCCCGGCAGTGCCTCCGCCGCATTCCGCGTGGCCTTGGCACTCGAGGCCGCGATGGGACGCGTTGCCTGCCATGCCGGGGCGTTCGCGGGCGCGCGGGACGCAGCATGAACGCGCCCCCCTCCCCGCGCCGGGTGGTGCTGGTGAGCGGTCTTTCCGGCGCCGGCAAATCCTCGATCCTGCACGCGCTCGAGGATCTCGGCTTCGAGGCGATCGATAACCCTCCGCTCGCCATGGTGGCGGAGTTGGTGGCACGCGGCGAGCGGCATCTGGCGATCGGCATCGATGCCCGCACCAGCGGCTTCCGCGCCGAGACAGTGCTGGAAACGCTGGCGCGGCTGGCGCGCAATCCTGACCTGCGCCCGGAGCTGGTCTTCGCCGAGGCCGATGAAAACGCGCTGCTGCGCCGTTATACCGAAACCCGCCGGCGCCATCCCCTGGCCCCCGAGGGCCGCCGGGTGAGTGATGGCATCGCCGCGGAGGTCGCGCTGCTGGCGCCGCTGCGCGCCAAGGCCGACCTGCTCATCGATACCACCGAATTGCCGCCACGCAGCCTGCGCCGCCTGATCGAGGCGCGCTTCGCCGCCGCGGCATCCGGGCGCGGCCTGATGGTCTCGCTGGTCTCCTTCGCCTATCCCGCCGGACTGCCGCGCGAGGCCGATCTGGTGTTCGACGCGCGCTTCCTGCGCAACCCGCATGACGATCCGGCGCTGCGGGCGCTGACCGGGCTCGATCCCGCGGTTGGGGCGCATATTGAAGCGGACCCCGACTATGCCACATACCTTCGGCAGGTTTCAGCGATGCTAACCCTCGTGCTGCCGCGCTTCGTCCAGGAAGGAAAAAAATACGCGACGGTCGCGATCGGCTGCACGGGTGGACGCCACCGCTCCGTTCATCTAATCGAGAGGATCGCGGCCTACCTTCGCAGCCAGGGCTGGAGCGTGACCTGCACGCACCGGGAACTGGCGCGCGAAGGCGCCGCGACCGCTCGTGCCGAACAACCTCTCTCCGGTGCGGGCGCCGGATCGACCCCACCCGACTTCCATCAGGCACAGGAGGCCTGAACGACATCATGATTGGTCTGGTGCTGGTCACCCACGGCCGTTTGGCCGAGGAATTCCGTGCCGCCATGGAACACGTGGTCGGGCCGCAGAAGAACGTCGCTACCATCTGCATCGGCCCCGATGACGACATGGAGCACTGTCGCGGCGATATTCGCCACGCCGTCGAGGCGGTCGATTCGGGCGATGGCGTGGTCATGCTCACCGACATGCTGGGCAGCACGCCGTGTAATCTCTGTCGCTCGATGCTCGATCATCGGCGTCTGGAGGTGCTCTCGGGCGTCAATCTGCCGATGCTGGTGAAACTTGCGAAGATGCGTGATGGTCATCCATTGTCCGAGCTGGTGGCCTCGGCGCAGGAAGCGGGGCGGAAATATATCGCGGCGGTGGGGCGTGAGGAGGCCAATGGTGGGGTCAACAACAACGGCCAGGCCGTTGCGACAGCAACCGGCGGGTCCAATGGCGGCTGACGAAGCCGCGACGCCACGACCCGCTTGTCCGGCGGGTGCGCCGCAAGCCCCGCCCCCTGACCCCTCCCCCGCCCGTGCCCCCTCCCCCACCCGCGTCGAAGAGAGCCCATCGGCCGAGCCGGTATTGACACGGCGCGTCCAGATTCGTAACCGCCGCGGCCTCCATGCCCGCGCCGCCGCGCGTTTCGTCACATTGGCCGAGCGCTTCGGCGCCGCCATCGATGTCGTCCGGGATGGGCAATCGGTGTCCGCCCGCTCGATCATGGGGTTGATGATGCTCGGCGCCGGCCAGGGCGCCGAGATCGAGCTGCGCGCCGAGGGCTGGGACGCGCAGCAGGCGCTGGAGGCGCTGGCTGCGCTGATCGAAGCCGGCTTCGATGAACAGGAGTAGGCCAGCCGCCCGCCCCGCCCGCCCCGCGAAACGCCGCCCCGCACAAGCTGCCGCCCCGCGCCCGGAGCGGCGGTTTCACGGCATCCCGGTCTCGGAAGGGGTGGCGATCGGCCCGGTGTTCGGCGCCGCCGAGCCGCGCATCGAGCCGGCGCATCAGCGCATTCTGGCCGCCGACATCGAGGCCGAGCGCAGCCGGCTCGACGCCGCCATCCAGCAATCGAAAAAGCAGCTCGGCAAGCTGCACGCCCGGCTCGATCTGCTGCCCGAGGACAGCCAGACCGAGATCGCACCGCTGATCGATGCCTATCTGCAAATGCTCGGCCCCTCGCGGCTGACCCGTAACATACGCCGCCGCATCGAGGAAAAGCTGGTCTCCGCCGAAACCGCGGTGCATCAGGAAAGCGAGGCGATCGCCGCCGCCCTGCTCGCCGCCGCCGGCGAGGGGGCCGAGGAGCGATTGGCCGCCCGCCGACGCGCCGACGAGGTGCGCGAGATCGGCCGCCGCATCATCCGCAATCTCACCCATCAGCCATTCCAGAGTTTTTCCAGCCTGCCCTCCGGCGCGGTGCTGATCTGCCAGTATCTCCGCCCGTCCGACGTGGCCCTCCTCGACCCCTCCCGGCTCGCCGGCGTAGCAACCGAGGAAGGCGGCATGGAAGGGCATAGCGCGATCATGCTCCGCGCACTCGGCGTGCCCGCCGTGCTTGGCGTTGCCGGCCTCACGGATGCCGCCCCTCCGGGGACGCCCGCCATCATCGATGGCAGCAGCGGCGAAATCGTCCTCGATCCCGCCCCCGAGACGCTTGCGCAAGCGCGGCGCGCGGTGACCGCCTTCGCCCAGGAACGCCAGAACTGGGCGCGACTGCGGCGCCTGCCCGGCCGCACCACCGACGGCCAGGCGGTCGAGCTGCATGCCAATCTCGAACTGCCGGCAGAATTGCCGCTCATCGCCCAGGCTGGGGCCACCGGCATCGGCCTGCTGCGCAGCGAATTCCTCTTCATGAACCGCGAAACTCTGCCCAACGAGGCGCAACAGACCGAGATCTATCGCGGCGTCGTCGCGGCGATGGGCGGCGATCCCGTCACCATCCGGGTGCTGGATTGGGGCGGCGAGAAAGAGGTCGAGGCACTGAACGCAGCGGGGCTGGTGCCCGACCAGATGCCCGAGAATCCGGCGCTCGGGATGCGAGGGCTGCGCCTGCTCCTGCGCGAACCTGATCTGTTCGAAACCCAGCTCGCGGCCATCCTGCGCGCTGCCCTCGCCGGAAAGGTGCGGATTTTGCTGCCGATGGTCACCACGCTCCACGAACTCCGCGCCGCGCGCGAGGTGCTGGATCGGGTGATCCGCCGCTTGCGCCGGCGCGGCGAACGGCTGCCTGATCCCTTGCCACCGCTCGGCATCATGATCGAGACACCAGCGGCGGCACTTTCGGCGGACGCGCTGGCCTTGGAAGCCGATTTCTTTGCCATCGGCAGCAATGACTTGACGATGTATGCGCTCGCCGCCGATCGCGGCGATGCCGATGTCGCGGCCCTTTATAACCCGCTGCATCCCGCCGTCTTGCGGCTGATGCAATTCGCCATCGAGGCGGCGCTGTTGTTGCGCAAGCCGGTTTCGGTATGCGGTGAACTCGCGGGGAACGCCAAATTCACCCCCCTCCTGCTCGGACTCGGATTGCGCAGCTTCAGCATGAACGCCGCCGCCCTGCCGCGCGTCAAACAAGTCGTCCGCCAAGTCAGCGCCGAGGCCTGCGCGCGTTTTGCACGCAAGGTCATGGAAGAGAACGAGGTTTCCACCATCGTCGCAATGGTCGACGAATTCGCGGCTTCATTGTCCGGATGAGGCTCCGTCCGCACTGATCCCCGCACAACCGGAGACGCTTGCCCATGCATCTGCTTCCCGCCGTCGCCATCGCCATTCTGCAAGGTGCCACCGAGCTGTTCCCGGTGAGCAGCCTCGGCCACGCGGTGGTGCTCCCCGCCGTGCTCGGCATGACGCTCGATGAGCATGCGGCCTCTTTCCTGCCTTTCTTGGTCTTTCTCCATCTTGGCACGGCAACCGCGCTGCTGCTCTATTTCTGGCGTGATTGGTGGGCGCTGGCGGTTGGTACGCTGGGGTTTGCCGGCGCGCACCAGAACCACGAAAGCCGCCGCGTTCTGCTCCTGATCATCATCGCGACGCTCCCGGCTGTCCTCCTCGGCTTTGTCTTTGAGCATTTTTTCCGCAATCTCTTCGCCGCACCCCTAATCGCGGCGCTGTTTCTGGTTGCCAACGGAGTACTTTTGCTCTTTGGCGAGCGGCTGCGCGCCAGCGGCCAACGTCCGCTTGCCAGCCTCACCGCGACCGATGCCCTGGCGATCGGTTGCTGGCAATGCACCGCGTTGATCCCAGGCATCTCGCGCTCCGGTGCGACGATCGTGGGAGCGCTGCTGCGCGGCCTCGATCATGAAGGCGCGGCACATTTTTCTTTTCTGATCGCAACCCCGATCATCCTCGGCGCCACCGTCCTCGAAGTGCCGAAGCTTTTGCATGCCGGCATGCCCGAGGGCGTGTTCATCACCGCTTTCATCGCCGCCGTCGTTGCCGGGCTCACCGCTTTTGCCAGCACCGTGTTTCTGATGCGCTATTTTCGCGGCCATGACTCCTGGGCGCTCAATCCCTTTGCCTATTATTGCATCGCGCTCGGCCTCGCCGCCGCGGCGGCCTTGACGTTTTTGCACTAATGCGCCGTGCCGCATTCCTGCTTGTGGCCCTCCTTGCCCTCGGCGCGGCAAGCCCCGAGCGCTCCCCCGTCGTGCTCGCGCTAACGCCCATCAGCCGCCTCGATCTACTCTGGTGGCGCGCGCGGTTCGTGGCCAAGGACAAGGAACTACACGCAGGGCGCGTTGACCTCGTGTTCTACGGCGATTCCATCACCGCAGATTACGAACGCGCCGGGCCGCCCGCGTGGCAGGATTTTCGCCCTGTCTGGCAGCACTATTACGGGTCACGCCACGCCGTCAATCTTGGTTTCAAGGGCGATACCACGGCCAATCTGCTCTGGCGGATCGAGCATGGCGAGGCCGCGGGGATTGCGCCCCGGGTCGCGGTGGTGCTGATCGGCGCCAACAATCTCGGCCGTCTGCACTGGTCGGCCGAGGACACGCTGGCCGGAATCGATGCCGATATTGCCGCCTTGCACGCGCGGCTGCCGCATACCGCGATCCTGCTGCTCGGTATTTTGCCAAGCGAGCGCTCAACCTTCGCGACCCGGACCACGGCGATAGTCAATCAGGCGCTCGCCATGCACTATGCCCACGTTCCCGGCGTGACCTTTCTCGATATCGGCGGGGTTTTTGTAAAAGAGGGCAAACTCGATCGCACGCTGTTCCTCGATCCGCTGCTCACGCCGCCCGAAGCGCCCCTTCACCCGACGGCCGAGGGCCAAGCACGCATGGCGGCGGCCATTGAGCCGACATTGAGTGCGCTGCTAAACACGCGCTGAACGTATCGCTCAGGGGGCGGGAAGAATGCGCCCGCTGCACGCGCCGAAGCCGATGGAAACAAACCCCTCGCGCACGCACCGGGCACGGAAGATGATTTCGTCGCCATCCTCAAGAAAGCTGCGGCTCTCGCCGGAGGCGAGGCGCAAGGGTTTGCTGCCGCCATCGGTGATTTCCAGAAGACTGCCGAAGCTTTCGCGATCGGGGCCCGAAATCGTGCCTGATCCGAAAAGATCCCCGGGTGCCAGGTTGCAACCGCCAGAGGTGTGATGCGCCAGCATTTGCGCCACGGTCCAATAGAGATGGCGGGTGTTGGAGCGCGACAGACGTTCCGGTGGTAGATTCGCATCGCGCAGACCGGGGGTCAGAATGGTGACCTCCAACGCGATATCAAGCGCGCCCGCGCGCTGATCGGCCGCGTCAAAAAGATAGGGCAGCGGCGCGGGATCGCCTTCAGGGCGCGGCGGCTGAGGCAGGCGAAACGGCGCGAGCGCCTCCGGCGTGATAATCCAGGGCGAGATAGAAGTTGCGAAATTCTTGGCGAGAAACGGGCCGAGCGGCTGATATTCCCAGGCCTGGATATCACGCGCCGACCAGTCATTGAGCAGACAGAATCCGGCGATATGCTCATGTGCCTCGCGGATCGCGACCGGGGCGCCAAGCGCATTGCCCGGCCCCACCCAGACGCCGAGTTCAAGCTCGAAATCGAGATTGCGGCTCGGGCCGAAACTCGGCACCGTTTCCCTCGCCGGTTTGCGTTGCCCGTTTGGTCGGTGCAACGCGGTGCCCGAGACGACGACCGAGGACGCGCGGCCATGGTAAGCGACCGGCACATATTTGTAATTTGGCAAAAGCGGCGTCTCGGGGCGAAAGCGCCGCCCCGTATTGGTGGCGTGATAAATGCCTGCGAAAAAATCGGTATAATCGCCGATCCGCGCTGGCAGATGCAGCGTGCATTCCACCATCTCGTGCAGGAGATGCGCCCGCGCGGCAGCGCCGATGTCGAGCAGATCGCCCAACGCCTGGCGCAGCGCCTGGCGTTCCGCCGCCGATAGAGCGAGATAGGGATTGAGGGTTTCACCGCAAGCAGCGCGCAGTGCGCGGGCCGCGGCACCGGTGAAGACTCCCTCGGCATCGAGTGCGGCAAGATCGAGGATGGAATCACCGATCGCAACCCCGCCCCGCTTGCCACCAGCGGGCGGGCTGAAAACCCCCAGCGGAAGGTTCTGGATGGGAAAATCCGCGTGCCCGTTGGCCGATTGCACCCAGCTTCGCCGCGCCGGGTCGTGCGTAGTATCGCTCACGTCGCCGTTCCAGGGTAGAATTTCCTAAGCCCCTGCCAACAAGTATCGTAATCTGGCTGGAGCTGCGGCAGACCTAGCGCAAAACCTGTCGGGCGGAGCGTGAGGCTGGTTTCGAACATGAAGGCCAGCGTGTTGTCAATTTTCTGCGGCGCCAGTTCGGCCGCCATGGCACGTTCGGTGCTGGGCGCGTCCGGCCCGTGCGCGCTCATGCAAGGGTGCAAGGACAAGCCCCCGGGCAAAAATCCGCCAGCCTTGGCATCATATTCACCATGCACCAGGCCCATGCACTCGTTCATTACATTGCGATGGAACCAGGGCGGGCGGAAGGTGTGCTCGGCCACCATCCAGCGTGGCGGAAAAATCACGAAATCGACATTGGCAACGCCAGCTACCGCGGAGGGTGAGGTGAGCACGGTAAAGATCGAGGGATCAGGATGATCGAAACTCACCGTGCCGATGGTGTTGAACAGCGTCAGGTCATATTTGTAGGGAACCGCGTTACCGTGCCAGGCAACGACATCGAACGGCGAATGATTGAGCGTCGTAGCCCAGAGCGTGCCGTGGAATTTCTGCACCAGTTCGATCGGCGCCGCGACATCCTCGAACCACGCGGTGGGCGCCTGGAAATCACGCGGATTAGCAAGCCCGTTGCTGCCGATCGGGCCCAGATCGGGCAAGCGCAATGCCGTGCCATGATTTTCGCAGACATAGCCGCGTGCCGCCGCGTCGCAAAGCTCGACGCGGCACTTCATTCCGCGCGGCAGCACCGCGATTTCCCCAGGGTTCACATCCAATCGGCCACATTCCGTGACCAGGCGAAGACGTCCGCTTTGCGGCACAATGAGCAATTCACCATCGGCATCGAAAAATGCCCGCTCCATGGAACGGTTGGCGCCATAGACATGAACGCTGATCCCGGCTGGCGCATGCGGTTCGCTGGTCGCCGCCATGGTCTTAAGGCCGGCCAGAAAATCTGTCGGGGTCTCGGGAAGCGGCAGCGGATCCCAGCGCATCCGGTTGGGATTGGGCGGAGCCAACGGTGTCGCCAAACCATGCTGTGCAAGCGGGCGGAATTTGCCGTGCAGCGCCGAAGGACGGATGCGATAGAGCCAGGTGCGCCGTGCTTCACGACGCGGCACCGTGAAGGCGGTTGCGGAAAACTGTTCGGCATAAAGGCCAAGCGGCGGGCGCTGCGGCGAATTCTGCCCCCGCGGCAGGGCACCCGACACCGCCTCGGAAGCAAATTCGTTGCCAAAACCGCTGAGATAGGAAAGAGCGGCGATCTCAGACAGCGCCGGTTGCACATCGTTCATGGCAGGCAGCCTCTCTTGCGATGCGGAAGGGGAAGAAGATGCGATGGTTGCGCGGGCGGTGGCGATCGCCGCCAGGATTTCATCTGTTGCGCGCACTTGATTGGCGAGCAGCAGCACCAACGCCGCATCGAAGCGACGCTGTTCCTGCGCCGATAATCCGACATGTGCCTCGGCAAGCGCGGCAAAGATCGCATCGGGATCGCTGAAATGGGCGGTGGTGTCGAGGCTCATGCGAGGCTGGCCTCCGCCGCGGGCAGCGGCATGGCAGCGAAAACCCGATCAAGCGCGTGGGCGAGACGATCAACATCCCAGCGCCGCCAGCGGGCAAGGATATGCTGATCCGGCCGGAACAGGATCGCGCCACCCTCGGGCGTGCCGTAGCGCGCCGCGACCAGCCCCTCGTGATCATACGCAGCGCCCGCGCATGCGCGCGCCGGCGGCGTAACCTCCAAGCCAGCGACGCGCAATTTCGCCAGTGCTGCGAGATCGTCGGCGCCGAACGGCGCGAAGGAGAGCAGCGTGCACTGCGCGCCTCCAATATGGCGCAGCAGCCAATCGGCCTTGCCATCCACCATGATCGGCGCATCGAGCGCGGGACTGCCGAGTGGTGGCGCGCCAGGCCAGGTATCGCTCAGAGGGTCGTTGAGCGGCGAGTGCGTGAGAATGGCGGGCAGCGAAAGACGGCCGGAATTGACGAATTTGCGGGCAAACTCAAAATGCTCGGCGAGCAAAAGCGTGGCATCGCGATAGGCGCGGATGGCCTCCGATTTCGGCGTGATGAAATCGGTGCTGCGGGTGGAGTGAAGGATATTTTCGTCCGCCGCGGCTATGCGCTCGGCGTCATAGGAAGCGAGCAGGGCGGGAGAGGCACGGCCATCGAGAATAGCGGCGATTTTCCAGGCCAGATTATCAGCATCCTGGATGCCGCCATTGCCGCCGCGGGCACCGAAGGGGCTCACCTGATGCGCCGCATCACCGACAAAAACCGTTCGTCCATGAATAAATTTTTCCAGCCTACGACAGCGAAATGTATAGACGCTCACCCAGTCAAGGGTGAACGGCGCCTCCGGGCCGAGCATCGCCTTGATGCGCGGGATCACCCGCTCGGGTCGCCGCTCCGCCTCGGGATCGGCGTCCGCCCCGAGCTGAAAATCAATCCGCCAGATATTGTCGGCCTGGCGATGCAGCAGCACCGATTGTCCGGGATTAAACGGAGGGTCGAACCAGAACCAGCGCTCGGTCGGGAACGCCGCCTGCATCTCGACATCGGCGATGAGAAAGTGATCGTGGAAGACTTTTCCGCTGAACGGAAGTGCCATCGCCTCGCGAATCGTCGAGCGGGCGCCATCGCAGGCGAGTAACCATCCGGTGGTCAGACGATATTCTCCAGCCTCGGTCACGACCGTGAGTTCGACGTGATCACTGTCGTTTGCAACGCCGCTCACACGGTGCTTCCAACGCAGATCGACGCCTGCCGTAGCGCACGCCTCAACCAGCCATTCTTCAAGGTGATATTGCTGCAAATTGACGAAAGCGGGGAATTTATGGCCGCTCTCGGGCAACAGGTTGAACTGGTAGATTTCGCGGTCCTGAAAAAACACCCGCCCCTGGTTCCAGGTCGCCCCTTTGCCGAGCAGGCGATCGCCGAGGCCCAGCCGATCATAGATTTCCAGCGAGCGTTTGGCAAAACAGATCGCGCGCGATCCGACCGAGACTGTGTCATCGTCATCGAGAAGCGTGACTTTCACGCCATGCTGCGCCAGATCGAGCGCGAGCGTGAGCCCCACCAGACCGCCGCCCACCACCACCACCGGATGATAGTGGATGCCAGAGGGCGGCGGCGACGTTTTGAAGCGTGGCGGTTGGTATTTCATGTGCGTTGGTATGTCATGGGGGGCGATCAGCGTCCGGCGCCCTCGAGCACCTGCCACATCTCACGATCGCGCTCGGCGGTCCAGATGCGTGGCCAATCGATGCCGCGTGCCTCGTCATAGGCGCGCGAGACATTGAACGGCATGCAGTGATCGAAAATCACCCATTGGCCATAGCGCGGGCGCATAAAAGCGAGTGCCTTGCCGTAGATCGTGCGCAGGTCCTCACCATCGGCCACACCTTGTTTGACCAGGCCGAAAAGATCGGCGATGAAAGAAGCCGTGCCGGCGATCCCCTCCCCGACCTCGCTTTGGCCAATCAGGGCGCGGCCACGCCCCGGCACCAGGCGCTCGGCGCCAAGCGCGCGAAGTTTCGCCAGTGTGTCGGGCCAGTCGGTGAAATGTGCATCGCCGCAATAGGGTGTTGCGCCAAATTCCACGACATCGCCGGAAAAGAGAACTTTTTCGCTGGGCAGCCAGACAATGGTATCGCCGGCAGTGTGCGAGCGCCCGATATGGATGATTTCCACCACCCGCTTGCCGAGCCGGAGCGTCATGCGGTCGTGAAACACGAGATCAGGCCGCGTCAAGCCGGGGATGGTGTCCTTGCCCCGGAAAAGTCTGGGAAAACGGCCGATCTCGCTCGCCATGTCTTGCGCGCCGCGCTCGCTGATCAGGCGATCGGTGACGTCGGAAGCAATTATTTCCGCCCCCTGATAGGCGCTCGCGCCGAGCACGCGCACGGCGTGGTAGTGGGACAGCACGACATGGCGGATCGGCTTGTCGGTTTTGGTGCGGATGCGCGCGATGACATCGGCCGCCATCGCCGGCGTTGCCTGGGCATCGACGACCAGAACGGAGTCATCGCCGATGACGACGCCGGAATTGGGATCGCCCTCGGCGGTGTAGCCGTAGAGGCCGGGGCCGAGTTCCTCGAAGGAAATCTTCTTATCCGCGCTGTCCTTGGTGCTGGCGAAATCGGCCATGATGGGTGCCTTTATGTTAGGAATGGGGGTTTACCGCCTCGGGGCGCGCGCGCGCGAAGGCATCCACCCCCAGGCAGGCGGCATCAACGGCGGCGATCTTGGGGAAATCATCGAATGGCACAGCGAAGCGCCGGGCGTTGGCGACTTGCGGCACGAGCGCGACGTCGGCAAGGGAGGGCGTTTCCCCGAAGCAGAAAGGACGCGCCTCGATCAGGGCCTCGACAGCGCGAAATCCCTCGATCACCCAATGGCGATACCATGATTCGACGGCACCGCTATCCTGGTGGAGTGCATCGCGAAGATAGTTTAGCACGGCGAGATTGTTGAGCGGGTGAATGTCGCAGGCGATCACGGAAAACACCGCCCGCACTCGCGCGCGGGCAAGCGGTTCGGGGGGCAGCAAAGGCGGAGTCGGATGGGTTTCCTCCAGCCACTCCAAGATCGCCGGCGACTGGATTAGGACCGCACCGTCGTCGAGTAGCAGCGAAGGAACACGGGATTGCGGATTGAGTGCACGATAGGCCGGCTGAAACTGCGCGCCGCCATCGCGCAAAAGATGCACCTCCTCGCTCTCATAGGCGAGGCCCTTGAGATTGAGCGCGATGCGCACGCGATAGGCGGCGGAGGAGCGGAAGTAGTCATAAAGCCGCATCGTGCCTTTCCTCATGCGCCTTTCTTGACTAGCGGACAGGATGAGTCCGCGAGCGGACGAAACGCATCCTCGCCCTTCACGGTGCGCACAATGTCGTAATAATCCCACGGCCCCTTCGATTCTTCGGGTGATTTGATCCGCGCGAGATACATATCGCGGATCACCCGGCCATCGATACGCAGATAGCCGTTCTTGACAAACACGTCATTAATCGGCGTCGCGCGCATCTCTGTCATTACCGCTTGCGGATCGGTGCCGACTTTCGTCACCGCCTTGAGATAATGCAGCACGACGCCATAGGTTCCCGTGTGCTCCATCGTCGGCATGACGTTGGTACGAGCGAAGAAGCGCTCCGACCACGCGCGCGTCTCAGCATTCATATTCCAATAGGAGGCCGTCGTCAGCATGATCCCTTGCGCCGCCTGGAGCCCGAGCGCGGGGATGTACGTGATGAACATCAGCAGCGCGGCAAGACGCTGGCCATTAAGATGCTGGCCGATGCCGAATTCCGCCGCCTGTTTTACCGCGTTGTTGGTATCCTGCGCGGCATTGGCGAACGCCACGACATCGGCCTTGGAGGCTTGCGCCGCGAGCAGCGCCGCGGAGAAATCGCTGGCACCGGTCGGATGGAGCGCATGGCCGAGTACTTTTCCGCCGGCCTTGTTAATGAAGGCGGTAGCATCCGCTTCCAATTGTTGACCGAAAGAGTAGTCGGCGGTAATGAAAAACCAAGTCTTGGCTCCTTCTGCCACCAGCGCCGCCCCGGTAACGTGGGCGAGCGCGTAGGTGTCATAGGTGAATTGCACGGTATTGGCATTGCACGCCTGGTTGGTGATCGCGCTCGCGCCGGGGCCGGAGAGCAGCGCAAGAATGTTTTTCTGTTTGGCAAAACCGCTGATCGCCAGGCCCAGCGCCGAATTCGGCACATCGACGATGCCGAGCACGCCCTGATTATCGACCCAGTCGCGGGCGATCTGAATGCCGAGATCAGGGTTCATGCGATGATCGCCGCTGAGGAACTCGACTGGCCGACCGCCAATGGCGCCCCCCATCTCCTCGGCCGCCATCTGCGCCGCAATCACCGAGCCCGGGCCACCAGTATCGCGCCCCCAGCTCGACATATCCACCAGCACACCGAGACGAATCGGATTCGCGGCGGCGCGCGCGCCGCCGATCCAGGGGCTGGCCAGCGCACCCGCCATAGCGGCGCCGGTGAGGCTGCGACGGGTAAGGCCGGGTTGCGCGCGGCGCGTGGGCGGATGTGTCATGTCGTCTCCTGGTCCCCATTGCTGATTCTTATCTTGCTACTTTACTCAATGACAAATACCTTCGCAATAGGTGAATAACGGCGCAAGGGCTATCACCATGATGGCGACGATGCCATGACGGAGACGATTTCATGCGATGTGCTGGTCGCAGGTTCGGGCGCCGGCGGGCTGGCCGCCGCCGTCACCGCGCGCAAACTCGGCCTCGACGTGATCGTTGCCGAAAAAGCCGCGGTTTTCGGCGGCACCACCGCACGCTCCGGCGGCTGGCTCTGGATCCCCGGCAATCCCCTGGCGCGCGAGGCTGGAATCGAGGACAGCGCGGAGGCCGCCAGACGGTATCTCGCGCACGAGGCGGGCAATCATTTCGATGCCGCCCGCATCGATGCCTTTCTTGCCGCAGGCCCCGAGATGGTCGATTTTTTCCGGCGCGAAACCGCGGTGCAGTTCGTCCTCGGGCCGCAATTTTCTGACTATCACCCCGATGCGCCGGGCGGCCTCCCCGGCGGACGCTCGATCTGCGCCGCCCCCTTCCATGCCCGCGCCCTCGGCGCCCATGTCCGCGATCTTCGCCCGCCGCTCGCCGAGATCACGTTTTTGGGCATGATGATCGGCTCGGGCGCCGAGTTGCTGCATTTTTTCAATGTCACGCGCTCGCCGATCTCGGCCGCCTATGTCGCGCGCCTGCTCGCCCGCTATGGCCGCGACCGGCTGCTTCATGGCCGCGGCATGCGGCTCACCAATGGCAATGCGCTGGCCGCGCGGCTGGCCAAGTCGGCTTTTGATCTCGGCGTGCCGATCTGGCTTTCCTCCCCTGTCACGGGGCTGATCGTCGAGGATGGCGCGGTGCGGGGTGCCATCGTCGCGCGCGCGGGGGGCAAAATCGCGGTGCGCGCGCGCCGTGGCGTCGTGCTGGCCTGCGGCGGATTTCCCCATGATATCGCGCGGCGGCGGCGGCTTTTCCCTCACGCACCCACGGGGACCGAGCATTTTTCGCCGGCGCCTGCGGAAAATACCGGCGATGGGATCACCCTCGGCGAGGCGGCGGGCGGCGTGCTCACTCTCGATCTCCCCAATGCCGCGGCCTGGGTGCCGGTCTCGCGCGTGCCCCATGGCAACGGGCGGGAAGGCGTCTTTCCCCATTTCATCGACCGCGCCAAGCCCGGCGTGATCGCGGTGACGCGGGCCGGGCGGCGCTTCGTCAACGAGTCGGATTCCTATCACGATTTCGTCCAGGCGATGCAGCGCGCCACCGCTCCGGGCGAGGAATGCGCCGCTTTCCTGATCGCTGATCACCCGACACTCCGCCATTACGGCCTTGGCTTCGCCAAGCCCGCCCCGGTGCCGCTCTCATCCTACCTGCGCTCGGGCTATCTGCTGCGCGGGGCGACGCTCGGCGAGCTTGCCGAACGCGCCGGGATCGACCCCGCCGCTCTGGTTGCCACCGTCGCCCGCTACAACGAGGCGGCGGTGCGCGGCGAGGATCCCGAGTTTGGCCGCGGCCGCAGCGCCTATAACCGCTATCTCGGCGATCCGGCGCGGAAGCCCAATCCTTGCGTCGGGCCGATCACGACGGGGCCTTTCTATGCGCTGAAACTGGTGCCGGGCGATCTCGGCACCTTCGCCGGGCTGCAAGGCGATGCCCATGCTCGCGTGCTCGGCGCCGATGGCGCGCCGATCGCCGGCCTCTATGCCGCCGGCAACGATCTTACCAGCATCATGGGGGGCAATTATCCCGGCGGCGGCATCACGCTCGGCCCGGCGATGACGTTTGGCTTCATCGCCGCACGCCATATGGCCGGCGTAGCGGCAGAGAAGCGACCGGCTCCGGATCGGACAGTGACGGCGTGAACGACGCCGCCGCTTCCGGAGCGGCATGGCCTAGCTGGCCGGAAAGATGGTGGGCGTAGGCCACCACGGCAGCGATCTGAGCGCTCTCCGGTCGGAGATCGATGAGACCCGAAGGCCCCATCACGGTCACCGCCAGCTCGATCTGCCCGCCATGGTCGAAAACCGGAGCGGCGATCGCGCTCACGCCGGGTACCGGCGCACCATCGGTGATGGCATAGCCAGCCGCGCGCACCTCCGCCGTCTCGCGTCGCACATCCTCAAGCCGCACCCCGGCGGCGACACGCTGGCTATGCGTCGGGTTGGCGAACTCGGCGGCGATCATCTCCGCGACCAGGGCGGGTGCCGCAAAGGCCGCGAAGACCCGCCCCGTCGCCGTACCGGTGAGAGAAAAAACCGTGCCGGCACGGACATTGGCGTGTACCTGCGTCGCCGCCTCATGCACCTGTACCACGGTCGGGCCATGATCGCCCCAGACGGTAATCGCGACCAGCAGATCGAGCTGATCGGAGAGCAGGCCGATGGTTTCGGCGGCCATGCGCAACGGGTCGGAAACCCGCAGCCGCGCCAGGCCAAGCCGCAGCGCGAAGGGGCCGAGCCGGTAGCGGCCGGTGGCTACGTCCTGCTCGACGAGGGCGAGCTTGCGCAGGCTCACGAGATAGGCATGCGCCTGCGCCGGGGCGAGTTCGGCGCTGGCCGCGAGATCGCGCAGCATCATCGCTCGCCCAGCGCGCGTCAGCGCCACCAGGATGCGTCCAGCGATCTCGACCGACTGCACGCCGCGACCGCGCACCGTCATCGTGCTGAAACCCCCTCGCCATTGGCGGTGATGCGCGCCATCGTCACTCCCATGCGACGGTGCGGTTGCGCAAGACCGGTGTCCGTGCCCGCGTGGCGCGTGCCGCCTCCGGCATGGCGCGCCAGGCCATGAGCTGCTCCAGGACAAAGCGCGTGGCCATCACGAGATCGAGCCCCAAGGCCTCGGCGATCGGATAATAGCGCAGGGTCTCAAGCTCGCCCGAACCCTTGAGCGTGCCGCTCACGCGGGCCTCGGCAACGACGAAGAACCGCGCGTTGAAGCGGATCGGCAGGCCCGGGGGTGTGACGGCGCGGCAGAGATAGTCGAGCCCATCCAGCGCGGGCGGCTGGCCGAGGCCGAGCCCGGTCTCCTCCTCCAGCTCGCGCGCCACGGCGATCGCCAGCGCGTGGGCGAGCGCGGGCCTCGTCCGTCGCTCCAGCCGCGCCAGAACCGCGGGCGCGAGCGGCGTTGCCGCCTGAGCACGATAATCGGCAGCGTCCACCCTGCCGCCGGGAAACACTAATCGGTTAGGGAGAAACCGATGGCCAGCGCCGCGCAGGCCCATCAACACCGCCGGGCCCAGGGCGCTCTCGCGGAGCACCAGCAGACTAGCGGCAGGCTTGGCGATCACGGCGCGGTGGACGGGGACGACCTCGGCGGTATCGGGCACGGGTGAGGTTCCTTGCGTGGCTTTCGCGACAACTTGCCGCAACCGGCCCGATGCGCAAGGCTTGGCGCCCATTGCGAGCGAGAACCATCATGGCCACACCCTTGCCCACGCATCGCGCCCAGATCGAATTGATCCTTTCCGCCTGGGGATTTTCCGCCGCCGCCACCGCCGCCACCGCCGATGTGCTGGCCTGGGCTGATCTCCATGGCATCGACAGCCACGGCATCTCGATGCTCACGATGTATGACGATTGGCGCCGCGCCGGTCGGCTCGATCCGCGGGCCGAGCCGCGTATCCTGCGCCAGAGCCCGGTCTCCGCCCTCGTTGACGGTGGCGGCGGACTTGGCCACTGGCCAGGGCGTTTCGCCATGCAAACCGCGATCGACAAGGCAGCCGGCATCGGCATGGCCGCCGTCGCCGTGCGCAACTCCGCGCATTACGGGGCCTGCGGCTATTACGCGCTGATGGCGGCCGAGCGTGGGCTGATCGGTATTACCACCACCACCACCTCGGGCGCCCGCGTCGCACCCACCCGCGCCGCCGAGGCCAAGCTCGGCACCGATCCCTGGTGTTTCGCCGCCCCTGGCGCGCCTGGCCAGCCGTTCCTGCTCGACATGGCAACCACCACTGTCGCCTTCGGCAAGATTCGCAACAAAGCGAATGAGGGGATTTCCTGCCCGCCTGGCTGGCTGCTCGATGCGCAAGGCCAGCCCAGCACCGACGCCAATGACGCGGTTTCCCGTGGCGGCTTCCTCACCCCTCTCGGCGGCACGCCGGAAGGCAGCAGCCACAAAGGCTATGGCCTGGCGGCGATGGTCAATATTCTCGCCGCCTGCCTCTCGGGTGCGACCGTCACCCCGCATCCCGCCCATGGGAAAAGCCCTGGCGGCATGGGAATCGGCCATTTCTTTCTCGCCCTCGACCCAGGTCTGTTCCGCGAAGCGGCGGATTTCCGCGCCGAGGTCGCCGCCTTTTGCGACTTGCTGCGCGCCGCCACGCCCGCCGATCCAGCGCAGCCGGTGCTGGTCGCGGGCGACCCCGAACGAGCGGTTGCGGCCTGCCGGGGCCGCGCCGGCATCACCATCGCCGCCGGACTCGGAGAAAAACTCCGCGCCATCGCCGCCGCTTCCGGCGCGCCGTGGCTACTGGATTAGAGGTCAGGGCCTGAAAATCAATCGAACTTGAAAAAGAGCGCCCCCTGGAAAATTGGGTTTTTCTCGTCGATTTCCGAGCAAGAAGGCATTCTTTTGCAAACTCTCAGGCCAGTGCGAATCTGCCTCCTGGAGCACGGTCCAGGAGCAGCCCCTAGCCTTGGTTCAGGCCCGCGCCCGCAGGCGGTCGGTGAGCAGCACGCCGGTGCCGCCGGCCAGCATCAGGAGCGCCATGGGCCGCGCCGTGCCGTCGCTCAGCAGCCCGACCATTGTGCCGGAAATTGCGCCGAGCACGAACTGGCCGGTGCCCATCAGCGCCGAGGCGCTGGCGGCCTGCGTGGCGTGGCGCGAGAGGGCGCCGACAGTGGTATTGGGCATGAGGAAGCCGAGCGCGCCCAGGTAGCAAAAAAGCGGCGCGGCAAGGCCGGCGACCCCGCCCCAGCCGGTGAAGGCGTCAAGTGTGAGCACGGCGGTGGCAAGGAACGCGGCGCGCGCGCTGGCGCGGATCACCCGATCGGTGCCGAAGCGCGGTAGCAGGCGGGCGTTGACCTGGGCGGCAAAGATGAAGCCCGCAGCATTCAGCCCGAACAGCATGCCATAGGGAGCGGGGGCAATGTGGTATTGCCCGATGAAGGCGACCGGCGAGCCGCCGAGATAGGCGAACAGGCCAGCCAGTGCCAGGCCGCCACAAAGTGCGTGGGTGAAAAAGCGCGGCTCGCGCGCGATGCTCGCATAGCGGCCGAGCAGCCCGACCGGGCCGAGCCGGATGCGCCGGTTCTCGGGCAGGGTGTCAGGCAGAAAATACCAGACGAGAACCATGCAGACGGCGCCATAGAGGGTCGCGATCCAAAAGATCACCCGCCAGCCGGCGACCACCAGCACCGCTCCGCCGGCCGCCGGCGCGAGGATCGGCACCACCCCCATCACCAGCATCAGCCGCGACAGCAGGCGCGCGGCTTCGTGGCCATCGGCGAGATCACGCACCATGGCGCGCGGGATCACCATGCTCGCCGAGCCGCCGATGGCGGCGAGCGTCCGGCAGGCGGAGAACAGCCACAGCCCCGGCGCGAGCGCGCAGCCGAGCGAGGCCAGGGCATAGAGCGCGGTGCCGAACAACAGCGGCGCGCGCCGCCCGAAGCGGTCGGAGAGCGAGCCCTGTGTCATCTGGCCGATGGCGAGGCCCACGAACCAGGCCGCGAGCGTCATCTGCGCACCCCCGGGGACGCCGCCGAGATCGGCCTCGATGCGCGGGAAGGCCGGCAGGTACATATCGGTCGAGAGCGGCCCGACAGCGGTCAGCACGCCGAGCAGGAGGGTCAGCCAGAATGGCGGGTTGGCGCCGGTCAGCCCCCTCCGATCCGCCGCTTCGGTCATGCCCGGTGCCCCTCCGGCACAAGCGGCCGGGCAGAAAATGCCGGTTTGCGCGGGCGGCATCGGCGGCAGCACGCGCGCGACTTGGCCGGGCCGGCCGGCGGGTTCTGGCATACCATTTGCGTTATCCTCTCACGGTTCGCGTCGCCGCCGGATGCCCTGGCCCGACCGCGTCGCGCCCGCCGCGCCTCTTGTTGCGTTTCACAGAAGGAGTGACCTCCCATGATCGGCAGCCTGTCCCACCATATTCTCTCGCATGCGCATGCCTGGACGCCGCCTTCCGGCACGGGCAACGCCGATATCTTTGCTGCGCTGCAAAAGCGGCACAATGCTGCTCCCGGCACGGCAGACGCGACTGCGGCGAATGCCAGCGCCGCCGCCGCCCTCGGCGCGACGCCGGGCACCTTCAGCGCGGCGATGAGTGCCGCAGGGAGCGCTTCCGGCAGTGCTGCCAGCCTGGTGCCAAGCATGATCGGCGGCGATCCGTCGCCGGATACCCTGAGCGATGCCTCCCCGCTCGCCCTCGCGGGGCCGCTGCTCGGCCGCCACCAGAGCACGGAGAACGCGACCACGGGCACCGGCGCGTCCGCAGCCCAAGCGTCCGCCCTCAGCGGCGCCCATCAAGCCTACCGCGCCGTGGCGCATGGCCTGCACTAAATCCTGCACTAAATACGGCGCCGCTTCCGGAGCCGGGATTCAATCGTAATACCAGCCATAATGGTAATAAGGCGGGGGAGGCTCGTCCCTCCCCGAGCCCGCGCAGCCGGCAAGGAGGAGCGCGCAAACAGCGCCGGCGAGCAGACAGGCGAACCAGAAGCCCAGATGCCGATGTCGGAATGGCGACGGAGGCGGCCGATGGGCCATGATCGTTGTCTCCTGAACCCTGCGCGGAGATGCGCGGCGCGCAGTTTCGAGAAAAAATCCTGCGATTTCGTTTCCTCCAAAACGCAAGGCTGAAATGATATCATTGCATAGCTTTCCCCTGGCATGCTAACGATAACGACGCTTATAATAAACGTCAGGAGAGGTGCCATGCCCCAATTCCAACCGGATTTCATGTTCTATCTGCACGATGTCGCGCATCTGCTGCGCATCGCCGTTGATAAGCGCGCGCGCATGCACGACATGACGCGCGCGCAGTGGCTGATCCTGCTACGCCTATACCGCCAGCCCGGCATGTCGCAGAAAGAATTGGCGGAATTGCTCGAGGTCGAGCCGATCACCGTCGCTAGGCTGGTGGACCGTCTGGAGCAGCGGCGGATGGTGGAGCGCCGCCCCGACCCACATGACCGGCGCATCTGGCGGCTGCATCTCCTGCCCGACGCCGCACCCCTGATCAGCGAGATCGAGGCCGAGCGTGACGAAATCTCCCGCATGGTCCGTCAGGGCATCGATGCCGAAACTATGGCGGTGCTGGTCGGCGCGCTCCAAAAAATGAAGGCGACGCTGTGCGGTGAATTGCGTTGCCATCGCCGGGGTGAGCAGGTGCGGCTGCTCGCCGAAGAGCCGGTCGAGGAGATCGCCTGATGTCGCAGGCGAGTGCAGCGCTTGCGGCGCGGGATGTTGATGTCGCGCTCCGGCCGCGGCGCAAATCCCGCCTGCTCCGCTCGATACTCATGCTTGGCGGCATCGCCGTGGTCGCCGGCGGTGCGCTTGGCTTCTGGCTCAATGGCGGACGCTACGCCTATACCGACGACGCCTATGTTCAGGCTGCCGTGCTCTCCGTCTCGACCGACGTCTCCGGCCTCGTTGCCGAGATCGACGTGCATGAGGGCGAGCGGGTCGCTAAAGGGCAGGTACTGTTCCGGATCGATCCGCGGCAGTTCGACATCGCGCTCGCCGGCGCGGAGGCCAATCTCGCCGAGACCGCGCTCACCATGGAAGCGATGAAGCGCGACTACCGGCGTATGCTGCACGATATCGACGCCAAGGCCGCGCAGGTCGCTGACGACCAGGCCAATCTCGGCCGTTACGCCAATCTGGTGAAGGCTGGCGGCGTCACCCGCGCCGAGTATGACGACGCCCGCTTCAAGCTCGCCTCCGACCAGCAAGCGCTCGAAAGCCTGCGCGCCCAGGCCGAGGCCGAACTCGCACGCCTCAGCGGCAAGCCGGATATCGATGTGACGAAAACCCCGCAATATCTCGAGGCCGCGGCCAAGGTGGCGGAAGCCGAGCGCGAGCTTGAGCATGCCACCGTCCGCGCGCCGTTCTCCGGCATTGTCACCGAGGTCGATCATCTTCAGCCCGGCCAGTATCTCGCCGCCTCGACCGGCGCCTTCGGCCTGGTCTCCGACGAGCATGTCTGGGTCGAGGCGCAGCCCAAGGAAATCGAACTCACCTGGGTCAAGCCCGGCGATCCGGTCGATGTCACCGTCGATACCTATCCCGGCCGCGTCTGGCACGGCGTGGTGGAAAGCATCGCACCCAGCAGCGGCTCGCAATTCTCGATCCTCCCGGCGCAGAATTCGTCGGGCAACTGGGTCAAGGTGGTGCAGCGCATTCCCGTCCGCATCCGCGTCGATCGCCGCCCCGATGACCCGCCGCTCCGCACCGGCATGAGCGTCGAGACCGAAATCGACACCGGCCACCATCGTACGCTTCAGGATCTGTTCTAAACTATGGGCGCCGCGGCTGAGACGGTGATCGCCCATCGCGGCATCATCACCGTCTGCGCGATGGTGGCGACCCTGATGCAGGCGCTCGACGCCACCATCGCCAATGTCGCCCTGCCCTATATGCAAGGCAGCCTGTCCGCAACCTCGGATGAGATCACCTGGGTACTGACCAGCTATATCACCGCCGCCGCCATCATGACGGCGCCAGTCGGGTGGCTGGCCGCGCGGTTTGGGCGAAAGAATCTCTTCATCCTCAGTCTCGTCGGCTTCACCACCGCCTCGATGCTCTGCGGCATCGCCGAGAGTTTGCCCCAGATGGTGATTTTCCGCCTGCTCCAGGGCATGTTCGGCGCTGCCCTGGTGCCGCTCTCGCAGGCCACCATGCTGGATATCTACCCGGTGGCACAGCGCGGCTCGGCGATGGCAATCTGGGGCATCGGCGTGATGATCGGCCCGATCCTCGGCCCAACCTTGGGCGGCTATCTCACCGAACTCTACAACTGGCGCTGGGTGTTCTACGTCAACCTGCCCTTTGGCGTGCTCGCCATCATCGGCATGGCTGTTTTCATGCCGCGCTCGGAAACCCAGAGCGCTCTGCGCTTTGACTGGACCGGCTTCGCGGTAATCGCGCTCGGCCTCGGCGCCTTGCAAATGATGCTCGACCGCGGCCAGGATCAGGACTGGTTCTCGTCCCGCGAAATCATCACCGAGGCGGTCTTGGCGGGCTTGGGCATCTATCTCTTTCTCGCCCATCTCCTCACCGCCGAGCGCCCCTTTATCCGCCCGGTGATTTTTCGCGATCGCAATTTCTCGGCATCGATGCTGATGATGTTTGCAATCGGCCAGATCCTGGTCTCAAGCTCGGCCTTGATGGCGCCCTATCTGCAAACGCTGGCCAACTATCCGGTGCAGACCGCCGGGTTGGTGATGGCGCCGCGTGGCGCGGGCACCATGCTCGCGATGATGATCTCGGGCCGCCTCGTCCAGCGGCTCGATCCGCGCAAGCTGATGTTCCTCGGCGTCGTGCTGCTGCTCGGCTCCAGCTACAGCATGACCGGCTGGACCCCCGATATCGCGATCCATATCCAGGTCATCACCATCATGATCCAGGGCATGGGAATTGGCTTCGTGTTCACGCCGCTCCAGGTGATCGCCTTCGCCACCCTGCCGATGGCAATGCGCACCGATGCCACCGCCATGCTGAGCCTGTTCCGCAATGTCGGCAGCGCCATGGGCGTCTCGCTCACCTCGGCGCTGCTCGCCCACAACATCCAGGTCGCCCATGCCGGGCTCGCGGCCAATATCACGCCCTTCAACCGCGCCTTACAGGCGAGCCCCTCGATCTACCACGCGCTCGACCCAACGACGCGGCCCGGCGCCGCCCTGCTCGATTTTCTCGTCAACCAGCAGGCGCAGATCATCTCCTATGTCGATGACTTCGTGTTCATGACACTCACCATCGTGCCCGCCCTGCTGCTGCTGCCGATCATGCGCCGCCCGGCCCATAGCACCGCCGCGCCGGAAGATCATCCAGCGGTCATCGACTAAAAATCCAGGGATTTCACCCCTGGACCTCACCAAAAGCGGGGCCCTTGGAACCCTTCCTGTTCAGCCGCGCCAGAAGCGCGGAAACAGCATGGGCACCCGCGCGCGATAGGCCGTATAGACCTCGCCATAGAGACGCTTCAGCTTGCGTTCCTCGAAATGAATGCCAATCAGCACATAGAGCGTGGCGAACAGCGCAGTCGCGCCAGTGAACGGCGCCCGGGCGTCGCCCCAGAGCAGCAGCAGCAGGCCGAGATAGAGCGGATGCCGGACCACGCCGTTGAGCCCGGCCGTGACCAGCGTCTCAGGCACGATGGCGCGGTCGGGGGTGCCAGCACGCATCTGCGCCAGCCCAAAAAACCGCGCCGGATCATAGGATCGACCGGCGATCAGCAGAATGAGAGCGCCGGCGCCGATCGCCACGTCCATCGCGAGACGCAGCGGCAAAGGCAGGGCAAACCCCGCCTGCCCGCCGAGCAGCAGCATACCAAGCCAGAGCACAAGCGCGAGATGAATGGCGGCGATGAGGTTATAGAGCAGGCGGTCGGCACGGCCGGCCAGACGTTCGAGTAATCCCCTTCCCGCCGGCATCGCCAGCAGGCTGTGCCCAGCGCCAAAACTCAGCCAGAGCAGCGCATACCAGATCAACCCATCATTCTCCATCTCGGGACGAAACTATACGCCCATGGTTGGGTGGGGGGAAATTCAGCGAAACACAAAATGCCGGGAGGCGGCGAAATTCAACCCGAGCCCAGCAATCGCTCCAGCCGCCACCGCCAGCACGGGATGGGCATGCGCGCTGGGCGAGAATGCGATCAGGGCGGCATAGGCGCCGCGATTGACGAGAAAGCCAAGCGCGTTGCTGGAAATGAAGCGCGCCCATTGCCAATGCGCGGCCCCTCGTCCCCGTCCGCGAAAGGTCCAGGCGCGGTTGAACGCCCAATTGGTGCTCGCCGCCACCAGATAGGCCGCGGCGCCCGCGCCATAGAGGCCGAGCGGGCGGGCGAGCGCATAGACCGTCGCGGTGTCGATGACGAAGCCGAGCGTGCCCACCGTGCCGAAACGGAGGAATTCGGCGAGTAGGCGAAGCCGCGCCGGGCTGACCATACGCCGCGCGGGGTCAGGCAGCAGGGCGGCAAGACGGGCGAGCGCGGCTTCCATGGCACGCCGCATACCCGGGTTGCGCGCCTGCCGGCAACTCTGGCCCGCCGCTTGCTCCGCCTTGCAGTGCGAGGCGGCGGCTGCCATCGTCGGTGCGGGAAAACCGGCGACGGCATGACAAGGCTGCCGCCGGGGCAGGCAGAAAAAAGGGGAACAGATGAAACGACGGGCATTCCTGCAAAGCGCGGCCGCCGCCATGCTGCCGCTTACGGCACCCGGTTTGGCCTATGGGGCTGAGGCGCGCCTCCTGAAATTCATCCCGCAAGCCGATCTCGCCATCCTCGACCCGATCTGGACCACCGCCTATGTCACCCGCAACCACGGTTTTCTGGTCTTCGACACGCTGTTCGGTATCGATGGACAGTTCCGCCCACAACTCCAGATGCTGGAAAGCGCCGGCGCCGAATCCGACGGCCTCCTCTGGCGGCTCCGTTTGCGGGACGGGCTGAAATTTCACGACGGTACACCGGTTCTCGCGCGCGACTGCGTCGCCTCAATCCGCCGCTGGGGCGCCCGTGATGCCTTCGGCCAGGCGCTCCTCGCCGCAACCGATGAACTCACGGCGAGCGATGACCGCAGCATTGTCTTTCGCCTCAAGCGTCCCTTCCCGCTGCTGCCTGATGCACTCGGCAAGGCATCGAGCAACCTGCCGGCGATGATGCCCGAGCGGCTGGCGAAAACCGATCCCTTCACCGCGATCACTGACATGATCGGCAGCGGCCCCTATCGCTTCAAGGCCGATGAGCGCGTCCCGGGCTCGCTGGTCGTCTATGAGCGTTTTGCCGATTATCGCCCGCGCGACAGTGGTACGCCGGATTGGATCGCCGGCCCTAAAATCGCTCATTTCGACCGCATCGAGTGGCATGTCGTGCCCGATTCCGCAACCGCTTCGGCGGCCTTGCAGAGCGGTGAAGTTGACTGGTGGGAACAACCGACTTTCGATCTCTTGCCGCTGCTCAAGGGGGCTCCCGAGGTGACCATCGAGCAGATTGACCCCACCGGCTTTCCCTCGATGGCGCGTTTCAACCAGCTCTGGCCACCCTTCGACAATCCGGCCATCCGCCGTGCCCTGCTCGGCTGCGTGAGCGAGACCGACGAGATGACCGCGGTCGCTGGCACCGATTCTCATCTATGGCGCGCTGATCTCGGGTTTTTCCCCCCCGCCTCACCAATGGCGAGCACTGCCGGCACCGCTATCCTCCAAGGGCCGCGCGATTACGACAAGGTCAAGCGTGATCTTGCCGCCGCCGGCTACAAGGGTGAGCGCGTGGTGGCGATGATCGCGACCGATTTCCCCGTCCTCAACGCGATGGGCGTGGTCGGCGCCGATATGCTGAAGCGAGCTGGGATGAATGTCGATGTGCTGGCAACCGACTGGGGCACAGTGGTGCAGCGCCGGGCGAAAAAGGATTCCCCCGAGAAAGGCGGCTGGAGCGTGTTTTTCACCTCGTTCTCCGGTCTCGATCAGTTCACCCCGGCAAGCTATGTGGCGCTGCGCGGCAACGGGCAGAACGCCTGGTTCGGTTGGCCGACGGCGCCGAAACTGGAGGAATTGCGCGATCAGTGGTTCGCCGCCCCCGATCTTGCGGCCCAGAAGAAAATCTGCGAGCAAATCCAGTTGCAAGCCTTTGTGGATGTGCCTTTCCTGCCGCTCGGCCTCTACTATCAGCCGACCGCGCATCGCAAGAACGTCACCGATCTGCTCAAGGGTCTGCCGATTTTCTGGAATGTGAGGAAGGGATGAGGAAAACACCGATGCGCAGGCGTGATTTTCTTGCAACCTCCATCGCCGCCGCCGGCGCGCTCGCGGCGCCGAACCTTGCGCGCGGAGCGGATGCGCGGGTTCTGCGCTTCGTGCCGCAAGCCAATCTGCCCAACCTCGACCCCGTCTGGGGCACGCAATATGTCGTGCGCAACGCGAGTCTTTTGGTTTTCGATACGCTGTTCGGAATCGATTCCACGCTTACCCCACGGCCACAGATATGCGAGGGATATGAGGTTTCGAGTGATGGTAAAATCTGGACATTCCGACTGCGCGAGGGGCTAAAATTCCACGACGGCACGCCGGTTCGCGCGCAAGACGCGGTGGCAAGCCTCAGCCGCTGGATGGCACGGGATACCATGGGCCAGCTCATCCATGCCCGGCTCGATGCCATCGAGGCAACTGACGATCGCAACATCCGCATGCGGCTCGCGGCACCTTTTCCGAAAATGCTGTTCGCCCTTTCCAAGGGCAATCCCAATCTCCCCGCGATCATGCCCGAGCGCCTCGCCGCGACTGACCCCTTCAAGCAGATCGCTGAATTTATCGGCTCCGGGCCGATGAGGTTCGCGAAGGATGAATGGGTGCCGGGCTCGAAGGCAGTGTTTACGCGCTTTGACCTCTATGCGCCGCGGAGCGAGCCAGCCGATTGGCTGGCGGGTGGCAAGCGGATGAATTTTGACCGCATCGAATGGCAGATCATCCCCGACGCCGCAACCGCCGCGGCGGCGCTGCAAAGCGGCGAGATCGACTGGTGGGAAACGCCGCTGCCCGATCTCGTGCCCTTGCTCAAGCAAAGCGCCGATATACGCGTCGATATCGCCGATCCGCTCGGCAATGTCGGTATTCTGCGCATGAACCACCTCTATCCGCCATTCAACGATGTGCGTTTGCGCCAGGCCTTGCAAATGGTGGTAAACCAGCCCGACTATATGCGCGCGGTGGTCGGCAACGACGATGCGCTGTGGAAATCGATGCCGAGTTTTATCACCCCAGGCACGCCGCTCTATACCGAAGCCGGGGGTGATGTGCTGAGCGGGCCGCGGAATATTCCAGGTGCCCGGAAACAGCTCGCTGAGGCAGGCTACGGTGGCGAGAAAGTGGTGATGCTGGTTGCAACCGATCTCATCATTACCAAGGGCCAGGGCGACGTTTCGGCTGATGTGATGACCAAGGCCGGGTTCAATGTTGATTACGTCGCGACCGACTGGGGCACGGTAGGCGCGCGGCGCGCCAAGAAGGATCCGCCCGACAAGGGCGGCTGGAATATCTTTCACACCTGGCTCGCCGGGGTCGATTGTATCAACCCCGCCCCCAATATCGCTATTCGCACCAACGGAGCGAAGGCGTGGTTCGGCTGGCCCGAAAATCGGGCGATCGAGACAATGATCGCCGAGTGGTACGCCGCCCCCGATCTCGGCGCGGAGAAGCAAGTAATCGAAAAAATCAACCGCGCCTCGATGGAATTCGTAACCTTCATCCCAACCGGCTTCTTCTATGGCTATCAGGCGTGGCGACGCAATGTGAGCGGCATCGTCAAGGCACCGTTCCCGGTGTTCTGGGACGTGAAAAAAGGCTGAGCGACGATGCGCGCCTATCTGCTCCGCCGCATCCTCGCGACCATTCCGGTGATGGCGGTGGTGGCACTTTTCGTCTTCTCGCTGCTCTACATCGCACCCGGCGATCCGGCTGCGGTGATCGCTGGCGATCAGGCCTCGCCCGAGCAGATCGCGCATATCCGTGCATCTCTCGGCCTCGACCGTCCCTTCCTCATGCGCTTCGGCGACTGGCTCTGGCATATCCTGCACGGCGATCTCGGTACCTCGATCTTCACCAACCTGCCGGTCGCGCACATGATCGCCCAGCGTATCCAGCCGACATTGAGCCTGATGGTGTTCACCCTTGCACTCTCCCTGATCATTGCCATCCCGATGGGCGTGATCGCTGCCTGGCAGCAGGGGAAATGGCCCGACCGCCTGATCATGGTTTTCGCCGTGCTCGGATTCTCGACCCCGGTGTTTGTCATTGGTTACGTGCTGGCCTTCGTCTTTGCCCTGGAGTTGAAACTTCTCCCCGTGCAGGGATTCACACCGATCGAACAAGGATTTTTGCCGTTCCTGCGCAGCCTGATCCTGCCCGCCTTCACCCTGGGCGGCATCTATATCGCGCTGATCGCACGTATCACGCGCGCAGCCATGCTCGATGTACTCTCGCAGGATTATATCCGCACCGCGCGTGCCAAGGGTCTCGGACAGGGCGCGGTGCTGTTCGTGCATGCTTTGAAAAACGCCGCGGTGCCGATCGTCACCGTCGTCGGGCTCGGGGTTGCGCTGTTGATCGGCGGGGCGGTGGTGACGGAGAGCGTGTTCGCCATTCCCGGCCTCGGCCGCCTTACCGTCGATGCCATCCTGCGGCGGGATTATCCGGTGATCCAGGGCGTCGTTCTGCTGTTCAGCTTCGTCTATGTGCTGGTCAATCTTGCCGTCGATCTGCTCTACACCGTCTTCGACCCAAGGATCCGCTATTGAGCCTCTCGCCGCCCAGCGCCCTACCGGCTGAATTCATCGCGCCCGATCTACCAGAACTGGTCGAGCCACGGCGCAAGCGCGGCAGGCTGGCGCGGTTCATCATCCGCCATCCGACGATCTTTGCCGGCCTCGTGCTAATCGGGTTGATGCTGCTGATCGCGCTCTTCGCGCCTTTCCTCGGCACCACCGATCCGACGGCACTCGCCCCGGCGCGGCGGCTTCGCCCGCCCTCGATGCAATACTGGTTCGGCACCGACATGCTCGGACGCGATATCTATTCGCGGGTGATCTACGGCACCCGCGTCTCGCTCATCGTGGGCTTTGCCGTAGCTTTCCTCGCCGCCATAACGGGTCTTGCGATCGGCCTCGTCGCGGGCTTCGTGCGCTGGTCGGATGCCATCATCATGCGCGTCATGGACGGGCTGATGTCCATCCCCCCGATCCTGCTCGCCATCGCCCTGATCGCGCTGACGCGCGGGTCGGTGCAGAATGTTGTGATTGCCATCACGATCTCGGAAATTCCCCGTGTGGCGCGGCTGATCCGCGGTGTCGTGCTGGGATTGCGGGAACTACCCTTCATCGAGGCGGCGATCGCCTGTGGCACGCGCACACCGAAACTCATCCTCCGCCATGTCCTGCCCAACACGCTCGCGCCGCTTGCCGTGCAGGCCACCTATATCTGCGCCTCGGCGATGATCACCGAGGCGATCCTGTCCTTCATCGGCGCCGGCACGCCGCCCACTATTCCATCATGGGGCAACATCATGGCGGAGGGACGCGCGCTCTGGCAGATCAAGCCGTCGATCGTATTTTTCCCCGCGATTTTTCTTTCGGCGACGGTGCTCGGCGTCAATCTGCTGGGCGATGGGCTGCGCGACGCGCTCGATCCCCGGCGCGCGCTCCGGCCCTGACCATGGCGCTTCTCGAGGTCGAGCGGCTGCAAGTGCATTTCGCCACCGAGGAGGGTGTCGCGCGCGCGGTCAACGGCGTCTCGTTCACGATCGCGGCAGGCGAGACGGTGGCGCTGGTGGGCGAGTCGGGCTGCGGCAAATCCGTCACCTCGATGTCGATTTTGCGATTGCTGCCGACGCCGCCCGCATATTTTGCCGGAAGCATCCGCTTCGCGGGGCGCGATCTCCTGGGCGTCTCGGAAGCGGAGATGCGCCGGCTACGCGGCAACGAAATCAGCATGGTGTTTCAGGAGCCGATGACCTCACTCAACCCGGTGCTCACCGTCGGCCGGCAGATCGGGGAGACTTTGCGCCTGCATCAAGGACTTTCACAACATGCCGCGGCCGTGCGAGCGATTGAGATACTTGCTCTGGTCGGTATCGCCGATCCGGCGCGCCGGGTGGGCGAATATCCACATCAGCTTTCGGGCGGCATGCGCCAGCGCGTGATGATCGCGATCGCCTTGGCCTGCAACCCGAAGCTCTTGATCGCCGATGAACCAACCACCGCGCTCGATGTCACCATCCAGGCGCAGATCCTCGATTTAATGCGCGATCTGCAGCGCCGGGTGGGGGCGGCGATCCTCTTGATCACGCACGATCTCGGCGTCGTTGCGGAACTGGCCGAGCGCGTCATCGTGATGTATGCTGGGCGCAAGGTCGAGGAAGCTCCGGTTGCGCGGCTTTTTGCCGCGCCACTGCATCCCTACACCCAGGGCCTGCTCGGCGCGCTGCCGCGCATCGGCGAGGCCAACGCAGGGCGGCGGCTCACCGAAATCCCCGGCCAAGTGCCGAGCCTGATGGCACCGATCATCGGCTGCGCCTTCGCCGCGCGCTGCCCCCGCGTGAGCGATCTCTGCCGCAGCATCGCCCCTGCGGTGCGCGCGCATGCGCCGGGGCATTTCGCTGCTTGCCATCACGCCGGGGAGCATCGGACAGCGTGATGGCCGAGATCCCTCTCCTCGAAATCAACCGTCTCAAGAAGCATTTTCCCATCCGCGGCGGACTGATGGGCGGCATCACCGCAGAGGTCCGGGCGGTGGACGATCTCAGCTTCACCATCGCGCGTGGCGAGACGCTGTCGCTGGTCGGCGAATCGGGCTCGGGCAAATCGACCGTCGGACGCACGATCCTTGGTCTTACGGCCCCGAGTGCTGGGGAAATCTGGCTCGATGGCACGCGCATCGATCAGCTTTCACGGCGGCGGATGCGCGCCTTGCGCCAGCGCATGCAGATCATCTTCCAGGATCCGTTCAGCAGTCTCGATCCGCGGTTTTCGGTGCGCGAAAGCCTGGCCGAGCCGCTCGATAATTTCGGCCTCGCGCGCGGGGCGGCACGCGCGGCGCGCATCCACGAATTGCTCGATCAAGTGCAACTGCCGCACGCGGCGGCGGATCGGCGGCCGCATGAATTTTCCGGCGGCCAGCGCCAGCGCATCGCCATCGCCCGTGCGTTGGCCCCGCGCCCCGATCTCATCATCTGCGACGAGGCGGTCTCGGCGCTGGATGTCTCGGTCAAGGCGCAGATCATCAATCTTCTTGCTGATATACAACGAAATCTCGGCCTCGCGATGCTGTTCATCAGCCACGATCTCGCCATCGTCGAGCATCTCACCCATCGCATCGCGGTGATGTATCTTGGCGAGATCGTCGAGATCGGCACGCGGGAAGCGGTATTCGCGGGCCCGCGTCATCCCTATACCGAAGCGCTGCTCTCCGCCGTGCCGATGCCTGATCCCGGCGCGCGCCACCGCCGCATTGTGCTCTCCGGTGACATCCCGAGCCCGCGCAACCCGCCGCCCGGCTGCCGCTTCCACACCCGCTGCCCCTATGCGTTCGATCGCTGCCGCAGCGAGGCGCCGAAACTGCGCGGCCCGAACCATCATCAGGCGGCCTGCCATCTCGATCGCCTGCCGGGGAGCGCTTAGGAAAGGCCAGGGGCTTTGTCCGTCGCCGGGATAGGACGATCGCCAAAGATGAAGTCTTGAGTTATGCACCGCAAGCGAGGCTGGCGGCGCCCCGCGATGCTCTATCCAGCCGCTCGCGCCGGTCAGGAACAGGCGCGTCGCGACTGTGACATCCCCGACCGGCACTATCTCATTCGAATTGCCGCCCCATCACCACGCCTTTCGAGAGCGAGGTGATATAGGTATCAAGAGCCACGAGGTCCGGACTGCCGAAGGCCGGCGGCGTGCCTTTGAGTGCGCCGCCGATGCATCGCGCTATTTGTTGCGAGAGGGTGATCACGCTTTGCACGCGCGGGGAATAGCGCGGAAATGCTGCCGCCGCGCCGATCAGGCTCGGAATGGCTTTGCCGTTTGGCAGCTTACCCGCGTCGCGGCCGCCGTTGAGGTGGCAGGTCTCGCAGGTGCCGGCGCCACCAAAACTCTCATGCGCGAAGAGATCGGCGCCTTTCTGAACCGCTTGCTGCACCGCCGCCTGCCCCGCCGGCGCATCGGCCGCCTGGACGACAAAGGGCACGCCGAGCGCCGCAACCACGAGCGCCGCGCAGAGTTTTGATCCTGTCCGTCGCGCCATCACACTTCTCCGCTGTTATCGGGTTCATTTGGCATTTTCGCCACGTCTGACCCGAAACCAGGATAGGAGCTGCGCGACGGAGCGGCAACCACGGCGCGCCGGCCGAGCGCGTCGTCATGCGCGCGGGCGGCGCCGGAGGCGATTATTCGGGTTGTCCCGGATCGGCCATCGCCCAGCCTGACATCTGGCGTCCGGTCGGCCCTGCCTCCTTGGCAAGATCAGGCTCCTGCGCCGCGAAAGACGGGCCGGCAAGCCGGTCCCCGCGCGCGCTCTCTCCGCCTGGCTCGGCGGCGGGCGCGTGGCCAAGGGGCGCGGCATCGCCGGGACGCGGCACCGGGGCGCGATGGGCTGGCGCGGCGTTGGCCCTGAGCCGGCCCGCGATATGGCGAAAGCGCTGGCGCAGAGCGCGCACGCCGCTCGCCAAGCTGAGGGCGATCTCGCGGCTGCCTTCATGGCGCCGCAACATGGCCTCACCAATGTCATCAAATAGAGCCATGGGTGCGATCCTTTCATCCGCGGCGGCAATCACGCCGCCATGAAGGACGCTTCCACCCTGCAAAGGGCGATGAGAGAGCCCCGCGCCCCGTCGCGGCGACAGCAACTGTTCGCTCTCGCGCTATGGTGCCGGCCGCTTGGGCCGTGGGGCGGAAACCGGCCTCATCTCGCCTTTGTGCGATGCAACATGATATTGCCCCGCGCCGATGTCAATGCGCCGCGCGTCTCCCGAAACACAGACGATCCACGCCGGATTTTGGGTTTTCCCTTGCTCGCCGGGCTGGACGACGTCGGAGAGGAAGAGGCGGGCTTGAGCTTCCATGACGGGTTTGGAGGGCGCGAGAGGGGCCCGCGGCCAGCCCGCCGCAGAACCCGTCATGAACCAGGATCGAGCCGATATCGACATCCGCATCGTCTCACCCGTATCACCGCCGAGATCGCCGCCGCCACCGAGCCGGCGTCGCCGACTGACATAGGCCCTGGCACGACACCGGCAACGCGATCGCCCGACCCGCCAACATCGCCTCCGGCCGGCCCTCGCCTCGGGTGCGTCCTCCGACCCAGGCTTCATCCACTTCAACATGTTCTCGCGGCTCGCCGCCAATCTTGTCGCGCTCGGGGCACACCATCCCGGCGCGGCGCTGATGGTTGCAAATGCGACGGAGTTGCAATACATAAGATCTCTCCTTGGAGATCCAACGCATGCCAGCGACAAATCCGGCCGCCGCGGCGCCTCCCGCTGCCGCTTTAGGCCGCCTTCGGTTCTTTTTGGCTGTGGCCGGCCCCGGCCTCGTGGTGATGCTCGCCGATACCGATGTCGGCAGCATCGTCACCGCCGCGCAGAGCGGCGTGCAATGGGGTTATCGGCTGCTCGGGCTACAGCTACTGCTCATCCCGGTGCTCTATGTCGTCCAGGAACTCACCGTGCGGCTCGGCATTTTTACCGGGCGCGGCCATGGTGAACTAATCCGCGAGAAGTTTGGCCGCCCTTGGGCTTTTGTTTCGGTGACTGGGTTGGCGATCGCCGTGCTGGGAGCGCTGGTAACCGAATTCTCCGGTGTTGCGGGGATTGGCGAGCTTTTCGGTGTGCCGCGTGTCGCGAGCCTCGCTCTCGCTGTCGCCGCTTTGCTTGCGGTGGTGCTCACCGGCTCCTATCGCCGGGTGGAGCGGGTGGCGATTATCTGCGGCTTGTTTGAACTCGCCTTCCTGGGCGTGGCCTGGGCAGCGCACCCTGATTTCCCCGCCATGCTGCGCGGGTCGTTAGACATTCCCTATGCCAATCGGGATTATCTCTATCTGGTCGCGGCCAATATCGGCGCCGTGATCATGCCGTGGATGATCTTTTACCAGCAATCCGCCATCGCCGACAAAAAGCTGCGTATCGAGCATTTCCGGGCCGCACGGCTTGATACCGCATTCGGCTCGATCGTCACACAGATCATCATGGCTGCCGTGTTGATCGCCGCCGCCGCGACCATCGGCCGCAGCAACCCGCATGCCAATCTCGGCGCTGTCGGCGACATTAGCGATGCGTTCAGGCCTTTTCTCGGCGCGGCGATGGCCCGGCTGGTCTTTGGCCTCGGCGTGCTCGGGGCCGGCATGGTCGCCGCCGTTGTCGTCTCGCTGGCCCTCGCCTGGGGTATCGGCGAGGTTACCGGCTTCCGGCATTCGCTGGAACTGCATCCCGCGAAAGCACCCTGGTTCTATGGCGCCTACGCGGTATGCACGCTGGCCGGCGCCGGGCTCGTTCTGGTGATGCCGGATCTCGTGGCGCTGAATATTGCCGTCGAGGCAATGAACGCCTTGTTGCTGCCGCTGGTACTCGGCTTTCTCATCGCGCTTGCCGTTCGTGCTCTGCCGGAGGGACAAAATCTGCGCGGCTGGTATCTCTGGCTGGTTTTGGCACTCGCCATTATGACAACCGCGCTTGGCATCTTTGGCGCACTCTCGGGGATGGGGGTGGTCTGATACCCGCGACGCACCGTGTGCCAATTTCAGAAAGCTCGGCCATGTCGGTGCCGTCTTCGCCGCCGGTCAGCACCGCACAAAGCGCAATAGCCAGCATCTCCAGCATTCTGCCGCGCTATGGTGCCGGGGCGATGCTGAGGGTGATTTTCGTCGATGGCACGGCGATGCCGCCGGCGTGGTTGACCACAGCGCCGATCTGAATGCCGGCGACCAGCCATTCGCCGTTGGCAGCACGCACCAGCAGAGGGGCGCCGCTGGTGCCTTCGGTGCCTTCGCAACTATGGTGGATCAGCGGCTGGCGATGCGCGTCGTCGATCTCCTCGGCGATCAGGCAATGGAGATCAGCCTCGATGATCTCGATATGGTCCTTGCTGTAGCCGCCCAGGGCGGCGGGTGTGCCGGGGCGCGGCACGCTTGGCGCGAGACGCAGCACGTGGCCGACCATATGCAGGGGGCTGGCGAGGCGCAGCACCGCCCAGTCCGAGCCGGCGGTGTCGCCCTCGTGGAACGGGTCGTAGCCGGGGGCGACGGTGAAATCGGCGACCACCGCGACCGCAGTCGCGGCGCCGTGATCGGCGGCAAGCAGAAAATGGATCAGCCTTGGCTGCACGATCAGCCGGGTGCGCTGGCGATAGAGGCAATGCGCGGCGGTGAGCACAATAGCAGGGGCGACGACGAAGCCGGTGCAGCGCCCGCCGAGGGCGTTCTGCACCCGCCCGATGGCGCGCCAGGGAAATTCAAGCGGATTAACCGGCTGGCGCTCATCGGTGCGGCCAATACCGGGCAAAATGGCGGCATTGGGTGTCGGCTCGGTGAAAGTTAGGTCGCCGGCGGTTGCGATCTGGCGCGGCCCGGGTATCAGGAGGAATGCGAGCGCCAGCGCGATGGGCGCGGGCACCCGCCGCGCTCGCGCCGTCACGGCGACACCGGCCGAAACTGGCCGCGTTCGCCAAGCAGCGAGAGCACGCCACTGCGGATATCGAAGGATGCACCATGCAGGCGGAGACCGTCGGCGCGCTCGGCAGCCGCGATCCACGGGAAGCCGCGCAGATTCTCGAGCGAAAGCTTGATGGTTTCGAATTCACAGATATTTTGCGCGGTCTCGGGTGTCGCATGAGCGAGCGCACGGGCGCGCGCCGGGGCGGCGATCGAGACCCAGGAATTGATGAAATCCGCCTGCGCCAGCGGCGCGCCATGCAGCAAGGCCGCGACCCCGCTGCACATCGCGTGACCGAGCACGATGAGATCGGAAACATGCAGCACACGAACGGCGAATTCGAGCGCGGCGCTGGTGCCGTGATGGGTGCCATCCGGTGCATAGGGTGGCACCAGGGCGGCGATGTTGCGCACGGTGAAGATTTCCCCCGGTGCAGCATCGAAGATCATCGCGGGATCGACACGGCTATCGGCGCAGGCAATAACCATGGCGCGTGGTGATTGGCCGTGCTCGGCGAGCATCCCGAACAGGCGCCGCCGCTCCTGCCAGGCCTGCTGGCGGAAACGTCGATAGCCGGCGAGCAGGTTTTGCATGCCGGCGCGCCTGCTCAGATGCGCCCGGTTTCAGGTGCGCCCATGGCAATGCTTGTATTTCTTACCCGAGCCGCAGGGGCAGGGCGCGTTGCGCGGGGTATTGTCCCAGAGACCGGGCTCGGCGAGGGCCACGGCCGAGGCCATGAGCGCGCCGTCCGCGCCGAGCAGCTCGGGGGCACGCGCAATCTCCGCGGGGGCAGGGTGGCTTTCCACCATCGCCTTCTGGCGCGGCTGGAAATCCGCTTCGGGCGGCGCCTCGGGCGACAATTCGACACGGCCGAGCAGCATCGTCACCCGCTCCTTGAGTTCGTCGAGCATGGCGTTGAATAGCGTGAAGGCTTCGCTCTTGTATTCATTGAGTGGATCGCGTTGACCGTAGGCGCGCAGCCCAATCCCCTGCCGCAGATAATCGAGCGCCAGGAGATGTTCCTTCCACACCTGATCGAGCACCTGCAGCAACAGCGATTTCTCGATATAGCGCATCAGCTCGGGCCCGACATTCGCGGCCTTCGCCGCGAGCTGGGCGTCGGCCGCTTGCCGGATGCGCTTCAGAATTTCGTCGGGCTCGATCCCGTCTTCCTTGGCCCAATCGGCGATCGGCAGATCGAGATTGAGCAGCCGGCGGACATCATCGGCGAGTTCCGCGCTCTGCCATTGCTCGGCGAACGCGCGCTCCGCAATGCGCCGCGTGATCAGCGTCGCGATGACCTCGTCACGCATTTCGTTGATGGTCTCGGTGACATCCTCAGCGTGCATGAATTCGCGCCTCTGGGCATATACTTCCTTGCGCTGCGCGTTCATCACGTCGTCATAGCGGAGGACATTCTTGCGCATGTCGAAGTTGCGCGCCTCGACTTTTTTCTGCGCTTTTTCCAGGGCCTTGTTGATCCAAGGATGGACGATCGCCTCGCCATCCTTGAGACCGAGTTTCTGCAATAACCCGCCCATGCGATCAGAGCCGAAGATGCGCATGAGATCGTCCTCGAGCGACAGGAAGAAGCGCGACGCGCCGGGATCGCCCTGGCGGCCGGAGCGGCCGCGGAGCTGGTTGTCGATGCGTCGGCTTTCGTGGCGCTCAGTACCGATAACGAAGAGCCCGCCCGCCTGCTTGACGATTTCCGCGGCCGCCGCGATCTCGGCGCGGATGGCCTCGGCGCGGGTGGCGCGCGCAGCCTCGTTCTCGATCACTGCCAGTTCGCGTTTGAGGCGCATTTCGAGATTACCGCCGAGCTTGATGTCGGTGCCGCGCCCGGCCATGTTGGTGGCGATCGTCACCGCGCCGGGCGCGCCGGCCTCGGAAATGATCTCGGCTTCCTGCTCATGAAAACGCGCGTTGAGAACAGCGTGCGGTATTTTCTTTTTCTTGAGTATATTGCTAAGAGTTTCGCTCTTCTCGATGCTCACCGTGCCAACCAGGACGGGCTGGTCCCGTTCGCGGCATTCGCCGATGAGCCTGGCGACCGATTCGTATTTCTCAGCCGCAGTGCGATAAACTTCATCGTCCTGATCATCGCGGGTGACGGCGACGTTGGTTGGGATTTCTACGACGTCAAGCTTGTAGATCTCGGCGAATTCATCCGCCTCCGTCATGGCCGTGCCGGTCATGCCCGCGAGCTTCGGGTAGAGGCGGAAATAGTTCTGGAAAGTGATCGAGGCCAGGGTCTGGTTTTCCGGCTGGATCTCGACGCCTTCCTTAGCCTCAAGCGCCTGATGCAAGCCCTCAGAATAGCGCCGCCCTTCCATCATCCGGCCAGTGAATTCATCAATGATGACCACTTTGCCCTGACGGACGATATAGTCAACATCGCGGGCGAACAAAACATGCGCGCGCAGTGATTGCTGTACATGATGAACCAATGCGACGTTGAATATGTCGTAGAGATTGCCTTCCGTAAGAATGCCGGCAGCGCGCAGCGCGTCCTCGACGACACCGGCGCCAGTCTCGGTCAGCGTCGCGGTGCGGAACTTTTCGTCCTTGTCAAAATTCGTCACATCCTTGACGACTTCGGCGAGCACAGCATTGACGCGGTGATAAAGATCGGAGGAATCCTCCGCCGGCCCCGAGATGATCAGTGGTGTGCGCGCCTCATCGATCAAGATGCTGTCCACTTCATCGACGATGGCAAATCCGAACGTCCGCTGTACCATATCCTCAAGACGGTATTTCATGTTGTCGCGGAGATAATCGAAGCCGAATTCATTGTTCGTACCATAGGTGATATCGGCGGCGTAGGCGCCGCGCCGTTCGGCATCGTCGAGCCCATGCACGATGACGCCGGTGGTCATGCCAAGAAAGCTGTAGATTTGGCCCATCCATTCGGCGTCACGCCGGGCGAGATAGTCGTTCACCGTCACCACATGCACGCCTTGCCCGGTGAGCGCGTTGAGATAGACCGGCAAGGTGGCGACCAGGGTCTTGCCCTCGCCGGTTTTCATCTCGGCGATCTTGCCATCATGCAGCACCATGCCGCCGATCAACTGGACGTCGAAATGGCGCTGGCCGAGCACACGCTTCGAGGCCTCGCGCACGGTCGCGAAAGCTTCCGGGAGCAGTTCGTCGAGACTGGCGCCACCGGCGAGGCGGGCGCGGAGCGCCGCCGTCTGGCCAGCGAGTTCGCTGTCCGAGAGCGCGGCCATCTTCGGTTCCAGTGCGCCGATCTCGGGGACACGGCGCTGATAGGCCTTGAGCGAGCGGTCATTGGCCGTGCCGAAGATTGAGCGGGCGATACGGGCAAACATAGGGGAGCCTTCCGGGACAAGTCTCAATAAGGGCGCGAAACAGCACCGCCCGCCCGAACCGGCGGGGGAACGGCATGGCGACGCCTCTCAGATAAGATGCGCGCCTTCCCCGGTCAACGCGGCGCGCGCCGCGGCGATGATGCGGCGCGCTTCGTCCCAAAGCGCAAAACGATCGAAATCTGCCGCGGCGACCCATGCCGCTGCGCTGACATCGGAGCCGGGGCACGGTTCGCCTGTTCGCCAGCAGGCGGCGAAGTCAAGGATGGTATAGTGGTAAAGTATCCGTCCCTCGGCGTCGCGGTGGATGCTGTCAACATTGCCCGCCAAAACCAGCTTGCCGACCTCGAGGCCGGTTTCCTCGAACAATTCGCGCCGTGCCGCCGCGATCGCGGTCTCGCCGAGTTTTTGCGCCCCCCCGGGGAGGCTCCAGGCACCGGCGGCCGGGGGATGGGCACGGCGCACCAGCAACACGGTGTCCTCGCGCAGCACCACGATCCCGATCCCGACGATGGGCCGCTCGGGATAGGTGCGCGGCGCGTTCACCGTGGCGCGGGGGGTTGCCCGGGCATCGCCGGGGTCGGCGTGGCCGGCATGACCGCAGCGGGCGGCGGGGTGGGGGTCGCCGGGGGCAGCAGGTCATCAAGGCTGGGCAGGATGGTTTTCGCCTGCCAACTCGGCACCGCAAGCGCGAAGCCATTGAATTTCTTGCCGAGCGCGTCGGCCATCGCCTGCGCCTTGTCCTTGCCGCTCGGGGTGAAAATCGCCCAGACGGTTTCACCCTCGACGCTGATTGCCGCCCGCAGCGTCAGGCCGTCGGTAGTAACAAAGGTGATCGTGCCGAGTTTTTGCCCAAGGGGGGCGCTGGCGGCACGGGTATCGCTGAAGCTCAGGTATTCGAGGCCGCGCGCCAGCGTGTCGATCTTGAGCTGATCGAGCACCGGGTGGGTCGCGGGCGTGCTCACCACCAGCTTGTCCCCCTCACGGGTCAGCACGAGATGTGAGGTGTCGCGGTCGATGGTGATGCTGGCCACCTGGTCACGCGCGATATTGACGATCTGGTGATCGATCCAGCCGGAAAGATCGGGATCCGCCTCGACCGTGCCCTCGGCGAGCCAGACCTGGTTTTCCCCGACGCGGCGGACGAAAACCTGCGCGGCGCCGCCATTTTCCGGGCTCGGCCGGGTATGGCCGAGGATGATTGCGGCGAGTGCCGCGCCCTTGGCGTCAAGCACGCGAACCTCTCTGGCCTCCGATTTCGCGTCCCTCGGGTCATCCACGCCGAGGCGGGCGAACTCCGCCGGATCATCGGTGCGTTTTTCCACGAGTTTGAGTTCGGCGAGCCCGGCGAGCAGCGTATGCACGCGGGGCGCGAGGGCTGGGAAATTGCCGTGTTCGGCGAGCAGCCAGCGATCAGCCTCGCGGACCAGCACGAGAGTTTTGCTGTGATCGGCGATTTCAAGGCGCTGGGCGGCTGCCATGCGCGCGGCAAAATCGGGGAAGGCCAAGGTTGCGGCGTTGGCCGTGACCTCGCCCATGGTGTCGCGGGCGATGCCGGCGTACCAGCCGAGGCCAAGTGAGACGGCGCCGAGCAGGAGGAGAATAAACGCAGTGCGGGGTTTCATGGCGCGGGGCTCCTCACGTCCGCGCCCGGCCACGCCGGCGATGGCGCAGGATGCCAAGCCCGATCGCGATCAGCGTCAGGATCGCCGGCACCAGCACGATATCGAACAGGCGGAGGAGCTGATCCAGGGCGTCGATATCCTCCTTGAGCGCGAGCTGCACGGCGCGAAGCTGCTGGCGGGTGGTGACGATCTCGCGGTTGGCGGCGTCGATCGCCTCGCGCTGCTCGGCGGTCACCACCGCCTGGCCGGCGCCCGATTGTCCGGCGCCTTCGCGGAGGTTTGCCAGATTCTTCTCGGTCTCCTCGAGATGCTTTTGCAGGTTCTGCTCGGTGCGGCGGAACTGCGCTTCGGCGCGGCGTTGCATGTCATCGACCAGGGTGAAGGGACGGTCCGCCGAGCCCCGCGCGCGGAGCCCGATCAGCGCATCCCCCCCAGCCAGCGTGCCCACGAGATTGGCGAGGAACGGGCCATTATCGCTGAACGGCTCGGCGTCTTCCTGGCCGAAGAAATCCTTCACCCGGACCCAGAAGCGATCAGCCATGATGTCGCTATCGGCGACAATCACGAGATTGGCCGGCGTTTCAGTATGATCCTTGAAGGGAGCGAGATCGGCGGGACGGGTCTGTCCCGCGGCGGGGGTGGGCGGTCCGGAAAACGCCGATTTCAGCATCCCATGGACGCGCGCGGCGACCACCCTTGGCCCACCCTCGGGCTTGAAGGCGGCGAGGATGGCGGCGGGATCGGGGTCGATCGCCAGCGTCTCGGCCGCGATCAGCCCGGAGCGCGGGCTCGAGGTCAGAAGCGGCGTGAAGCTCACCGTGGCCCCCGGCTTGAGCGCGAGATAGCCGGGATCGGCCACCGTCACCTGCGCCAGATCGGCGGTCGCCGGGTCGTCGTGGTTGATGCCGTCGCGGATATTGAACCAGGGCACATAGTCGGTGACGGTCATGCGATCGCCAGGGCTGGCGCGCACCCGCCAGGCGCCGGTGAGATCGCCCACCACCTGCTTCGGATCATAGGCGACGCCCCAGGCATCGAGCAGGCGATGGAGATCGGAGGCGGTATCGGTCGCCGGCATGCCGTTGGGGCCGGGAGTATCAGCCTCCATGGTGCTGCGCGGGTCGACCAGCAGCAACAATCGCCCGCCACGCATGACAAACTGGTCGATGGCGTATTGCGCCGGCTCCGGCAGATGCTGCGGCTGCACCACCAGCAAAACCGAAATCTCGGGATCGATGCTCCATGTGGTGAGCGGCACGGAGCGCACGGCGAAGCTCTGGCGCAGCAGCGTCATCGCCATCCAGGGCTGTCCGGCCCGCCCGCGCCCCTGGCTCATCATCATCGCCCGCGGATCGCCATCGACCGGCAGCGCCGACATCAGCCCGACCACCGCGCGCTTGGGGTTCGACAATTCATAAATCAGCCGCGTCACGTCATATTCGAGGAAACGCTCGCGCGCCTGCTGAAAGAACGGAATAACCCGCTCGTCATCAAGCAGATTGGTCCCGGCGAGGCCGAAAAACACCTGGGAACCGCTCTGATCGACCGGCACCGCCTGGAGACCGAAGCTCAACGCCCGGTCCTCGGCCTCGCTGAAGGGCTCTGGATCGAAACTCTCCAGCCGCAGCATGCCGTGCGCGAGGCGGACATATTGCGCCAGCATTTCTTCCACGCGCTGATGGTAGCCATCATAAAACGGCGCCCGCGCCCCGAGATCGCGCGAATAGAAGAGCCGCAGCGTGATCGGCTGTTTCAGCCCGCTCAGCACCTCGCGTGTGCCCGGTGAGAGGGTGTAGATATGGCCGGCAGTGAGGTCGAGCTGGGCCTCGGCGAGGCGGCTGTCGGCCAGCATGTTGAGCCCGATCAGGAGAGCCGCTAGGCCGATCAGGCCGAGGGCCGAAGCAGTCGCGCGCGGCATGCTCAATCGGCCTTCCGATGTTCGAGGATCACGGTGTTGGCGACCAGCCAGAATATCATGAAGGAGACGAGATAGATCACGTCGCGCGCGGCGATCAGGCCGCGGGTGAAGGTCTCGAAGCGATCGACGAGGGAGAGCTTCCGCGCGATGGTGGCGAGCACCGGAAGATTATGGCTGAGGAAATCCGTCACCACCGGGAAGGCGCTGGCGGCGAAGACGAAAGAAAGCGCGACGCCAAGGACGAAGGCGATGACCTGGTTCTTGGTGATTGCCGAAGCCGCGGCACCGAGCGCCAGGAAACACCCGGCGATCAGCACGGCCCCGACATAGCCGGCGGCGATCATGCCGTTATCGGGGCTGCCCAGCACATTCACGGTGATGACGAAGGGGAAAGTGAGCGCCAGCGCGATCACCGTGAAGGCCCAGGCGGCGAGAAATTTTCCGACCACCGCCTGCCCCTGGCTCACCGGCAGCGTGAGCAGCAACTCGATGGTGCCGAGCCGGCGCTCCTCGGCCCAGAGCCGCATGGTGATGGCCGGCACCAGCAGCACGAACACCCAGGGAAGGAATTGGAAGAAGGGCAGCAGATCGGCCTGATCACGCTCGAAAAAACCGCCGACGCTGAAGGTCAGCGTGCCTTGCAGGGCGAGGAAGATGACGATGAACACCCAGGCGACGGGGGTCGCGAAATACCCCGCGAATTCGCGCCAGGCGATGGCCAGCGTGGCGCGCATTCAGGCCGCCTCCGCCGCTGGGCGGGTGAGGGCGCGAAACACTTCTTCCAGCCGGCCGGAGGGGTGGCGACGCGCCAACTCGGCGGGCGTGGCGTCGGCGACGACGCGCCCGGCGGCGATGATCATGGCGCGTGAGCACACGGCTTCGACCTCTTCGAGGATGTGGGTGCTGATGATGATCGCCTTGTCGGGCGCCATGCGGGTGATCAGGGCGCGCACCTCGAATTTCTGGTTGGGATCGAGCCCGTCGGTGGGCTCGTCGAGCACCAGCACCGGCGGGTCGTGGAGCAGCGCCTGGGCGAGGCCGACACGGCGCTTGAAGCCTTTCGAGAGGGTTTCCACCGGAAGCTGCCGCACGCCATCGAGGGTTGCCAGGGCGAGCGCCTGATCAACCCGATCGCGCGCCTCCCCGCCATGATAGCCGCGCACCCGGGCGATGAAGCGGAGAAACCCCGCGACCGTCATCTCGGGATAGACCGGCGCGCCCTCGGGGAGAAAACCCAGCTCCCGGCGGGCGGCGACGGCATCGTTTTGCACGTCGTGGCCGTTGATACGGGCGCTGCCGCTGGTGGGCGTGACGAAGCCCGCGAGCATTTTCATCGTTGTCGATTTGCCCGCGCCATTGGGTCCGAGAAACCCCAACACCTCGCCCCGCGCGAGCGTAAAGCTCACGCCATCGACGGCGGTGAAGCCGCCGAAGCGTTTGGTCAGACCCGCGATTTCGATCAGGGCGTCCAAGTGTTTTCCTCCCGGCCGGCGGGCGGGAATAGCGCATCTGGCCGCGAAGGCAAGGGGGGAGGAACCGCCGAGGGGGCGCGCACGGGCTTGTCATTTGCGCAACCATGCAAAAACCACATATCAAAAATATCCCACCCGAAGATGGATGTGGGGATAGGAGGCGGCGGCAGCGCATCCCGCCCCGCCCATCCGCCTATTTTCCCGGCGGATCCCGAATGCCGATTCCCGGCCCCTGCGCGGGCTGGCGGAAACCGGCGACGCCTCGCGGTTGTCCCTGATTTGTCCAGGGCTTGGCGCCTGTCGTAAAGGAAGAGGAGGAAAATTTTGAGCATGTCGCTTCCGCGCCGCTGGCGCGCCACGGCACTTTCCCTGAGCGTCCTGTTCTTGCTGAATTCCTGCGGCCCGCCCTATTCACCCAAGCCGATCGAAATGGCGCCGCCCGATAGCGCACCCGATCTCGCCACGGTTCCCGGTACCGAAATCCGCATGTCGGCGCTATTCTACAATACCCCCGGCGCCATTCACGAGGAGTTTAGCGGCAAGCACGGGCTCTGGCGCGGCCGGGTGGTGATGGTGCAACTCACCCTGTCGTCGGACGAGAAGAACGCCACCGACCTGCTCATCGATTCCGCCTATGTCTCTTTCGGCGGCAAATACTACCCGGCGATCTCGCCCAAGGAGACCTACGACGTCGCCTGGCCGGCCGCCAACCCGCTTTCTCCCTTGAAAGAGGATCTGTTCAACGCCGCCGTGGTCGGCTTCACGGTCATCACGCTCGGTTTGGGCTCGGTGATCTGGGTGCTGCCGACGCCCTTCGCCCAGCCCGCGCCGGACACCACGCCGTTCGGCCGCGATCTCAACTACAAGGCGCTAACCAGCAATATCGCCCTGCAGCCGGGCACCTTCCGCAGCGGATTTTTGTTTTTTCACCTGCCGAAATCGGTTGATATGACCAAACTCGCCGGCGCCCAGATGGTGCTGCATTTCGTCACCAAGACGCCGACCATCGCCTCCCACGTGGTCACTTTTAATCTGCCCACGGCAGTCCCCGCCGCGCGCTGAGCGTTTCGGTCAGGGCAGCGACACCATGCGCCGCGCGCTCAAACGGCCTCCGGTATTTGTTCGCCCCCGGGTGGCAAATCGGCTCGCTATCCGCGCTTGAGACAAGGAGAGAGACAGTGCCGAACTCCGCCGCCCCAGGCCCCACGATAAGTCTGTTGCGCGCCACCGCGCTTTCGCTGGGCATGATGGTTCTGCTCGATTCCTGCTCCCCACCCTATTCACCAGAGATCCTTCCCATCACGCGGCCTGACCAATCTCCAGATGCCTATCAAATTCCCGATACCAACATAAAAATCGCGGCTTTTTTCTATAATCAGAAAGATTCCCTCAAGAAGATATTTCCCCAACACGCGAAATGGTTCTGGCGTGCCCATATCGCCACTGTCAGGGTGGCGATCGCCTATGACGGTCAAAACATCAATGAACTGACGTTCAATTCTGGGTATATATTAATTAGTCCATAAGTATATTCATATTCATGCGGCGTATTTGAGCGATGGCTTTTGAAAGAAGGATCTGATTTTTCGTGCGTCATTTTGTAACGCTCGCATCGCACGGCGAACCTTCCTGGCGA
>JAJYYH010000030.1 GCA_021801255.1 Pseudomonadota bacterium
TCATCGTCACGGGGAGCGGACCCATCGCGGCGCGCACGCCTGCCTTCAAGTGGGTCAACACCGCGCTCGGCAACATCAAGGCGTCGATCACCAGCACCTATCGGGCCATCAACAGCAAGCATGTGCCGCGCTACCTCGCCGAGTTCGCGTATCGCTTCAACCGCCGATACGACCTCGCCGCCATGATCCCGCGCCTCACCTGGGCCGCGGTGCGGACACCGCCAATGCCCTACCGCCTGCTTAAGTTGGCTGAAAATCATGCGTAATCAGGAAAACTTTTATCTCGCAGGGGGTGGCCACGCCGAGAGGACCGGAATGGCCTCAGGCGATGGCCGGCACGCGCCGGGATTTGACCGTCAGCGCGGCAAGGGCTGCGAACAGGCAGGCAATCCCCGCCGTGTAAAACGCCGGCAGATAGCTCGCGGTGAGGCTCCGCGAGAGACCACCGCCGTAAGCCGCCACCGCCGCGCCCATTTGATGCGCCATGAACACCCAGCCGAACACCATGCCGGCGCGCTCGCGCCCAAACGTCGCGCCAGAAAGCTTCACCGTCGGCGGTACCGTTGCCACCCAGTCAAGCCCATAGAACACCGCAAACAGCGACAGGCCATAGAAGGAAAAGGTCGAGGACGGCAGCCAGAGCAGCGACAAGCCGCGCAACCCATAATACCAGCCGAGGAGAAAGCGACAGTCGAAGCGGTCGCTGAGCCAGCCGGAGGCGACGGTGCCGATGAAATCGAACACCCCGATCACCGCCAGCATCGACGCCGCCGTGACCTCGGGCAGGCCGAAATCATGGCATAGCGGAATGAAATGCGTCTGCACCAGGCCATTGGTCGAGAGGCCGCAGACGAAAAAGGTAAAAAACAGCATCCAGAACGTCGGCGAAGTGCTGGCGTCGCCCAACGTCGTCAGCGCGGCGCGGGCCGGATTGCCGAGCGCCGGGCGCGGCGTCTCCACCACGCTCTCGCCATAAGCGGGCAAGCCGAGTTCGCCGGGATGATCGCGCCCGAGGATAAACATCAAGGCCCCGGCCACGGCGCAGATCACCGCCGCCGGCAACACCGCCGCGCGCCAGCCGAGATGGGTCGCGATGAAGGCGCCGAAAGGCAGAAACAGCAATTGTCCGGTCGCAGCACTCGCGGTCAGCAGCCCGATCACCAAGCCACGCCGGGCGACGAACCAGCGATTGGCGACCGTCGCACCGAGCACCACCGCCGTCATCCCGGTGCCGAGCCCGACCATCACCCCCCAGCCGAGCCAGATTTGCCAGAGCCGGGTCGCCATGGCGGCGAGCGAGAGCCCGGCGATGACCAGCACCAGCGCCGCAAACACCACCCGGCGGAGGCCGAAACGCTGCAGCAAAGCGGCGGCGAACGGCCCGATCAGGCCATAAAGCAGCAGTCGCAGCGCGAGCGGACCGGAAATGGCGGCGGCACTCCAGCCCATGGTCTGTTCGAGCGGCACGATGAGCACGCCCGGGAGCCCCATCGCCGCGGCCGTCGCCAGCATGACGAGAAAGGTCAGCCCCGCCATCAGCCAGCCATAATGCACCCCCGCCGCCGCGAGGCGCCGCGCCAGCCACGCCGCCATCTGCTCTTCCCTCTCTTCCCGGGCTTGCCAATCCGACCAATATTGTGATTCTGACCGCCACCGGCGGGCTTCGCAAGCGCGAAATGCCGCCGCCGCGAAACATGCTCATGTTCGTCCTTGAAGCTAGTATTGCGACTTAATCGCATTATCAGATCATGGTCAAAACCCCTCCCGCCATGGGCCTCAACCCCCGAAGGCGCGGCAGCAGCGGCAGGAATCACGTTTTCGGGAGATTGATCCGCTTTATTGATGTTATGAGTTCACAACATTTCTCATCTCATGACTATTGAGATAAGGAACCGGAACGACAAAGCGTTACGTTTTTGGCATTCTCGCCGCAACCGCCCCCGGCGTATGGAACGAAAGCAGCAACAGCGACGCCACCGCGCCCGAAAAAATCCGCTTCGGTCTCTCTGATACTCCCCCTAATCCACTGCCAACAATCACAAAACCACTGCCGGCGCAAGTTCGCGGCGATTCTTGCTGTCCGCCCCGCGCGCCTCAGCGTGCGAATTTGCAATCGGTGATCGGCGGCGCCGCATCCATCGGCGGGGTGATGGCGACCAGTTTGTAGTAATCCCAACCGCCTTTGCTCTCGGCAGGAGATTTCACCTCGAACAGATAGGGCGTGACCATCGCGCGGCCGTCGGCGCGGATGCGGGTTTGGCCGAAAGCGTCGTCATCGGCCGTGTTCTCTTTCATGTGCGCGATGACGGCGGCGCCATCGCGGGCGCAGGCAACGCCGAGGGCCGCGACCGATTTCAGGTAATGCAGGGTTCCCGCGTAACACGCGGCGTGGACATCGTTCGGGTAATTGCCGTTGGTTTTGGGCAGAACGCGGCGGGTGAAGGCGCGGGTGCGGTCATTGAGATCCCAGTAGAAACTCTCGGTGAGCAGGAGACCTTGGCCGATCTCGAGCCCGAGGCCATGCACGCCGGTCACCGAAAACACCAGCGCCGCAAGCCGCGTGCCGTCTCGGGTGATGCCGAACTCCTTCGCTTGCTTGACGCAATTGACGGTATCATCGCCGGCATTGGCGAATCCGATCACCTTCGCCCCGCTCGCCTTGGCGCGCACCAGAAAGGAAGAAAAATCCGTCACCCCCGGAAACGGATACACGGCATTGCCCAAGACCTTGCCGCCGAGTTTGGTGACGACATCGCTCGCATCGCGCGCAAGCTGCTGGCCGAAAACATAATCGGCGGTGATGAAATACCAGCTATCGCCGCCGGCGCGGTAAATCGCGCGGCCCGACGAGGCGGAGACCATGAACACGTCATAGCCCCAATGGACGGTGACCGGCGTGCATTGCTTGCCGGTGAGATCATCGGTGCCGGCGCCGGTGTTGACATAGGCTTTGTTCTTTTCGCGGCAAATGGTGTTGACCGCGAGCGCGACCGAGGAGGTCGGCACGTCGGTGATCATGTCAACGCCATCGCGATCGAACCATTGCCGGGCGATGGTCGCGCCGACATCCGGCTTGTTCTGATGATCGCCGACCAGGATTTCCACCGCAACCCCCTGCCCGCCGAAATCCTCCACCGCTTGCTGGGCGCAGGCGACCGAGGTCGGCCCGGTGACATCGCGATAGGGGCCGGACATGTCGGTGAGCACACCGATGCGGATAACGTTCTTGCCCGCGCCTTGCGCGCCGGCGGTTACGGCGGCGAACGGCGAGACGGCGCCGGCGATGCGGAGCAAAGTGCGGCGGCTGATATTCATCCCTTCCTCCCGGTTTTTTTGTCTTGGGGACGTGCCGAGCCCCCGAGATCAGCATGCCGTCACTATAGCAGCGCGCCTATCACGATAATACGTAATTGCGGGAATACGTAATTGCGGGCGCAGTTAGTAAAGATAAACGCAACGATCTCAACCGCGCCACCAACGCCTCCGTCCGCGCGGGATAATGGAAGGCCGGGTGCTGGTCAGGCCCCGGCGCGCTGAGCCCCGCCCGCGATTGACGGGGGCCCCTTGTCTTGCGAGGCTTCTTTTCAGGAAAAAAACCGGCGGAGGAAGCCATCCCATGTTGTCGCCCATCGCCTCGCCTAGCGCTGCCCGCGCCCCGGTGATCCTGGACGCCGTCCGCTCGCCCATGGGGCGCGGCCGCGAGGGTGGGGCCTTGGCGGCGCTGCATCCGGTCGAGCTGCTGGCGCAGGTGCTCAAGTCCCTGATCGCGCGCAACGATCTCGATCCTGGCAGCGTCGAGGATGTCATCATCGGCTGCGTCAGCCAGGTCGGCGAGCAATCGGCGACGGTCGGGCGCATGGCCTGGCTCGCCGCCGGGTTTCCCGAGCACGTGCCCGCGACCACCATCGATCGCATGTGCGGCTCAAGCCAGCAGGCGGTGCATTTCGCGGCCCAGGGCATCATGGCCGGGGCCTATGACATCGTCATCGCCGGGGGCGTCGAGTCGATGAGCCGGGTGAAAATGGGCGCCTCCCGCCTCGATCGCGATCCGGTCGGGCCGAGCGTGCGCGAGCGCTACGCGCCGGGCCTCGTGCATCAGGGGATTTCCGCCGAACTGGTGAGCGCGCGTTACGGCCTCGATCGCGCGGCACTCGACGCCTATTCCGCCCGCTCGCATCAGCGCGCCGCAGAGGCCCGGGCGAAGGGCGATTTTGCCGCCGAAATCGTCGCCATAACGGTGGAAAACCGACGGGTGGAGGAGGACGAGACGATCCGCCCCGAGACCACCGAGGCCGGCCTCGCCGCGCTCCGGCCGGCCTTCGAGAATGCCGAGATCAAGGCGCGATTTCCCGAGATCGCATGGTCGATCACGGCGGGCAACGCCTCGCAGATCACCGATGGCGCGAGCGCGATTTTGCTGATGAGCGAGGCCGCGGCGCGGCGTCTCAACCGCGCCCCGCGCGCCCGCTTCGTGGGGTTTGACGTCATTGGCGATGACCCGCTGCTGATGCTCACCGCGCCGATCCCGGCCACCAAGCGGGTGCTGAAAAAAGCCGGGCTTCGGCTCGAGGATATCGATCATATCGAGGTCAACGAGGCATTTGCCCCGGTGCCGCTCGCCTGGGCGCGGGCGCTCGGGGGCGATGAGGCGCGGCTTAACCCGCTGGGCGGCGCGATCGCGCTCGGCCATCCGCTCGGCGCCTCGGGGGCACGGCTGATGACGACGATGGTGCATGCGCTCGGCCGCGCGGGGCGCTACGGCTTGCAGACCATGTGCGAGGCCGGCGGCATGGCGAACGCCACGATTATCGAGCGGCTTTGAGGGAGGGCCACCATGGATGCGATCGTTCCCAAGGCGGAGGCCGCCGAGCTGGCGCTGTTCCGCGACACCGTGCGGCGTTTTCTCGGCGATCATGTGGTCCCGCATATCGCGACTTGGCGCCAGGCCGGAATGGTTTCGCGCGCAGCGTGGCGCGAGGCTGGCCGGGCCGGGCTGCTCTGCGCCAGCGTGCCCGCCGAATATGGCGGCGGCGGGGGTGATTTCCGCCATGAGGCGGTGATCATCGAGGAACTGGCGCGCATCGGTTTCGGCGATTTCGCGATCCCGCTGCACAACGCCATCATCGCCCCTTATATCGTCCATTACGGCACCGCGGCGCAGAAGCGCCGCTATCTGCCGGCGATGGCCTCGGGCGAGATGATCGCGGCGATCGCCATGACCGAACCCGATGCCGGTTCCGACCTGCAAGCCATGCGCACCCGCGCCGTGCGCGAGGGCGATCACTTCGTCATCCATGGCCAGAAAACCTTTATCAGCAACGGACAACTGGCTGATCTGGTGATTGTCGCGGCGAAGACGCGTGCCGATGCCGGGGGCAAGGGGATTTCGCTCATCGCGGTCGAGACCACGGCACCGGGCTTCCGGCGCGGGCGCAATCTGGAAAAAATCGGCAAGCACGCGCAGGACACGTCGGAGTTGTTTTTCGACGAAGTCCGCGTGCCAGCGGAGAATCTGCTGGGTGGCGTGCCCGATCAGGGATTTGTCCAGCTCATGCGGCAATTGCCGCAGGAGCGGCTGGTGATCGCGGTCGGCGCGGTCGCCGCGATGGAGGCGGCGGTGGCCGAGACCATCGCCTATACCGAAAACCGCCGCGCCTTCGGCAAAGCCCTGTTCGAGTTCCAGAACACCCGCTTCGTGCTCGCCGAGGCGGCGACAGTGGCCCGCGTCGCGCGCGTCTTTGTCGATGACTGCATCGGGAAACTATGCGCGGGCACACTCGATGTCGCGACCGCGGCGATGGCGAAATACTGGACGAGCGATGTGCAGGGCAAGGTGATCGATGCCTGCCAGCAATTGTTCGGCGGCTATGGCTACATGGCGGAATACCCGATCGCGCATCGCTACACCGATGCGCGGGTGCAGCGGATTTATGGCGGGGCCAACGAGATCATGAAGGAACTGATCGCGCGCAGCCTTGGCGGGGAGAAGAAGCGGTGAGCGGGGAGACTTTTCCCGCCCTCGTGCTGAGCGAGGCGGGCGGCAAGGTGGTCGCGGAAATCCGCCGTCTCGGGGAGGGTGATCTTCCCGAGGGCGATACGCTGGTGGCGGTCAGCCATTCCTCGCTCAACTACAAGGACGGCATGATCCTCAAGGGCGTGGGGCGGCTGGTGCGGCGCTATCCGCATGTCCCGGGCATCGATTTCGCCGGCACGGTGATTTCCTCGTCAAGCCGGGAATTCGCCCCTGGCGAGGCGGTGATTTTGACCGGCTGGAGGGTCGGCGAGACCCATTGGGGCGGCTATGCCGGGCGGGCGCGGGTGAACGCCGCGTGGCTGGTACGGCGCCCGGCGGGCTTGTCGGCCGAGGGCGCGATGGCGGTCGGCACGGCGGGGCTGACGGCGATGCTGGCGCTCGATGCTCTGGAGCGCCACGGGATTACCCCCGAATCGGGCGATCTTCTGGTGACCGGTGCGGCCGGTGGGGTCGGCAGCATGGCGGTCGCGATGGCGACAAGGCTCGGCTATCGCGTGCTCGCCTCGACCGGGCGGGCGGCGGAGGGGGAGTATCTCCAGGCCCTGGGCGCCGCCGAGATCGTGCCGCGCGCCGCGCTGGAGGCGGCCGGGGCGGATAAAAAGCCGTTGCTCGGCGAGCGCTTCGGGGCCGCCATCGATGCGGTGGGCGGCGTGGTGCTGGCGGGGGTGCTGGCGCAGCTCCGCTATGGCGGAGCGGTTGCGGCGTGTGGGCTGGCGGGGGGTGCGGCGCTCGCCACCACCGTCATCCCGTTCCTGCTGCGTGGCGTGTCGCTTCTGGGGATCGATTCGGTGATGCAACCGCGCCGGGCTCGCGAGGCAGCCTGGGCGCGCATCGCCGCGACGCTGCCCCCCGAGGCGCTGACGCGCATGACGCAAACCGTGGGGCTGGCCGAGTTGCCCGATCTGGCCGAGCGAATTCTGGCGGGAAAAGTGCGTGGGCGCGTGGTGGTCGATCTCGCGCGAGCGTGAGGTTTTTTCTCACGGAATGTGGGTCGGGGGCCACTGGCCCCGGAGGGTTCCAATGCGAGAGGGGGAAGAGCCCTCAGCTTATGTAATATGCACCGCTTGCACGGCTTCTTCCAGTTCCTGAAAACTCGGCATGTGCTCGTTCGGAGCCATTTTGCGGCCGGTTTCGATGCTGACCTGCGGGGCGTTGCCATGCAGATGGGCAACCAGGATGGCGCGGATTACCTCATAATAGCGCGATTCCTCCTCCACTACCCCCTTGAGCCTTGTCGCAATCGGCCCGGCCACGCCATAGGCGAGCAGCACGCCGAGAAACGTGCCGACCAGGGCGCCGCCGATCATCTGGCCGAGCACCGCCGGCGGATCGTTGATATGTGACATCGTTTTGATGACACCGAGCACGGCGGCGACAATGCCGAGCGCGGGCAGGGCGTCGGCGATGGTTTGCAGCGCGTGGGCGCCGTGCAGTTCCTCAAGCAGGGTCTTTTTCAGCTCGCGCGCCATCACATCCTCGATCTGGTAGGGATCATCGGCGTTCATGCCCATCATGCGAAGATAGTCGCAGATCACTGCGGTGGCGTGATGATTGGCGAGGATTTTCGGGTATTTCTGGAAAATGCTGCTTTCGTTGGGCCGCTCGATATGCACCTCTAGTGCCATCAGCCCCTTGCTGGAGGCGAGCTTACAGAAATGGAAGAGCAGGCTCAGTAGCTCGACATAGTCGGTTTTCTTGAACGCCGAGCCTTTCAGCGCCTTGCCGACGCCGCCGAGCGTGTGTTTCACGTCGTGCATCGAGTTGGCCATCAAAAGCGTGGCACTCGCCGCCCCGCCAATCGAGACCAGCTCGAAGGGAATTGCGTCCATCAGCACGCTGATATTGCCGCCCGAAGCGATGAAGGTGCCAAAAACGCAGGCGAGCAGGAAGACCAGACCGCCGAGGATCAGCATGGGCGACGCCTCATTTCGGTATGGTCACCAACGGGGCGGTCGGGGCGTCGGCCGGGGCGTGCTGGGCAGGTTTCGGCGGGGAAGCGGCCGCGCGCAACACCACTACGGCGATGCGCCGGTTGGCGGCGGCGAGCGGGTCGCCAGGCAGCAGCAATTGGTGATCGGCGTGGCCGGTCACGGTTTCGAAGCGGCTTTCCGGCAGCCCGGAATCGGCGAGGAAGTGGCGTGTGGCATTGGCGCGCTCGGTCGAAAGATCCCAGTTCGATTTGCCCACCCCGCGATAGGGCGCGGCGTCGGTATAGCCTGCGATGGAAAGCCGCTCGGGCAGGCGGGCCAATGCCGGGGCGATTTTCGCCAGCAGTTTCTGCGCGCGCTCATTGGGGGCGGAAGCGCCGAGATCGAACATCGGGCGCTTTTCCTCGTCGAGGATCTGAATGCGCAGGCCCTCCGGCGTCTCGTCGATGGCGAGCTGCTTGGCGAATTCGCGCAAGCCCGGATCGTTCTCGATCGCCGCCTTGATTTCGCGCGCGGCTTGCTGGAATGCCGCCTCCTCGGCGCGCGCCGCTTCACCGCTTTTCGCCGTCCCCGATGGGGGTGGCGGGGAGATGGTTGCGGCGGCTGGGGCCGGGGGCGGCGGCGGCGTGGCGGCGGCGGCGGATGCGGTGGCCGGCGCGCGCGCGCCCCCGGGCGCGTCCGGCCCGCTATCGCCGAGGCTGGGCTTGCCGGTCTCGGCGCGGAAGGTGCGGGCGTTGCCGGGCAGGCCGCCGCCGCTGCCGGCGGCTTCCTGACCGGAGGCGTTCACGTCCTCGGTCGGATCGGGGTCCATCTGGACCCGCGCCGGGGTCTGATCACCGTCCTGGTCGGTGTCGGGCGATTCCTCGGCGGTGCCGGCGGTCACCTGCGCGGCACCGCGATTGGAGACCATCGAGCCTTCCTCGAACGGCGTCTTGCCGCCAAAAGGTTTGCCGGAACCCGAGCTTTGGTGGGAAAAAACGTTGGATTTGCTGAAATAATCGGCGAGCCCCCGGCGCTGCTCCTCGGAGGTCGCGTTGATCAGCCACATCAGCAGGAAAAACGCCATCATCGCCGTGACGAAATCCGCGTAGGCGACTTTCCACGCGCCGCCGTGATGGCCTCCTTCGACCACTTCTTCCTTGCGGATCAAAACCGTTTTGGCGTTATCGCCCGCTTGCTTGCTTTTGCCTGCCATTCGTCCGTGCCGCTCGTGCCCACGCGGGGAGAGAGTGCACGGACTTCTTTAACCGCGAGCTAACGTGGAAAGCCGGCCGCGTTCAATCGCGCCAGGAAGGATCGCGCCGGTCGAGCAGGCGCAGCATCGCCGGCCACTCAAGCAGGCCAAAGCGCCGCCGCGTCTCAGGGCGATAGAGATGCGCGGCATGCGCGATCACATTTTCGGGGGGCAGGAGCAGCTCGGTGCGCGCGGCCATGGCATCCACCTGGGCGCGGCAGGCCATCTCCAGCCAATACATGGCGTTGAACGCCTCGGCCACCGTCGGCGCGGCGGTGAGCAGGCCGTGATTGCGGAGGATCATGCAGGTGGCCGAACCGAGATCGGCGACCAGGCGAGCGCGCTCGGCGGGATCGACGGCGGGACCCTCATAGTCGTGATAGGCCACGGGCAGACAGCGCATCGCGGTCTGGGTGAGCGGCAGCAGGCCCGAGCGCATTGCCGAGACCGCCATGCCCGCGCGCGTATGGGTGTGGATGACGCAACCGACCTCGCGGCGCGCGGCATGCACGGCGCTGTGGATGACATAGCCCGCAGGGTTGATGCCAATGTCTCGATGCGGGTTGAGCCGCTCGTTGCCCGCGAGATCGATGGTGATCAGGCTGGAGGCGGTGATTTCCTCGTAGAGCCAGCCGAACGGGTTGATCAGCAGTCGCTCCTCGCCCCCGGCTTCCGGGGTGCTGGGGACGCGCACCGTGATATGGTTATAGACCAGATCGCTCATGCCGTAATGGGCGACGAGGCGGTAGCAGGCGGCGCCATCGAGCCGCGCCTGCCATTCCGCCACCGTGACCTGCCCCGCGACCGTGGCCAGGGTGATCGGCGAACGGGTGATGGTATCGGCCATGATTCTCCGCTCCTTTCGCGCGTCTATCGGCGCCGCGCCACGAGGCGGCGGAGTGGCGCGGTGAAACGGTAGGAGGGGCTCGCGAAATACTCCTTGAGCAGCGCGTCCGCTGCCTTGAGCCGCGCTTCCAATAGGGCGATTTCCGCGTCTTTCTCGGCGAGCTTGGCCATGCTCATGCGCACGTCATAGCGCGCGGCGTCGCGCTCGACCTCGTAGGACATAGAGCGGTGTTCGAGGGTGCGCACCTGCCGGTCGAGCCGGCGGAGATAGAGCGTCGAGGCGGTCTCGGCGCGGCGGCGCTCGGCGAGTTCGGTGTAATGAAAGCCGAAGATCTCGGGATGGATGAGGTCGGCCGCGGCATCGACCGGCCAGCCGCGAGGGGCGGCGTCGGCCGCGAGGCGGGCCAGCCCCGCCGCGTTGCCATAGATAAAAATATTCTGGCGATACCAGAAGGGAATTTTTTCCATCCCCCAGATGCGCGGGCGGATGAGGTCGCGGGGCTGATAGAAGTGGGCGGCGAAAAGCCCGGCCCAGTAGCTTGCCGGGCGCTCGTTGATATGGCTGGTGCCGCCTTGGCCGGGCAGCGCGGCGCTGAACAGCACGAGATCGGCGAGCGCGACCAGATCGGCGACCAGCCCGGGCCCGCGCTCGGGCGGCAGATGCTCGGCGACTTCGAGGGAGACCGCGAGATCGAATCGCCGGTCGAGCCGGATCGGGCGTTCGAGATCGACGCTCTGGAACGCCGCCGGTGCGATCGCCAGGGTCTCGGCCGGGGCGCCGCCATCGAGGCCGAGAATATCGCGCGTGCCTGCCGCGTGGAACGCCGCGAGCCAGACGCCGGCGCCGCAGCCGATATCGACGACGCTCGCGATGCCGGGGGCGAGTTCGAGGACGATCGGCACGACAATCGCCGCCGCGTCCGCCGAGCCCGCAACCTGGCCGGCGAAAAAATCCTCGTCATAAACCCGCCCCAGCTCGCCGCTTGCCGCACTCATGAATTTTCTCCCCGCGTTTCGCCGCGCCCCGCATGTTCCAGGGCGCGGGCGAAAACCGCGCCATCGACATTGCCCCCGCTCAGCACCACCGCCACCACCTGGCCCTGGGCCTCGAAGGTGCCGGCCAGGAGGGCCGCCAGCGCGACCGCGCCGCCCGGCTCGACCACCAGCTTGAGATGCTCGAAGGCAAACGCCATCGCCGCCCGCACCTCGTCGTCACTCACCACCAGCCCGCCCGAGAGCAGGCGCTGGTTGAGCGCGAAGGTCAAGGCGCCGGGCATCGGCGAGAGCAGCGCATCGCAAAATGTTGAGCCACCGGCTGGATTGGACAGGCGTTTGCCGGCGGCGAGCGAGCGCGCGGTATCATCGGCGCCTTCCGGCTCGACGGCGAAAACCCGGCATCCCGGTGCTGCGCCCGAGGCGGCGAGCGCCGCGCCGGCGATCAGCCCGCCGCCCCCGGTCGGTACCAGGAGCGCGGTCGGGACGAGGCCCAGGGCGGCGCAGGTGGTGAAAATCTCGAGCGCCGCCGTGCCCTGACCGGCGATGACATCGGCGTGATCGAAGGGCGGAATGAGGGCGGCGCCGCTGGCGGCGGCATGGGCGCGGGCGAGCGCCTCGCGATCGTCGCGGCCGCGGTCGAACAGCCGGATCTCGGCGCCCCAGCGGGCCGTGCTCAGGCGTTTGATGGCCGGGGCATCTTGCGGCATGAACACCACCGCCTTCATCCCGAGCGCCCGCGCCGCCGCCGCGACGGCTTGGCCGTGATTGCCCGAGGAATAGGTGACGACGCCGGATTTTTTTTCCTCGTCGGAGAGTTGCAGGAGAGCGTTGGTGGCGCCCCGGAACTTGAAACTGCCGGTGCGCTGGAGGGTCTCGGCCTTGAGAAAGATCCGCCCGCCGCAACGCGCATCAAGCAGCGGGTGGGAGACGAGGGGGGTGGGGAGGATTTTTCCAGCGAGCCGCCGCGCTGCCTGCGCGACCTCGCGATAGCCCGGCAGGGTGCTGGCCTGGGACAAATTCCTCTCCGTCATTTCGTCTCCCCGCGCCGCGGCAGGATCGCCGTGGGCGCCGGGGCGGCATCCGGGGCCAGGAGATACAACCGATAGCGCTCGGCGGGAATGCCGTGGCGCGACCTTGTGATCTCCGCCGGCGCCGCCGGGGAAAGATCAAGCGGCGCGCGCCGCATGCTCTCGACCAGTAGCCCCGGCGCCGTGGCGCCGAGTGAAGCGGCGTCGGGGAGGGAAAAAAAACCCCAGCGCGGCGCGATTCCGGCCACCGGCAGGTCTTTGGGGGCGAGATAGGCGAGTTCCGCGGCATCGCCGTAATTGACCGCGGCGATATAGCCGGCGCCGTTCTGGCGCGCCGCGCCCGCGACCTCCTCCGCGAAATCCGACCAGCCGCCGAGACGGACAAGCGTCGGGTCGAGTGGTGCCGGCAGGGGAAAAACCCCGCCCGCCGCCTGGAGATAGGCCAGGCCGGAAAGCGCTAATCCGAGGCCCCAAGCGGGGCCGGAAAGTCGCTGCCAGCGCGGCGAAAGCCAGGTCGCGGCGATGGCGGCGGCGGGAAACATCACCGCCGGCCAGTTGCCCTGCACCCGGTCGCCGAGCGCGTGTTCGAGAAACACCAACCCCGGCAGCGTGCCGAGCGCCACGATCAGCCCCGCCTTGGCGTCTCGTTGGCGCCAGAAGGCCGCCGTCACCACGGCGAGGCCGGCGATGCAGAGGAGAAAAACCAGGGGCGTCGCGAGGCCGGCCTGACCGCCGATCAGCTCGGCCATGAAACGCGCGGCCTCGACCGGATGCCACGCGCCGGCGCGCCCGCCCTGCTTGAGCAAGCTCACCCAGTGATGCGCGGCGTTCCACCCCAGCACCGGGAGAAAGAGCGCCAGTCCGACGCCAAGCCCGGCCCAGGGCGCGGGACGGCGCAGCCAGAAACGCGCCGGGGCGGCGGCGAGCAGCCAAGAGCCGATCCCGAGAAACAGCAAAAGGGCGGAGTATTTGCTGCATAGCGCAAGCCCGGCGAACCCCCCGGCGAGAAGCCAGAACCGCGACCGCCCGGTGGCCACAAGCCGCGCCATGGCCCAAAGCGTCGCGGTCCAGAACAGCAAAAGCGGCGTATCGGGGGTCATGGTCACCGCGCCAGCGCCCGTCAGCAGCGTCGCGTTGAGCAAAAGCCCGGCTTCTATCCCGGCGCGACGCGCGGGAAGACTGCGCGGCTGGGGGTGGAGATCGGAGGCGGCCTGCGCGAGCAGCAGCGTGCCGAGGAGAGCCGCGATGGGCGCCAACAGGCGGATGCCGAGCGTGGTTTCGCCGAGCAGCGCGGTGCCAGCGCGGACGAACAGCGCCACCATCGGCGGATGGTCGAGATAGCCCGGCTGCAGCGCCCGGGACCATACCCAATAATACGCCTCATCGGGCGAAAGCGGCATAACGGCGGCGACCAGCAGGCGCAATCCGGTCAGCGTCAGCAGCAGAAACAGCGCGGCGCTAGCGGGCACGCCAGACCAGGGTGACCGAGATGGCGTAATTCCACACTACCGCAATGATGGCGCCGGCCGCACCCGCGACGGTGAGCGAATTATGCTCCTCATAGAGGGTGCGGGCGATGCCGAGATCGGCGATGGCGCCAAAGCCGCAAAACAGCATGAACAGAAACAGCCCACGCCACAGCCGGCTCCCGCGCAGCCGCTGATCGCGATAGGTGAGGGTGTTGTTGAGCTGGAAATTCACCGCCATCGCGAGCACCGTCGCGATCGACTGGGCGAGGGAAAACCCCATCCCCAGCGCCCGCCCGAGGGCCAGCGCCGCGAGATTGACGCCGACGCCGACGCCGCCCACCGCGGCGAAGGCAATGAAGCGCGGCGGCACCGCGCCATGCAGCAGGCGATCGATGAGCAGACCCGCGAACTGCGTCAGCACCAGCGCGTCGAGCTTGCTCTCGCCGGCGGCGCGGGGGCGGAAATGATAGGGGATTTCAACGACGCGCAAGCCGGGTTTCGCGTTGAACAGCAGATCGAGCAGGATCTTGAAACCGCTTCCGGCAAGCCGCGGCGCGATCGCCTCGAAACGGTCGCGCCGCAGCATGAAAAATCCGCTCATCGGGTCGCTGATCGGGGTGGAGAGGAACATCTGGGCGAAGCGGATGCCGCCCGCCGAAAGCCGCCGGCGAAAGGTGCCCGCCAGCCCGGCGGCCGCGCCATCGCCGACATAGCGGCTGCCGATGACGATATCGGCCTCGCCCGCGCGGAGCTTTGCGAGCATCAGGGGCAGACGGGTCTCGTCGTGTTGCAAATCGCCATCGATGACGGCGATGAATGTCGCCGACGACGAGAGCGCGCCCTCGATCACCGCCGAGGAGAGCCCGCGCCGACCGATGCGGCGGAGGCAGCGGACGCGCGGGTCGCGCGCGGCAAGACGACGCGCCTCGGCGGCGGTTTCGTCGGGGCTGTTGTCATCGACGAAAATCACCTCCCAGGCGATGCCGGCCAGCGCTTCGTCGAGCTTGGCCACCAGCGGCGCGACATTGGCGCGCTCGTTGAAGCACGGCACGACAATGCTGAGTTCGGGGACGCTGAGGTCGGGGCTTTTCACGTGGTCAGAGCGGCACGCCCGGGAGGTTGCGGCTGGTGCGGATGGTTTGCAGCGTCTGCACCCGGCTCACCCGCTCGAGCCCGGTGAGGCGGGCGGTGAGTTGGTTTTCATGCGCGGCATCACGCGCGACAAGGCGCAGCAGGAAATCGCCGCCGCCCCGGATCATATGGCATTCGCGCACTTCCGGCCAGGCGGCGATGGTCGCTTCGAACTCGGCGAGCACGCTCTCCTTCTGGCTCTCGAGCCCGACAATGGCGAAGAACATGATCTGCCAGCCGAGCTTCTGCGGATCAGGCTCGGCATGGTAGCCGCGGATGACGCCGATCGCTTCCAGCCGGTGCATGCGACGGAGGCAGGGTGCCGGCGAGAGACCAGTGCGGCGCGCCAGCTCGACATTGGTGATCCGCCCTTCGCGCTGCAATTCGCCGAGGATGCGGTGATCGACGGCATCGATCGTGCCATCATCGACCGCCTCGGCGGGGAGGGCCTGGCGCCTGCGGGACGGCGAGAGGGGCGGGGAAAGCGCGCCGCGCGGCATGGGTCAAACCATCCTTCGAGGGGGTTTAGCGGTCAACGCCGAACGGCGCTTGCTGGATTGGGGCTCCGCACGCAATAATATTACCCACGGCGATGATCGCAAGGGGGTACGGCGCGGCGCGATCGCTTGCGTCAAGCCCTGGCTCGTCGATATCCTTGCGGGGCAAAAAGAATCGGAACGATGACCTCTTCCATGTTGATCCCCCATGTCTGACCCTCTCTCCACCGAGGTACTGGTAATCGGCGCCGGGCCGGCGGGCTATACGGCGGCGATCTATGCCGCGCGCGCCGGGCTGGCACCCATTCTGGTGCGCGGCCTGCAGCCCGGCGGCCAGCTCACCATCACCACCGATGTCGAGAACTATCCTGGCTTCGCCGAGGTCATCCAGGGACCGTGGCTGATGGAGCAGATGGCCGCCCAGGCCGCCCATGTCGGGGCGCGGCTCATCGACGATAGCATTGTCGCCGTCGATCTTGTCACACCGCCTTTCACCGCGCGCGGTGACGGGGGGGCGCTCTATGCCGCGCGTGCCGTCATCATCGCGACGGGAGCTGAAGCGCGCTGGCTCGGCCTGCCCTCGGAAAAGCGCCTATCCGGAGCCGGGGTTTCAGCCTGCGCTACGTGCGATGGGTTTTTCTTTCGCGACCGCTCCGTGGTGGTGGTGGGTGGCGGCAACACGGCGGTCGAGGAGGCGCTCTTTCTCACCCATCACGCCTGCCGCGTCACACTGATCCACCGGCGCGACCGGTTGCGCGCGGAAAAAATCCTCCAGGATCGGCTGTTCGCCAACCCCAAGATCCAGGTCATATGGAACGCCGTGGTCGAGGAAATCCTCGGCGCTGGCAAACCCGAGACGGTTTCCGCCGTGCGGCTCCGGGATACCCTAACCGGCGCGCTGTCAACGCTTGCCACCGATGGCGTGTTCATCGCTATCGGCCATACCCCGAATACCGGGCTGTGCCGTGGCCAGCTCGCGCTCGACGCGGAGGGCTATATCATCACCACACCGGGTAGCACGCGCACCTCGCGCGCCGGCGTATTCGCCGCCGGCGACGTGCAGGACAAAATCTTCCGCCAGGCGGTGACGGCGGCGGGCAGCGGCTGCATGGCGGCGCTGGAAGCAGAAAAATATCTCGCCGCGGCAGCCGATGACGCGCGCCAGAGGATGGCATGAGCGGGCGCGCGCTGGCGCGGGCCGCCGGGGGGGGGAGTATGGACTGGGACAAATTGCGGGTGTTCCACGCGGTGGCGGAGGCCGGCAGCTTCACCCATGCCGGGGAGTCGCTCAACCTCAGCCAGTCCGCGGTTTCGCGGCAGATCTCGGCGCTCGAGGAAGCGCTCCAAGTGCCGCTCTTTCATCGCCACGCCCGCGGCCTGATCCTCACCGAGCAGGGCGAAAGCCTCAACCGCACGGTGCGGGAAGTGTTCGCCAAGCTCGCGATGACCGAGGCGCTGCTCACCGAAAGCAAGGAAAAACCCGCCGGCCGGCTCAAGATCACCACGACCATGAGTTTCGGCGCGTCCTGGCTGGCGCCACGCCTGCAAAATTTTCTCGAGGCCTACCCGGAGGTTTCGGTGAGCCTGTTGCTCGACGACACCGATCTCGATCTCGCGATGCGCGAGGCCGATGTCGCGATTCGCATGCATCCGCCGAAACAGCCCGATCTGGTGCAGCGGCATCTGATGTCGATGCACTGGCATATCTGCGCCGCGCCCGCCTATCTCAGAAAATTCGGCACGCCACAGAAAATCGAGGAACTTGATCAGCATCGCCTGATCCTGTTCGGCGATTATCATCCGCCGGTGGCCGACATCAACTGGCTGGCCGAGATCGGCCGACGTGACGGCACCAAGCGCAAGGCGCTGCTCGAGGTCAACAGCCTGCAAGCGATGCTGCTCGCCATCCGCTCCGGGCTCGGCATCGGCGCCATGCCGGATTACCTCGCAACCGAGACCGAAGACGTGGTGCGTATTCTGCCCGAGGCCAAGGCTCCGGTGGTCGATGTGTTCTTTGTCTATCCCGAGGAGCTGCGCAATTCCAAGCGAGTCGCGGTATTCCGCGATTTTCTCCTGGCGCGGCTGGCCGAGATGGCGTGAAAGCTCGGCAAGGAACGCCCTCCCGCCCCGGAATCGATCGGAAAAACCAATGTTTCCAGAGGGCCTGCTTCTTCAGCTTTGCGTGATTTTCCAGCCCAGAAGCGGGCATGCGAAAGCGGCATGGATGCTGCCAGAAATTCGCGGTGGCGCCGCCAATCTGGTGAGCCTACGCTAAAAAAGTCGCGTGGATGCAACCGTTGGTGATATCGACGCGGGCTTGAGCGCGGCCGAACAGGCCGCCTTTCGGGTGGACACCCCTTCGTCTCCCGGACCTAGCCTCCCTGTTGACTGCCCCGCCAGGGCTATGCTGGCGGGGCGTTCTTTGGGGGGGCGGGGGTGTCGCCTGCTGGGGAGGGGTGTCTCTGGGGCCTATGGCCCCAGCGGGTCCAGGGCGGAGCCCTGGTTCTATTATGCCTGCGCCGGCGGGGAAGCGGCGGCGACAAGAGCCTCGTCGATCGCGGTGGCGCGCTTGGCGGCGGGGCGTTCGCCGAGCCGGGCACAGTAGCGCTCGAAGGCTGGCCGCTTCTCGATCGTGCCGAATCCCATGCCCCAGAAGAGGTGCGAGCCGAGATAGATGTCGGCCGCCGAAAAACCTTCGCCCAGCAGATAGGGTCCGGCCGAAACCGCGCCTTCCAGGGCGTGTATGACATCGTCGTAGCTGCCGTAGCCCATCATCCGCTGGTGTTCGCCGGCGACGGTGAAGCCCACGGCCTTATTGCTCGCGGCGGCCTCGACCGGGCCGGCAACGAAGAACAGCCAGCGGTAATAGGGGCCGCGCAGCTTCTCGCCTAGCGCCGGCGCTAGCCCGGCTTCGGGAAAAGCGTCGGCGAGGTAGGCGCAGATCGCCGCGGTCTCGGTGATCACGGTGTCGCCGTGGCGGAGCGCCGGCACCTTGCCCATCGGGTTGATCGCCAGATAGTCCGGCGATTTCATCGTCGTCGTGTAGTCGAGCAGTTCGGTGCGGTAGGGGCAACCGATCTCCTCGAGCATCCAGCGGACGATACGGCCGCGCGACATTGGGTGCGTATAAAAAACCAGGTCGTCACTCATGGGGGTGTTTTCCTGCCGATGTGACGGGCTATCAAAGCGTGCCGTGCAGCGGCGAGGCCGCGCGGTTGGCGCGTTGATCGAGGCTGAAGGCGCCAGCGCCGAAGGCCGCGACATGCAGCAGCCCGCCCATGATGGCGAGGTTTTTCATGAAGTGGATCTGCTGGTTGTGATCGGCGAAATGGGTATGAAACCCGAGTGCCGCGGCGAGCGTGAAGAGCGCCATGATGGCGGCCACGAGCCGCGTCTGCCAGCCCAGCAGCAACAACACGCCACCACCAACCTCGACCAGCAGGGCCACCACATAGGCCGCCATCGGCACCGGCAGCCCACTCATGGCGATAAACTGCATGGTGCCAGCCGGATTTTCGATCTTGCCGACCCCCGACCAGATGAACAGCACGGCGATCAACACCCGCCCCACCAGATCAACCCCATCCCGCATGTCTCGCTCTCCCGCTCGTGCCGCGCGCCTGCGGCTCAGGCCACAAGAATAGGATAAAGCGGGTGGGCGTGCGATGGCCAGGCGGCCCGCTCGCACGCGCCCTCCCTTCAAGGTCGGTTCGATCCGCTGATGATCGCGCCGGTCTCCCGCGCGGTGCCGTGGCCGGCGGTGGGATGGGGCAAAGCCGGCTGACAACGCGCCGCGACCAGCCTAGGCTCGGGCTCCTCATCAGCGAGAAGGATCGCCCGCATGAAACGCGGCGTGCGCAATCAGATCAAGGGTCGCATGGTGGCGGGACCCAAGGCGTCTGCTGTCATGATGGCGAAATAGGCCATGCGCAGGGTGACGCGCCGGTTGGGCGGCGTTGTGCCGGTATTGGCATTTTTCCTGTTGGGCTTTGCCGCGCGGGCGGACATGGCACCGCACGCGGCCGCCGCGCCGCCGTCGGCGATCATTATCATCGGCGATGGCGGCAAGACGGTTTCGCTCGGGGCCGAGGATTTCGCCAAGCTCACGCGGGTGAGGGTCGAGGTTTCCTTCGCGACCGAACACGGCCCGCGCCACGCGGTCTTCGAAGGCCCGCTTTTATGGACAGTGTTGGGCGAAAGCGGCGTGATCGATCTCGCCAAGCCGCGCGGAACTGTCGGGCGAGTGGTGATCGTCACCGCGCGGGATGGCTACCGCGTGGCCCTGGCGCTCGGCGAGATCGCGCCACAATTCGAGGGCAAGCAGGTCATTGTCGCGGAACGCAAGGATGGCCAGGCGCTGGAGGCGGGGCATTTCCGGCTGGTGGTTCCCGGCGACAAGATGGGCGGACGGAGCCTGCGCGACGTGGCGCGGATCACGGTCAACGAAGGCCAGGAATCCTCCCCATGACGCGGGTCTGGAGCCGCGGGGCCAGGGCGGCGCCCTGGCCTTTGACTATGGGCTGATCCGCGCCCGCTCAGGGCCGGCTGATCGGGGCGAAGCTCGCCGGGGTCATCAGCTTGTTTTCCTGCTTGATGAGATAGCCGGCCTCGGCGCTTTTGGCGAGGAAGACCTGCCATTCCGGGTCGGCCTGCATCGCCGCGCGCTTTTTGGCCCGGTCGGCGGCGTCCTCGTAAACCCAGAGATGGACATACGTATTGATCTCGCCGGTCTCGGTGATGAGCCAAGCGAGCGGTTTGCCGAGATGGCGCTGCTGGGCGGCCAGGCCGTATTGCTCGTAGAGCGCGATCTGCTTGGCGATCGTGCCGGGGCGGACGGTGTAGGTGCGATGATCGATCAGCATGGCGGTTTTTCCTCTCGGTGATATACCCCATCTAGGCGGGTCAGGGTCTATAGCGCATCAGCGGTTGTCACGGCCATGGCCGGCCCTCGATGCAGAAACGGGAGAAGCAAGCAATGACGCCAAGGCCGGTGATGCTGGTCATTCTCGATGGCTGGGGCTGGCGCGAGGAGACGGCGGACAATGCCGTGCGCCTGGGCAAAACGCCGAATTTCGACCGGTTATGGCAAACCTGCCCGCACGCCCTGCTGCGCGCCTCGGGCGAGGATGTCGGGCTGCCGGCAGGGCAGATGGGCAATTCCGAGGTCGGGCATCTCAATATTGGCGCCGGGCGCATCGTCATGCAGGAATTGCCGCGCATCGATGCCGCCATTCGCGACGGCGCGCTCGCCGCTAATCCGGTGTTGGCCGGGCTGATCACAGCACTCAAGAAATCCGGCGGCACCTGCCACCTGCTTGGTCTGGTCTCACCGGGCGGTGTCCATTCGCATCAGGGGCAAGCCATCGCGCTCGCCCGGCTGGTCGCCGCGGCTGGCGTTCCGGTGGCCCTCCACGCGATCACCGACGGGCGTGACACACCGCCGCAATCGGCGGCGGCGTTCCTCCGCGCGGTGCGCGCCGCGTTGCCGGAAAGCGTTCGCATTGCAACCGTTTCGGGTCGCTACTATGCGATGGACCGCGATAAACGCTGGGAGCGCGTGCGCAAGGCCTATGCCGCCATCGCCGCGGGCGAGGGGCCGGCCTTCGCCGATGCCGCCTCGGCGATCGACGCCGCTTATGCCGAGAAGATCACCGACGAGTTCATCGTGCCCGCGGTGATCGGCGGCTATCGCGGCATGCGCGATGGCGACGGGCTGCTCTGCTTCAATTTCCGCGCCGACCGGGTACGCGAGATCCTCGGCGCCCTGGTCACGCCCGATTTTGACGGCTTCCCCCGCCCGCGCCAGATCACCTTCGCCGCTTGCGTCGGCATGACCCACTACAGCGACGCCCTCGCCGCCCATCTCGCCACCCTGTTTCCGCCGATCTCGATGGCCAACCTATTGGGCGGCGTGGTCGCGCAAGCCGGGCTCAAGCAATTGCGCATCGCCGAGACTGAGAAATACGCCCATGTTACGTATTTCTTCAACGGTGGGGTGGAAACCCCGTTTCCCGGCGAGGATCGCATCCTCGTCCCTTCCCCCAAGGTCTCGACCTACGATCTGCAACCCGAAATGTCGGCCGCCGAGGTGGCGGAAAAAGCGGTGGCGGCGATCGGGTCGGGAAAGTACGATCTCATCGTGCTCAATTTCGCCAATCCCGACATGGTCGGACACACCGGCAAGCTCGATGCGGCGATCAAGGCGGTGGAGGCGGCCGATAGCGGGCTGGGCCGCATCATCGCCGCGATCGCGGCGGCGCAGGGCGCGCTGCTGGTCACCGCCGATCACGGCAATTGCGAACTGATGCGCGACCCCGTGACCGGCGGGCCGCATACCGCGCACACCACCAATCCGGTGCCGGTCATGCTGCTCGGCGCGGGCGCGAGCGCGCTGCATGACGGGCGGCTCGCCGATCTCGCGCCCACCTTGCTGCGGCTGATGGGGCTCGCGCAGCCCGCCGAGATGACCGGAGCGCCGCTGTTCTCCTGAACCGCAAGCTCGGACGGAGCGGCGCGGAGAGCGTCTGGGTAGTCGGCTGGCTTGCCGCCGGCGCGTTCCTCACCGTCGCCGCCCAGACCCCGGCAGCCTCCACCGGGGAGAGCGATGCCGCCCGCGCGCTCCGCCAAAGCGAGCAGGACCAGCAGAGCCACCGTGAAGCGGCGCGCGCGGCCAAGGCCCGCGCCGCGGCCGCGAGTGCCGCGGCGCTGCATCTCGGCGCCGCCGAGGAAGCGGCGCGCACACGCCTGCGCGCCGCCGAGGAGGCGAGTGCCGCGGCGATCGAGCGCCGCGCCCAGATCCGTGCCCGCCAGAGCGCGCTTGAAGCCCGGCGTGACGCCGAGACGGCACAGCTGGAGCGCCTGCTGCCGATCGCCGTGCGGCTTTCGCTCTATCCGGCCGAGACCCTGCTTGCCGTCCCGGCCCCACCGGACGAGGCGGTGCGCGGAGTTGCGGTGCTGCACAGTCTCGCCCGCGAAATCGCCGCCACGGCGGCGCAGTTGCAGGCCGATCGCGCCGCCCTCGCCGCCATCGCGGCCGAATCCGTTGAGGCGGCGCGCCAGCTCGATGCTGACATCACCACCCAGCGCAGTCTTGCCGCCGCGCTCGATCAACAGATCGCGACCATGCGCCAGAGCGCGCAAGCGGATGAAGGCGTGGCGCTGGAGGCGGAGCGAGCAGCCGCCGACGATGCCGCGCACGCCGCCGATCTGCGCGCCGCGCTCGCCCGGCTCGCCGCCGATCGCGCCCGCGCCGAGGCCGAGGCGCGCGCCAAGACGCGTGCCCTCGCCGAGCACCACGCCGGCGCAGCCCTCAGCCAAGCGCGCCAGCGGGAGGCGCTTCTCGCCCACCCCGCCGGGCCCGGCCTCGGCGCGGCGCAAGGCCACTTGATCGCCCCCGTTTCCGGCGCCGTCATCGGCCATTTCGGCGCACCAGGCGAGGCCGGACCGGCGGAGGGCATCACGTTTCGCGCCCCCCCCGAGGCCCGCGTGCTCTCGCCCTGCCAGGGCAAGGTGGCGTTCGCGGGGCCGTTCCGCAGCTATGGCGTCGTGGTTATCGTCGATTGCGGTGGTGGCTATGATTTTGTCCTGGCTGGCCTGGCGCGGCTCGCGAGCGCGGTCGGCGAACGGGTGCGCGCCGGCGATCCGGTGGGCGCGATGGCCGCCTGGGCATCTCGCGATGACGAAAAAGCGCCGCTATTGTATGTTGAGCTTCGCCATCATGGCCAAGCGATCGATCCCTTGCCGTGGTTGCAGGCCAAGGGATAATTGGGCAGTTTTATGTCGGGCGGCCCTCGTCTGGGATTGACTGGCGAAAAGCCGGTACACGCGCCATATCGGGGTATCGCCATAACGGGATGAAGCGCCAGGGCGCGAGAGGATCATGAGGATGAAGCTACGTACCGGTTTGCTGCTGGGCGCGACCTTTCTGGCCGGCATCACGTGCGCGCCAGAGGCCGGACGGCTGGCGCGCCATTTTGGCGCCTCTCTCGGCATTGCCCCGGCCTTCGCCGAGGCGACCACCGACAGCGCCGATACCTATCGTCTGCTCAGCCTGTTCGGCGACGTTTTCGAGCGCGTCCGCGCCGATTATGTCGAGCCCGTGCCGGATCGCGAGCTGATCGAGAACTCGATCAACGGCATGCTCACCGGGCTTGATCCGCATAGCAGCTACATGAACGCCAAGGCGTTCCAGGATATGCAGGTGCAGACCCGCGGCGAGTTCGGTGGCCTCGGCCTCGAGGTGACGCAGGATAACGGCTTCATCAAGGTGATCAGCCCGATCGATGACACGCCGGCGGCGCGCGCCGGGATCAAGGCGGGGGATCTGATCCTCGCCCTCGATGGCAAGAGCGTCCAGGGCCTGACTCTGAACGACGCCGTCGATCACATGCGTGGGCCGCCCGACAGCAAAATCACCCTGACCATCAAGCGGGAAGGCGTCGAAAAGCCGATCGAGGTCAGCATGAAGCGCGAGATCATCCACATCCAGGTGGTGCGCTCCTCGCTCGAGGGCGATATCGGCTATATCCGCCTCTCGCAATTCACCGAACAAAGCGACGCGGGCATCCGCCAAGCGATCGCCAAGCTGCAGAGCCAAGCCGGCGGCCATATCAAGGGCTATGTCTTCGATCTGCGCAACAATCCGGGCGGCCTGCTCGACCAGGCGGTCGCGGTGTCGAACGATTTCCTCAACCACGGCGAGATCGTCTCGACGCGCGCCCGCCACCCCGACGACAGCCAGCGCTGGGACGCCAAGGCGGGCGGCGACCTCACCGATGGCGCGCCGCTGGTGGTGCTGATCAACAGCGGCTCGGCCTCGGCGAGCGAAATCGTCTCCGGCGCCTTGCAAGACGACCGCCGCGCGGTGCTGCTGGGGACGCGCAGCTTCGGCAAGGGCTCGGTGCAGACGGTGATCCCGCTGCCTGGCAATAACGGGGCCATCCGCCTCACCACGGCGCGCTACTACACGCCCTCGGGCCGTTCCATCCAGGGCCTCGGCATCGTCCCCGATGTCGAGGTGCATGAAAGCCGCGAGGCCGCTGGCGCGATGCTGCCCGAGCGCGAGGCCGATCTCAACCACATCATCACCAATAGCGGCGGCACCAATAGCGGGGCGAGCCAGCCGGCGCCGCCTCCGCGCAACGATCTGCCGCCGCTCGCCAAGGACTTGCCGCAGCGCCCGCCGGCTGACTGGCCGACCTTCGACCCAGCGAAGCCAGCGACGGACTTCCAGTTGCAACAAGCTCTGAAACTGGTGAACGCCCTGGCGGCGATGAAACGCGCCTCGGCGAACTAAGGCCGCTCAGGCGTTCCGCCGTGGCGGAGGGGGAAGCGAGCAGCGCGCGTCACGCGTGGTGGGCGCGCCTGTCGCCCCCGGCACGCGCCCTCGCGCTGTTCTGGGCCGTGGTGCTGGGGGGGGTCGCCGCTCTCGTTGTGGTCCTCGCCCTGCTCGGCGCGCCGCCCCGGCACGAGGCGATCCACGCGGGGGCCGCGCCGCCAGCGACCGAGATGGCGGCCGTACCGTCTTCCCGCGCGGCTCCCGCAGCCACGCCGGTGATGCCAGCGCCAGGCGTGCCGCCCGCCGCCGATCCGGCGCTGCTCGAGGCGGCTCAGGATTTCCCCGGCCAGGATTTGCCGCGCATCGGCCCGGATGGCCGCAAGCCCATGCAGGTCTATGCCAGCGCCGCCGGTCGCGGCGAAAAACGCCCGCGCGTCGGTCTTGTGCTCGGCGGCATCGGCCTCTCGGCGGCCGACAGCACGGCGGCGATCGAGCAGCTTCCCGCCGCGGTGACGCTCGCCTTCTCGCCCTATGCGCAGAACCCAGTGGGGCTGGCGCAAGCGGCGCGGGCGCATGGGCATGAAATCCTGATCTCGCTGCCGCTCGAACCGCAAGGCTACCCGCTCAACGACGAGGGACCGGAGACGCTGCTCACCGGCGCGGCTCCGGCGGACAACGCGCGGCGGCTGGAATGGGCGCTCTCGCGCCTCACGGGCTATGCCGGAGCAACAGGAGCGCTCGATGGCCTGCATGGCGAGCGCTTCGCTGGCGAGAAAATGCTGTTCGAGGGCCTGCAACACGACCTCGCGGCGCGCGGCCTCTTCTATATCGACCCGCGCCCCGGCGCGGCACCGCCCGAATTCGTGCCTGGCCGCGCCGTCGATCTGGTGGTTGACGCCCCTCCCGGCGAGGCCGCGATCGCCGCGGCGCTGGAAGCGCTTTCGCGGCGCGCGCTCGAACATGGCACCGCACTCGGGCTGGCCGATCTGCCGCGCCCGGTGACGGTCTCGCGCATCGCCATCTGGGCCGGTTCGCTCACCGAACAGGGCCTGGCGCTGGTGCCGGCGAGCGCCCTGGTGGCCGCGCCGGGAAGCCCCGCGATGGGAAGTCAATGAACGCCGCCCTGCCCTATCGTCCGAACGCAGGCGCTGTGCTATTCAGCCGTCGCGGAGAAGTTTTCATCGGGCGTCGGCGGGCCGGGGCGGGCGTGCATCTCGCGCGGGCCTGGCAGATGCCGCAAGGCGGCATCGATGCCGGCGAGACGCCGCAACAGGCGGTGCTGCGCGAGTTGGCTGAGGAGATCGGCACCGCGCGGGCCGAGATCATCGACGAATATCCCGAATGGCTGACCTATGATCTACCGCCGGAACTGATCGGCCAGGCGCTCGGCGGGCGCTATCGCGGGCAAAAGCAGCGCTGGTTCGCGCTCCGTTTTTTGGGCGAGGATCACGATATCCGCCTCGATGCCCATCCGCCCCCCGAGTTCGATGCCTGGCGCTGGGCCGCGCTCGCCGAGTTGCCGGCGCTCGCGGTGCCGTTCAAGCGCGCGATCTACAGCCGCCTCGCCACCGCCTTCGCCCGCCACGCGCAGCCACTGGACTAGAATTGCGGAGGCCTTTCGAAGCCACCGCAACACATCCGCTGTGTGGTACATGGAGGCGCAAACCACTCAGCAACACTTACGTGAAGACTGGGGGGCGCGCCGTCCCCCAGACCCCGGCCTCCGCTGGCCGGGGCCTATTCCACATTTAGCCGGCGAGCACCTTCTGCTGCTGCTCGCCCAGGCCCTCGATGCCGAGCCGCATGGTCTGGCCGGGCTTGAGGAAAATGGGCTCGGGCTTGATGCCGGCGCCGACGCCGGGGGGCGTGCCGGTCGAGATAATGTCGCCGGGATGGAGCGTGATGAAATGGCTGACATAGCTCACCAGCTTGGCGACCCCGAAAATCATCGTCCGGGTGCTGCCGTGCTGCATGCGCTTGCCATCGACATCGAGCCAGAGCGTGAGGTTCTGCGGATCGGGCACTTCATCGCGCGTCACCAGCCAGGGCCCCACGGGGCCGAATGTGTCGCAGCCCTTGCCCTTGTCCCAGGTGCCGCCGCGTTCGAGTTGGTATTCCCGCTCGCTCACGTCATTGACCACGCAATAGCCGGCGACGAAATCGAACGCCTCGTTCTCGGGGACATAGCGCGCGGTGCGGCCGATCACCACGCCAAGCTCGACCTCCCAATCGGTCTTTTTCGAGCCGCGGGGGATTTTCACCTCGTCATTCGGCCCCTGAAAGGCGCCGAGCGACTTGAGGAAGACGATCGGCTCCTTGGGGATGGGCGAGCCGGTCTCGGCGGCGTGGTCGGCGTAGTTGAGGCCGATGCAGACGAAATTGAGCGGCAACGCGACCGGCGGGCCGAGCCGGGGGTGGCCGCTAAGCGGCGGCAGGCGCGCCGGATCGAGCGCCTTGAGCCGCGCGAGGCCGGAATCGGACAGCACATCGCCGGCGATCTCGGGAACCACGCCCGAGAGATCGCGCAACTGCCCCGCGCCATCGAGTAGCGCTGGTTTTTCGGCCCCCTTTGGGCCCACACGCAGTAATTTCATCGTTTTTTCTCCTCTGAGAGTGATCCGGCGTATGCCAGCTGGTTTATGGCTGTTCCGGCCCGGCGTCCAACAACGCGATGTTCTGCTCGGCGAGATCGCTGGTCGGCGTATTGGGCGCCAGCGCCTCGGCGCGCTGCCAATCCGCCCGCGCCCCCGAGAGATCGCCGTAGCGCTGGCGAAGAATGCCGCGCTCCAGCAGGGCATCGGCATTGTCGGGATCGAGCGCCAGGGCCTCTTCGATATTCTCTTCCGCCCGCGCCAGCTCGCCAAGCTCGCGCCACGCGGCGGCGCGATAGACCAGCGCGTCGACGCGGCGCGGATCGAGGGCGAGCGCGTGATCGAGATCGGCGACAGCGTCCTGATAGCGCTCCAGGGTGGCCGCGGCGATCGAGCGGTCGATCAACAGGTCGGGATCGTCGGGGGCGAGCATGAGGGCCAGCGTCGCATCGCCGAAGGCGCGGGCGGCATCGCCTGCCATCAGCCAGGCTTGCACGGCCTGGCCCAGGATGATGGCGCGCGCGGCGCCGGGAATGGCGATCCGCGCTGCTCCCACTGCGGGGGGGGAGCTTTCCGCGCCCAGTTGTTCAAGCATTTCCGCCCCGGTCTCGGCATTGCCGAGAGCGATTTCGGACAAACCGAGGCAGTGCGTCGCCCCCACCCCACCACCGGTCGCCTCCCAGGCCTCGGCGAAGCCATGCGCGCCCGCCGGGTCGGCGGTCAGCATCGCCAGACAATCCTCGTAATCCTTGCCGGTGGCGATACGCGGCGGCACCGGTGGCACCGGCAAGGCGAGGGTTTCTTCAGGGGAAGGGTCAGCCAGGCGCCACGCCGCAAACCCGCCGAGCCCGGCCAGAACTACAAGCGCCACGCCGCCCGCCAGGATTTTCCCACGCCTCTCCATGATCGGCAAACTCTAGCCTCGCCAGGCGGTCTCGGGCAAACTCAGCCGATGGTACCACCAACGCGGGATGGTCGTTTTTTGCTCATTGCCGGCCTCGGTTATTGCGGCACGGCGGTTGCCGCTGCCGCGCGGGCCGCGGGCTACCGCGTCCTCGGCACCGAGCGCGCCGCGAGCGGGCGGGCCGGGGCCGTGGCGTTCGCCGAACTGGCCGCCCTTCTCGGGGACGCCACCCATCTTCTCATCACCGCCGCGCCCGAGGAGACCGGCGATCCGGTGCTCGCGCGCTTCGGCGCCGAGATCGCGGCCGCGCCCAGGCTCCGCTGGATCGGCTATCTTTCCTCGACCGGGGTCTATGGCGATCATGGCGGCGGCCTCGTCGACGAGACGACGCCAGCCACGCCGGCCACGCCCCGCACGCGCCGCCGCCGCGCCGCCGAGGAAGCCTGGGCCGGGTTCTCCACAACCCGCGCCGTCGATCTCTGCCGCATCGCCGGCATCTATGGCCCCGGCCGCTCGGTGTTCGACGACCTCCGCGCCGGGCGGGCGCGGCGGATCGTCAAGCCGGGACAGGTTTTTTCCCGTATCCACCGCGACGATATCGCGCGCGCGGTGCTGGCGGCGATGGCGCGGGCCGCGGCGCGCGGATTGCGGATGTTCAATCTCGCCGACGACCTTCCCGCGTCCAGCGCCGAGGTCATCGCCGAAGCCGCCCGCCTGCTCGGCCTGCCGCCGCCACCTGAAATCCGGTTCGCCGAGGCCCGCGCCACGATGAGCCCGATGGCACTCAGTTTCTGGGCGGAAAACCGCCGCGTGGATAACGCACGCACCAAAGCGGCGCTCGGGCTCGAGTGGCTCTATCCCACCTATCGCGAGGGGCTAGCCGCCATTCTCCGCGAGGAGACCAGCGAGCGTCGCGCCTAGTAGCGCGAGATCGGCGGGGCGGGAAAGCCGGTGATCGCCATCCTTGACCAAGGTGAGGTGGAGATCGGGCGTGGTGATCTGCTCGGCGAGGCGGAGCGCCAGTTCCCACGGCACTTCCGGGTCGGCTTGGCCATGCAGCAGCCGCACCGGACAGGCGAGCGGGATCGGCCGCTCGAGCAGGAGATGCCGCCGTCCCTCCTCGATCAGCGCCAGGGTGATCGGCATCGCCGGACCGTAGCGGCTCGGCGCCATGATTTTGCCCAGCCGCCGCAGGGTTTCGCGGGTCTCGAAAGACATCGCGTTCCACATCAGGATTTCGGTGAAATCAGGGGCGGCGGCGATGCCGATCAGCCCCGTGACGCGGCGCGGCCGCGCGAGCGCCACCAAAAGCGCGATCCAGCCGCCCATCGAGGAGCCGACCAGCACGAGATCGCCCTCGGTGAGCGCGTCGATGATATCGAGCGCATCCGCGGTCCAGGCCCCGATCGTGCCGTCCTCGAAACGCCCGCCGCTGGCGCCATGGCCGGAATAGTCAAAGCGCAGCATCGCCTGGCCGCGCGCGGCGCACAGGCTGGCCAGAGCCATCGCCTTCTCGCCATTCATGTTGCTGTTGAAGCCAGGGAAAAACACCACCGTGGGCGCGCGCCCGGCTGTCCGCGCCCAGGCGAGCGGCGGCAGCGCGACGCGCACAAGATTGCCCTGCTCCTCAGCCATCAGGCGCGTCTCCGAGGACATCGCGGGCCCATTGCGAACGCTCAGAGCCTGAAAATCAATCGAACTTGAAAAAGAACGCCATCTGGAAACGCGGGAAGCTGGTGCTGATGCGGTTTCATGCAAATCCCTCTGGATTGATCAGGCTCCCCGCCGCGGCGATCAAAGCACGCCGGCCCTGGCGCCGCAACCAGCGGCGTGCGGGCCGGCGTCTTGGTCTTATGCTGACGCGCTGAAATTCTCCATGAGCCCTTTCCCTGCGCGATAAATTTCCCGCGGACCTGGCGCGGGGCGATCACTTTTCAGCCAGTGCCCGCGCCCGCCCTGTCAGCAGGGCGGGGGAGATAGCGCGGCGGGCGGTTGGCTGGTAGAATAAACCTATGAACATCTCCTCATTCCGCCCCCGCCTCGCCCTTCTCGCCGTCACGCTGCTCTCGGCCTGCGCCGCGAGCAATGCCGCGCCGGGGGCGCTCGGGCGTGGCGAGCCCAGCGGTGACGATCCGTCCGGGGTCTATGGCGACTATCTGGTCGGCCAGTTCGCGGCAAGCCAGGGCGCGGCCGATGTCGCGGCGACCAAGCTGCTCGCGGCGCTCGCCGATGATCCCTCCAACGGCGTGTTGTTGCGCCAGGCGTTCATCGCCAATCTCGTCGCCGGCCGGCCGGAGGCGGTGCGGCTCGCCGTCAAGCTGCCCGACAACGCCGCCGCCCAGTTGCTCCTCGCCGACGAGTCGGCGCGGCACGGCGAGTGGGAATCAGCCAAGCAGCGCTATCTCTCACTGCCCAATCACGGCATCTCGGCGGTGCTGCAGCCGCTGCTGCTCGCCTGGTCCGACATGGGCGCCGGCCATGTCGATGCCGCGCTCGATATCCTCCGCCCGTTGACCAGCAACCCACGCATCGGTGGCATCTACGCCCTGCACGCGGCGCTGATTGCCGATCTCGCCGGGCGCGATGCCGATGCCGAGCGTTTCTACGATATGGCCCAGAAAACTTTCGCCGCCCCCAATCTCCGCTTCGCCCAGATCCTGGCGAGCTGGCAGGCCCGCCATGGCGAGATGGAAGAGGCGCGGCGCACCCTCGATACCCTCCGCGAGGGTGACAGCGTGCTCTCCATGGCGGTGCCCGCGCTGGAAGCCGAGATCGCGACTCGTCCGGTGGCCTCGGCGGTGGATGGCATCGCCGAGGCCTATCTCGCGCTCGCCGCCTCGCTGCGCCAGCAGGAGGCCGATGATTTCTCCCTGATCATCCTGCGCTTGGCCCTCGATCTGCGGCCGCAAATGACAGCGGCGCGGCTGATGATGTCCAACATGCTGGAGGATAACGGGCAGTTGGACAACGCGCTGCAGATTCTCGCCAGCGTGCCGGCCAACGCGCCGCTCGCCGGCCTCATCGATCTCCGCCGCGCCACCATCGAGGACCAGCTCGGTCATACCTCGACCGCCGTCGCTCTCCTCGAAAACCTTGCCAAGCAGTTCCCCGACCGGCCCGAGCCGCTTGCCCAGCTGGGCGATATCTATCGCGGCAAAAGCGAGTTCAACAAAGCGATCACCGCCTATGACGGCGCGCTCGCGCGGGTGCAGGATGTCACGGCGCGCGACTGGGTGCTGTTCTATGCCCGTGGTATTTGCTATGATCGCGCTCATCAATGGCCCAAGGCGCAGGCCGATTTCGAGCATGCCCTGCAGCTCTCGCCCGATCAACCCTATGTGCTCAACTATCTCGGCTACTCCTGGGCCGAGCAAGGCACCCATCTCGCCGAGGCACGCAAGCTGATCGAGAAAGCGGTGGCACTGAAGCCCAATGACGGGGCGATCATCGACAGCCTCGGCTGGGTGCTGCTGCGCCAGGGCGATCCCTCCGGCGCCGTGCACTGGCTGGAGCGGGCGGTCGAGATGGAGCCCGAGGATCCGACCATCAACGGCCATTTCGGCGATGCCCTCTGGGCCGCCGGGCGGAAGTTGGAGGCGACCTATCAATGGCGCCTCGCGCTCGCCCTGAAGCCCGAGCCCGATGAGGCGGTGAAACTTGAGGCGAAGCTCAAGCAGGCCGGGGTGTCCACCGCCGGCCTCGCCGGCGATCCGACGAGCGGGGCCAGCGGCGCCGCGCCACATTGAGCACGGCACCCGCGGACATCGTCGCGCCGGTGGTGGAATGCGCCCCGGCCAAGATCAATCTCTTTCTCCGCGTCACCGGCCGGCGCGGTGATGGCTATCACCTGCTCGACAGCCTGGTGGTTTTCGCCGCCGTCCATGATCGGCTGCGTGCCGCGCCCGCCGACACATTTTCCCTCACGCTCACTGGCCGCTTTGGCGCCGCGCTCGCCCCCATGGGCGACAATCTCGTGCTGCGCGCCGCCCGCCTCCTCGCCAAGACCGCCGGGCGCTCCCAAGCGGCGGCGCTCACGCTCGAGAAAAACCTGCCCGTGGCATCAGGGATCGGTGGCGGCTCGGCGGATGCCGCCGCGACGCTCCGGGCGCTGGCGCGGCTCTGGGATTTAAGCCCTGGCGATCTCGCGGCCCTGGCGCTCCACCTCGGCGCCGATGTGCCGGCCTGCCTCGCCGCGCGGCCGGCGCGGATGCGAGGCATTGGTGAGATGCTCAGCCCCGCGCCACGCCTGCCCCAATTCGGGCTGGTGCTGGTCAACCCCGGCATCGCGCTGGCCACTGGCGAGGTTTTCGCGGCGCGGGCGGGCGGCTTTTCATCCCCCGCGACGCTGCCCGAAATGTGGGCCGACGCCGCTACCATGGCCGCCGATCTCGCGGCGTTGGGCAACGATCTCGAAGCCGTGGCGATCGCGCTCTGTCCGGCCATCGCCGGGGCGTTGGCAACGATCGCGCGGCTGCCCGGGGTGCTGCTTGCCCGCATGAGCGGCTCCGGCGCCACCTGTTTCGGCCTCTTCGCCAGCCCCGAGGCCGCCATTACCGCGGAAGCCGCCGCACAACTGCCGCGCGGCTGGTGGAGCTGGGGCGGCGGCCTCGCAGAGGCCCAGAGTGGCACCGGCCACGCCAGCGGGACCACCCCCTAACGGCGGATCAGCCGCCAGTAGAGCGGCTGGCGCCCGGCCTTGAGGGCTTTTGCCTCGTAGCGCGTCGGCGCCCAGTCGCGCGGGCGCGCGGCGCGGGGGGGAGCGAAGACAAAAAAATCCTGCGCGGCGAAAACCTCGGCGACCCAGGCCTGATAGGTCGGATCGTCGGTGGCGATCCGCCATTCCCCGCCGGGGCGGAGCGCGCGGGCGACGAGAGACAAATTCGCCGGATGCACGAAGCGCCGCTTGGCGTGACGCGATTTCGGCCAGGGGTCGGGGAAAAGGAGAAAAACCCGCGTCAAAGAGGCTTCGGGCAGGGCGCGCAGCACGATCCGGGCGTCGTTGTCCCAGAGACGGAGATTGGCGGGAAGCGGAGCGTCGGCCTCTCCCCCCGCGGGCACCAGCCGGGCGAGCAGCGAGCAGACGCCGTTGGCGAAAACCTCGCACGCGATCAGCGCGGCCTCGGGCTTCGCGGCGATCTCGGCCAGCGCATGTTCGCCGCCACCAAAACCGATTTCCAGCGCCAGGCTGGAGAACCCCGCAAGCCCTTTGAGCGGCGCGGCGGGGTCGAGCCGAAGCCGGGGTAAGGTCTCGGCCAGCAGGCGCTCCTGGCGCGGGCGCAGCCGATGGCCGTGCTGGCGGCCATAGAGTCGCTCGGGCGGCGGCTTGAGCGGCCGGGCGCCCGGCCGCGTCGCGCCAGGGGTTTCGCTCAGCGCCCGAAAGCCGCGCGCAGCGCCGGCACCAGATCTGTCCGCTCCCAGGTAAAAGTGCCGAGTTCGGCGTCCGGCTCGCGGCCGAAATGGCCATAGGCCGAGGTCGGCGCGTAGATCGGGCGGTTGAGCTGGAGATGCTCGCGAATGCCTTGCGGGCGGAGATCGACGAGTTCGCGCAACACCCGCTCCAGCCGCACCTCGTCCACATCATGCCCGGTGCCGCCGAGATCGACATAGAGCGAGAGCGGTTGCGCCACCCCGATGGCATAGCTCAACTGCAAGGTGCAGCTTTCAGCGAGTTCGGCGGCGACCACGTTCTTGGCGAGGTAGCGGCAGGCATAGGCGGCCGAGCGATCAACCTTGGTCGGATCCTTGCCGCTGAAGGCCCCGCCCCCATGCGGCGCCGCCCCGCCATAGGTATCGACGATGATCTTGCGCCCGGTGAGCCCGCAATCGCCATCCGGCCCACCGATGACGAATTTCCCGGTCGGGTTGACGTAGAATTGTGCCTCCGGGCACATCCAGCCGCGCGGCAGGCTCGATTCCACGATCGGCCACAGCATGCGCCTGATTTCCACCTGCTCCAGATCGGGCGTGTGCTGGATCGAGACAACGATGCTGGTGGCGCCGATCGGCTTGCCATCGACATAGCGCAGCGTCACCTGGCTTTTGGCGTCCGGCAGCAGCCCGGCGGCGGAAACATCGCGGTTACGGCGGAGTTCGCTGATCCGGCGCAGGATCAGGTGGGCGTAATAGATCGGTGCCGGCATCAGCGCCTCGGTCTCGCGGCAGGCATAGCCGAACATGATGCCTTGATCGCCGGCGCCCTCGTCCTTGTTGCCGACGGAATCGACACCCTGGGCAATATCGACGGATTGCGCGTGGAGATGGCACTCCACCTCCGCGTTGCGCCAACTGAACCCTTCCTGGTCGTAGCCGATATCATGCACCGCGAGGCGCGCGAGATGGCTGAGATATTCGGCGGTGATGGTCTCGGGGCCACGGGTCTCGCCGGCCAGGATGATGCGGTTGGTGGTCACCAGCGTCTCGCAGGCGACGCGGGCATAGGGATCGGCGGCGAGGAAGGCATCGAGCACGGTGTCGCTGATACGGTCCGCCACCTTGTCGGGATGGCCTTCCGAGACCGACTCGGAAGTAAACAGGAAATCGCCCTTGTCGCGCATGGCGCAGTTCGTCCTCTTGTCGCGCAGGGACCGGAGAATGCCGGCGGCCGCGCCGGCGCAGGCGGCACCGGGGCGGGCGCTCTTTGGCGGAAATGCGGCCCTTGGTCAAGCCGATGCGCTGAGGCCGAGCACGTCGCGCATCGAATAAAGCCCTGGCTCCCGCCCGGCGAGCCAGAGGGCCGCGCGCACCGCGCCGGCGGCAAAAACCCGGCGGTCGAAGGCGCGATGGGTGAGCGCGATGTGCTCGCTCGCGGCCGCGAAGATAAGCGTATGCTCGCCCACCACCTGGCCGCCGCGCAAGGAGGCAAAGCCGATGGCGCCGGCCCGGCGCGGTCCGGTATGGCCCTGCCGCCCGCTCTCCATCGCGCCGGCGAGATCGACCCCGCGCCCGCGCGCCACCGCCTGACCCAGCCCGATCGCGGTGCCGGAGGGGGCATCGACCTTCTGGCGATGGTGCATCTCGACGATCTCGGCGTCATAGACATCCCCCGGCAGGGCGGCGGCCATGCGTTCGGCCAAAGCGAGCACGAGCGTGACGCCGGGGGAAAAATTCGCCGCGGCACAGACCGCGATACGCCGCGCCGCCGCGGCGACCAAAGCCTCGTCCGTGGCGGCAAGCCCGGTGGTGCCGAGTACCCAGGGCGTGCCCGCCGCCGCCAGGGCCTCGGCATGGGCGGCGACGGCGGCGGCATGGGTGAAATCGATCACCACGTCGGAGACCCGCGCGAGGGCGGCGATATCCGGGAGTATCAGCGCCTCGGGCAGCGGCGGATGCGCCGAGCCAGGGCGCAGTGTGCCGCCCGCCAGCACCCCGGCGCGGCGCGCCTCCTCGGCCAGCAGGCTTCCCATGCGCCCGGCGATGCCGGTAATGCCGATGCGGAGCGGCATGGTTTTCTCCTTTTCGCTTCCCACGCGATCGCCGGTATAGCTGAGGCCGGAGCGGCCGGCACGCAAGGTTGAGAGTTGTGGGGTGTTTATCTTATCAAAATTAAGGCGAGGGCTCCGCCCTCGACCCGCTGGGGGCAGCGCCCCCAGACCCGCATCATGGAAAGGATTGCAAAGGCTCCGCCTTTGCTGGGGTCCAGGGGCAAAGCCCCTGGCCTTAACGCTGCCTAGCCTTTCAAGCCTCGGGGAAAGACAATGGATCAGCGAACGATCTTTGACCGCCGCGCCGATGCCGCGCTTACCGGGCGAAACAGGCGGGGTGGACCAAAATTTGGGCCGCACCCGTCTCAAGCGCCGAATAACCGCGGAAAATTTCATGTCAATTATTCTTTCCTCTGCTCACGGGCAAGGTTGTCCGATCAAAAAATTTATTAAACTCAACGCATCTTTAAGCATAAAAGATAAAAAGATACATAAATGCAATAATTAAATTTTTATTAATTTTTTATGTTGCCATCTCCATTTTTCTCCGCTGATTAACTCTATCATTGTTCGATATCGTCCTCTTTGAAGAGTAAAAATTTTGAATTCTAAGGCGTTGACATATCCAGAAAAATTCGTCCGCATGATCTTTGCGGTTTTGGTAATTTTTTGCAACTCAGTCCCATAAGTTCTCAGGTATATGTCAAAAAATATTGTATCAAACAAAGAAGAAGTCATCCATTCCGTAGATTTAGAAAAACCTGCAAACCACCACGGCGAGATATATGCTGACTCTAGTAGAAAAAATGAGGCGTTTCCGACATTCATAAACTCGCAAGCGGCAAAATACACTCCGCCGGCTTGATTTCTATTGAAAATATTCCTTATTTCTGTACGAGATATTTTGTTTTCTCCCGCTCCAAATATCTCTATCTGAGAACCATGGGCGCCAATATATACACAATTACCATATTGTGAATCTTGTATTCTGCATATTATTTCTTTAATAGATTCTTTATTATTAAACATTTCGTAGTGATATGCAGCCGGATTGTCACGATGGATAAGAGCTAAATTATCAAAAAACCCTTTTACCGAGTGATTTCCATCTTTATACCAGCGGCTTTCGAGAACAGTTATAGGCAGATATTTGCTCATATTTTCCTTCCTCTCCGCGCGGTTTGAACCAATTTCTCTTTTCGAGACATAATCGACATAATTGTGTCAAGTGCCCTTGGCACGGTGGGTGGGAACCATTTTCAGTTGCCTGAATCGCACTTTATCCCTTGTCATTCTACTGCCAACGGAAAATTGCAAAACTTAATCTACCTCGTTATCGTGCTGCAATCTCACCATCGCTGGAGGGTGGTTGTGGTTTCTGCCCGGATGCGGGTCTGGGGCCGCTGGTCCAGCGGGTCCAGAGCGGCGCCCTCGCCTTGGTTTTTCTCTCATGACTGAAGCCCCGGTGATTTTCGACCGTCGCGCCGTGCGCCGCCAGCGCGAGCGCGCGGCCGTGCGGATCGGGGAGGTGGAGCTATTGGGCGATCTCGCGGCGCGGCTAATCGAGCGGCTGGATGACACCACGCGGCGGTTTTCGCGGGCGCTTGATCTCGGCGGGCGGGGCGTGGTTGCGCCGCTCCTCCGCGGGCGCGGGATCGCGGTGGTCGCGGGTGACATCTCGCCCCGGATGGCCGCCCGATCCGGGCCACCTTGTCTCGCGCTCGACGAGGAATGCCTGCCCTTCGCGCCAGGCAGTTTCGATCTCGTCATCGCCAGCCTTTCGCTCCATTGGGTCAACGACCTGCCCGGCGCGCTGATCCAGATCCGCCGCGCGCTGGCGCCGGGCGGGCTCTTTCTCGCCAGCCTGCCGGCGGCCGGCACGCTCGGCGAGCTGCGCTCGGCGCTGCTCGGGGCCGAGGCCGCGCTCAGCGCGGGCGCCGCGCCGCGCATCGCGCCGTTCCCCGACCTCCGCGATTGCGCCGGGCTGTTGCAGCGCGCCGGTTTCGCTCTCCCGGTCGCCGATGTCGCGGAAATCGCGCTGCTTTACGCCGACCCTTGGGATCTGCTGCGTGATCTGCGCGATGCCGGCGAGGCGAACGCGCTCGCTGCGCGCAGCCGGCGCGTGCCGCGGCGGGCGCTGTTTTCCACGGCGCTGGCGGCGCTGCCGACCGAGGCGGGACGGGTGCGCGCGACGCTCCGCCTTGCCGTTTTGACCGGCTGGGCACCCGACGGCCCCCTTGCCAGCTTTGGCGGGGCCGCGTATGGCGGCAGGTGAAGTCTCTCTGCCCTGGTCACAATCTGGAGGACTGATCGGATGCGCCTTGCGGTGCTCAAGGAACGCGACGCTTTCGAGAGGCGTGTCGCGGCAACGCCCGAAACCGTGAAGAAACTCATCGGCCTCGGCCTTACCGTCGCTGTGCAGTCTGGCGCCGGCGTTGGCGCGGCGATCGCCGATGCCGAGTTTGCTAGCGCCGGTGCCGAGATCGGCGCCGATGAAGCAGCCACCTTGGCGGGCGCCGATATCGTCTTCGCGGTGCAGATGCCGGGGCCGGAGACGCGCGCGGCGATCCGGCGCGGCGCGCTCCTGGTTTCGATCGCCAACGCCTTCGCCGAGCCTCACCTGGTCGCGGCGCTGGCGGAGGCCGGGATCGATGCGGTGGCGATGGAATTGCTGCCGCGCATCACCCGCGCGCAGGCGATGGACGTGCTCTCCAGCCAGGCCAATCTCGCCGGCTATCGCGCGGTGATCGAGGCGGCGGCGACGCTACAGCGCGGATTTCCCATGATGATGACGGCCGCCGGCACGGTGCCGCCGGCCCGCGTCTTCGTCATCGGCGCCGGTGTCGCCGGCCTGCAGGCGATCGCGACCGCGCGCCGGCTCGGCGCCATCGTCTCGGCAACCGATGTCCGTCCCGCCGCCAAGGAAGAAATCAAATCGCTCGGCGCCGCTTTCATCGGCGTTGAGGACGAAGAGACAGCCGGGCAGACCGGGGCCTATGCGCGCGAGATGAGCGAGGCCTTCCGCCAGAAGCAGGCCGAATTGATGGCCACGACCGTGGCCAAGAACGACATCATCATCTGCACCGCCCTGGTGATGGGGCGCAAGGCGCCGGTGATCGTCACCGAGGCGATGGTGGCGGCGATGAAGCCGGGCAGCGTGATTGTCGATCTCGCCGCCGATGGCGGGGGCAATTGCGCGGCGACCGTCGCGGGTGAGAGCCATCGCACCGAAAACGGCGTCACCATCCTCGGCTGGCGCAACTGGCCGGCGCGCATTCCGGTTGCGGCGAGCAATCTCTACGCGCGCAACCTGCTCACTTTTCTCACGACGTTCTGGGACAAGGACGCCAAGACGCCCAAGCTCCCGGAAAGTGACGATATCATCAAGGGCGTGCTGCTGACGCGCAACGGCGCCGTGGCGCACAGCCAGTTCCAGCCCCCGAAAGCCGCCTGAGCCGGAGGAACGACGCCGATGAACCCCCATGATCTGGCCAATGAGGCGACCACCCTCGCCGCTCGCGCTCAGGAGTTGGCCCAGCACGCTGAGGCCTATGCCGCCGCCGGCATACCCGCCCATGCCGGCGCACCGTTCATCTTGCTGCTGACGATTTTCGTCCTCGCCTGCTTCGTCGGCTATTATGTCGTGTGGAACGTGACGCCGGCGCTCCATTCGCCCTTGATGGCGGTGACCAACGCGATCTCCTCAGTGATCATCGTCGGCGCCATGCTCGCCGCCGGCTTGGCGGCAACTGGCGCCGGCATGAGCTTCGGCTTCCTCGCGGTGCTGCTCGCCTCGGTGAACATTTTTGGCGGCTTCGTGGTGACGCAGCGCATGCTGCAGATGTTCCGCAAGAAGACGAAGTGAGGACGCGATGCCCGAAAGCCTGACATCGGCCGCCTATCTCGCCGCCGCCGTTCTTTTTATTCTGGCACTGCGCGGCCTCTCGCATCCCGACAGCTCGCGGCGCGGCAATCTATTCGGCATGGTGGGCATGGCGATCGCCATTCTCGCGACGCTCTCCCATGCCGGGATGTCGTTCGCCGGCTACGGGCTGATCGTGCTTGGGCTGGCGATCGGCGGCAGCATTGGCGTATTTGTCGCGCTCCGCATCCAGATGACGGCGCTGCCACAGTTGGTCGCGGCGTTTCACTCTCTGGTCGGCATGGCCGCGGTGTTCGTCGCCGCCTCGGCGCTGAACGCGCCGCAGGCTTTTGGCATCGGCGAGCCGGGGGCGATCCATCTCGAAAGCCTGATCGAAATGTCGATCGGGCTCGCCATCGGCGCCATCACGTTTTCCGGCTCGGTCATCGCCTTCGCCAAGCTCCAGGCGCTGATGCGCGGCGCGCCCATCACTTTTCCCTTCCAGCACCAGATCAATCTGGCGATCGCCGTCGCCATCGTGCTGCTGATCGTAGCCTTCGTCGCCACCGGCGGCCTGCAGCCGCTGTTCTGGGTGATCGCGGCTCTCGCCTTCCTGCTCGGCTTCCTGCTGATCATTCCGATCGGGGGCGCTGACATGCCGGTGATCGTCTCGATGCTCAACAGCTATTCCGGCTGGGCGGCCTCGGGCATCGGCTTTACCATCCAGAACCTCGCCCTGATCATCACCGGCGCCTTGGTCGGCTCTTCGGGCGCGATCCTCTCCTACATCATGTGCAAAGGAATGAACCGCAGCATTATCAACGTGCTGTTGGGCGGGTTCGGCACCGATACCAGCGCTGCCGGCGCCGGTGGGCCGGGCGTGGGCGATCGCACGGTGAAAAGTGGCGCGGCCGAAGATGCCGCCTTCATCCTCAAGAACGCCTCCAAGGTGATCGTCGTGCCGGGCTATGGCATGGCGGTCGCCCAGGCGCAGCACGCGCTTCGCGAAATGGCCGACACACTCAAAGCCGAAGGGGTGGAGGTGAAATACGCCATCCATCCGGTCGCCGGGCGCATGCCGGGGCACATGAACGTGCTGCTCGCCGAGGCCAACGTGCCCTATGACGAGGTGTTCGAGCTTGAGCAGATCAACAATGAGTTCTCGACGGCCGATGTTGCCTATGTCATCGGCGCCAATGACGTGACCAACCCCGCCGCCAAAACCGACCCCACCTCACCGATCTATGGCATGCCGATCCTCGAAGTGGACAAAGCCAAGACGGTGCTGTTCGTCAAGCGCTCGATGGCTTCGGGCTATGCCGGGGTGGAGAACGAACTGTTTTTCCGGCCTAACACGATGATGCTGTTCGGCGATGCCAAGAAGATGACCGAGGAGATTGTCCAGGCACTCGGGCATTAGCCCTGAGCGTTTGCAAAAACCGCCCTCGCGCCCCGGAGTTGATCAGAAGAAAGCAGGTTTCCCCGCGAGCATTCATTTGCAGGTTCGATGGATTTTCAGGCTCTGAGAGCCCGGGGCTTTCCTTTCCTCTCCCGCTGTACCCCCAGCACAACCATAGAGTTCGCCATCCTTTCCGGATATGGCGGGCTGGGGACGCGGCCCCCGGCGGTCCAGGGCACCCCACTCGCCTTATTATAGCGCCGGGTACTGCACCGTCGCCAAGCATTGCGCGGCGATGCCCTCGCGCCGCGCAATCGGGCCGGTGCCGAGCGAGGAAGCGCTTTTCACGCTCACCCGCTCTGGCGGCACCGAGAGCAGGGTGGCGAGGCGGGTCACCATGCGGTCGTGGAATGGCGTGATATCGGGATGCTCGCAGATGACGCTGACATCGACATGGACAATCCGCCCGCCCTTCATGGTCACCAGCGAGACCGCGTGGCGGAGGAACAGCTCCGAGGTCGCTCCCTGCCAGATCGGCATGCTGGGCTGGAAATGCCCCCCCCGGTCGGTGCCACCGATGGTGCCGAGCAAAGCGTCGGTGACGGCATTGAGCGGCACGTCGGCATTCTGCTGGCGGGCGATGCCGAAGCCGTGCGGCACCGGAATGCCACACAGCATGACGTGATCGCCGGGGCCGAAGGGATGCACGTCGAAGCCCCAGCCGGTATGCCATTCCTGGCGGCCGCGCTGGATGATCGTCTCGGCGCGCTCGAGATCGCGCTCGGTGGTGATCTTGAAATTATCGTCGCTGCCATGCACCACCGCGACCGCGATGCCGGCACGCTCGGCGACGAGGGAATCGTCGGTGAGATCGAGATGGATCGGATCGCGCAGATGGATGGCACGGTGCGCCGCCAGGATCTCGGGAAAACGGAAGCCCTGCGGCGTCTGCGCCCGCCAGACATCGCGGCGATCGAGGGTGTCGGTGACGATCATGTCCTGGCAACGCTTGAGCGTATCGGGCACCGGCAGAGCGGCGATCACCGCCGGATGGGCATCGAGTGCCGCGATCACCGCGCTGATCGTTTCCTGCTCGACAAACGGGCGCACCGCGTCGTGGATGATGATCTTGGCCGGATCGCGCGCGGCAACCGCTTCCATGCCGAGGCGAACGGATTCCTGGCGGGTCGCCCCCCCGATCACCGGCGCCGGCAAATCGAGCCCCTCCACCGCCTCGGCGTAGAGCTTCTGGTCGAGCGGGTGGATGACCACCTGCACCAGCGAGACCGCCGGATGGCGGCGGAAGGCGAGCGCCGTGTGGCGCAGGATCGGCATGTCGTCGAGCAGCCGGTATTGCTTGGGGATCGGCCCACCCATGCGGCTGCCCCGCCCGGCGCCCACGATCAACGCGACGGTCATGCGAAATTTTCTCTCCAGCCAGGATATGTCTTAGGCAGAACGCTTGAGCCGGAGTGATCGGCCAAACCTTTGGTGCGGTCAAGCGCGGGATCGGTGAGGCGGAGGGCGAAAGATGGGTGAGGCGCGGGTCAAGACGGAATTATGGGTGCAGGCAATGCTCCGCACCGGCACGGTCGCGGGCCGGCCCGGCGTAGTGCTGCGCCGCGGTGACGCCGACGCCGGGGGAGTGCTCGTCGTGCTGCGGGGGCGCGAGGGGCTCTGCGTGCTCTCGCAGATCCGCGGCCCCGATGGCGGCGCGGCCTGGCTCGCCGCGACCGGGCCGGCGCCGGTCGATGAGCCGGCGGTCGATCGCTATATCACCCGCCAGATCGCATTCGACCCCGATCTCTGGGTGATCGAATTCGACGCCCCCGACCTCCGGCCACCCTTCGAGGCACGCATCATCATCTGATCTCCCGGATTTGATCCCGCCGGACCGATCCCCCTAGGCAGCGCATGGCGCGGGCGCCATCATCGCCGCCGCGCGGGAGGGTTCCGTGCCAGCGAGCGGGAGGGAAAAATGCGTCTCAAAGGGAAATCAGCGCTGATCACGGGCGCGGCATCCGGTTTCGGCGCCGGCATCGCGCGGCGCTTCGCAGCCGAAGGTGCGAAAATCGTGCTCATGGACATCAATGGCCCGGGAGCGGCGGAAATGGCTGAGGCGATCGGGCATGACGCGATTGCCATAACCGGCGATGTCACCAGCCGGACCGATACCGAGGCCGCGGTCGGGCGCGCCGTCCAGCATGGCGGCAAACTCGACATTGTCGTCAACAACGCCGGCTGGACGCATCGCAACAAGCCGCTGCTGGAGGTGACGGAAGACGAGTTCGACCGCGTCTATGCGATCAACGTCAAATCGATCTACCACATGGTCAACGCCGCCGTGCCGGTGCTGCGCGCCCAGAAAAGCGGCGTGATCATCAATATCGGCTCGACCGCCGGCATCCGCCCGCGCCCCGGCCTTACCTGGTATAACGGCACCAAGGGAGCGGTGAACTTGCTTTCGCGCTCGCTCGCCGCCGAACTCGCCCCCGATCATATCCGCGTGAACTGCATCGCCCCGGTGATGGGCGCGACGGGACTACTCGAAGCCTTCATGGGGGTTCCCGACACCGCGGAGAATCGCGCCCGCTTCCTCGCCACCATCCCGCTCGGCCGGCTCTCGACGCCGGAAGACATCGCCAACGCCTGCCTCTATCTCGCGTCCGACGAGGCGGAATTCATCACCGGCGTGATTCTAGAGGTCGATGGCGGGCGGACGATCTGACCCTGGCTTCCCGCACCCGTTCAGCTGGTGGCCGGCACGCCGGCTTGGGCGAGGGCGGCGGCTTGGCGTGCGGCCACCTGGTCGGTGTCGAAATCGGCAATCAGCTCGTGGAACAGGCGGTGCCAGTTGAGTTCGGCGCCGAGCCGCAGAAACACGCTGCCAAGGCCGATCGCCGAGCGGTCCATGAGGACGAATTCGCGCGGTGGCCGGACGCCGCCGGTACGTTTGAGGCCGGCATGCACCTCCTCGGCGACGGCGCGGCCATATTGCGGATCATTGGTCTCCTGGATGCGCCGCACCCGGTCCTGCATCAGGGGTTCATAGAGGAACTGCGCCCAGAGATTGAGCACCGTGAGCTTCTCCGCGGTGATGTCCTTGAATCCCCAGCTTTCATAGGCGGCATGGGCGCGCGCCAGATCCTTGTCGCGCACCGCCTCGAAGAGATCGATCACGCCCCGTACGAAGCGGGCAGGAAAAACCCGGATCGCGCCAAAATCGAGCAGATTGACCTGATTGCCCTCCCGCACCTGATAATTGCCGAGATGCGGATCGCCATGGATCACGCCATAGCGGTAGAACGGCACATACCAGGCGCGAAACAGCGCGACGGCGACCTCGTTACGCGCCTCCTGGGGGGGATCATCGGCCATCCAGCGCATCAAGGGCCGGCCTTCGAGCCAGGTCATGGTGAGCAGGCGCCGGGTGCAAAAACCTGCGATCGGGGCGGGGACACGCACGGTGGGCTCGGACGCGAGCATCTGGCGGTAGAGCTGCATCTGCGCCGCCTCGCGCCGGTAGTCGAGTTCCTCGCGCAGCCGCTCCGCCAGCTCGGCATAGATATCGCCCTGCTGAATGGCGTTATCCATGCGGTGATAGATCGCCATGGCGAGCTTGAGCTGTCGGAGATCGGCCTCCACCGTGCTCGGCATGTCGGGGTATTGCAGCTTGCAGGCAACCTCGGTGCCGTCATGCAGGCGCGCGCGATGGACCTGGCCGAGGCTCGCCGCGGCGGCGGCCTCCTCGTCGAAGGCGGCGAAACGGCCGCGCCAGTCGGGGCCGAGTTCGCCCGCCATGCGCCGGCGCACGAAGGCGCGGCCCATCGGCGGGGCGTTGGCCTGGAGTTCCGCGAGTTCGGCGGCGTATTCGGCGGGCAGCGCGTCGGGCACGGTCGAGAGAAACTGCGCCACCTTCATCAGCGGCCCCTTGAGTCCGCCCAGGATCTGCTTCAGGTCCTCGGCGTGCGCGGCGCGATTGGGGCTGACGCCAAAAAGCCGGGCGCCGGCGACGCGCGCGGCAATGCCGCCGACCGCGCCCGAGGTGCGCGCCATGCGCTTGATCTCACCGAAAAACGAGGCGCGCCCAGCATCATCATGGGGAGCATCCTCGCGGGAAGTACCCGACATCAGCCCGCGGCCTCGATCTGATCGATCAGTCCCGCGATGACATCGAGCCCGCGCCGCCAGAACGCCGGATCGGCGGCATCCAGTCCGAACGGGGCGAGCAATTCGCGATGCCGCTTGCTGCCGCCGGCGCGCAGGAGATCGAGATATTTTTCGGCGAAACCGGGATGGCCATCCTCGAAGACGCCATAGAGCGCGTTCACCAGGCAATCACCGAAGGCATAGGCATAGACATAAAAGGGCGTGTGGATGAAATGCGGGATATAGGCCCAGAACACCGCATAGTCGGGGGTGAACTCGAACGCCGGGCCGAGGCTTTCGCGCTGCACCTCGAGCCAGATCTCGCCGATCCGCGGCGCCAGCAGCTCGCCTTCGCGGCGCGCGAGGTGCAGGCGCTTCTCGAAGCGGTAAAAAGCGATCTGGCGGACCACGGTGTTGAGCATGTCCTCGACCTTGGCCGCCAGCATCACCCGCTTGCGGCGCGGATCGCGCTCTTTCGCGACCATGGCGCGGAAAGTCAGCATTTCGCCGAAAACCGAGGCGGTCTCGGCCAGGGTGAGCGGGGTGTTGGCGAGCAGATAGCCCTGATCGCCGGCGAGCACCTGATGCACGCCATGGCCGAGTTCATGGGCCAGCGTCATCACGTCGCGGGTGCGGCCGTGATAGTTGAGCAGCAGATAGGGATGGGCGCTGGGCACCGTCGGATGGGCGAAAGCGCCACCGGCCTTGCCGGGGCGAGGTGCTGCGTCGATCCACGGCTGCTCGAAAAAGCGCCGGCCGATCTCGGCGAGTTCCGGCGAGAACGCGCCATAGGCCTCGAGCACGCGCGCCCGCGCTGCGTCCCAGGCAATGTCGCGGTCGTCATCCTCGGGCAGCGGCGCGTTACGGTCCCAGTGCTGGAGTTTTTCCAACCCGAGCCAACGCGCCTTCAATGCGTAATAACGGTGTGACAACCGCGGAAAGGCCTCCGCGACCGCCTGCTCCAGCGCCTCCACCACCTCGTCCTCGACCATGTTGGCGCGGTTGCGCGAACTCCAGGGCTGCGGATAGCGCCGCCAAGTGTCGATGATCTCCTTGTCCTTGGCGAGGGTATTGGTGATGAAGGAAAAAAGCCGGATATTGCTGGCGAAAACCTCGCCGATCGCCACCGCCGCCGCTTCGCGCAAGCCGCGGTCGCGATCGGAGAGTTTTTCCAGGGCCGCGTTCACCGTCAGCGCCTCGCCACGCAAAGGGACGCGCAGCGCCGCGATGGTCTCGTCGAACAGCCGGCTCCAGGCGGAATGGCCTGTCACCTCTTTCTCGTGCAGGAGCTTTTCCAGCTCGTCCGAAAGCTGGTGCGGGCGGAACACCCGCAGATCCTCCAGCCAGGGCCGGAAATGGGCAAGCGCCGGGGCCGCGAGCTTGGGTGCCAGCGCCGCCTCGTCGAGGCGGTTGAGCTCGAGGGTGAAGAACAGGAGATGGCTGCTGATCGCCGTCACCCGCTCGGTGATGGTCTGATAGAAGCGGCCACGCTCGGGGTCGCTCGAAAGCGCGGCGAACAGCAGTTGCGCATAGGACATCACCCGCCCGAGCCGCTCCTCGATCCGCTCATAGGCGGCGATCGCCTCGGCCAGCGCCTCGCCCGAGAGCTTGGCAAGCGTGCCCGCATAGGTTGCGGAAAAGCTTTGCGCCTCGCGCTCGCTTCGTGCAAGATCGGCGCTGACAGCGGCGCTGTCGGGGGCGGGATAGAGGTCGGAGAGATCCCAAACAGGTAGACCATCGGTTGTCGCCGCGCCATCGGCAGCAGCGGACCGCAGGGGAACGGGCATCTCGGTTCGTCCTATGGTTTGTTCCTCAAGGATGTAAGCGATCCCCGCGCCGCGTCAAAGGGGGCGCGTGGCGTGAGATAAGGCGGAGCGAAGGGCGGAGCCGTGAAACCGACCCGTTGCGGGGGATTCCCTAAGGTACCTCCACAGATGGTAGCGCTGCCGTGGCTCTGGGCAAGGGCGGGCATCATGGCGGCGCTGAGGAAGGTCGTGCAGATTACGATTGATGAGGCGGATACCGGAGGCGGCATCTTGTGCCGAAGGTAGAATATATTCGCCCCTTCTCAGGCCCGAATCACCCGCATCCAGCTCATGTTCACGTTTTTACCATGTAGTTCTACACGGATGGGCCCTCACCCCATGGCTACGGGATTCACCCATTTGACTGGGTAGCGAGGACGAGGCCTGCGGCCATTGAGGCGAAACATGCCCTTCTGGCTCGCATGGTTTTTGACCCCGGTGGCATGTAGTAGCAGTTCCAGCCCCCGAGCCGCGCAACGATCCAGGAAAGCCACGCGAGAGAATGGGGTGGATGATGGTTTTGCTGGCGGATTGTTTTGCCTTCAAGTGTCGGGGCGATGGCCTCGGCAGCCGGGATCAGGGTGGCGTCGATCACCTCGGTTGCTGACCGTGGACTGCCATCGCGAGCGTCGACTAATTGGACGCTACGGGTTGCTGCCGCAAGCCCGACCAGAGCCAGGTTGAACAGTCGCCTGGCGTTATACATTTGAGTTTCTTCCAGCCGCATACCGTCGCTTTTCAAACACCGCCGGAAGTTCAGTTTAACCAGGGCCGGCCTCCTTTTCCAGAACTACGCAGCCACAGGCAGCCTCCGCCGGCTTCTCCGCCCGCAGCGCGACGAAGGCGGCGCCGGTCGCGGTGATCCGGCCGAGCCAGGGATCGAGCGGCGCCATCGCCCAGGCCAGCGCGGCCACGGGTGGGTAGAACACCGCGCCACGCCTCGCCCGTACCTCAAGTCCGGCGCCTTCGGCCAATCGCCGCAACTCGCCCTCCGTGTGAAAGCGGGCCGCCCGCCAGAGCGGGTTGCCCAGCCAGCCACGGATGCGCCGGCGCAGCGCCCAGAGACTCCAGCGCCCGAGTTCGCCTATCACCACCGCACCGCCAGGCCGCAGCACGCGCGCGATCTCACGGAAGACGGCCTCGGCATCCGAGACGAAGCACAGCACGGTCACGGCGACCACGATATCGAAGCGCCCGGCCGTGAAGGGCAGCGCCTCCGCCTGCCCGACGACGAAATCCACGCCAATCTCGGCAGCGGCGGCGCGCGAAGCTGCCGCCCGCAGCATGGCCGCATCGGAATCGAGGCCGTCCACCCGCGCGCCGAGCGCCGCCAGACGCACGGCCAGCTTGCCGTCGCCGCAGCCGAGATCCAGCACCGCGCGGCCAGCTACGTCGCCGAGCAGGTCGCGCAGCAGCGCGTCCTCCAAGCGGTCGGTAATCCGGCCGAGCGTTGACGCGCGCCAGCCGGCATAGGCGCGGGCCATGCCAGGGAAGCTGGTCATCGCCGCGGCATCATCAGCGCCACCACGAGGCCTGAGACGAAGGTCAGCCCGCCGATCGCGGCGATCAGTGCCGGATACACCATCGCGGTACCCAGTCCCAGCAACAGGCTGGCCAACAGCCACCAACCGAAGCCGCCGAGCAGCGGCACCAGGATCAGGCTGAATGCCTGGACCCACATGCCCCAGACAATCAGGCCTCTCCGTTCACACTGCGCGGCCTGAATTCGCGGCACGGATAGCGGCGGCCTGCGGCGGCGGTGGCGGGATGTCGGCCAGCACGGCGCGCACGAAGGCATTCTCGTCTTCGATCCTGAAAGCCAGATTGTAGCGTTTCTCGAACCCGATCGTCGAAATCGGCTTGCCGGAAAGTCCCCGCCCGCAGACCGAGCCGGAGAAGGCGTCGGGCAGCACCTCCAGATAGTCCGGTAGGGCGCGCAACCGCTGCACACTGCGAAACAGGGCCCGCGCCCCGTCCTCGGCGCTGGTGGCCAACTCCGTCCGGCCGAGATCGCCCACCATCAGCGTGTGCCCGGTGAGGGCGAACAACCACGGTTCCTCCCCGCCTGTGCGATCGCGCACCAACAGGCAGATATGCTCAGGCGCCTCGCCGACCGGGTCCACCACGACGCCGACCTCCTTGCCGCCACAGCCGAACAGGTAGGAGGCGGCGACTGGGTCGATGTGGAGAAACCGGCGCAGGATCATGGAACCCTCCTTGTCGGCCGATCGGCCGGGCCGGTCCGACCGCGGCGCGGCGTTGCTTGACAGGTGTGGCCGTTGGCCCATACGATCCATCAAATGTTGGAGTTATGGGTTATTGATGTCAAGCGCCAATCCGAAACGCGCCATATTTGAACAATTCGCCATGGTCGCGCAGGCCCTCGCCAATGCTCACCGGGTGGAATTGATTGAACTTGTGGCGCAAGGCGAGCGAAGCGTGGATGAGTTGGCCAGGCTCTCGGGCC
>JAJYYH010000053.1 GCA_021801255.1 Pseudomonadota bacterium
CACGTCACGGAACGCTGGCCGCCCTCTGGCTCTCATGCGCCGAGGCCGGAATCGCGAGACCCGCTGGAACTTCCGGCTCATCCTCACCCGCCTGGAACGCCAGCAGATACTCGGCGGCTTTCGAGGCCGCGCTGGCGGCGCGGATGATCGCGCGGTCATCGTCGCGCAGCACCTCGAGCCAGGAACCGATGTAGTCGGCATGCCGCACGGTCGGCACGATGCCGAGGCTCGCGCAGAGGAATGCCGCCGTCATCTCGGCCACTTATCCTGACAGTCAACCGGGAAATCCCCCGAAACCCCGTTTCACGACGGGACTGTGGCCGCGTGTGGCTGCTGCGCGTGCATCCAGTCGGCTGCCTGCTGAGCCTTGCTGGCGGCGGTGAAGATGGCGCGGGGATCGTCGGTCAGGACCTTGAGCCAGGAGGCGATGTAGGCAGCGTGGTCGGGCCGTGGGTGATGGGCGAGCCCGAGATCGGCCAGGACGTAGCCGGCTGTCAGCTCCGCGACCAATTCCTCGACGGCCCGGGCCTGGTGCGAGAACCGGCTGGTGAAGTCCCGGTCGAGCCGGTGCTTCGCTCCCGTGGCGTGGGCTGCCTCGTGGGCAAAGGTGCCAATAAAGGCGACGGAATCTTCGAACGCTCCGAACGGTGGCATGAAGATCCGGTCGAGATCGACCCGGTAATACGCGGCGTCGGCGTCGAGGGTCGTGGGAATATCGAGGGCGGCAATGAAGGCTTCGGCGTGCGGGATGCGCTCGGCTTCGGGCAAGGCGTCGATAGCGGGCGGTTCATAGCCGTCGACCTGGCAGCGGTTGAATACCGAATAGCCGCGACCGACGAAGCGCGGCCGATCATCGCCGTCCTCGACATCCTGCTCGTCCTCGGCGGCGCCGATGCGCTTCCAGAAGACGATGGCGGTCGCGCGTTCGCCCTTGCGCACCTGGGCGCCGAGCGCCTGCCACTGGCGATAGGTTCCCCAGGTGCCGCTGGCGTAACCGCGTGCCTGTGCGGCGATCCAGAGGGCCAGCGTGTTGACGCCACGATAGGGCTTGCCGGAGGCGACGTTGGCCGGCCGGGCGATCGCGCCGCCGTTGTGGTGCCAGGGCATGTGCCAGTCGCCGGCGCCGGCCGCGATGGCGGCGGCGATCTCGGCGGTGATGCGGGTGTAGATATCGGCGCGGGTCTCTGTGGTCATGGTCGGGACTCCTGTCCCGCCGGGGCCCATCCCCGGCGGCGGAGCTTTTGGGCGATGGCCGAGGACCGGCTGCGCACTCGCAGAGCCGCAGCGCAGCGGAGGACGGCGACAGCCGTTGCGCGGCCGGGACGGCCATCGCACGCTCCGCCGCGTGCCGGGATGGCCTCGGCGGGACGGTCCGATCGGCACGGCAGACCCCGTGATGCGGGTCAACGCGTCACTTGTCGGGGATGCCGTCGAGGACGGCCTCGATGCGCCGGAGATCCTGTGCGAGGACGGCACGTTGCAGCGCCGACAGGCGCTTCTCGGTCAGCATGGTGAGGGAAACGACGAGGCAACACCCTCGCCGATCTCATCGACGACCTTAACCCGGTCATCTCCCGCTGGCGCGACTACTTTCGTTGTCCCACTCGCGCAACGAAGGATTTCGCCAAGCACGATTGGTGGCTGTACTGGGGCCTGAACTCCTGGCCCGGCAAGAAACACGGCAAGGCGCCCGCGGGGCAGCTGCGCCGCATCTATGCCGGGCCGAGGACGCGGAAGCGCGGTGGCTGGCGGATGGGTAGCGGCAGCAGCTACACCCCGCCTTGATGAATTGCGACCCTAGCAGATCTCTCCTCGCAAGCGTCAATTCCCGCGCTCGCACCACCATTCTGGTTGGTTCGCCGGAGGGAATACAAAACTGCAAGCTGCACCGACCTTCATCCGGAGCCATCTACGGTGTAGTCAAAGTACACATTCTCAGGCTCTGTGACTTTTACCTAGGCCGCTAGCAATGGGCCATGAAAATACTCTTCACCTTCGTAGTAGGGTGACGTCTCAATCTCGATCCCATCGAAGGCAAGATCACTCTTCAAATTTGCCAAGAAGGCGCGAGCATCTTTCCGCGACCAATCTGCACCTCTCCTATTGCGCGCGAAAATCTTTTCGAACGGAGCGATGTTCATTACCGAGGCAAGGTCGTAGTCGTTGTAATCTTTGCAGAACAAGGCTGTGTCAACACCCCTGAAATGCAAGGTCCCCTGTGGCTGCAACGCACCGATGTCGTTGACTCCCAGCCAGATCATATAGCCGATAGGGCACGCGCGCGGCGCTTGGGACGCCAGAAGCTTCTTCACGTTCGCATGGAAGTCGCCTCCATCAAAGGAAATATCGACGAGATAGTCCCTCAAGAAGCTGATTCGGTCGCGGATACGCATTTCAGCGTCAGACGGATATTCAAGGTCGTTGAGGTTAAGATCGAAGAGGCCGGATGACTCAAAAAGATAGGAAACCTCATTGGCGTTGGACAGGCAATAGGCATAGCGTTTATCCACAGCAGCTCGCGCCTTGAAGCGCTTCGCCCAGCGCTCGAAGACATCCCAGCCTTCGACAATCTGATCGGCAGCCATTCGTCCCTACCCTCCGCCATTCGTTGGGCAAATTTCTTGATTCCGCGCCGACCTGTCAATTTCCAACAATGGACATTCCGCTCCCGGCCAACTTCGGCCGTAGCCAATCGGCCGGTCGATTGTGTCACAAGGCGACCGCTCCAGCCGGCAACACAGCGAGCCATTCCCGCAGCTTCGACCATCGCCGCCGGCCCGAGATATTGCGCACGGCGATCGCCACCGCCTTCCGGCTACCCACCAGCACGACCAGCCGCTTGCCGCGGGTGATGCCGGTATAGAGCAGGTTCCGTTGGAGCATGGCGTAGTGCTGCGTCAGTACAGGGATCACCACGGCGGGATACTCCGACCCCTGCGCCTTGTGGATCGTCGCCGCGTAGGCTGGCACCAGCGCATCCAGATCGCCAAGGCCATAGGTCACATCACGCCCGTCGAACCGCACGGTGATCTCAGCCTCCTCCGCGTCGATCGCGGTGACAAAACCGATATCGCCGTTATAGACCTCGCGGTCGTAGTCATTCTCGATCTGCATGACCTTGTCGCCCGGCGCGAAGGTCCAGCCGAATTTTTCCACCCGCGGCGTCGCCTCGCCATTCAGCGCTGCTTGCAACGCGATAGTCAGCGCGCGCGCGCCGACCCCGCCGCGCGCCATCGGGCAGAGCACCTGGATGTCGCGCACCGGATCGAGGCCGAAGCGGCGGGGGATGCGGGTTTTTACCAGATCGATGATGCGCGCAACCGCCGTCTCGGACTCGTCGGCCGCAACGAAGTGGAAATCGCTCCCGGCTTCGGCGCGCGTCAGGTCCGGCATCTCGCCGCGATTGATCCGGTGCGCGCTGGTGATGATCCGGCTGGAGGCCGCCTGGCGGAAAATTTCGGCAAGGCGCACCACCGCAACCGTGCCCGAGCCGATCAGGTCCGCCAGCACCTGGCCGGGCCCGACCGAGGGGAGCTGATCGACGTCGCCCACCACCAGGAGCGCCGCCGTCGGCGGGATCGCCCGGGTCAGCGCGTGCATCAGGGGCACATCGACCATGGAGGCCTCGTCGATGACCAGCAGGTCGCACTCCAACGGGTGATCGGGGCCCCGCCGGAACCCGCCGGTGTTTGGGTCGACCTCCAGCAGGCGATGAATCGTTCTGGCCTCGAACCCGGTCGCCTCGCTCATCCTTTTGGCCGCCCGCCCGGTGGGGGCGGCGAGCAGGATGCGCACGCCCTTGGCGGCGAGGATGGCAAGGATCGCCCGCATGATCGTGGTCTTGCCGACGCCGGGGCCGCCGGTGATCACCAGCAGTTTTGAGGCAAGGGCGAGGCCGACCGCCTGGCGCTGGCTCTCGGCGAGAGTCATGCCGATCCGCTTTTCCACCCAGGGGATGGCTTTTTCCGCGTCAATCGCCGGCCAGGGCAGCGGCTGGTGGGCGATCGCGCGCAGCCGCTCGGCGATGCCGCGCTCGGCGTGATAAAGGCCGGCGAGGAAGATGCAGTCCGCCGCGCCGATGCGGTCGGCGATCACCGCGCCGTCGGCCAGTTCGAGATCGAGCGCGGTGCGGATCAACGCCTCCGAAACCTCCAGCAGGCGCTCCGCGAGCGGGATCAATTCCGCGACCGGCAGACCGCAATGGCCCTCGTCCATCGCCTCGGAGAGCGCATAGCCGATGCCGGCGCGGACGCGGATCATCGCGTTCTTCTCGATGCCGAGCCTGCCGGCGATGGCGTCCGCCGTCTTGAAGCCGATGCCGCGGATGTCGCGCGCCAGCCGGTACGGGTTCTCGCTCATCACCTGGATGGCGTCCGCCCCGTAGGTCTTGAAGATGCGCACGGCGCGCGCCGTGCCGACGCCGTGGCTGTGCAGAAACACCATGATCTCGCGGATCACCTTCTGCTCGGCCCAGGCAGCGACGATGCGCTGTGCCCGCACCGCGCCGATCCCGCCCACCTCGCGCAGGCGCTCTGGTGCGCCTTCGATGATGTCGAACACCGCCTCGCCGAACCCGCGCACCAGCTTCTTCGCATAGACCGGGCCGATGCCGCGGATCATGCCGGAGGCGAGATAGCGCTCGATCCCCTCGGCCGTGGTCGGCGCCGAGGTCTTCAGGAACCGCGCCTTGAACTGCTGCCCATGGGTGCGGTCGTTCACCCACTCGCCGGTGGCGGTGATCCACTCGCCGGCGGCGATGGCGGCGGCGTGGCCGATAATGGTGACGAGATCGCGGTGCCCGCGCGCCTTCACCCGCAGCACGGCGAAGCCGCTCTCGGCATTGTGGAACGTGACGCGCTCGACGATGCCGGCGAGCACTTCGCCATCGGGCCACGGGGCTTGGCGCTCGGTCATCGCCGGGTGCCGTCAGGCGGGTGCGAGCGGGGCAAGCAGGTCGGCAGCGTTGTTGGCGGGCCGGTTGACCCGCGTGCTCACCGGCCAGACACGCAGCGTGTCCTCGGCCGCCGGGTGCAGCAGCAATGCGGCCTCGCCCTCGGTCTCGCCGAGCCATAGCGGCCAGTCGGGCGGCTCGACGATCACCGGCATGCGGTCATGGATGGGCGCCATGGTTGCATTCGCGGCGGTGACGACGATGGCAAAGCTGCGCAGCACCTCGTCCTCGGGGCTGCGCCAACCTTCCCAGAGACCGGCAAAGGCCAGCGTTTCGCCATCGCGCCGGGCAATCGCGAAGGGCTGCTTGGGTGCGTTCTCGGTGCGCTGCCATTCGTAGAACGCCTGCGCCGGGATCAGCGCGCGGCGGCGGGCGAAGGCATCGCGGAACATCGGCGATGTCTCCACTGTCTCCGCTCGCGCGTTGATTGGCCGCCGCGCCGCTCGGAGATCCTTGGTCCAGTGCGGCACCAGGCCCCAGGTGAGCAGGTCGAGGTGCCGCTCGCCGGTCTCCGGGTGCCGCCGCACAGCCATCCCCTGCTGGCTCGGCGCGACGTTCCAGGACGGGGCGACATTGGGCAGCGCGCCGGCGGTGTGAAACAGCCGGGCGATGGCCTCGGGAGGCAAAAAGCTGGCGTAGCGCCCACACATCGGTGGCCGATCACTACACCGCTCGCCGGCTCGCTGGCAGTCCCGACCTGGGGCCGGAACCGTAGGTGCTGGCGGTGGCTACGAACGGGGCCAATCTTGCCACTGGCCGTCGGGGCGCGGTTTCAGTGCGGTCCACCAAGTGGTCGCCCGTCGCGCGGCGGGCGAGGCCCGCCGGGTGCTGTCCCCCGCCGAGAGGCGCTTCGACTCCAGATTGGAACCGCCGAACCTGCGATTCCGCCGCCGCCGACTTTCTGCATGGTGCTTCCACTCCGCTTCCGAATTACCGTTCAGGGGGCCTTGGAAGCAAAAACGGCCCTGGAGGGCCGGTAACCGGAGCAAAACCCCGGGCGCGGCGCTGATTTTTCTTGACCCGACGCGGGGCGGTTCGATTCAAGCTTCGTGTGTCTCCGCCGATTGACCTGTCTGGCCTGCCGCGCCCGGAGCTGGAAGCTCTGCTGGGGAAGCTGTTGGGCGAGGTCGCGGAACTCAAGCGGCTTGTCGCCAAGCAGCGCGAGGAGATCGCGCGGCTGAAGGGGGCAAGCCGGCGCCCGCAGCTCAAGCCGAGCGGCATGGAGCGGGCGAGCGCGCGGGCCTCGCCACGCCCCGATAAGCGTCCGGGCCGCGGCAAATCGGCGCCACGGGTCAGGGTGGAGGAGCAGGTCCTCCAGATCGCCGCCCCGGCGGGATCGCGCTTCAAGGGCTACGAGAGCTTCGTGGTGCAGGACCTGGTGCTGCGGGCCCAGGTGACCCGCTACCGGCGGGAACGCTGGCTCACGCCGGACGGGCAGACCGTGCTGGCGCCGCTGCCGGCGGGCATCAGCGGCCATTTCGAGCCGGAACTGCGTCGCTTCGTGCTGCTGCTGCACCATCAGGGCCAAGTGACGGTGGAACGGCTGACCGCGCAGTTGCGGGCCATCGGTATCGGCATCTCGAAGCGCCAGGTGATGCGCCTGCTGATCGATCACCAGGACGGCTTCCTGGCCGAGAGCCGGGAGGTGCTGCGGGCCGGTTTGCAGAGCGCCGGCTGGATCTCGGTAGACGACACCGGAGCACGGCACCGGAACGCCAACGGTTTCAGCACGCAGATCGGCAACGACGATTTTACCTGGTTCGGCACCCGGGAACGCAAGAGCCGGCTGAACTTCCTCGATCTGCTGCGTGCCGGGCATGCCGACTACGTGATCAACGCGGCAGCCCTGGCCTACATGCACAGCCGCGCCCTCGCCGGGCCGGTGATTCGCCGCCTCGCGGCGGAGCCACAGACGCGGTTTGCCAATGCCACCGCCTGGCAGGCGCATCTCGACCGCCTTGGTCTTGCCGAGTTGCAGGTCGTGCCCGAGCCCGCTGACCGCTTTGCGGGGCATCGGTTCGCTTCGCGACCCGATCCAGTGCTGATCGCCACCGAGGGCACGCTGTGGGGCAGCATCCACGATCATGGCTTCCTACCTGATGCCGTCATCGTCAGCGACGATGCCGGACAGTTCGCCGTCGGCCGGCACGCGCTCTGTTGGGTGCATGCCGAGCGACTGGTGCACAAGCTCGACACCTTCACGGACCTGCATCGTGCCGCCCAGGCACAGCTGCGCACGCTGATCTGGCGCCTCTACGCCGCGCTGAAGGCGTATCGCGCCGCGCCGACCGTCCAACGCCGTATTGCGCTGCGCGCCCGGTTCGATCGCATCTTCCGCCGCCGCACCGGCTTCGTCACCCTCGATCGCCTGCTGGCGCGGCTGCACGCCAACAAGCCCGAACTGCTGAGGGTGCTCGACCGGCCCGAGATCCCGCTGCACACCAACGGCTCCGAGCGGGACATCCGCGCCCTCGTCACCAAGCGAAAGATCAGCGGCGGAACCCACAGCGACGCCGGCCGCGACTGCCGCGATGCCTTCCTCGGTCTCATGCAGACCTACACCAAGCTCGGCATCGCCTTCTGGGACTACCTCGGCGACAGGCTCGCCGTGCCGGAACATGCCGACGTCCTCAGCCTTCCGGACCTCGTCCGATGCCGCGGAAGACCGGCTTGACCCGAGCCGCCCGGGGTTTTGCCCCGGTTACGAGGGCCGCTTGGAAGTCCCTGATTTTCCTGAGGAAATCTGGAGCGGGCGAAGGGATTCGAACCCTCGACCCCAACCTTGGCAAGGTCTTGGTCTGCCTATCCGGCGATATCCGTGACTATCCTGCGCTACCACGAATGCTTGATATATATGATTTTTCTAGAAACTCCACACACGGCAGTATCCTCTAGCATCCGGTTTTGCTCTTTCATCTGCTTACAGAGTGCTTACATTTGGTCGCTGGTGTAGTAGTGTAAGCAAATTCCCAGCAGATGGCGAGCGGACGATGAGCAAGCTGACGAAACGGGCCGTCGATGCCCTTGAGCCCCCCAAGAAGGGTCAGACCTTCCTATGGGATGGCGAGCTGAGAGGATTCGGCGTCCGTGCGATTCCATCCGGGCTGAAAACCTTCATCCTTCAGTATCGGAACGCCGAAGGGCGTAGCCGGCGCATTGTTCTCGGTCGGTATGGGGTGCTGACCGTCGAGCAGGCTCGGGACAAAGCAAAGGTCAAGCTCGGCGCCGTCGCCGACGGGGCCGATCCGGCCGCAAAGGCCGACGGCCCGCGGGAGACAATCACGGTCGCGGAGATTTGCGACTGGTATCTGGCCGAAGCCAAGGCTGGCCGCATCCTTGGGCGTCGAGATCGCCCGATCAAACCGTCCACGCTGGCCATGGACCGGAGCCGGATCGAAACGCACATCAAGCCCTTGCTTGGCCGCCGGCAGGTTCGCGCGCTCAAGCTCGCCGATATTGCAGGCATGCAGGCGGACATCGCCGCGGGAAAGACCGCAAAGCCGCGTGGAGCGGGTCGCGGCGGCGTGACCACGGGCGGCACCGGCGTTGCGGCTCGCACCGTCTCGACGCTGCAGAGCCTCCTCGCACACGCCAAGCTGCTCGACGTGGTCGCCTCCAACCCCGCAGTGGGCGTGCGCAAGCTTGCCGGCAAGAAGAAGGAGCGCCGTCTCAGCGTCGCCGAGATCAAGAAGCTCGGCGCGGCTATGCGCGCCGCCAAGGGGGGCGGAGAGCGCTCGGTCGCCCTGGCCGCCGTGCGCCTCATGCTGTTGACGGGCTTTCGGATCTCAGAGGCCCAAGGCCTTCAGCGCGACTGGCTGCACGCTGATCAGGATTACATCCATTTCCCGGATACCAAAAGCGAGGGACAGGTGCGCGCGATCGGGCCGTCAGCGGCCCAGCTCGCGGCGAGCCAGCCGGTCCGGAAGGATTGCCCGTATGTCTTCCCGGCCGATGTCGGCGATGGCCATTACACGGCCGCGAAGGGTTGCCTCGCGCGCCTCTGCACCATCGCAAAGATTGAAGGCGTCACCCCCCACACGCTGCGCCATACGTTCGGCAGCGTCGCCGGCGACCTCGGATTTTCCGAATTGACGATCGCCGCCCTCCTCGGTCATGCCGCCCGGGGCGTCACTCAAGGGTATATCCACATCGACGAAGCGCTTAAGCTCGCCGCGTCACGGACAAGCGAGGAAATCGCCGACCTGCTGGATGGCCGAGAGGCTGCACTGACGCAGCGGGCTGCGTGAGAGAAGCCCTTCGGGCCGCGGGCTCTCAACAACCGTGCATCTTGGGGGCGGCGATGGTAACTCTCTAGGCCTTCTAAGCATCCGCCACTAGATGAGGTGGGAAGTCCAAAGACGTAATGGCATATCGCCTCTCTGCCGCATCACTGGCGCACGCCATCAAGCACCTCTGCAAGTACGGGGACACCGACGTGTTTCCACACTTGCCGGAGCTTAATTTTCTGCGGGAGCAAGAAACTGAGGTCATCAAGGAACTCCGAGATCTCGACCTGGATACCTACAGTCCCGGCGGAGCGTTTGAGGCGCTTGGGCCGAAGAGCCGCTACGGGTTCCGCATTGTCCATCAGCTGCCAATTCACGACACAATCATGCTGCTGGCCGCAGTCATCGAGATTGGCGATCTCATCGAGGCTCACCGACCAGCGGCAAGCGGCATCGAAGCGTTCTCATACCGCTTCGCCCCCGATGGCAAAGGCGGCCTGTATCGCATGGATCGCGCGTATAAGAACTGGCTGAAAACCCAGGTCGCGCTCGTCCAGGGCAACCTCAAACTCAAGAATGTTATCGTCACGGATATCTCGGATTTCTATGCCCGAATAAATTTTCACAGGCTTGAGAACCTCCTCGATGAAGCGGCGCCGAACCATGGCGCGGCGCGCTACATCAAGAAGCACATCAAGGTAATCCGCGCTAAACAGTCGTTTGGCTTGCCGGTCGGCGGCAGCGCCGCCCGGCTGCTTGCCGAGCTGGCCCTCACCGACACTGACCGGGCGCTCCAGCAGGATGGACGCCTCGCCACCCGCTTTGTCGACGACTTTCGGATTTTCCTCCGCCCAGACGAGAATCCATATGACGCCCTAGCATTCATCGCGGAGCAGCTCGGCATCAACGAAGGATTGTCCCTTAACGTCTCCAAGACGACTGTCTACAGCCGCGCGGAATCTCACTCATCCCCTCATTTCGGAATACGCGAGCAATCCGCTGAAGGTTCTTGCCTGTGAGACGGCCTGGGCGAAGGCTGCGATCAGGGGAGCGAGGCGGTGCTCGGGCATGTTGGGGATCAGATC
>JAJYYH010000054.1 GCA_021801255.1 Pseudomonadota bacterium
AACCGACCGCCCGACTGCCCCGACTTGCCCACTTCGATGCTCCATCCCGACATGAGCCGAAGTAACTATCCGACGCAGCCGAATCGCGCCTACCACAGACATCAGAAAAAATGAGGGGATTCTTGAGAGAGCGATGAGGCCACCGATCACAAAGAGAACGATCCAAGACACCGCATTTAAGCTCGACGAGCCGCGGCGAGCGCGGCGCGGCATCAACCGGCGTCGTATCATTCCCGCGCCCCCTTACTGCCGATCACCGCCGGCAAACCGCGCTCGCCTGCGCCGCTGATCCGGCCCTGATAGGCGCCGTCCGGGCCGAATGCGTCCCAGCCATCGCGGCCCCGGTCATAGCGCCCCTGATAGCTCCCGTCCGCGCCGAACCGCTCCAGCGTGCCATCACCGCCGCGCTCGATGCGGCCCTGATAGCTGCCGTCCGGGCCGAACACCTGCCAGCCATCAGCGAGGGCGAGGCCGGGCAGCATGACGGCGATGACGACAGCGAGCGCGCGGATCATGGCGGCAGGATAGCACGCGCGCGATCCATTGGGGGGCTTCTGTTGCCCAGTGCGAGAGATATGGGCGCCGGCGCGGATGACGGGAAGGGCGATCGACTCGGCGCCGGCGCACCTCGGTATGGGCGGTGCGGTGGCGCTTGCGGGGTCCGCATGGGGTCCGCATGGTTTTTTGGAACTTCTGGGTTGGCGATAACCATTTGAATTTACTGGAGGTCCGGGCCGGAATCGAACCGGCATACGCGGATTTGCAGTCCGCTGCATCACCACTCTGCCACCGGACCCAGGATGGAACACCGGACGATGTAGAAAATCTGGCGCGGCTTCTTATCGCGCTCACGCTCCGCCATGGTCAAGCCCGCTTCGGCGCAATCCGCTCAGAGCCTGAAAATTCATCCGAATGCGAAAAGAGCGCCCTCTGGAAACCGTGATCTTTCCGGTCGATTTCCGAGCGGGGGGGCATTCTTTTGCCAACTCTCAGCGCAGGCTGCGGTCGGGCGCGTCCGCCGCCACGCTGCCGGCGGAAGCTGGCGCCTCGGCGACCTCGTTGTCGCCGGGCGTATCGGCGGGGAGGGCGGCGAGCACCGGGATCGCGCGCTGCTCGGCGGGAGAGCGAAGGTCGCGCGGCGCGGGGTTGAGCGCGATCGTCTGGCTCGGCGCCACGCGGCGCGGGGCGGCCGCGCTCTCGGCCGCACGCGGATAGATAAAGCCATGGGTCGGGTAGATGCTGCCGAAACTGCCGCCATGGCCGAGCGCGACCCGCACCGCCGTCCAATCATTATTCGGCGAGATGTCGATCACCGCGATATTGCGGCTGATGCCATTCTGCCCCCAATGCGCCTGGTCGATCTCTATCTCGCGGGAGTTGATGATCCGGCTCACCACCGCAACATGGCCAAGCTTCATCGCGCGGTTGGCGCGGAAGGCCAGCACGCTCCCCGGCTCGGGCACGTTGCCGCGAGCATAGACGCCGCTCGCCTCGTCCCACCAGGTGACGGCATTCCCGGTCAGCGCGATGCCCGAGGCAGCGCGGGCGAAGGGAACACACTGGATGACACGATAGGACGTGCGCCGAATATGGGAATTATTTCCGCGATAACTTCCCGACATACCATGGTGCCCGGTCTTTCGACCCCCATGGCCACCCCGCAGGCTGCTCGCCGAGGCTTGGTGCCGGATCGGGTGGCTATGTGCGCCAGACGCGGAAGTCGACGTCTGCGCATGCGCGGGAAGGGAGAGAGTCATCAACAAAATGGACCCCAGGATGTAACGTACCCCGCCATTTTGGCGATCCAGCATGTCTCTGCCCCCCTCGAATCCGTGAAACCATGCCGGGAGGTAGCAGCAGGGTTGCGGCCAAGGCAACCCAAAAAGATGCCCTTGGCCTGCAATCTTGCGCAATAAATCGTTTTACCCCTGTGGATAACCTTTCGAATAAGGATAATAATCCCAAACCCGGGTCTGGCCGCAAGCGCGGCGGTGAGCTGGCGCGGGAACGGGTATCATTCCCGTCACTACACGTTTCACTTGCAGGCAACCACCATGATTTCCACCAGGGCGCGTGGATCGGCGAGTTCCGCCTGCACGCAGGCCCGCACCGGCGCGCCTCCCTCGGGCAGCCACGCCGCCCACACCTCGTTCATCGCGGCGCGATCGCCGATGTGCTTGAGCCAGATCTGCGCCTGTAGCAGCCGGGTTTTGTCGGTGCCATGCAGATCGAGCACCGCGTCGATTTCGGCCAGGGCCTCCGCCGTCTGGCCCTTGATGTCCTTGGCGAGATCGCGGGCGAGCGCCCCCGGCGTATAGACGAAGCCGTGATATTCAACGGCGCGGGAGAGAATGGCATTCGGCTCGGTGCGGATAATCCGGCTCATCGTCTCAATCTCCAAAATGGCGACAACCCCGCGCCACGACGCTGGCGGGCATGGCAAGGCGGCGGCCGCGAGCGCGGCCCGTCACGGCGCCAGGGGATGCTGATCCTGGCTGACCGGGGCCTGTGGCGCAATGCCCTTCTCGACCAAACAGTTCTCGTAGACCTGATTGCGGTCATAGCTCGCGCCATACCCGGCACCGGTCACGCCCATCAGCCCATAGCCGCCGTTGGGCGCGTCGCGCCCGCCATTGGCGTAGGTATCGGCGCGGTAGATCGCATCCGGGTTCTGCTGGAGATAGACCTTATCGGCACGCTGGCGGCATTCCGCGATCGCCGCCTGTTCGGCCGGGGTTTGATGGCTGAACATCGCGCATGCCGGCGCACCCAACGATAGCAGCAGAAGCAATGGCAGGGGAGGTTTCATGACGGGTCTTCCTCAGCTCGGGCGGGCGCGGTCGTTGTCCCCGCGGGCCGTTTGAGCATGCACCGCCGCGCATCACTCTGCCAGGGTGTAATCAGGGGTCTTTGGGGCTAGGCTGCGCCATCCCGGCCAGGAGAAAGCCATGTCCGATCCCGCCCTGCTCACCGCCACCACGGCCGCACGGGAACTCCGCGCCGGCCGGCTCAATCCCGCCGAATTGCTCGAAGCCTGTCTCGCGCGTGCCACCGCCCGCCAGCCGGAATTGCAAATTTTCGCCCATCTCGACCCCCTGTCCCCGACGCGCGCGCCGCTGCCCGGCCCGCTTCACGGCCTGCCGCTCGGGGTCAAGGACGTGTTCGACACCGCCGACATGCCAACCGCCTATGGCTCGCCGATCTGGCAAGGCCATCGCCCACGCGCCGATGCCGCCGCCGTCGCCTGGGCGCGCGCCGCCGGCGCCGTGGTGATCGGCAAAACCGTGACCACCGAATTCGCCTATCGCCACCCCGGCCCCACCCGCAACCCGCACGACCCGCGCCGCACCCCGGGCGGCTCCAGCAGCGGCTCCGCCGCCGGGGTCGCCGCGCATTGTTTTCCCTTCGCCCTCGGCACCCAGACCGCCGGTAGCGTCATCCGCCCCGCCGCTTATTGCGGCGTCGTCGGCTTCAAGCCGAGTTTCGCCACCATCAACCGCGCCGGGCTCAAGCCGCTTGCGGAGAGTCTCGACACCATCGGGGTTTTTGCCCGCAGCGTTGCCGATTGCGCGCTGCTCGCCGGCACACTCGGCGGGCGCGATCTCGGCGATCCCGAGCGTCGCCCCGCGCGCGCCCCCCGCATCGGCCTGTGCCGTTCGCCGTCCTGGCCGGAGGCCACGCCGGAAACCGTGGCGCTTTTTGCCGATCTGCCGGAACGACTTATCCGCGCCGGCGCAGGGGTCGAGACCCGCGACCTGCCAGGCGATTTCGCCGTCCTCGCGGAGCTCCACCCCCTGGTGATGAACGCGGAAGCCGCGCGCGCCCTGGCCTGGGAGCTTTTCACCCATCCCGCGCAGCTCAGCCCGGCGCTGGCCGAGCGCCTCGCCGCCGGCCTCGCCGCGCCGACCGAGGCGCTGTTCTCCGCGCGCGCTACGCTCAGGGATTTGCGCGCCGCCTTCCCCGCCGCCATCGCCGGGCTCGACATCCTGCTCACCCCGGCTGCCCCCGGCGAGGCGCCACTCGGCCATGCCTCCACGGGCAATCCGGTGTTCAACTACATCTGGACCAGCCTGCATCTTCCGTGCGTCACCGTGCCTGCCGGCAAGGGACCAAACGGGATGCCACTCGGGGTGCAGATCGTCGGGGCCTTCGACACCGACCGCGATACGCTGGCCTGGGCGGAGTGGGTGGCCAACGCGCTGCGCTGAACCCAGTCGAATGCCGGGAAAATGGTGGGTGCGACAGGGATTGAACCTGTGACCCCCGCCGTGTGAAGGCGATGCTCTCCCGCTGAGCTACGCACCCGGGGCCGTCTCGAAGATCGGCTTTTTCCTAGAGCCCCGGCGGCTTGATGGCAAGAGGGGGGCTATTTCAGGGTAGCGAGCGCCGCCTTGCAGGTGACGCCGTCCTGCACCGACATCCCCCCCGAGCAGCCGATCGCGCCGATCAGCTTGCCGTCCTTGACCAGCGGAAACCCGCCCTCCACAGCGATCGCGCCGTCGAGCGCAAGAACATAGGGATGCCCGCCATCGGCGGCGTCCTGGAATACTTTGGTGGGCCGGCGAAACAGCGCCGCGGTGCGCGCCTTGTGCTGGGAGATCGCGACCGAACCGATCTGGGTATCGTCCATCTTCTCGAAATAGACCAGGCTGCCATCGGGGGCGACGATCGAGATCGCCATTTTCCAGTGATGCTGCATCGCCTCGGTCTCGGCGGCGGCAGCGAGCGCCTTAGCCTCCGCCAGCGTGATCGGCGCGCCATAGGGGATGTTGAACGGCATCTCTTCGGGCACGCCAGCGGGCAGGGCATCGGCGAAGGCCGCCGGGGCGGCGAGAACGAGCAGGAAAGCGAGCGTCGAGCGGATTTTGGACATGGTTTTCTCCCTACATCGGCGGTTTTCAGCCCAGCGTCGGGCAGCCTATGCGCGCGCTGGATATTTATCTAATCAAAATAAGGCCAGGGCACGGCCCTGGAGAGGTCTTCCCATAGGGACCCACGACTTTCCATAACTCATACCCGACATGGACTGCCTGCACACGGCGCGTGCGTCCATGCCAATGTCCACCATGGACCGCGAACCGAAATCCCAACCGAACCCTCACGCCTCTCCCCGGTCACGCGGAAAATACCGTCCAAGAAAATCGACCAGCGCCGTGCTGACCTCGGCGGCGCGCTCCTGCTGCACCCAATGCCCGGCGCCGGGCAAAAGCAACGAGCCGGTCAGCCCCGGCACGTGTTCCGGCAGCGCCGCCAAGGCCCGCGCGCCCATTGGTCCGGCGATGACGGCGTCGTGGTCGCCGGCGATGAAAAGCGCCGGCTGATGAATTTTCGCCCCCTGCCAGGGTGCCGTGAGTTCCCAGTTGCGGTCGATATTGCGGTACCAGTTGAGGCCGCCCCGAAACCCGGTGCGGCGATAGGTCGTGGCGAAGGCGGCGAAGGTTTCGGTGTCGATCCACGGCGGCGGCGTGCCGGGGTCGGGCAGTCTGTCGAGAAACCCGCCATCTTCGGGGATGTCGAGCGCCGCGCCCGCCGTTGCCGCCGCAACCCGGGCGCCGGTGGCGAACAGGCGGCGGAAGGTGGCCTCAGGGTCGCGCGCGAATTCGGCCTCGGCGCGCCCCGGGGTCTGGAAATAGAACCAGTAAAACCGCGTCATCCCGGCCGCGCGCAAGCTCGCGAGCGGCGCCGCCTTGCCGCGGGCACGAAAGGGGACACTCATGGCGGCGATCACGGGAAACAGATCGGGGCGAAACAGCGCCGCCTGCCAGGCGACCGCGGCCCCCCAATCATGGCCGATGATCGCCGCGCGCTCGGCACCGAGCGCGCCGGCCAGCGCCACCATGTCGCCTGCGAGATGGAAAATGCTGTAGGCGTCGATCTCCGCCGGCGCCGAGCTCCCGCCATAGCCGCGCATGTCGGGGGCGGCGACGCGGTAGCCGGCCACCGCCAGCGCCGCGATCTGATGGCGCCATGAGAGCGCGAGTTCGGGAAATCCGTGACAGAGCAGAACCAGCGGCGCGCCTTCCGCTCCGGCTTCGAGCACCGAAAGGGTGATGCCGTTGACGTCATGCGCCGTGCGACGCGGAGCGAGGGGCATGGCGGTTTCCTCCGGAATGAGGCACGGTTTCGGGGTGGTTTTTGGCGCCGGGGAGAGTTGCGGCGCCAATCCGCGCGGCGCATTCTACGCCGCCTTCACCATCCGCGCCATCCGCGCCATCCGCGCCATTGCTGGCGCGTTCGCCTGTAGTCCGAGGAGAGACGCCCGATGCTCGAAAAACGCTGGGACAAAAGCCGCCTGCCGTCGCGCCATGTAAGCGTGGGGCCGGATCGCGCGCCGCACCGCAGCTATTACTACGCGATGGGGCTCACCGAGGATCAGATCAATCAACCGCTGGTTGGCGTCGCGACATGCTGGAACGAGGCCGCGCCCTGCAACATCGCGCTGTCGCGCCAGGCGCAGCCGGTCAAGCAAGGGGTCGCCGAGGCCGGCGGCACGCCGCGCGAATTCACCACCATCACCGTCACCGACGGCATCGCCATGGGCCATCAGGGAATGAAATCCTCGCTGGTCTCACGCGAGATCATCGCCGATTCGGTCGAGGTGACGATGCGCGGGCATTGCTATGACGCGCTGGTCGGGCTCGCCGGTTGCGACAAGTCGCTGCCGGGAATGATGATGGCGATGCTGCGGCTCAACGTGCCGAGCGTCTTCATGTATGGCGGCTCGATCCTGCCCGGGCGCTTCCAGGGGCGCGACGTCACCGTGGTCGATGTTTTCGAAGCGGTCGGCCAGCACGCCGCGGGCAAGATGACGGATGCGGAGCTGCACGAGCTGGAATGCGTCGCCTGCCCCTCGGCCGGGGCCTGCGGCGGGCAGTTCACGGCCAATACCATGGCGATGGTGAGCGAGGCGATCGGGCTCGCGCTCCCGGGCTCGGCGGGCGCGCCGGCGCCCTATGAGGAGCGCGACCGCTTCGCCTTCGAATCCGGCCGCGCGGTGATGGCGCTGCTCGCGCGCAATCTCCGTCCGCGCGACATCGTCACGCGCGAGGCCCTCGAAAACGCCGCCGTCGCGGTCGGCGCCACGGGCGGCTCGACCAATGCCGGCCTCCATCTGCCGGCGATCGCGCATGAGGCCGGCATCCGCTTCACCATGGACGATGTCGTCACCATCATGCGGCGCACCCCCTATATCGCCGATCTCAAGCCGGGCGGGAAATATGTCGCCCTCGACGTCCATCGCATCGGCGGCATTTCGGTCATTCTCAAGGCGCTGCTCGATGCCGGCCTGTTGCATGGCGACTGCATGACCGTCACCGGGCGAAGCCTGGCGGAAAACCTCAAGGACGTGGTGTTCCCGACCGATCAGGACGTGGTCTATCCGGTGAGCCGGGCAATCTCGCCGACGGGGGGCGTCGTCGGGCTGCGCGGCAATCTCGCCCCCGAGGGCGCGATCGTGAAGGTCGCCGGGCTGAAGAACCAGCGTTTCGCCGGCACGGCGCTGTGTTTCGACTGCGAGGAAGACGCCTTCGCCGCTGTGCAGGCGCGCGCCTACAAGCCGGGCGATGTCATCGTCATCCGCTATGAGGGGCCGAAGGGCGGGCCCGGGATGCGCGAGATGCTCTCCACCACCTCGGCGATCTATGGCCAGGAGATGGGCGAGCAGGTCGCGCTGATCACCGATGGGCGGTTTTCCGGCGGCACGCGCGGCTTCTGCATCGGCCATGTCGGGCCGGAAGCGGCGGTGGGCGGGCCGATCGCGCTGCTCCGCAACGGCGATCGCATCACCATCGACGCTGTCGCGGGCACCATCGACGTCGCGCTCACGGACGCCGAACTCGCCGAACGCCGCGCCGCGTGGCGGCCGCGCCAGACCGCCTACCAATCGGGCGCGCTGTGGAAATACGCGCAATTGGTGGGCCCGGCGCATCTCGGCGCGCTCACCCATCCCGGCGCCGCGGCCGAGACCGAGAGCTACGCCGATCAGTAAAGAAGGAAGGTTTGTTCTTTTTTGAAAAAAAGAACCAAAAAACTTCCATCCGTTGGGCAGTGCCTGCGGCACTGCCCGCTCGGAGAAACGGGATAAAAGTCTTTTTGCTTCTTTTTCTTCAGAAAAAGAAGTTCTTCCGCTTGGCGTTGTTTAGGAAACCACACGAGGCACTGTAATGGCTCTTGAAAATCTTCGCTCGGCCGAAAACCAGAACGATGGCCTTTTTGTGGATATCCTGGCCGATGACGGCAATATAAGGATTCGAGAAAAAGAATTTGTAACTAAAATTTATTAAACAAGTTTTTTATATTCTTTGAGGTAGGCCGCGATGTCCCGTATCGCCTATATCAATGGACGCTATCTGCCGCACCGCGAGGCGTGTGTTCACGTCGAGGATCGCGGCTATCAGTTCGCCGATGGGGTTTATGAGGTCATTCCGGTGCTGGCCGGGCGGCTGATCGACGAAGGATTGCATCTCGATCGCCTGGCGCGGAGCCTCGGCGAGATCAGGATCGCGCCCCCGATGGCGCGTGCGGCGCTCGGGCTCATGCTGCGTGAGGTCGTGCGACGGAACCGGGTGGGCGATGGCATCGTCTATCTCCAGATCACCCGCGGCGTGGCGCGGCGCGACCATCGCTTTCCGCCCGCCACGCTCCGCCCGAGCCTCGTTGTCACGGCGCGCCAGGGGGCGGGTTTTCCGTCCGACCCCGATACTTGGGCGGTCGCCGCCATCACTTGGCCCGATCAGCGCTGGGCGCGCTGCGATATCAAGACGATCGGGCTTCTGCCCAATGTTCTGGCGCGCGAGGCGGCGCGCGAGGCGGGCGCCTATGAGGCGGTGCTGGTCGATGCGGCGGGCGCGGTGACCGAGGGGGCGGCGGCCAATATCTGGATCGTCGATGCCGCAGGCATCCTCCGCACCCGCCCGCTCGACCACGCCATCCTGCCCGGCTGCACCCGTGCGGCGCTCCGCGATCTGCTCGCCCAAGCCGGAATCGGCCTTGAGGAGCGCGGCTTTTCGCTCGCCGAGCTGCGCGCCGCGCGGGAGGTTTTTCTCACCAGCGCCACCAGCTTTGTCCGACCCGTCACCCGCCTCGATGGCGCCCCGGTGGGCGATGGCACGGTGGGCGCGATCACGCGGCGGCTTTTCGCCCTCTTCGCGCGCCATATCCGGGGGCAGCGTGACAACGCCCGCTGAGCGTCCGGCCATCCTGCTCTATGACTGGGACAATACCCTGGTCGACGGCTGGGTGGCGATCACCGCGGCGCTGAACGCGACTTTTGCGGCTTTCGCCCAGCCGCTTTGGACGCCGGCCGAGACGCGCGCGCGGGTACGGGTCTCGCTTGGCGAAAGTTTTCCCGCGATGTTCGGGGCGGAGTGGGAAAAGGCCCGCGATATTTTCTACACGACCCTCGCGGGCGCGCATCTCGACGCCCTGACGCCGATGCCGGGAGCGGCGGCGCTGCTCGCGGCGGGCGCGGCCTGGCCGCAAGGGGTGGTCTCGAACAAGGCCGGGGGGTTCCTCCGCGCCGAGGTCGCGCATCTCGGCTGGGGCGACTACTTCCGCGCGGTCGTTGGCGCCGGCGATGCCGCGTCCGACAAGCCTGACCCGGCGCCGCTCCATCTCGCGCTCGCCCGGATGGGCGAGCGCGCGCGGCGAGCGGTGTGGTATATCGGCGATACCGCGCTCGATATGCAGGCGGCGCGCGCCGCCGGCTGCACCGCCGTTCTCCTCGGCGATGCCGGGCATGATGGCGGCATCGGCCGCGCCGCGCCTGATCGCCAGTTCGCCGACGGCCATGCGCTCGCCGCGTATCTGGCAGCCGCCGCTTGAGTCTTCTGTTGTCGCGGCGGGCGGCGATGCTACATAAGGGCATTGCTGGGCGAGGGCTTTGCGGGGTGAAGTCGGGGCGGCGCTCTGTTGCCAAGCGGTCGCCGGGACCAAAAAAACGAAGAAGGATCATGACGTGGCCAACGAGAAATCGCAAAACGTTCAGGACGTTTTTCTGAACCATGTGCGCAAGAACAAGACCCCGGTGACCGTGTTCCTGGTCAATGGCGTCAAGCTCCAGGGCATCATCACCTGGTTCGACAATTTCTCGGTGCTGCTGCGCCGGGACGGCCACACCCAGCTCGTCTACAAGCACGCGATCAGCACCGTGATGCCGAGCGGGCCAATCCAGCTTTTCGATGGCCCCCGCGCCGAGACGCCGGCGGTTTCAAGCACAACCCTGACGGTTGGTGGTGGCTGACAGGCCGCCGCGCGCTGCCGTCATTCTCCCCTGGAGCCGGGCGGATCAGCAGGTAACCTCCCGCGCCGCCGAGGCGCGGCTGACCGAGGCCATGAGCCTGGCCGCCTCGATCGGCCTGGTGGTCGTGCATTCCGCCATCCTGCCTCTCCGCCAGCCGCGTCCCGCGACCCTGCTCGGCCCCGGCCAGATAGAACTCGTCGGGCGCGCCATCGCCGGGCAGGATGTCGTCGTGATCATCGTCGATACCGAGTTGAGTCCGGTGCAGCAGCGCAATCTCGAACAGAAATGGGGCTGCAAGGTGATCGACCGCACCGGCCTGATCCTCGATATTTTCGGCGAGCGCGCGGCGACCCGCGAGGGCGCGTTGCAGGTCGAACTCGCCCATCTTGAATATCAGCGGAGCCGCCTCGTCCGTTCCTGGACCCATCTCGAGCGCCAGCGCGGCGGCTTCGGCTTTCTCGGCGGGCCGGGCGAGACCCAGATCGAGGCCGACCGCCGCCTGATCGGCGAGCGCATCGTGCGGCTGAAGCGTGATCTCGAACAGGTGCGCCGCACCCGCGGCCTGCACCGCGCGGCGCGCAAGCGCGTGCCGTTTCCGCTGGTCGCCCTGGTGGGCTACACCAATGCCGGCAAATCGACCCTGTTCAACGCCATGACCGGAGCCGCGGTCGAAGCGCGGGATCAACTTTTCGCCACCCTCGATCCGACCATGCGGGCGCTCAGGCTGCCCTCGGGCCGGCGGGTGATCCTCTCCGACACGGTGGGTTTCATCAGCGATCTGCCGACCGAGCTGGTCGCCGCCTTCCGCGCCACGCTCGAAGAGGTCGCGGGGGCCGATGCCATTCTCCATGTCCGCGACGCGGCGCATCCCGACACGCTGGCCCAGCGCGCCGATGTGCTCGCCGTGCTCGCCGGCATGGCCGCGGATGGCATGCTGGAGGCGGATTGGCCGAGCCGCACGATCGAGGTCCATAACAAGGCCGATCTCATGGGTGGGGCGACGATGGTGCCGCTCCGCGACGGCGGGATCGCGGTCTCGGCGATGACCGGGGAGGGTCTGGATCGCTTGCAGGCGGCGATCGACGCGCGCATCGCCGCTGGCATGGAAGAGGTGGAGTACGCCCTGCCGCCCGCCGACGGCGCCCGCCTCGCCTGGCTCTATCAGCACGGCGAGGTGATCCTGCGCGAAGACGCCGAGCGCGCGATCCGGCTGCGCGTGCGCCTCCTGCCGGCGGATCGCGCGCGTTTCGACAGCCTGGCATGAGCTTCTCCCACGCCGACCTCGCCGACCTCGCCGCGCTGCTGCGCGAAGCCGCGCGGGCCGAGATCATGCCGCGCTTTCGCCGTCTCGGGCCGGGGGCGATACGGCACAAATCGGGCCCGCTCGATCTCGTGACCGACGCCGACGAGGCGGCCGAGGCGATGATCACGGCGGCGCTGCGGCGGCGCTTTCCCGGCGCGCTGGTGGTGGGCGAGGAGGCGGTGGCCCGGGATCCGGGCCTGCTCCACGGCCTCGCGGGCGCCGATCTCGCCTTCGTCGTCGATCCGCTGGACGGCACCGCGAATTTCGCCGCCGGCCTGCCGCTTTTTGGCGTCATGGCGGCGGCGATCCGGCGCGGCGAAGTGGTGGCGGCGGCGATCCACGACCCGCTCGGCGACGACATGGCGCTGGCGCTCCGCGGCGAAGGTGCGTGGATGGAGAGCGCCGAGGGGGCACGCCGCGATCTCCGGGTCACGGCGGCACGGCCGGTGGCGCGGATGGCCGGCACGGTCTCCTGGCGCTATCTCCCCGAACCGCTGCGCCAGCGCGTCTGCGGCCATCTGCCGCTTCTCGGCGCCGCCTGGGATTTCCGCTGCGCCGCCCATGAATACCGCCTACTCGCCGACGGGCAGTGCGATTTCCTGATGTTCAACCGCCTGATGCCCTGGGATCACGCGCCGGGCTGGCTGCTGCATCGCGAGGCGGGCGGCTATAGCGCCAATTTCGCCGACGCACCCTATCGCGTCGATGTCATGGAGGGCGGCCTGATCTGCGCCCCCGATCGCGCGAGCTACGCGGCCCTTCGCGCCGCCTTGCTGGACTGAGCGTTTGAAAAAGACTGCCCTTGCCCCCGGAATCGATCGGGGAAAAATCAATCTTGCTGGGTTTCCCCCCTCCGATTTTCCCCGGTCCCCGGGTGTCCCCTAGATCGCGCCGATCAGCCCATAGACGATATCGTGGATCTGCTGGCGCGTGATGTGGTCGGCGGGATAGAGGTTGAAGGTGACGCTCTCGGCGATCGGGGTTGGCGATTTGTTGAGGAAATGCACCACCAGCTTGGCCGATTGCATTTTGGCGATATCGACGGTTTTGGGCAGGGCGAAATAGAGATAGCCGCTGCGCACCGAGCCGAGGACGAGGTTGAGATTGCTGCCCAGCCCCTGATTGATGAGATCGCGCCCGAAAGCGTCATCGCCCGGCTTGGGCTGGGAAAACGGCGAGGGCAGGGCATAGACGATATCGCCGAGGCCGAGCGTCACGATGGTGAACAGCAATTCGCCGATGCCGAGGACGGTCGCGGCGACGGCGGCATAGGGCTGGTGCGCCTGCCAGGCGATGTCATAGGCCTCGCCAGGCGAGATCGCGCGATATTGCACGTCGTTAATGCTGACATAGGCGGAATCGATCAGCACGTCGGTCGGCACCTTGTCGGAGGATTCGAGATCGAGCCGGACGATCAGCACGTGTTTGCGCCAGAGGCCGTTATGGCCGAAAACGCCATGCACGGATTCCGGCGAGTTGAAGAAATAGGCCGCGACCTGGATCGCGGTGCCCGGCACGGCGGTGCCGTTCGGCACTTTCGCTGGCGAGACCATGGGGATCGGCTGTGGTGTATAGGTGTCGGAAACGCCGCAGGCGCTGAGCAGCGCGACACCGGCCAGCGCGCTGGCGAGAGCACGGCGGCGGATCATCGCGCCAGCTTGTCGGGATCGCGCGGGCAGGCGGTCAGCCGGCCCGAGACGCCGGCCGCGATGCCGAGCCCGCTGATCTCCCCCCATGCTACGCCGCGCCTGACCATGGGTTCTGCCTATGCGGACAGAGCGAGTTTGACAAGCCGGCGAAGGCGCGTTTATCACCCGCGTCATTGCCGGGAACGTGGACGCTGCCTTCGGGCGGCGCCCCGCTGGTGTGCGCCCGAAGGCGCCGCGGCCTACCGGTGCAACAATCGCCGCCATGAGGCGGCCGCGCAGGAAAAACCATGACCAAGCGCCTCGAAAGCAAGTACAAAATCAATCGCCGCCTCGGCGTCAATCTCTGGGGACGGCCCAAATCGCCCCTCAGCAAGCGCGACTACGGCCCCGGCCAGCACGGCCAGCGGCGCAAGAAGCCAAGCGATTTCAGCGTCCAGTTGATGGCCAAGCAGAAACTCAAGGGCTATTACGGCAATATCGGCGAAAAGCAATTCCGTAAATATTATGACGAAGCGGTGCGTCGCAAAGGCGATACTGGCGAGAATTTGATCGAACTTCTGGAGCGCCGGCTCGACGCCGTGATCTACCGCCTCAAATTCGCCATCACGCCGTTTGCCGCGCGGCAGTTCGTCTCGCACGGCCATGTCGTGGTGAATGGCAAACGGGTCAACATCCCCTCCTATCTCGTGCGCGACAGCGACGTGATCGAGGTGCGGGAGAAATCGAAGCAGCTCGCCATGGTGCTCGATGCGACGCAAAGCGCCGAGCGCGACGTGCCGGAATTCCTCGAGGTCGATCACCGCGCCATGCGCGGGCGCTTCGTGCGGGCGCCGAAATTCGCCGAGGTGCCCTATCCGGTGCAGATGGAGCCGCATCTCGTCGTCGAATATTATTCGCGCTGAGCGGCGGCGGGCGGCGAGGATGGACAAGCGGATGGTGGTGGTTACCGGCGGCGGGCGCGGCATCGGCGCGGCCGTGTGCCGCCGGCTCGCCGCCACCGGCCATCCCGTCGCGGTGAATTACGGTCATGACCGCGCCGCCGCCGAGAGCGTGGCCGGCGAGATCGTGGCCGGCGGCGGCCGGGCCGTGGCGATCGGCGCCGACATGGCCATCGAGGCCGATATCGTCCGCCTGTTCCGCGAGGCGGAAGCGGCGCTCGGCGCGCTCGGCGGCCTCGTCAACAATGCCGGCGTCACCGGGCCGATCTCGCGCGTCGAGGCGATCACCGCCGAGATTCTGGCCCCCGTGCTCGCGATCAACGTCACCGGGGTCTTCCTCGCCGCGCGCGAGGCCATCCGGCGGCTTTCCACCAGACATGGCGGGGCGGGAGGCGCGATCGTCAACATCTCCTCGCGCGCCGCCGGATTGGGCGGCGCGGGCGAATGGGTGCACTACGCGGCGAGCAAGGGCGCGGTCGAGACCTTCACTTTGGGCCTCGCCCGCGAGGTGGCGGCGGAGGGCATCCGGGTCAACGCCATCTCGCCCGGCCTGATCGATACCGAAATCCACGCCCGCGCCGGCCTGCCGGATCGGGTGACGCGGCTCGCCCCGGGTGTGCCGCTGGCGCGCGCCGGGACGGCCGCGGAGGTCGCCGAGGCGGTGGCGTTTTTGCTCTCGGAGGCCGCCTCCTACATCACCGGGGCGATTTTGCCGGTTTCTGGCGGACGCTGAACATGGATCTCGCCGCCGAGGTGGCGCGGCGGCGGAGCTTCGCCATCATCTCGCATCCCGATGCCGGCAAAACGACGCTCACCGAGCAGATCCTTAAAGCCGGCGGCGCCATCCAGCTCGCCGGCCAGGTGCGCGCCAAGGGCGAGCGCCGGCGCACCCGCTCGGACTGGATGGCGATCGAGCAGGCGCGCGGCATTTCGGTCGTCACCTCGGTGATGACCTTCGAGCATGACGGCATCGTCTTCAACCTGCTCGACACGCCCGGCCACGAAGATTTTTCCGAGGACACCTACCGCACGCTCACCGCCGTCGATTGCGCGGTGATGGTGATCGACGCCGCCCGCGGCATCGAGGCGCGCACCCGGAAACTGTTCGAGATCTGCCGCCTGCGCGATATCCCGATCCTCACCTTCATCAACAAGATGGACCGCGAAAGCCGCGACCCGTTCGATCTGCTCGAGGAAATTTCCAACACGCTCGCCCTCGATACCGCGCCGCTGAGCTGGCCGGTCGGGCGGGCGGCGGGGTTTGCCGGCACGTTTGATTTGCGCACCGATGGCTTCGCGCTCGTCGAGCCGCTCGGCCCCGATGACCCGCGCCGCGCCGCCTTGGCCGAGGAAGTGGCCCTCGCGCGCGCCGGGCTCGCGGAATTCTCGCCAGCCGATTTCCGTGCCGGCCATCTGACGCCGGTGCTGTTCGGCGCGGCGATCAAGGGCATCGGGGTTGCCGATCTGCTGGCGACGCTCGCCGCCCATGGCCCGCCGCCGCGGGCGCAAAAGGCCGTGACGCGCGTGGTGGCGGCGACCGAGCCCGCGCTCACCGCGCTGGTATTCAAGATCCAGGCGAACATGGACCCCAACCACCGCGACCGCATCGCGTTCGCCCGCATCTGTTCGGGCCGGCTGGTGCGCGGGATGCGGCTTCGCGAAGTGCGCTCGGGGAAAACCATTCCGCTCACCGCGCCGCAATTCTTCTTCGCCCGCGAGCGGGCCTTGGTCGAGGAGGCCTATGCCGGCGATGTCGTCGGCATTCCGAGCCATGGTGGCTTGCGCATCGGCGATACGCTCACCGAGGGCGAGGCCTTGCGTTTTACCGGGGTGCCGGCATTCGCGCCGGAAATTCTCCGCCGCGTGCGGCTTGAGGATGCGCTGAAGGCGAAGAAGCTGCGCCAGGCGCTGCCCGAACTCGCGGAAGAAGGCGTGGTGCAGCTGTTTCGCCCGCGCGATGGCAGCCCGCCCTTGGTCGGCGTCGTCGGCGCCTTGCAGCTCGATGTGTTGCAGGCGCGTTTGCTGGCCGAATATGGTGTCGCCATCGGCTTCGATACGCCGCCTTTCGCCCTCGCCCGCTGGATCACCGGGCCGGGCCCGGCGCTTGCCGCCTTCATCGCCCGCGAGCCCGGCGCGATCGCCGAGGATGTTGATGGCGACCCGGTATTTCTCGCGACCTCCGCCTTCATGCTGCGCCGGACCATCGAACACACCCCCGCTCTCGCCTTCCACGATCTCAAGGACACCGGCGTAAGCGCCTCGGCGCTCGGCTAGCCCCGCCTTCGGCGAGGGACGTGTGGAGAATTTATCTCATCAAACCGGAAGGGATTGCAAAGGCTCCGCCTTTGCTGGGGTCCAGGGGCGAAGCCCCTGGCCTTAGCTTTTACTTCTACCGCAGCGCCGCGTTGAGTTTTTCGAGCGCGGCGGCGCCGGGCACGAGGGCTGCGTCATCGAGCGCGTTGAGCGGCGTCTCGACCGTGTTGAGATGCTGGTGCAGATCGCGTGGCTCGGGATCGACATAGAGCAGGCCGGTGACGATTTCGCCGGCGGCGTGGTGGCGCTGCATGTGGTCCATCGCCGCCACCCGGTCGTGCAGGTCGTAATCGTCGGCGAGCTTGCGCAGACGCAGCCAGGTGCCGTCGTGTTGCTGCACCATTTCCACCGCGCCGGGCGCGTAATCGACGGTGATTTCCGGCCGGCTCTCGATGACGTCGAGGCGGTTGACCACCTCGTTATGCTCGCGCACGAAATCGTAGCTTTTCGTCGAACCTTCATGGTTGTTGAAGGCGACGCAGGGCGAGATGCAGTCGATGAAGGCCGCGCCTTCGTGTTTGATCGCCGCCTCGATCAGCGGCACGAGCTGTGCCTTGTCGCCGGAGAAGCTGCGCGCGACGAAGGTCGCGCCGAGTTGCAGCGCGATGCCGACGAGATCGATCGATTCATCGGTATTGATCACGCCGCGTTTTGATTTGGCGCCGCGATCGGCGGTGGCGGAGAACTGGCCCTTGGTGAGACCATAGACGCCATTATTCTCGACGATATAGACCATGTTGACGCCGCGCCGGATGGCGTGGGCGAACTGGCCGATGCCGATCGAGGCGGAATCGCCATCGCCCGAAACCCCAAGATAGATCAGGCTGCGATTGGCGAGATTGGCCCCGGTCAGCACCGAGGGCATGCGCCCATGCACCGAGTTGAAACCGTGCGAGGCGCCGAGGAAATAGGTCGGCGTTTTCGACGAGCAGCCGATCCCGGAGAGCTTGGCGATGCGGTGCGGCGGCAGATCGAGCGCGAAGCAAGCGCGCACGATCGCGGCACTGATCGAGTCGTGGCCGCAGCCGGCGCAGAGCGTCGAGATCGCCCCCTCATAGTCGCGCCGCGTGTAGCCGAGCGCGTTCCGCGCGAGCCCGGGGTGGGAAAGTTTCGGCTTGGGCAGGAATGTCATGGGGCTTCCTCGGGCAGGGTCGCGGGGGCGAGGGTTGCGGCGATGGCGGTGGCGATGAAGCGGGCGGTGATCGGCGTGCCATCGAAATGGACAACACGGATCAGTTTCGCGGGGTCAATTTCGAGTTCATTGATCAGCAGCGTGCGCAACTGGCCATCGCGATTCTGTTCGACGACGAAGACCTGTTGGTGGTCGGCGATGAAGCGCGCGACATCGTCGTGAAACGGGAAGCCGCGCAGCCGCAAAAGATCGAGCGGCAGCGCGCGCGCGGCGAGCAGGAGAACCGCCTCGTCCATCGCCGGGCTGGTCGAGCCGAAATAGATCGCGCCAAACCGCGCCGGCGCGGGGGCCGGGCGGGCGATCGGCCGGGGCAGCAGGTGCCTCGCCGTCGCGTGCTTGCGCAAGAGGCGCAGCATGTTGTCGGCGTAGGCGGCGCCGTCCTCAGTGTAGCGGGCGTAGCGGTCTTTCGAGGTGCCGCGGGTGAAAAACGCGCCGCGCGTGGGATGCGTGCCGGGATAGGTGCGATAGGGAATCCCGTCGCCGTCGACATCGAGATAGCGGCCGAACTCCTTCCCCGCGTCGAGATCGGCCGCGGTCATGACCTTGCCGCGATCCATCCGCTTCGTATCGTCCCAGGCGAAGGGCTGGCAGAGCCGCTCGTTCATGCCGATATCGAGATCGAGCATGACAAAGATCGGCGTCTGCAAGCGATCCGCGAGATCAAAGGCGAGCGCCGCCATGGTGAAACATTCATGCGGATCCTCGGGGAACAGCAGAACGTGCTTGGTGTCGCCGTGCGAGGCATAGGCGCAGGCGAGGATGTCGCATTGCTGCGTGCGCGTCGGCATGCCGGTCGAGGGGCCGGCGCGCTGGACATCGAAAATCACCGCCGGGATCTCGGCGAAATAGGCGAGGCCCAGGAATTCCTGCATCAGGGAGATGCCCGGCCCGGAGGTCGCGGTGAAGGCGCGCGCGCCGTTCCAGGCGGCGCCGATCACCATGCCGATGGAGGCGAGTTCGTCCTCGGCCTGAACGACGGCGAAGCGATGCCGCCCGGTCGCCTGATCGATACGGAAGCGGTGGCAGTAGCGCATGAACGCCTCGGCGAGCGAGGACGAGGGGGTGATCGGATACCACGCCGCGACGGTTGCCCCGCCATAGAGCGCACCGAGCGCGGCGGCGGCATTGCCGTCGATCGCGATGCGATCGCCGACCGCGGCGGCCGGGCGCACGCGAAGCCCGATCGGGCAGGGAAGCTGCGCGCGGGCATACTCCCAGCCCATGCGCAGGGCCGCGATATTGGGCGCGATCAGCTTGTCCTTGCCGCGGAATTGTTCGGCGAGCAGCGTCTCGGTGATTGCCGGATCGATAGCGAGAAGCGCCACCAGTGCGCCGACATAGATGATGTTTTTCAGCAACTGCCGCTCACGCGGATCGCCATAGGCGCGGTTGCAGAGTTCGGTGAGCGGCATGCCGAGCACCACGATATCGTCGCGGAATTTCGTTGCCGGCAGCGGCTTGGTGGAATCATAGAACAGATAGCCGCCGGGCTCGATCGCGCTGATGTCCTGGTCCCAGGTCTGCGGATTCATCGCCACCATCAGATCGACGCCACCGCGCGCGCCGAGATGGCCGGCCTCCGAGACCCGCACCTCGTACCAGGTCGGCAGGCCCTGGATGTTGGAGGGAAAAATATTGCGCGGCGCCACCGGCACGCCCATGCGCAGGATCGATTTGCCGAACAGCGCATTGGCCGAAGCCGAGCCCGAGCCGTTGACATTGGCGAAGGTAACGACGAAATCATTGACCCGTTGCAGGCCCGCGATCTCGCTCAGCGTTTGCAGCATGCTTGCCCCGCCCTTGCCATGTCATAAAGAAAACGCTGCATGTCCCACGCGCCCGTGGGGCAGCGCTCGGCGCAGAGGCCGCAATGCAGGCAGACATCCTCGTCCTTGGCCATCACCCGCCCGGTCTTCAGCGCGCCGGAAACATAGAGCGCCTGCGCCGGATTATGCGCCGGGACGTTGAGCCGCGCGCGTAGCTCGGCCTCCTCGCCGTTCGGGACAAAATTGATGCAGTCCACCGGACAGATATCGACGCAGGCGTCGCACTCGATGCAGAGCCGGTCGGTGAACACCGTCTGGACATCGCAGTTGAGGCAGCGCTCGGCTTCCTTGAAGGCGAGGCGGTCATCGTAGCCGAGTTCGACTTCCACCGTGATATCGGCGAGCGCCAGCTCCTTCGCCTCATGCGGCACGGCATAGCGGCGATCGAGCGTGACGTCGTTGTCGTAGCTCCACTCATGGATGCCCATTTTCTGCGACACCAGCGAAACCATCGGCGGCGGCCGCGCGTGAATATCAGCGCCCCGGCAGGCGAGATCGATGGAGATCGCCGCCTGATGCCCGTGCGCCACCGCCCAGATGATGTTTTTCGGCCCGAACGCGGCATCGCCGCCGAAGAACACCCGGGGATGGGTGGAGGCGAGTGTGGTTTTATCGACCACCGGCATGTTGCGGGCGTCGAAATCGAGGCCGATATCACGCTCGATCCAGGGAAAGGCGTTTTCCTGCCCGACCGCGATGAGCACGTCATCGCAGGGAAAATATTGCTCTGGTTCGCCTGTCGGGACGATCTGGCGGCGGCCTTCCGCATCGAGCGTGGCCTGCGTTTTTTCGAACACCACCCCGCTGAGCCGGCCCTGCGCGAGGGTGAACGCCTTGGGCGCCAGCCAATTGAGGATGGGGATGTCCTCGCGCATCGCGTCGGCTTTTTCCCAAGGCGAGGCCTTCATCTCGGCGAAACCCGAGCGCACGATCACCTTGACGTCGGCGCCGCCGAGGCGGCGCGCGGTGCGGCAGCAATCCATCGCCGTGTTGCCGCCGCCGAGCACGATGACGCGCTTGCCGATGGCCTCGACATGGCCGAAGGAGACCGAGGAGAGCCAATCGATGCCGATATGGATGTTGGCCGCGGCGGCCTCGCGGCCGGGGATGGCGAGGTCGCGCCCACGCGGGGCGCCGGTGCCGACGAAGATCGCGTCAAAGGGCTGATCAAGCAGCGCCTTGAGGCTCGCCACGCGCTGCCCGAGGCGCATCTCGATCCCGAGATCGACGATATAGCCCACTTCCTCGTCGATCACGCTCTCGGGCAGACGGAAATGCGGGATCTGGCTGCGGATCATGCCGCCGGCGCGCCGTTCGGCATCGAAAAGGACGCAACGATAGCCGAGCGGCGCGAGATCGCGCGCCACCGTCAGCGCCGCCGGTCCGGCGCCGATCAGCGCGATGGTCTTGCCGTTGGGCCGCGCCGGGGCGGGCAGACGGGCGCGAATATCGCCCTTGTAGTCGGCGGCGACGCGCTTCAGCCGGCAAATCGCGACCGGTTCTTCCTCGACGCGGCCGCGCCGGCAGGCGGGTTCGCAGGGCCGATCACAGGTGCGGCCAAGGATGCCGGGGAAAACATTGGAATACCAGTTGATCATATAGGCGTCGGCGTAGCGCCGCGCGGCAATAAGCCGGATGTATTCCGGTACCGGTGTATGCGCGGGGCAGGCCCATTGGCAATCCACGACCTTGTGGAAATACTCGGGATCGCGGATGTTGGTGGGTTGCAAGCCCGGTTTCTCCCTGTTCCGGCGATCCGCCATCACGGCTTGGCCGCCGCCTGGTGGCCCTTTTCAATCCAGCACATCTATCATTCTAGAGGATTTTCGCATCGACGGCGAGGGGCTGCCGGCAGGGAGCCATGTCAATTTCGCGGGGTCAGGTAGGCGGGCGCGGGGGGCACGGCACAAAGCGAGGGGCGGGGATGATCCAGGACAATCCGGCGCAGCGGGTCTGGGGCGGCGCTTGCGGGTGGGGTGAAGGTGGGCGAAGATCGCGGATCCTCCCCTGGAAGCCCGAGCCCCGATGACCGAGCGGAATGCCCTCTACTACGGCGACAATCTTGACGTGCTGCGAGAAAGCATCGGCGTCGAGAGCGTCGATCTCGTCTATCTCGACCCGCCTTTCAACTCCCAGGCCAACTACAACGTCCTGTTCCGCTCCCCGGCCGGCAACCGATCGCAAGCGCAAATCGAGGCCTTCAAGGATACCTGGTATTGGGGGGAAGAGGCCGAGCGCGCCTTCGATCAGGTGATGCGGTCCGGCAACACCAACGCCGCCGATCTGCTGCGCGCCATGCGCTCCTTTCTCGGCGAAAACGACATGATGGCCTATCTGGCGATGATGGCCATACGGCTGATCGAACTGCGCCGGGTGCTAAAACCGACCGGCAGCCTCTACCTGCACTGCGACCCCACGGCGAGCCATTATTTGAAGATTCTCCTGGATGCGATTTTCGGGCCGATGTGCGCTCGAAACGAGATAATTTGGCGGAGATCCAACCCTAAAAGCCTTGGCTCGGTCAACCTCCCGACCTGCACCGATACAATCCTTCGTTACTCAAAAGGCTCTACGGTGATCTTTCATCAACCATATGAGGCGCACGATCCCGGCTATTTGGAGAGCGCCTACAAATATAGCGACGACGGCGGCGTTTACCGCCTGTTGCCGCTTCTCAATCCGAATGATGATCGTCCGAACCTGACATATGAATTTCTCGGCGTTACGCGGGTCTGGCGTTGGACCAAGGAGCGGATGCAAAAGGCCTATGAGGACGGCTTGGTTGTGCAGCTCAAGCCGAGCGCGGTCCCACAATACAAAAAATATCTTCGCGATTCAAAGGGCCGCACGATTACGAACTGCTGGACCGATATTCCACAAGCCGCCGGAAATGAATCGCTCGGGTATCCGACGCAAAAGCCCTTGGCGTTGCTGACTCGGATCATTGCTATGTCCTCGAATGATGGCGATTTAGTCCTCGACCCGTTCTGCGGCTGCGGCACGGCGGTGCATGCGGCGCAAAAACTCGGGCGCCGATGGATCGGCATCGACATCACCCATCTCGCCATCTCGCTCATCGAGCGCCGCCTGAAAGACGCTTTTCCTGGCCTCGTCTTCGATGTCCACGGCACGCCGAAAGACCTCGACGGCGCGCGCGATCTCGCTCGGCGCGATAAGTACCAGTTCCAGTGGTGGGCGCTGTCGCTGGTCGAGGCGCAGCCCTACGCGGGGAAAAAGAAGGGCGCGGACAGTGGCATCGATGGGCTGATCTATTTTCGCTCCGATGCGAAGGTGACCGAGCGGGCGATCGTCAGCGTCAAGGGTGGCGACAATGTCTCGGTGGGGATGGTGCGCGATCTCAAGGGCGTCATGGAGCGCGAAAAATCTCCGATCGGGATTTTCCTCACCCTCGCCCCGCCCACCCGCGCGATGGCAACAGAGGCCGCCAGCGCCGGCCTCTATACGCTGGGCGCGCGCCAATACCCCCGCGTCCAGATCCTCACCATCGAGCAGGCCTTGGCGGGGCAACAGCCGGCCATTCCGCTGATCGACACCGGCGCCGCCTTCAAACGCGCGGCCCGGGAAAGCACGAGCACCCAGCCCAAGCTTGACCTATAGCGCAGCCAGGATGGGGGTCTGGGGCCACTGGCCCCAGCGGGTCGCGGGCAGAGCCCGCGCCTTGCGTTCCTTTCCTCACGTCGCGCGCACGATCAACGCATCGACCGCGACGATCTGCTCGGCGCCGCAGATCAGCGGGTTGATATCGACTTCTTGCAGCGTCTCGGCGTGATCGGCGATGAATTCCGAGAAGCGGGCGATGATTTCGGCGAGTTTCGCGCGGTCCACCTTCGGGCCGCCGCGAAAGCCGTCGAGCAGGCGGGCACCGCGCAGCCGGCCCAGCATCGTCCGCGCCTGATCCACTGAAACCGGCGCGAGATCGACCACGCGATCGCGCAGCACCTCGACGAAAATGCCGCCCAGCCCCACCACCACCAGCGGCCCGAAAAGCGGATCGATGCGCGAGCCGAGGATCAGCTCAAGCCCCTCGCCCGCCATCGGCTGCACCAGCACGCCCCGCACCCGCGCGCCGTGGCGCTCGGCATTGGCCATCACCTGGGCAAATGCCGCGCGCACCGCATCCGGCGTCGCCAGGCCGAGGCGAATGACCCCGGCCTCGGTCTTGTGCGGCAGATCGGGCGAGTCCACCTTGATCGCGACCGGAAAGCCCAGCCGCGCCGCCGCCCGGGCTGCCGCCTCGGCATCCTCGACCCATGCCTCGCCGACCACCGGCAGGCCGTAGCGCGCGAGCAGCGCCTTGGCCACGCGCTCGCCGATCACCTTATCCGCGCCCCCCTTATCCACGCCCCCCTTATCCACGCCCCCCTTATCCACGCCGGCAAGCTCCCGGGCCACCGCGGCGCGGGCGGCAGCCTCCACGAGCGGCGTTGCCGGGCCGGCGGGGGGTGTCGCGGCGCGGGCGAACCAGGTGGCGAGCGTCGCGAAGCAGCGATCGGTCGAGCGGAACAGCGCGGTATGCGCGTCTTCCTCGGCCACGCCCGCGCCCGGCCCTTCGAGATGCTCGTTCACCCAGATGGTGACGGCGAATTTTCCCGCCGCCGCGGCGAGCGCGCTGAAGGCTCGGATGCGATCGGCCACCGGCGGATAGGCATAGACGGTGGGCACCACGAGCGCGGCATAGGCAGGATCGGCGAGCAGGGCGGCGGCGCAGGCTTTCAGGCTTTCGGGATCGGTCAGCACTTGCGCGGTGACATCGCAGGGGTTGCGCGGCGAGCCGAATTCCGGGATGCGGGTTTCCAGCACGGCGCGGGTTTCGCGCCCCGGCTGCGGCAGGGCGACGCCGTGGATTTCCGCTTTGTCGGCCGCCATGATCGCCGAGCCGCCGGAAGCCGAGACCACCGCGACGCCCGGCGCTTTGGGCGCCGGCGCCTTGGCGAAAAACGCCGCCGTTTCCATCAGCGCCTCGAACTGATCGACGACGACGATGCCGGCGCGCGCGAACGCGGCGCGATAGGCGTCCTCGGCGCCGGCGAGCGAACCGGTATGCGACATCGCCGCCCGCGCCCCGCTTTCGCCGACGGCGATTTTGTGCACCACCACCACCTTGCCGCGCGCCCGCGCGATTTCGGCCGCCGCCAGCAGGCGCTTTGGCTCGGCCATGCCCTCGAACAGACAGGCGATGGCCCGGCACGCCGGATCGTCGGCGAGATAGGCGACGTAATCCGCCATATCGACATCCGCCGAATTGCCCGAGGTCAGCACATGGCTCACCGCGGCGCCGTGCTCGGTGGCGAGCGCCAGGGCGAAGCCGAGCGCGCCGGATTGGCTGATGACGCCGATCGCGTGCGGGCGCACTCGCGCCTGCTTGGGCACGGCGGAAAAAGTGATGGCGGCGCCGGTGAGGTAGTTGACGAGGCCGATGCAGTTCGGCCCGACGATCGGCATGCCGCCCTGGCGCGCGATCGCCACCAGCCGGGCCTGTTCGGCAACGCGCTCCGCGGCCCCGATCTCGGCATAGCCGGAGGCGAAAATGATCGCGCCGCCGACACCCAAGCGGGCGGCTTCCCGCACCACCGGCTCGACCGCCTCCCGCGCCACCGTCAGCACCGCGCAATCGGGCACCTCCGGCAGCGCCGCGAGCGTGGGGTAGCAGGGCTGCTCGCCAATCCGCTCATAGCGGGCGTTGACCAGATGCAGCCGACCGCGAAACCCCGCCATATTGGCCGCGACCCGTGCCCCGAAAGCGCCGGCACGGGTGGTGGCGCCGATCAGGGCCACACTCTGGGGGTCAAGCAGCCGGCGCAGTTGGGCGTGGGTATAGAGCGGGCGGGGAGCGCTGGTCATGGGCGGATGTTTCCTTGGCGGTTTCCTCGCCCGAGCATAGGCGGGGGCAGCAGGATCGTTCAATCGCCCGAAAAACCCCGCGCCCCCGACAAGGCGCTTGCGCCGAAGCGCCGATTGCCTGATGATCACGTTATGTTCTCACATCGCGCCCCCGGTTTCGCAGCCAAACGCACCGCCATCCGCATCGCGGCAACCCGGCTCTTCGCCGAACTCGGCTACCAGCGCGCCTCGATCCTGCGCCTGGCGCAGAGCCTCGGCATCACCGCGAACGGGGTGACGAATTATTTCCATCGCAAGGAGGATGTGCTCTTCGCCATTCTGGAAGCGCATCTTGGCGATCTGCTGGCCGCCCTGGAAGGCGCCGAGCCGGCGTCCGCGCCGGCGCGCGACCGGCTCGCAGCGCTCGCCCGCGCCTATATGGAGTTTATCGGCGGCGCCGGCGCCGATGGCCACCGCCTCTTGCAGGAAGCCGCGCGTTTTCTGCCGCCGGCGCGCCAGCAGGATCTGCGCGCCCGGCAGCGCTGGCTGCTCGAACTGTTCATCGCGCCGCTGATGGAGGTCGGGGGCGAACGCGCGAGCCCGCTTGCGCTCTCGCTTTTGGCTTTGCTCAACGGCCAGGCGACCTGGCTGCGCCCCGAAGGAGCGCTCGGCCGCGCGGACTATGCCGCCCTTGCCGTTTCCTGCGTGCTCGCCGGCGCCAGCGGCGGCTCAGCCCCGCCGCAGCCAGCCCCGGCGCCCGCCGCGCAGGGCCCACAGGCCGAACAGCGCGGTGCCGAGCAGGCTGGCGCTGGCCGGCTCGGGGACAACGATATCACCGAACAGGCCCTGCTGCTGGTTGTCGATCCCGGCATTGAAATAGAGCGTATCGGGATTGACCCCGGAGGGGCCGGCGAGATCGAATTCGAGCCCCCAGGTGAAGTCGTTTACCAGGGGCGCACCATTCGCCCCCGCCAGCATGCCGAGGAATGTCCCCGTGCGAGGGTTAAAAGCGTCGATCACGCCACTGCCAAATTGACCGACCAGGAGATCATTGCTGAACTGGCCGAAATGACCCGGCGCCATGGTGATGCCCCAGGGGACGTTGAGGGCGCTATTTTGGGTGGCGAACCGGCGGATAAACTCCCCGTTGGGGCTGAAAGCGTCAATGATGCCATCGCCCGCGGCGACGACCGGCAAACCATTGCTCCCGATTTTCGAATAGAGAACGTAGATCGTATTGCCAACCGCCTGCACGTTATAGGGGGAGTAGCCGGCGGGCAGATTGGGGTCGGTGAAGGTTCCGGCGAGCGTCGCGCTGTGGAAACTGCCATCGTAGACGTTGATCTTGCCGCTCGCGAAATTGGCGGCGTAGAGATAAGGGGCGCCATTGACGCTCGCTTGCGTGAGCCCGGTGAACACCGCGCCGGCTTGATGGAGGACGGTCTCGGCTTGGGTGAGCCCGCCTGGGGGTGATAGGTTCCATCCGACGATGGTTCCTTGCAATGTCGCGAACAGGAACCGCGCCGGAGCGCTGCCGCTTGTCGTGGGAATATCAAAGGCGCTCGCACTGTTCGCAACGATGCCGGTCGGCCCCGTCGGCGGCGCAGAGCCGTTGGTTGGCACGTTCACCGTGAGCGGCACCACATTGCCAGCGCCGGTGATCAGCGAGGCCGCGTTCGTCCCCTGGTCCGAAGTCCAGAACGGGCTGCCAGGAAGACTTGCCAGGCCCCAGGGATTGATCAGGGAAGGATCGGTGCTTGCCGCGAGGCCCGACACGCTGGAGACGAGATCGGTCTGCACATAGTAGGCATTGGCCATGATGGGCATCACGGTCAGCGCCGCGGCCAGCGCCCCGACAAGAAATTTCCCGGCAAGAAACTGCACTGACGACCGCTCTCGCATATCACCCTCCTCCCGGTTTCTCGCTCTATCTGTCCTCCTCAAGCGAATCGTGTGTATCGCGTATTTTACAAGAGCCCACGAAAAACTTTAACCTCGCCGGGTGCGGCGGAAGGCCGCGAGGCCGGTGATCCCGCTCACCAGCAGCAGCAGCGAGGCGGGCTCGGGCACGGTCATGAGCAGGCCATCGGTATTGTTCGCGGCATCGACATAGAAGCCGACGATCTGGCCTTGGTCGTTGACGCCGTTGAGGGTGGTCGTGCCGATCCCGTTGGGATCGTTGACCACCGACCAGGTATCGCTGGCGATATTGAGGATGAGCCCCTCGAAGGTGGTGGGTGACGTCTGCTCAACGCCGACCGCCTCGCCCTCGTTGTTCAGCCCGAGCAGCATGGTCGCGGTCGCGCCGGGCGCGTTGTAGGTGGTGAAGACGCCGCCATTATCGAGGAAACCGTGGGTCACGCCGCTGGCGTCCACATAAAACCCGGCGAGCTGCCCGGCGTTGTTGATCGCCGCGGTGGTCGTACTCACGCCGAGCGGATCGTTGATCGGGGCCGAGAATGTTCCGCTGGCGATGTTATAGGTATAGCCATGGCTGTTGCCGATGGCGTCATTGTAGAAGCCGACCGCGACATTGTGGTCGTTGACGCCGAGGAGCTGGTTCACCGCCCCGGCTCCCCCCGGGGTGAGCGGATCGTTGACGTTGGTGAATCTGCCGCCGCTGTCCACGAAGCCGAAATTGCTGGTTCCCGCCGCGCTGTTTGACCAGAAGCCGACCGTGGTGCCGATATTGTTGATCCCGGTGACCTGGGTCTGCACCGCGCCGGGAAAATTCTCCGCTGCGAAATTGGCCTGCGCATAGGGCGGGGTGACGGTGTAGCCTTGATTGGGATGGCCCAAGGCGCCGCTGCCGAAATAGCCGGCGATGGTGCCCGAATTATTGATGCCGAGGAGCTGGTTGAAGGTGGGATCGGCGATATTGTCGATGGTCTGGAACGTGTCGGCCCAAGCCATCGCCGGCGCCAGCACCGCTCCCGCGATGATGGTGACCAGTGCGGCAGCGATGCCGCCTCGTTTGTGCTGCATCACGTGGCCCTCCGGTTATTATTTCAATGTCTTGTCGGGTGCGAACCCGCCTGCCAGCCTGTTATGTAATTATAACGACCCAGGCCGTTTTTGAAAAGGAATTTTTAATGACATACCGGGGTCAGCGCCCTGGCGGGGTGGCGATCGGGGCGCAGTTGGAGCGGCCGGAGGCGATGCAATCCTGGATACGCCCGGCATTGCCGAGCACATGCACGAGCCAGAGCCCGCCCACGATCAGGGCGGCGATGATCAAGAGGGCCGCGAGCGTGCCGCGCCGGGAAGCGCCATCTTCCTCGTCATCGCCCGCCATCACGCGGGGCGAACGCAACGGGAGCCAAGGGCCGGCGGCCCTTGGCGGGTCGAGGGCAGCGCCCTCGTGCTGGTCCATTCATTATTTGATCGCATCAAAAAGCTGCTCGGCGAGCGCAGTGATGCGCGCGGCGGCGACCAGTTTCTCCCGCCACGCCGGCGGCAGGGCGGAGGCGCCCCAGATCGACCCGGCGATCTGCCCGGTAACCGCGGCGACGGTGTCGGCGTCCTGGCCGAGATTAGCGGCGAGGACGAGGGCGGCGCGGGCGTCCTCGGAGCGGGCGACGCACCAGAACGCCGCCTCCAGCGTATCGACGACGTAGCCCGAGGCGCGGATTTGCGTGCGCTTCTTGTCGCGCCAGCGCCCGGCGGCGATCTGCGTCACCTCAGCGAGCCAGCCGGGCCGCGCCGGCTGGAGCAGCGCCGCCTTGCCGGCGCCGCCGATCGCCGCCACCAGGACGCGGGCGAGCAGTTCGCAGGCATCGAGGCAAGCCGGCGAGGCGTGGGTGGTACGGCTTTGCGCGCGTGCCGCCTGGGCGGCGCGTTCGGGTGAACCGTGCCAGAAGATGGCGACCGGGGCGAGGCGCATGATGCTGCCGTTGCCGGCCTGCATCGGGTCTTCCGAGCCGGCGAAGGGCTCGCCGTTCTTGCGGTAGCGCTCGAGCGCGGCGCGCGTCGCGTTGCCGATATCGAAACAGGTTCCGGTCGAGCTGTTCTCGCCCTTTTTCCACCAGCGCACGAAGCGCTCCATGAGATCGCGCGGGTCGAAATCGCGCTGGGCAAGCAGCGATTCCGCGAGGCAGAGCGCCATCGCGGTATCGTCGGTCCACTCGCCGGGCTTGAGATGGAAGGGGCCGCCGCCGATCAGGTCGGTGACGGGCGGGCGCTGGTCGCGCTCCTGGAACTCCATTGGCACGCCGAGCGCATCGCCTGCCGCAAGCCCAAGCAGGCTACCGATAGCGCGATCGCGGCGCGGATCCATGGTCAATCTCCCGAAAGGCAGGCCTCAACACCGCACGGCCGGTGCCTCGCCTAACCGCGCCGCGCGACCCCAGATATGCTCGGCCTGGGCGAGATTTTCCAGCCAGGTTTGCGGTATGGCAGACGCGCCCCAGATGACGCCCGAAGCCTGCCGCCCATGGCCGGCGCGGCTGTCAGGCGGCGTCCTGGTGGGGGATCCCTTTCTCCTTGAGCAGGGTCGCGAGTTCGCCAGATTGGAACATTTCAGAAACGATATCGGAGCCGCCGACAAGCTCGCCCTTGATATAGAGCTGCGGGATGGTCGGCCAGTTGGAGAATTGCTTGATGCCATCGCGCAACTCGGCGTCTTCCAGAACGTTGGCGGTGTGGAAGGGCACGTTCAGGTGCGAGAGGATCTGCACCACCCGGGCGGAGAAGCCGCATTGCGGGAACATCGCCGTGCCCTTCATGAACAGCATGACGGGATGCGCGTCGATCTCGGCCTGGATGCGCTCGAAGGTCGGGTTGGTCATGGGAAAAAGCTCCTTATTCGGGGGGCGCGGTTTGCAGCGCGAGGGCGTGCAGCTCACCGCCCATCCGCCCTCTGAGCGCGGCATAGACGATCTGATGCTGGGCGACGCGCGAGAGACCACGAAAACGTTCGCTCACCACGCTCGCCGCGTAATGATCGCCGTCGCCGGCGAGATCCTCAATGGTGACGCGCGCATCAGGAAGCGCTGCCTTGATCAGGGCCTCGATCTCGCTGATCGCCATTGCCATGCGCCGCACCTCTCACGCGTTGGGGCTGGCGGGCTCGTCCATGAGGGCGGGGAAAAACCGCTCATGCGCTTGCGCCAAGCTTGCCAGCGATATGGCCGCGCCCCCTGGCAGTGTCAAACCCTCGCCGCCGCTTTTGCCGAGCAGGCAAGCGGGGATGCCGGCGGCGGCGGCGCGGGCGAGGCAGGCGGCGCTGTCGGGCAGGGCGAGCAGGTAGCGCGCCTGATCCTCGCCGAACCAGAAGGCGTGCGCGGGGATCGCCGTGGACGGCGCGGCGAGGGTAAGGCCGGTGCCGCCGGCCAAGGCCATCTCGGCCAGCGCCACCAAAAGCCCGCCATCGGCGAGATCGTGGCAGGCGCCGACCCGACCGGCGAGAATTTCGCCGCGGACAAAATCGCCGTTGCGCCGCTCGGCCGCGAGGTCGACCGGCGGCGGCGCGCCCTCCTCGCGGCCGAGAATTTCGCGGAGCCAGAGGCTCTGGCCGAGCCAGCCTTGCGTCGCCCCGATCAAAACGAGATCGAGCCCCGGCCTGAGCGCGATCCCGACCGCCTGGGCCGCGTGCGCGAGGACACCCAGGCCCCCGATCGTGGGCGTGGGCAGGATCGCGCGTCCCTCGGTCTCGTTATAGAGGCTGACATTGCCGCTGACGACCGGGAAATCGAGCGCCCGGCAGGCTTCCGCCATGCCGGTGATGGCGGCGGCGAACTGGCCCATGATTTCCGGTTTTTCCGGATTGCCGAAATTGAGATTATCGGTGAGGGCGAGCGGGCGCGCCCCGGTCGCGGTCAGGTTGCGCCATGCTTCCGCGACCGCCTGGGCGCCGCCCGTGCGCGGATCGGCGGCGCAATAGCGCGGCGTGCAGTCGGTGGTGAGCGCCAGCGCCAGATCATGCCCCTCGATCCGCACCACGGCGGCATCCGCCGCGCCGGGCCGTTTCACCGTCTGGCCGCCGACCGTCGCGTCATATTGATCCCAGACCCAGGCGCGCGAGCAAAGATCGGGGCAGGCGATGAGACGGAGCAGCGCCGCGCCGACGCCGATCGGATCGGCGAGCGCCGCCGGATCGAGCACTGGCGGCGGCTTGGTCTCCACAATCGGGCGGCGATAGAGCGGTGCCTGATCGGCCAAGGGGGCGAGCGGGATATCGGCCTCGATCCGCCCCTGATGGCGCACCACGACGCGCCCCGTGCCGGTGATTTCGCCGATGACCGCGAAATCCAGCTCCCATTTACGGAAAATCGCCTCGGCCGCCGCCGTGCGCTCGGGGCGCAGCACCAGCAGCATGCGCTCCTGGCTTTCCGAGAGCATCATCTCATAGGCGCTCATGCCGGTTTCGCGTTGCGGCACCTGGTCGAGGTCGAGCGCGATGCCGACCCCGCCCTTGCCCGCCATCTCGACCGAGGAGCTGGTGAGCCCGGCCGCGCCCATGTCCTGGATGGCGATGATGGCATCGGTCGCCATCAGTTCGAGACAGGCCTCGATCAGCAGTTTTTCGGTGAACGGATCACCGACCTGCACGGTCGGGCGTTTTTCCTCGGAATCCTCACCAAACTCGGCGCTCGCCATGGTGGCGCCGTGGATGCCGTCACGCCCCGTCCGGGCGCCGACATAGACCACCGGATTGCCGATGCCGGCGGCGGCGGAGAGGAAAATACGCCCCTCGGGCGCGATGCCGACGGTCATCGCGTTGACCAGCGGATTGCCGTTATAGGCGGGATGGAAATTGATCTCGCCGCCGACCGTAGGCACGCCGACGCAATTGCCATAGCCGCCGATGCCGCGCACCACGCCATCGACGATGCGCCGGGTTGCCGGGTGCGCGGGATCGCCGAAGCGGAGCGCGTTCAGATTGGCGATCGGGCGCGCCCCCATGGTGAAGACATCGCGCAGAATGCCGCCCACCCCGGTCGCCGCCCCTTGATAGGGCTCGATAAAGCTCGGGTGATTGTGGCTCTCCATCTTGAACACCGCCGCCAAACCCTCGCCGATCGCAACCACCCCGGCATTCTCGCCCGGCCCATGGATCACCCAGGGTGCTGCGGTCGGCAATTCGCGGAGCCAAACGCGCGAGGATTTATAGGAACAATGCTCCGACCACATGACCGAGAAGATGCCAAGCTCGGTCAAGCTCGGCACGCGCCCGAGAATGGCCAGAACCCGGCCATATTCCTCGGCGCTGAGCCCGAATTGACGGGCGAGATCGGCGGAGATTTCGGTCATGGGCAGTGCCGCAAGAACCTAGGGATAGCGGTAAAAAGACCCTTCTTTTTCTGAAGAAAAAGAAGCAAAAAGACTTTTATCCCCTTTCTTGAAGTGGCGGTGCCTTCGGCACCGCCACAACGGACAAGAATTTTTTGGTTCTTTTTTTTAAAAAAGAACAATTCCTATTTCCTTCCATCAAACTCTATCGGGTCTGCCCCGCGCCCCGCTCATGCTGGCTTACGCATGCGGGGCGGTTTCGATCAGCGCCGGTTCGGCCGCGATCCGCTCGTACCAGGCGGCGAGGCGCGGCCGGCCTGGCCGCCACGGCTCGGCGGCGAAGCGGAAATCGAGATAGCCGAGCGCGCAGGCGGTGGTGATCGTGCCGATATCGAGCGCGCCGCCCGGCGGATCGGCCTCCAGCGCATCGAGCGCGCGCGCGATCACCGCTTGCTGGCGCGCGTGCCAGGCGGGGGTTGCGCCCTCGCCCGCCTGGGTCGCCGCGGTCCGCCGCCCGACCGCGGCGTCGAGAATGCCGTCGCCCAGCGCTTGCAGCTTGAGCGCCTGCCAGCGCGCCGCGCTCCCGGGGCGCGGAAACAGGGGCGGGGCCTCGCCGAGGCTGTCGAGATATTCGCAAATCACCGGGCTGTCGAAGAGCGCCAAGCCATCTTCGGTGACGAGGCAGGGCACTTTCGAGAGCGGGTTCCGCGCCAGCAGGGCGGGCGGGCAGTCATGCGGGTTGGTCGGCAGTTTTTCGATCCGCCCGGCAAGGCCGCGCTGCACGGCTGAGGCCATGACCTTGCGCACATAGGGGCTGGTTGGTGAATAGAACAGCTTCATGGCGTTTCTCTACCTTGGCGGGGGAAAATCAGGAATTGTCCTTGCGCACACGCAACGCGCCAAGCTCGGCGGCATCGCGGGCGCGGAGGAAGGGATTGCAGAGCAGCTCGCAGCCGAGCCGCGCCGGCAGGCTCGGCCGTCCCGACGCCCGGAGATCCGCGACCTCGGCGGCGCGCGCCTGCAACGCGGCGTTGTCGGGATCGACGCAGAGGGCAAACCGCGCATTCGACAGGGTATATTCATGGCCGCAGCAGATCAGGGTTTCGGCGGGGAGGGCCTTGAGTTTTTCGAGGCTCGCGAACATTTCCTCGGCGCTGCCCTCGAAAAGCCGCCCGCAGCCGAGGCTGAACAGCGTATCGCCGCAAGCCAGCACGGCGGACTCGGGGAAAAAATAGGCGATATGGCCGCGCGTATGGCCGGGGGTTGCGATCACCCGCGCCCGCGCCGCGCCCAAGGCGACCTCATCGCCCTCGGCCACCGCCCGATCGAGGCGCGGCAGGCGATGGGCGTCGGCGCGGGCGCCGACCACCCGCGCGCGATAGCGCAGGCGGAGCGCATCGGCGGCGGCAACATGGTCGGCGTGGTGATGGGTGAGCAGGATGAGATCAAGCCGCCCGCCGGCATCCTTGATCGCCGCCACGATCGGCGCTTCCTCGGCGGGATCGACGATCGCCGTCGCGCCCGTTCCGGCCTCGCGCAGCAGCCAGGCATAATTGTCCTTGAGGATGGGAACCGGTTGGACGCTGAGTGACATGCGCGAGATGTATACCGGCCCGGCGCCGGTTTCCAGCTATACTCGGGCGATGGCGACCGACGCGCATGCGCTGATGGAGTTTTACGCGACCCCGCTCGGCGGAATGGTGGCGCGGCTGCTCCGCGCGCGGCTGGCGGCGCTCTGGCCGGGGGAGGCGACCGGGCTCGCGGTGCTCGGCCTGGGCTATGCCTCGCCCTATTTGCGGCTCTGGCGCGAGGGGGCGGCGCGCGTGATCGCGGCCCTGCCGGCGCAGATCGGCGCGGCGCGCTGGCCGGCCGGGGCGCCCGGCCTCTCCTGCACGGTCGAGGAGGACGCGCTGCCCTTCCCCGATCTCTATTTCGATCGCGTGCTGCTGGTGCATGGGCTGGAGGCGGCGGACAACGCCCGGCGCATGCTGCGCGAGGTCTGGCGCGTGCTCAAGGATGACGGGCGGCTGCTGGTGGTGGCGCCCAACCGGGTCGGGCTATGGGCGCAGGTCGAGGCCACACCCTTCGGCCAGGGCCAGCCCTATTCGCCGGGCCAGATCGGCCGGCTGCTCGCCGATGCGCTGTTCCAGGTCGTCCGCCGCGACACCGCGCTCTACCCGCCGCCGCTCCGGCTCCGCTTCGCCCTCCGCGCCGCCCCGGCGATCGAGCGCGCCGGGCACGTCGTCGCCCCGCGCTTCGCTGGATTGACGTTGAGCGAGGCGGTCAAGGATGTCTATGCCGCGCTGCCGGCGCGCAAGGCAACGCGGCGGCGCCTCGTGCTCGCCGATGCCGGCCCCATGCCCCGCGCCCGCGCGCGGCGGACCGGGGAATTTTAAGGCCAGGCGTTTCACCCCCATCTTCCCATTGGAACGCTTCGGGATGCGGGTCTGGGGGCGCTGCCCCCAGCGGGTCCAGGGCAGCGCCCTGGCCTTGATGCTAATGCGATAAGTCTTCCAACCGATACCCCTGGGCGAACAGGGCGGCGCGCAGGCTGCCATGGCGGATGGCGAGCCGCGCCGCGGTGGCGACCAGCGGCTTGGCGTGAAAGGCGATGCCGAGACCGGCCGCGCGCAGCATGCCGAGGTCGTTGGCGCCGTCGCCGATGGCCATGGTCGCGGCGAGCGGAATGGCGTTCTGGGCCGCCAGTTCGCGCAAAATGCGCTCCTTGGCGCAGCGGTCGAGCACCGGCTCGACGACCCCCCCGGTGAGGATAGTTCCGTCGTCTTCGAGGCGATTGGCGAAATCATGGGAAAACCCGAGTGCGTCGCGGATACGCTCGGTAAAAAACGTGAAGCCGCCGGAGACCAGGGCGGTGATCGCGCCATGGGCGCGCATGGTGGCGATGAGTTCGCGCGCCCCCTCGGTGAGCTGGAGGCGCGCCGCGACCCGGTCGAGGGCGGCGCGGTCGAGGCCGCGCAGCATGGCGACGCGGGCGCGGAGCGAGGTCGCGAAATCGATCTCGCCGGCCATGCTGCGCGCGGTGATGGCGGCGACTTTTTCCCCGACGCCGGCTTCGGCGGCGAGTTCATCGACCACCTCGCGATCGATGATGGTGCTGTCCATGTCGGCGGTGAGCAGCCGCTTGCGCCGCCCCTGGGCGGGCAGGCAAAAGACATCGATGGGGCGGTCGCCGAGGACCCCGGCCAGCACCGCCGGATCGGGCGGGCTGGCGCAGGGCAGATCGACGGCCTCGCCGGGGGAGAGCATGTCGGGCGGGCCGGCGCGCGCGGCATCGCGGGCGGCGATGATCGTGCCCCGGTCGAGCGTGGTTGCGGCGCGGGCGGCAACCAAGGTGAGGGTATAGGACATGGCGGGCGGACCATGCTTGCGGGTGGAAGCGGATGCAAGAGCCTCCCCGGCCCTGCTCGTCGCCGGGCCGACGGCCTCGGGGAAATCGGCGCTGGCGCTTTTTCTCGCCGAACGCCTGGGCGGCGTCGTGATCAATGCCGATGCCATGCAGGTCTATCGCGATCTCGCGATTTTGACCGCGCGGCCGCGCCCGGCCGAGATGGCGCGGGCGCCGCACGCGCTCTATGGCGTCCGCCCGGCCGCGTTGCCCGGCGATGTCGCGTGGTGGCGCGGGCAGGCGCTCTCCGCGATGGCGGCGGCGCGGGAGGCGGGGATGCTCCCGATCCTCTGCGGCGGCAGCGGGCTCTATTTCCACGCCCTGGTGCGGGGCCTCGCCGCGATCCCGCCCATCGCCGCGGCGGCGCGGGCGGAGGCGCGGGCGCTGCTCGCCGAACTCGGCCCGGGGGGGCTGCACGCGCGGCTGGAAAAAATCGATCCCTCGACCGCAGCAAAGCTAAGGCCAAGCGATTCCCAGCGTCTCGCCCGCGCCCATGAGGTTTGGCTGAGCACGGGGCGCGGGCTCGCCGCCTGGCAGGCGCAACCGGCGGCGCCGCCGGCGGGCTGGCGCTTCGTGGCGCTGCTCCTCGACCCGCCGCGCGAAGAGTTGAGGAGCGCGATTGCCATCCGCTTCGCCGCCATGCTGGCGGGCGGCGCGATCGCCGAGGTCGCGGCACTTCTCGGGCAGAACCTCGATCCCAGCCTGCCCCTCCTCCGCGCCCATGGCGTGCCCGAACTTGCCGCTTATCTGCGGGGCGAGATCACCCTCGAGGAAGCCGCGACGCGCACCGAGCGCGTGACGCTGCGCTATACCAAACGCCAGGCGACGTGGTTCCGCCATCATCGTCTGGCGCCCGAGCTTTATATGATTAATGCGCGAATTGACGAAAATACGCAATTTTCTGAAAGAATCATGGCTGATCTGCTCAATTTTCTTCGCTGCGCCGGGTTGACGCCAGACGGCCCCCTGGCCTAGTGGAGCGCCACGATGTAGGGGTTGGAGCGATGACGACGAGCGAGATGCGGCCGGGGGCGGAAATTCTGTTGCGCGCGCTGAAGGATCAGGGCGTGGAGGTGATTTTTGGCTATCCCGGCGGCGCGGTGTTGCCGATTTACGACGCGATTTTTCAGCAGAACGCCATCCGCCACATCCTCGTCCGCCACGAACAGGCCGCCGTCCACGCCGCCGAGGGCTACGCCCGCTCCACGGGGAAGGTTGGCGTCGTGCTCGTCACCAGCGGGCCGGGGGCGACCAATGCCGTGACCGGCCTGGTGGACGCGCTGATGGACAGCATTCCCATCGTCTGCCTCACCGGCCAGGTGCCGACCCACCTGATCGGCAACGACGCCTTCCAGGAGGCCGATACCACCGGCATCACCCGGCCGGCGACCAAGCATAATTATCTCGTCAAGCGCGCCGAGGATCTGGCGCGGATCGTCCATGAGGCGTTCTATGTCGCGCGCTCCGGCCGGCCCGGCCCGGTGGTGGTCGATCTGCCCAAGGACATCGTCATCAACCCCGCCCCCTACGCGCCCGCGGCGAGCACGCCGCATCGCAGCTATCGCCCCGTCGTCGCGCCCGACGCCCAGGCGATCGCCCGCGCCATCGCCCTGCTCAAGCAGGCCAAACGGCCGATCATCTATGCCGGCGGCGGCGTCATCAATGCCGGGCCCGAGGCGGCGGCGGCGCTGACCCGGCTGGTCCGCGAGACGGGATTCCCCTGCACTACGACACTGATGGGGCTCGGCGCCTTCCCGGCTTCCGACCAGCGGTTCCTTGGCATGCTCGGCATGCATGGTACCTATGAGGCCAATCTTGCCATGCATGGCTGCGACGTCATGCTCAATATCGGCGCCCGTTTCGATGACCGCGTCACCGGCCGGCTCAACGCCTTCAGCCCCGGGGCCCGGAAAATCCACGCCGATATCGACCCCTCCAGCATCAACAAGAACGTCCCCGTCGATGTCGCGATCGTGGGCGATGCCGGGCGCATTCTCGAGGCCCTGCTCGCCGCCTGGCGGGCCGACGCGGCGACACCCGAGCGCGCGGCATTGGCCGCCTGGTGGCGCCAGATCGAGGCGTGGCGGGCGAAGGACTGCCTGCGCTACACCCAGGCGCCGGCGCCGGGCAGCATCATCAAGCCGCAGCACGCGATCCGCCGGCTTTATGAACTCACCCTCGCCGCGGGGCGGGAAACCTTCATCACCACCGAGGTCGGCCAGCACCAGATGTGGGCGGCGCAGCATTTCCGCTTCGAAAAACCCAACCACTGGATGACCTCGGGCGGGCTCGGCACCATGGGCTACGGCCTGCCCGCCGCGATGGGGGTGCAGATCGCCCACCCCGAGGCGCTGGTGATCGATATCGCCGGCGAGGCCTCGATCCTGATGAACATCCAGGAGATGAGCACGATCGCCCAGTATCGCCTGCCGGTGAAAGTGTTCATTCTCAACAACCAGTATATGGGCATGGTGCGGCAATGGCAGGAATTGCTGCATGGCGGGCGCTATGCCGAAAGCTACTCCGCGGCCTTGCCCGATTTCGTCAAACTCGCCGAGAGTTTCCACGCCACCGGCCTCCGCGCCCGGACCATCGAGGAGCTTGATCCGGTCATTCACGAGATGCTCGCCACCGACCGCGCGGTGATCGCCGATATCGCAGTTGACCAGGCGGAGAATTGTTTCCCGATGATCCCTTCGGGCGCCGCCCATAACGACATGATCCTTGGCCCCGAGCACGAGGGCGACGCCGCCGGCATCACCGACGAGGGGCTGGTGCTGGTGTGATGGCAGAACCCGGGGCGTTTCGCACCGCGACCATTTCGGTGCTGGTGGACAATGAATCAGGCGTGCTCGCGCGCGTCATCGGGCTCTTTTCCGGGCGCGGCTACAATATCGACAGCCTCACCGTGGCGCCGGTGGAAGATGGCCGCGGGCGCTCGCGGATCAATGTCGTGACCTCGGGGACGGAAATGGTGATCGAGCAGATCAAGGCGCAGCTCGACCGCCTGGTGCCCGTCCATCGCGTCGCCGATCTCACCCAGGAGGGGCCGCATCTCGCGCGCGAGATGGCGCTGATCAAGATCCTCTGCGCCGGCGAGCAGCGCGCCGAGGCGCTGCGGCTGGCCGATGCCTTTCGCGCCCGCGTCGTCGATGCCACCACCGCAAGCTTCGTTTTCGAGATGACCGGCAATCCCGACAAGCTCGACGCCTTCCTCGACCTCATGCGCCCGCTCGGCCTGGCCGAGGTTTCCCGCACCGGCGTCGCCGCCATCGCGCGTGGAGCGCGGGTCATTTGATGGCGCGTGGAGCGCGGGGTCATTTGATGGCGCGTGGGGCGCGGGGGATCTGATGACGGATCGCGCCGAGGAGAGCGGGCGCACGCCGCCGCCGGTTCCCGAGGGGCGGGTGTTCGAGGTCTATTTCAAGCTCTATCAGACCCATAATTCCTTGACCATGCACCAGGAACGCTCCCAATACGTGCTGATGCGGGCGTTCTTTCAGATCATCACCGTGGTTTTCATTATCGAGCATTTGCCTTTACAGTTGATAAAAGACCAAAACATTGTCATGATCCTGAGTTTGTTTATCAAGGCGTCGCTGCTGCTCACCAGTTACACCATCCTGCGCAAGGCGCATTGGGCAAATTATCATGAAGAAATGTCGAGAGCCTATCTTCAGCAAGTTAATTTTGCGCTCAAACTCCAAGAAAGTAAAATAAATCTTGATGTGATAGAACATAAAATTGTCAAAAGATATGATTTTGTCAATTACTTCATATTTCCGAAAATCAACCGGATCGCGGTTGGAATTACGTTTATTCTGTTTAGCGTGACCATCGCCGCCTTCGTGACCATCAAATAGGGGAAGAACATGCGCGTTTACTACGACCGCGATGCGGACGTTAACCTGATCAAGGCCCGCAAGGTCGCCGTGATTGGCTATGGCAGCCAGGGCCACGCCCATGCCAACAACCTCAAGGACTCGGGGGTCAAGGACATCGTCGTCGGGCTGCGCCCCGGCTCGGCGGGCGTTGCCAAGGCCGAAGCCGCCGGCCTGCGCGTCCTCGACCCGGCGGAGGCAGCGAAATGGGCCGATGTCGTGATGGTGCTCACCCCCGACGAGGGCCAGGGCGATCTCTACCGCGAAAAGCTCGGCCCGCACATGAAGCCCGGCGCGGCGATCGCCTTCGCCCACGGCCTCAACATCCATTTCAACCTGATCGAGGCGCGGGCCGATATCGACGTCTTCATGATCGCGCCCAAGGGCCCCGGCCATACGGTGCGGAGCGAATACCAGCGCGGCGGCGGCGTGCCCTGTCTGGTCGCGGTGGACCAGAACCCCTCGGGCAACGCCCTCGAAATCGCGCTTTCCTATGCCTCGGCGATCGGCGGCGGGCGCGCCGGCATCATCGAGACGACCTTCAAGGAGGAATGCGAGACCGATCTCTTCGGCGAGCAGGTGGTGCTCTGCGGCGGCCTCGTGGAACTCATCAAGGGCGGCTTCGAGACCCTGGTGGAAGCCGGCTACGCGCCTGAGATGGCCTATTTCGAGTGCCTGCACGAGGTCAAGCTGATCGTCGATCTGATCTATGAGGGCGGCATCGCCAACATGAACTACTCGATCAGCAACACCGCCGAATATGGCGAATACGTGAGCGGCCCGCGCATCATCACGCCCGAGACCAAGGCCGAGATGAAGCGCGTGCTGGGCGATATCCAGTCCGGCCGGTTTGCGCGCGAATGGATGCTGGAAAACCGCGTCAACCAGACCAGCTTCAAGGCGATGCGCCGGCGCATGAGCGAGCATCCCGTGGAGCAGATCGGCGAGAAGCTGCGCGCCATGATGCCGTGGATCGCCAAGAACGCGCTGGTCGATAAATCACGCAACTGAGGTCACGCGCGGGCATCGGCAGGCCAGGGGCCTTGCCCCTCGCCTACCAACCCGCCGGCGCGTTGCGGAGATCGCGCGGAGCGCCTATCTCTGGAGCGGGCCCTGTGGCTTGAAGAGGGAAAGCAGCGAACGCCATGCGCGTCCTGATCGATCATCGGCTCGGTGGCGTGGTGGGCGATCCGCGGCCGCGCCATCCCGAGAAATCCCACCGCCCGGATAACCCGATCCAGCGCAAGCCCGGCTGGATCCGGGTCAAGGCGCCCAGCCATCCGGTCTATCACGAAACCCGCGCCCTGCTGCACGCGCACCAGTTGCATACCGTCTGCGAGGAGGCGGCGTGCCCCAATATCGGCGAATGCTGGTCGGTGCGCCACGCCACCATGATGATCATGGGCGACACCTGCACCCGCGCGTGCAGCTTCTGCAATGTCCGCACCGGCCAGCCCGGCCCGCTGGACGCCGACGAGCCGGCGCGCGTCGCCGCGGCGGTGGCGCGGCTCGGGCTGCGCCACGTCGTCATCACCTCGGTTGATCGCGACGATCTCGACGATGGCGGGGCGGCGCATTTCGCCGCCGTCATCGCCTGCCTCCGCGCCGCTGCACCCGCCACCACGATCGAGGTGCTGACGCCCGATTTCCTGCGCAAGGGCGAGGCCTGGCGGGTGGTGGCGCGCGCCCGGCCGGATGTCTTCAACCACAATCTCGAAACCACGCCGCGGCTCTATCCCGCGATCCGCCCCGGCGCGCGCTATTACCAGTCGCTCCGCCTGCTCGACCGGGTGAAGGGCGAAAATCCGGCGATCTTCACGAAATCCGGCCTGATGCTGGGCTTGGGCGAAAGCCGCGCCGAGGTGAGCCAGGTGATGGACGATCTGCGCATCGCCGGGGTCGATTTCCTCACCCTCGGCCAATACCTCCAGCCGACGGTCAAGCACGCCGCCGTGGAGCGCTTCGTGCCGCCCGAGGAATTCGCCGAATACGCAGCGCTCGCCCGCGCGCGGGGCTTCGCCCTGGTCGCCGCCTCGCCACTGACCCGGAGTTCTTATCACGCCGACGCCGATTTCGCCGCCCTCGTCGCCGCCCGCGCGGCCCAGAGCGCCGCCTAGACCATGCCGACCCATGCCGAGCGCCGTGTCGTCGGCTACCGGCCTGAGCAGCTGTTCGACCTCGTCGCCGATATTGGCAAATACCCGCAATTCCTGCCCTGGTGCACGGGTGCGCGGGTGCGCTCGCGGAGCGAAACCGAGACCCTCGCCGATCTCACCATCGGCTTCGGCCCGTTCCACGAAAGCTTTACCAGCCGCGTCGCCCTTGAGCGGCCCCGGCTGATCCGTGTGCGCTATGAAAACGGGCCGTTCCGCTATTTGAACAACCAGTGGCGCTTCACCCCCGATCCGCGCGGCACGCATATCGATTTCTATGTCGATTTCGAATTCCGCTCGCGCCTTCTGCAAGCCGCGATCGGCGTCGTCTTCAACGAAGCGGTGCGGCGCATGGTGAACGCGTTTCTCAAGCGCGCCGGCGAGGTCTATGGCCCGCCGGAGCGCCAGGGCGCGGACCCGACGCTGGCGGCGGCGGCAAAAACCTCATGAGCCTCGCGCCCCCCTTGCCCGATCCGGCGCTGCCGCCGGTGCGGATCAACCTCTTTTCCGATACGCAATCGCGCCCGACCGCGGCGATGCGCCAGGCGATGGCGGCGGCCGAGGTCGGCGATGAGCAGCGCGGCGAGGATCCCACGATCAACGCGCTTTGCGCCCGCATGGCGGCGCTGCTCGGCAAAGACGCGGCGATGTTCCTGCCCAGCGGGACGATGTGCAACGAAATCGCCATCCTCACGCATTGCCGTCCCGGCGATGAGATCCTCGCCCATGAGAGTTCCCATATCGCGACCAGCGAGGGCGGCGCGCCCTCTGCGCTCGCGGGCGCGCGGGTGGTGGGACTGGCCGGCGCGCGCGGGCAATTTTCCCCTGAAACCCTGCGCGCCGCGCTGACCTCGCGCGATTATCGCTACGCCGCGCCGCAGACCCTGATCGCCGTCGAGCAGACCGCCAATTTCGGCGGCGGCAGCGTCTGGCCACGGGACGCCCTCGACGCCATCGCCGATCTCGCGCGCGAATGCGGCATCAGCACCCACATGGATGGCGCGCGGCTGCTCAACGCGGTGGTCGCGAGCGGCGTGCCGGCGGCGGCGATGGCGCGCGGCTACACCTCGGTCTGGCTCGATTTCACCAAGGGGCTGGGAGCGCCGATCGGCGCGGTGCTGGCGGGAAGCCACGCCTTCATCGACGCCGCCTGGCGCTGGAAGCAGCGTCTCGGCGGGGCTTTCCGCCAGGGCGGCATCGCCGCCGCCGCCTGTCTTTACGCGCTCGACCATCACGTCGCGCGCCTCGCCGAGGATCACCAGAACGCCGCCCTGCTGGCCGCGCGGCTCGCGGAAATCCCGGGCCTCAGCGTCACCCCGCCGGAGACCAATCTGGTGTTCTTCGAGATCACCGGGGATGGCGACGCCGAGACCCTGGCGCGGCGGCTGCGCGCCGCGGGCGTGCTGATCAGCGTGATGGGGCCCAAGCGCGGCCGCGCCGGGCTCTATCTCGATATCAGCCGCGCCGACGTGGAAACCGCCGCCGAGGCCTTCCGCCAAGCGGCGCGCGGGCTTTGAGCGCGGAAGGCAGACCGGGGCGGCGCCCCTCGCCTTATGTCTGGCCCCGCGATGTCTGGCCCCGCGATGTGTTGCCCCATGCGTGGCGGCGAACCAGGCCGAGGCCGAGCAGGGCGGTGCCAAGGAGTGCCAGGGCCCCGGGTTCCGGCACCGCCAAGCCGGGGACGAATTCGAAGGCTGGCGTGGTGCTGGTCACCGTGATCAAGGTGAACGGATCGAGGCCGCTGATCTCCACCGCGGCGTTCGATGAGCCGAATTGGATGCCCGGAATGGCGCGCGCGATGTCCGCCCCCGTGACGGTCTGGGCCGGCGTGCCGAAGCCCGGCGTGCCGAAACTCAGGGCGTTATAGGTATCGACGCTGCCCCACAACAGATCGAACGAGGTCTGTGGCGTCGCGAAGGCGATCGTGAGAGTCCCTCCCGGCTCGGCGGCGAGGAATTCCTCGAGCGTGCGGGTCGGCGCGAAGGGCGATAGCACGACGCCGGAGATCGACCCGGCATAGAGGCCGGAATCGCCGGTGAACCCGATCGTCTCGGCGCCCGCCGTGAGCGGTCCCGCCACCGCTTGGCGCCCCACGGTCGTGGCGGTGCCGAAATTGTCGAGGGTGAACGGCAGGGTCCCCGGCGGCACCAGGTCCCCCGCGATTATCGGCGTCGCGGCGGCGGCAAGCAGCCCCCCGAACGTCACGCCGACCATCGCGATGCCGGCCTGGAGCAGGCGCTTCAGCTGCCGGCGCGCCGGCGCATGCCCGCGGACCGGCATGGCCGCGGGCATGCGCCGGAAGGAGCGAAGGCGGGCGAACGGAGAGGAATGCATGATCCTGACGCCTTTCATCGTAAAGGCCTGATGCCCACCGCGCGGCGAGACGAGAGGTTCAGCGGAGGCAGCGGGTAGATTTATTAAAACATCATTTTCTAGATAAACACAAGAAAATTAATTTATATTAGGATAATTGCTTTTTTTAGACCGGCGCCGCCCGATGTCGCGCGCGAAGGCGCGCTCAGCGGCTCAGAGGCTGGAGGTCAATCGAACACGCGGCGGCCGCGCCCGGTTCGCCGCCGCCCCGCTCACGCCGCCAGGGCCGCGTTGAGCCCGGTGAAAAGCGGCAGCCCATCCTCGCCGCCCAGCAGTGGATCGATGAGATCCTCGGGGTGGGGCATCAGGCCGAGGACGCGGAGCGAGGGCGCGTAGATGCCAGCGATGGCGCGGGCGCTGCCGTTGAAATTGGCCTCCGGCACCACCTGCCCCGCCGGTGTTGCGTAGTGGAAGGCGACCAACCCTTCGCCCTCCAGGCGCTCAAGCGTTGCCTCGTCGGCGAAGTAATTGCCATCGCCATGCGCCATCGGCGCGCGGAACACGGCGCCTTGCGCGAGATGGCGGGTGAAGGCGGTGCCGGCGCGCGCGACCCGCAAATGGCAATCGCGCGCGAGAAAGCGCAGCCCGGCATTGCGCAAAAGCGCGCCGGGCAGCATCCCGGCCTCGATCAGGATCTGAAAGCCGTTGCAGACACCGAGCACATAGCCGCCGGCGGCCGCGAAATCGGCGACCGCGCGCATCACCGGCGACCGCGCCGCCATCGCGCCACAGCGCAAATAATCGCCATAGGAAAATCCGCCGGGCAAGACCACGAGATCGAGGCCCGCGAGATCGGTCTCGTGGTGCCAGATCATCCGTGGCGCGCGGCCCGAGGCGCGCCGGAGCGCGAGCGCCATGTCACGCTCGCGGTTGATGCCGGGGAAAAGAACGATCCCCGCCCTCATGTCCCGCCAGGCTTCATTCCGTGCCCCGCTTCACTTCGTGCCCCGCTCACTTCGTGCACGGATAGAGGCTGCGCAGGGCCGTGCGCACCAGCGGCGCGGCATCGGTATCCGGCCCGTCGCGATGGGCGCGGATATACCCCGCGACCGCCTCGCGCAGGCTGCGGATCGGCATGCTTCCGGGCACGCAGATGCCGGAATCGGGGGCCGATTGCAGGGTGTCGGCGACGCCCACGATATAGCCCGTGCAATCGGCCTGGCCCGGCCCCTCATGGGCGGCGCAGGAGCGCATCAGGAAATCGCGCTTGATGAACGCCGCCTCGCTCGGCGGCGCCGCCAGCGCCAGAACGGCAAGCCCCGCCCCCACCATGGCCAGCGCCCGTATAGCCAGTGCCCGTATAGCCAGCGCCCGTGTCATTCGCGTCATGTTCAGTTCTCCTCTATCCGCACCGAAAATCGTTCGATCACCGTATTCGCCAGCAGCCGGCGCGCCATCTCGTTCGCCGTGGTGCGGGCTTTTTCGGGGTCGTGCTCGGCAAGCTCGATCTCGATCACCTTGCCCGCCCGCACCAGGCCCACGCCGGCGAAGCCGAGCCCGCGCAGCGCCTGGCCGATCGCCCTGCCCTGTGGATCGAGCACGCCATCCTTGAGCATCACCGTCACGATCGCCTTCATCGCGCCGCCCCCTCGCCTACTGCATGGTCTCCGGCCCCTTGAGGTCGCGCGAGCCGGCCTCGGGCATGATGCCGAGCCGGCGCGCGACTTCCTGATAGGCCTCCTCGACCTTGCCAAGATCGCGGCGGAAGCGGTCCTTGTCCATCTTCTCGTTGGTCTTGCTGTCCCAGAGCCGGCAATTATCCGGGCTGATCTCGTCGGCCAAAACAATGCGCATTTCCTCGTTTTCCCATAGCCGGCCGTATTCCAGCTTGAGATCGACCAGCAGGATGCCGACGCCGAGAAAAAGCCCGGTGAGGAAATCGTTCACCCGCAGCGTCAAGGAAATAATATCATCAAGATCCTGCGGCGCCGCCCAGCCGAAGGCGGTGATGTGTTCCTCGGCGACCATCGGGTCGTTGAGCGCGTCGTTCTTGTGGTAGTATTCGATGATCGAGCGCGGCAGGCGGGTGCCCTCGGGAATGCCGAGCCGGGTCGAGATGCTGCCGGCGGCGATGTTGCGCACCACCACCTCCAGCGGAATGATCTCGACCTCGCGGATCAACTGCTCGCGCATGTTGAGCCGGCGGATGAAATGCGTGGGGATGCCGATTTCGCTAAGCCGCATCATGAGGTATTCGCTGATGCGGTTATTGAGCACGCCCTTGCCGGTGATCACGCCCTTTTTCTGGGCGTTGAAGGCGGTGGCGTCGTCCTTGAAATATTGCACCAGCGTGCCGGGCTCGGGCCCCTCGAAGAGGATTTTCGCCTTGCCCTCGTAAAGCTGCCGTCGGCGCGCCATGATCGTCCTTCCTCGTGCCGCTATACCGGCCCCGATGGGTATAGCGCCGCCTCCGGCGCGGCGAAAGGCCAGGGGCTTTGCCCCTGGACGGGATATAGCGATCGCCAAATCGGCTCCCAATTTGGCAGCACTCACGGCCGCGTGATGAGTGAAGGTGGGGGCGACGGGTTGGCTGCCTGCGTTCGGCGCGTCTGCGGGTCTGGTCGATCCGGTTTATGAGGCGCTGGGTCATCGCCCCGCATCATCGCCTGCCGGAGCCGGGCAAGCAATTTCGGCGAGAGCTGGCGCTGGCCGGAGAGCATCGGCGGACGAGGCGACCAATTACCGCCCTGCTGAGGTCGCAAACGGATGAAGCTCACCTTGGTGGCGGCCAAACCGTGACCCACGCCAAACCCCACGCGACGATAAGGCGGCTTCGGCCGCATGGCGATAGGTCCGGTCTGGGAAGGGCGTTGTCCTCAATGGCCTTTACCGCCAGGAAGACAACCGCCAGGAACGCGCTGAGGCTCGCTTTCCTGTGGACCGCGGCTAGGCAGGCCGGGGCATGCTCAAGGCGAGCTATGTCGTGGAATTTGGTGGTGGCGAAGCCCGGGTTCGCGGTCATTGGGCATATTGAGGACCTACGGGGCAACGTAACGCGTTGATTTTGCCCGTTTTCCGAGATTTCGCGGCGGGGAATTCTTCCAAAAGTGAGGCACACGACTCTAGATAT
>JAJYYH010000013.1 GCA_021801255.1 Pseudomonadota bacterium
GCGTATCGCTTCAACCGCCGATACGACCTCGCCGCCATGATCCCGCGCCTCACCTGGGCCGCGGTGCGGACACCGCCAATGCCCTACCGCCTACTTAAGTTGGCTGAAAATCATGCGTAATCAGGAATCGCTTTGGTGCAAAACGCAAGGCCTCGAATCCGACGGCGGAGGCGCTGAACTTAACGCTGACTGGTTCATCGACGATAGGTGCCAGCCAGAGCTGAAGCCGACGAACCGGCCCTTCCGACCGCAGCCCTCGCCGGAGATCGAACAGGTGCGAGTGCGGGTGCACAACGCCGTCTTTGAGAGATTCGAGTATCTCTTCGACTACGGAAAGCGAATCTGGGTTCCTGAGTTTGACCAAGACCACGTTCTGTCACTGCCTGAGGAAACACGTGGCATCCTCACACCACTCAACCTTATTCCGCGAGAGGATCAGCCCTGGCAGCGGGTTCGAGGGCTGGTTCCCGAAGAGGCCGGAAACAGCGGTAACAGCGAGGGCTACAAGCAGGCTCTGGCGGAGACATCTCCGGAGTCCGGTGCCTATGTCTTGTTCTCGCTGAGACGCCGAAGCGATCGATCACGGCATGGCGACCAGCACAAAAGACGGAGGAAGCCACGGTAACGGGTCATAAGGGAAGGATATGCCTAGGCCACGCGAGTGTCTCTGGCACTCAAACGTATGATGTTCGATCACTGATGTACCAGACCTGGGATGAGATAGTGTGCATTGGCCAGATTTACCCCGTCGTCGCGCTGCGGCGGCGCGTGCGAGATTGGGCTGGACTTGCCGCCGGAACGGAGCGTCATGGCTGGCCATGCCCGGCAAGCCGGGCTCGCGTCGGTGACGGGGCATGGGGCCTCGTTGCAACCGACGGAGGCCGATCATGGCGAAATCTCCTTCATCCCATACCCCCAAGCACCGCGCCCGCAAAGCGTCCGCGAGCGAGCGCGGCGCACATCGTAAAGCGAGTGCGGCGTCGGTCAGCCGGCGCAAGGCGGACAAGCTAAAGGCGCCGCCGGCGCCTCATCTGCCGGCGCCGCAGTCTGGATCACAGACATCGCCGACCAAACTGGCCATCCTGCTTGAGCTGCTGCGCCGTCCCGGCGGTGTCACATTGGCGGAGATGATGCGAGCGACCGGCTGGCAGGCCCATTCGGTGCGCGGCGCGATGGCGGGCGCGCTCACGCGGCGCGGCATTCCCATCGACAGCGCCAAGGCCGACGGTGTCCGCCGCTATAGCGCCTGCGCAGAGGCCATCGTGCTGGAGACCGCATGATGACCGATCTCCCGGAGATCCTGGCCGAGCTACCTGGGCTCACGCTCGCGCAGCTCCGAGCCCAGTGGCAGCGGCAGTTCGGCGCCCCGCCGGCCCTCCGCAGCCGCGACCTGTTCCGCCGCGCCCTCGCCGAGCGGCTGCAGATGGAGGCGTTCGGCGGCAATCCAGCCTATGAACAGCGCCTCCGCGCGGAACTCGCCCGGCTGAGCCCTGGCCGCAAGCCGGTGGTCGACCGGCCGCGCTATCGCGCCGGTGCGATGCTGGAGAAGGTGTGGCAGGGTAGGCGCCATCACGTCGAAGTAATGGCCAACGGCTATCGCTGGGAGGGCAAAATGTTTGCCAGCCTCTCGGCGGTGGCGTGCGCGATCACCGGGGCACGCTGGAATGGCCCGCGCTTCTTCGGCCTACGCGCCAACGACAAGGCGGAGTGATGTCCCGCCCGATCCGCTGCGCCATCTATACCCGCAAATCCTCCGAGGAGGGGCTGGAGCAGAGCTACAACTCGCTCGATGCCCAGCGCGATGCCTGCGCCGCCTATATCATGTCGCAGGCCGGGGAGGGCTGGGCGCTGCTGCCGCAAACCTATGACGACGGCGGCTTCTCCGGCGGCACGCTGGAGCGCCCGGCGCTGCAACGCCTGCTCGGCGAGATTAAGGCGCGGCGGGTCGACGTGGTGGTGGTCTACAAGGTCGACCGCCTGACACGCGCGCTCGCGGATTTTGCCCGCATCGTTGAAATCCTGGACCAGAACGGCGCCAGCTTTGTCTCGGTGACCCAGGCCTTCAACACCACCACCAGCATGGGGCGGCTGACGCTCAACGTGCTGCTCTCCTTCGCCCAGTTTGAGCGCGAGGTTACCGGCGAGCGCATCCGCGACAAGATCGCCGCTTCCAAGAAGCTCGGTCTGTGGATGGGGGGCATCGTTCCCCTCGGCTATCGTGCCGCCGGGCGCACGCTCGAGATCGTCGAGGCCGAAGCGGCGACGGTGCGCCACATCTTCCGCCGCTACGGGGAACTCGGCTCGGTGCACCGGCTGCGCGACGAACTGGCCGAAGCCGGAATCGTCTCGAAGCGCCGGAGCGATCGCACCGGCCGGGTGATCGGCGGCAAGCCATACGACCGCGGCGCGCTCTATCACCTGCTGCGCAACCCGCTCTATCGCGGCGACATCCGCCACAAAGGGGTGAGCCACCCTGGCCAGCATCCGGCCATCATCACGCGCGAGACGTTCGACGCCGTACAAAAGCGGCTCGATGACGCCCGTGGTTCTTCAGCCAGGCGCATGGGAAACAAGTCCAGGGGCAACCCCACGGCGCATCTGGAGACGGCGGGCATCAAGGCGCCGCTCACCGGCCTGATTTTCGATGCCGCCGGCAGCCGGATGACGCCGGTCAGTGCGCGCAAGAAGGGCGGGGCGGTGTATCGTTACTACGTCTCCCTGCCTCTCCTGACCGGCCAGCGTGGCGCCATTGGCGCCTGCCGGATCAACGCCGTGCGGCTCGAGCAGCAGATCGCTCGCTGCCTCGCCCTCGTCGGCCTCATCCCCGCCGATGGCGACATAACCGATTGGGCCGTCGTCTGCCGACATCTCCGGCGGGTGGCAATCGGCGGCGAGCGGCTCAACTTGGTGCTCGGTCCGGCTGGCGCGTTGCCGGAGCCTGATACCCTGCGCGCCCGGCTCGGTGACAATGCTGAAATTACGTCGTCTGACGAAGGCATCACCGTGCGCGTGCCGCTGGAGACCGTGCGCCGTAGCGGCGGGATGGCCGCGTTCCACCCAGGCGGCGCGGCGCCGATCGAGCGATCCGAGCGAGACCCGACGCTGGTCTCGGCCCTGATCCGCGCCGAGGCCTGGAAACGCCGCCTGCTCGACGGCCAGGCCGCGAACCTTGCAACCATTGCCACAGCTGAGGAGGTGACCGCCGCCTACATCACACGAATGGTGCGTCTCGCCTTCCTCGCCCCCCACCTCAAGCGCCAGATCCTGGAAGGGCGCCAACCCGCCGCGCTCACTTTGCAGCGCCTCATGACCCGCCCGATCCCGCTCGCCTGGGAGCAGCAGACGGCGTTCGGCCGGCCGTGATCGCCGTGCCTGATATCACGGGTCCGTTCCCTGGTATGGCGAGCCCGTAGCCCTGCTCCTGAAAAGGGGCTTCGCTATTATGGGCGGCGCGATTCCTTGTTCAAAAGGCCGGAAGCCGCCGTGCCTCTGCGGAATAATGATCCAATTCAATCTGTGGCCGCCCGTCATTCCGATGCCGTGTAGGGCTGCGAGCGTCGAAAAAAATCTCATAGCAAGCAAAATCGAGAATATCAGGCGCCGAACAGCACGCCCGCGCGGCTGAAACCAGACCGTCACCGAGGCGGCGGAGACAAAGCATCGAAATCACCGGCAAATCGGCGCCAAATCCACTCTTCGCGCACCCGCAGAGACGCCCCGGATCCGAAAATCCACCGCAAACAGCCGAGGTTTTCAATCGAGTAACCCTTACCGGCGGTTCACCAGAGACTGCCTGGCGGATGGGGTGGGATTCGAACCCACGGTACGCTTGCACGTACGGCGGTTTTCAAGACCGCTGCCTTCAACCGCTCGGCCACCCATCCGAGACGTTAAAGCGGGGCCGGCCCTTGAGATACTGCGAATCTCGCTCGGCTTGACCGTGGGTCACGCCGTCGTCGTTGCCTCCTCCGCCTCACTCGGCTTCGGGCCGCTGTCCTGGCCCTTGGCAGCAGGATCGCGATCGACCAGCTCGATGACCGCCATGCTGGCTGCATCGCCATACCGAATCCCCGCCTTCAGCACGCGAGTATAGCCGCCAGCTCGCGCCTTGTAGCGATCGGCGAGAGAGCCGAACAATTTCGTGACGATCTTGTCGTCACGCAATTCGGCATGGGCGAGGCGGCGCGCATGCAGGCCGCCGCGCTTGCCGAGCGTGATCAGCTTCTCAGCAACCGGGCGCAGCTCCTTGGCCTTGGGCAAAGTTGTAGTTATCTGCTCGTGCTTCAGCAGGGCCACCGCCATGTTGCGAAACATCGCAAGGCGGTGGCTGGATGTCACGCCGAGCTTGCGGCCCGCTATTCCATGACGCATGGTAGTAATCTCCCGGCAGGCTCAGAACGGCTCGTCCAGCCGCTTGGCGATGTCCTCAATATTCTCTGGCGGCCAGCCCGGCACCGTCAAGCCGAGTGAAAGACCCATGGTGGCCAGCACTTCCTTGATCTCGTTGAGTGACTTGCGACCGAAATTAGGAGTGCGCAGCATCTCCTGCTCGGTCTTCTGCACGAGATCGCCGATATAGATGATGTTGTCGTTCTTTAGGCAATTGGCACTGCGCACCGAAAGCTCAAGCTCGTCAACCTTGCGCAGCATGTTACGATTGAACGGCAAATTATCCTGCGGTTCGTCGGTGCGCGCGTGATGCGGTTCATCGAAATTGATGAATAGCTGTAGCTGATCCTGGAGAATGCGCGCAGCGAGCGCGACCGCGTCTTCCGGGCTCACCGTACCATTGGTCTCCACGGTGAGCAGCAGCCGGTCGTAATCGGTGACCTGGCCAACCCGCGTCGGCTCGACTTTGTAGGAGACCCGCCGCACCGGAGAGTAGATCGCATCAACCGGCATCAGCCCGATCGGGCTGTCCTCCTCGCGATTCTGGCTTGCCGGGACGTAGCCCTTGCCAAGTTCGACGGTGAATTCAATGCCGAGCTTGGCGCCGTCATCGAGCGTGCACAGCACGAGATCACGATTCATGATCTCGATATCGTGCCCGGTCTGGATCTGCCCCGCTTTCACCTCGCCGGGCCCAGTCGCCTGCAATACCATGCGCTTCGGCCCCTCGCCATGCATGCGGAGCGCCAACTGCTTGATGTTCATCACGATGTCGGTGACATCCTCGCGCACGCCGGGAATGCTGCTGAATTCATGCAACACGCCGTCGATCTTGACCGATGTCACCGCCGCTCCTTGCAGCGACGAAAGCAAAATCCGCCGGATAGCGTTACCGAGCGTCATCCCGAAGCCGCGCTCCAGCGGCTCCGCGATAATAGTTACGATACTGGATCGATCGGCACCCGGCTCGACCCCCAGCTTTTCCGGCTTGATCAGAGACTGCCAGTTCCTCTGGATGATCACGCTTGCCTCATGAAGAAGTTATAGACATTTTCAGCGAAATTGCGCATCCGACTGCCGCGCGCAAGACTAGGTGGTCGCCGGGGCGGCGTCAGACGCGCCGGCGCTTGCGCGGCCGGCAGCCATTATGCGGGATCGGCGTGGTGTCACGGATGGCGGTGATCGAAAAACCCACCGTCTGCAAAGCCCGGAGCGCGCTCTCGCGCCCGGAACCGGGGCCGCTCACCTCGATTTCGAGCGTCTCCATGCCATGTTCGCGCGCCTTGCGCCCGGCATCCTCGGCGGCGACCTGCGCCGCATAGGGCGTCGATTTGCGGCTGCCCTTGAAGCCCTGGCTGCCCGCGGAGGACCAGGCGATCGCATTGCCTTGCGGGTCGGTGATGGTCACCATGGTGTTGTTGAACGTCGCCGCGACATGAGCAACGCCGGAGCTGATGTTCTTGCGTTCTTTCTTACGGGTTCGCGTCGGCGTCGCGGGCTTCGCCATGATTTCCGTCCTGTCCTGATCTGCAACCGAAAGCGGCGCTTGCGCGTCGCGCTATTTCGTTACTTTCTTCTTGCCGGCGATTGCCACCGCCTTGCCTTTGCGGGTGCGCGCATTGGTGTGGGTGCGCTGCCCGCGCACTGGCAGACCGCGGCGATGGCGCAGGCCGCGATAGCAGCCGAGATCCATCAGACGCTTGATGTTCATCGCGTTCTCGCGTCGTAGGTCGCCCTCGACCCGGTATTCGCGATCGATCAGCTCGCGAATCCGTAACACCTCATCATCGCTCAGCTGATTGACCCGGCGCGCATCGGCGATCCCAAGCTTGCGGCAGATTTCCTCCGCCTTGGTCGGCCCGATACCATAGATATAGCGCAGACTGATCGTCACCCGCTTGTTCGTGGGAATATTCACCCCGGCAATACGCGCCACGCCATTTCACTCCTCAACAGCCCGGCAACCGCGCCGGAGCAGACGACATCCCAGCAGGCCACACCCCGAGAACACGCCCAAAAGCGCCGACGCGCCAAACCATTACCTCGCGGGAAAGACGCTGCACCCCCGAACCGAAGGTGCCACGCGAGTTGCGGACTATACGGTCCAAAACCCCTGAGTCAATGTCTTGTGATCAATTTTTCGTGATAATGTCCGCCAGCACACTCTCGATTTCGGCGCTCACTTGGTCAATCTCGGCCATACCGTCAACCACAAAGAGTTTCCCCTGGGCGCGGTAGTGCGGTAAAATCGGCGCGGTCTGGCGATGATAGGCGGCGAGCCGGGCGGCCACCGTCTCGGCGTTATCATCGCTACGGCGGATGAATTGCTTGCCACCGCAGACATCGCATGTCCCGGCAACCCGTGTTGGCTTAAAGCGGTCGTGATAGCTGGCACCGCAGGTGGCGCAGGTGAAGCGCCCGGCGATCCGCGCCACCAGCGCCGCGTCATCGACCCGGAGTTCAATCACCGCCTTCAGGCTCAGCGCGAGCCGCGCCAGCATCGCATCCAACGCCGTCGCCTGCGGCACGGTGCGGGGAAAACCATCGAGAATAAAACCCCTGGCGCAGTCCGGCTTGGCGATGCGCGCGGCGAGCATGGCAATGATGATCTCGTCGGGCACCAGCGCGCCGGCATCCATGATCGCCTTGGCCTGCAGCCCGATCGGGCTGGAGGCGGCAACCTCGGCGCGCAGCATGTCACCGGTCGAGACCTGCGCAATGCCATACCGCTCTTCCAGGCGCTTGGCCTGAGTCCCCTTGCCGGCCCCCGGCGGGCCGAGCAGGATCAGGTTGAGCCCACCCGCCATCCCCCCCTCTGCCATATTCCCCCCTGCCATTTCAACGTCCCTTGCCACGCACCCGCGCCTTGCGGATCAGGCCTTCATACTGATGCGCCAGCAGATGCGACTGGATCTGGGTGATGGTATCCATCGTGACCGAGACAATGATCATTAGGCTGGTACCGCCGAAATAGAACGGCACGCCATAATGGCTGATCAGAATCTCCGGCAGCAGGCATACCGCCGCCACGTAGAGCGCCCCGATGGTGGTCAGGCGCGTAAGAACAAAATCGAAATACTCGGCGGTCGCATTGCCCGGCCGGATGCCCGGGATAAAGCCGCCGTATTTCTTGAGATTGTCCGCCGTCTCCTGCGGGTTGAACACCACCGCCGTGTAGAAATAGCAGAAAAATATGATCAGCGCCGCGTAAAGCACGATATAGAGCGGCTGGCCGTGACCGAGCTGGCTGGTCACCCAGGTCACCCAGCCAGGCCCGGTGCCATGCGCGAATCCCGCGACGGTCGCCGGGATCAGCAGGATGGAGCTGGCGAAAATCGGCGGAATGACACCGGAGGTATTGAGCTTGAGCGGCATATGCGTCGCATCACCTCCGAACATGCGGCTGCCGACCTGGCGCTTGGGATATTGCACGACGACGCGGCGATGCGCCCGTTCCATGAATACGATGAAGGCGATCACCCCCACCGCGATCACCATGAAGCCCACGATGAATACCGGCGACAGCGCCCCGGTACGGCCCAGCTCGAGCAGATTGGCCAGGGCATTGGGCAGATTGGCGACGATGCCGGAAAAGATGATCAGGCTGGTGCCGTTGCCGATGCCACGCGCGGTGATCTGCTCACCGACCCACATCAGGAACATCGTCCCGCCGACCAGCGTCACCACCGCGCTCACCCGAAAGAACCAGCCGGGGTCGATCACCGCGGGGCCAAAACTGCCGCGCATGCTCTCAAGCCCGAGGGTGATGCCATAGGCCTGGAACATGGCGATCAGCACGGTGAGGTAGCGGGTGTACTGGTTCATCTTTTTCCGCCCGCTCTCGCCCTCCTTCTTGAGGGCCTCGAGCGAGGGTAGTGCCGCCGACATCAACTGCACGATGATGCTGGCGCTGATATAAGGCATGATGTTCAAGGCGAATACCGTCATGCGCCGAAGCGCGCCGCCGGTGAACATGTCAAACATGCCGAGAATGCCGCCGCCATGCTGCGCCATCATCTCGCCCATCACCGAGGTATCGACCCCCGGTAGTGGAATATAGGTGCCGACGCGATAGACGATCAGCGCGCCGAGCGTGAACCAGATGCGTTTTTTGAGCTCGGTGGCTTTCGAGAACACGCCAAGATTGAGTGATGCCGCCAGTTGCTCGGCTGCCGAGGCCATTCGTCTTACCCCTCACCTACGCGCGACATGGTTAACCCGCGCTCGCCTACGCGCCGCCCAACGGTCAGGCGGAAACCAGCGCGTAAAACCGCGGCGCGACCGCCGCCATCAGGCCGCCTTCGCCGCCGTCGGCACCGTCGTGCGCACCGTTCCGCCGGCCTGCTCCACCGCCGCGATCGCCGCCGCCGAGGCGCCGCTCACGGCAATGTTAAGCGGTTGCGTGATCGCCCCGGTTGCCAGCAGCCGAACGCCCGCGAGCTTGCCGCCGCGCACCAGACCTGCCGCGCGCAACACCTCTTCGGTGATCGGCTGCGCCGGGTCGATCCGCCCCGCGCTGACCGCCGCCTGCAGCGCGCCGAGATTGACCGGCGCATAGACCTTGCGGAACAGATTGACAAAGCCGCGCTTGGGCAGGCGGCGATAGATCGGCAGCTGGCCGCCCTCGAACCCGTTCAGCGCGACGCCCTCGCGCGCCTTCTGGCCCTTGACGCCCTTGCCCGACGTCTTGCCCTTGCCGGAGCCGATGCCGCGGCCCAATCGCTTCGAGCGCAAGCGCGCCCCGGGATTGTCACGCAATTCATTGAGCGCCGTCATCGCTCTGCCCCTCCCGGCACATCATCCACTTTCACGAGATGCGCCACCTTGCGGATCATGCCACGCACCGAAGGCGTATCCTCCACATCCCGGCACCGGCGCAACTTGTTAAGGCCGAGCCCGATCAGCGTCTCGCGCTGCCCCGGCTTGCGCCCGGCGGCGGAGGCGATCTGCGTCACCCGCAGCATCTTAGGCATCGGCCACCTCCTGCGCCGCGGGTGTCTCGCGCCGGCCCAGCAGGTCAGAAACTTTCTTGCCGCGCCGCGCCGCGACACTGCGTGGGCTGGCACAGCGCTGCAGCGCCGCGAATGCCGCCTTCACCATGTTATGCGGATTGCGGCTGCCGAGGCTTTTCGCCACGACATCGCCAATGCCAAGCGTCTCGAACACCGCGCGCAGCGGCCCGCCGGCAATAATCCCCGTGCCCGCCGGCGCCGAACGCAGCACCACTGCCCCCGCACCAAAATGCCCCTCGACATCGTGGTGGAGCGTGCGTCCCTCGCGCATCGGCACCCGGATTAGGGTGCGCTTGGCGCGCTCGGTCGCCTTGCGAATGGCCTCCGGCACCTCGCGCGCCTTGCCCGCGCCATAGCCGACGCGCCCCTTCTGGTCGCCGACCACGACGAGGGCCGCGAAAGCGAACCGCCGCCCCCCCTTCACCACTTTGGCAACGCGGTTGATGGTGACGAGCTTGTCGATAAACTCGTCGCCGCCATCGCGATCCCGATCGCGCTCGCGGCCGCGGCCTTCTCTCGGTTCCCGTGCCATGCTTCGTTCCTTCAGAAGGCGAGCCCGCCTTCGCGGGCTGCCTCGGCCAGCGCCTTGACGCGGCCATGATAGAGATAGGAGCCGCGATCGAACACCACTTCCTTGATGCCTGCCGCCACCGCGCGCTCGGCGATCAGCTTGCCGACCGCCGCCGCCGCCGCCGTGTTGGCCCCGCTCGCCGCCGCCTCGCGGAGGCTGCGCTCGAGGCTGGAAGCCGCCGCCAGTGTCCGCCCAGCGGCATCATCGATCACCTGCGCATAGATATGCCGGCCCGAGCGGAACACCGAAAGCCGTACCCGTCCACCGCTCTTGCGGCGCAGTTGAACGCGCAGCCGCTCGCGCCGGCGCGCCTGAAGATCCTGCTTGCCACTCATTACTTCTTCTTGCCCTCTTTGCGCCGGATGGTCTCGTCGAGATAGCGCACGCCCTTGCCCTTGTAGGGCTCGGGCGGTCGGAACGCCCGGATCTCGGCGGCCACCTGGCCGACCAGCCGCCGATCGATCCCCTCGACCTTGATCGAGGTCGGCTTTTCGCAACTGATGCGAATGCCCGGCGGGATCGGATAGATCACGTCATGGGAAAAACCAAGATTGACCACCAGGCTCTGGCCCTGCACGGCGGCGCGGAAGCCGGTGCCGGTGATCTCCATCGCCCGCGCGTAGCCACTCGAGACACCGCGCACCATGTTGGCGACGAGCGCCCGCGTCGTGCCCCACATCATCCGCGCCTGGCGCTCCGCACCGCGCGGCGCGACCCTCACCGCGCCATGATCAACCACGACGTCGACATGCTCGGAAAGATCGAGCCTGAGTTCCCCAAGCTTACCTTTCGCCGATAGCGTCCTGCCCGCCAGCGCCACATCGACGCCCGGGGGAATGGCGACCGGGTATTTGCCTACACGCGACATTGTTCCCGCTCCCTCAGAACACCCGGCACAGCACTTCGCCGCCAACATTGGCGGCGCGCGCCTCGGCATCGCTCAACACGCCACGCGGCGTGGACAGGATGGAAACGCCGAGCCCGGCATAGACCCGCGGCAATTCCTTGATTTTGGAATAGACCCGTCGCCCCGGCTTGGAAATCCGGGTGATTTCCTTGATCACCGGCTCGCCGTCATTGTATTTCAGCTCGATGCGCAGCCGGGCCACGCCCGGGCGCAGTTCCTCGGCGGCAAAGCCGCGGATGAAACCCTCGCGCTTCAGCACCTCGAGCACATTCGCCCGTAGGCGCGAAGCCGGGGCAACGCAAACGCTGTGCCGCGAGCGCTGGGCATTGCGGATGCGCGTCAACATGTCGCCGAGCGGATCGGTCATCGCCATGTCCGTTCCTCTCCTACCAGCTCGCCTTGACCACGCCGGGGATCTGGCCAGAGCTGGCAAGATCGCGCAACGCGATGCGGCAGAGCTTGAATTTCCGATAGTTCCCGCGCGAACGCCCAGTCAGTTCGCAGCGCAGACGCACCCGTACCTTAGCGCCATTGCGTGGCAATTGCGCGAGCTTCATCGTCGCCTCGAAGCGGTCCTCGACGGGGCGCGTCCGGTCCATCACCACCGTTTTTAACGCCGCGCGCTTAGCCCGATCGCGCGCCGCCAACCGTTCGCGCATCTTGTTGCGATTGACCGCGGAAAGCTTGGCCATGTTTCTCTATCCTCCGGAACCTACCAAACGAATTACCGTCGGGTGGTTTTCCCTGAATGCCTGTCTGCGGGATCTCGTGGTGCCGTGGTTCATGCCGCGAACGGGATGTCAAATCCCTTGAGCAGCGCCTTCGCCTCGGCATCGGTGCGCGCCGTGGTGACGATGACGATATCCATCCCGCGCACGGCATCGACCTTGTCATAGTCGATTTCCGGGAAAATGATCTGCTCCCGGAGACCCATCGCGAAATTTCCCCGCCCATCGAAACCCTTGCCGCCGATACCGCGGAAATCGCGCACGCGCGGCAGCGCCACCGTTACCAGACGGTCGAGGAATTCATACATTCGCGTGCTACGCAGCGTAACCTTGCAGCCGATCGGCAGCCCCTTGCGGATCTTGAACCCGGCGATCGCCTTCTTCGCCGCCGTCTTGACCGCCTTCTGGCCGGCGATCAACGTGAGTTCGGCAACCGCCGCGTCGAGCTTCTTCTGATCCGCTGTCGCCTCGCCAACACCCATGTTGATGACGATTTTCTCCAACCGCGGCACCTGCATTGGATTGCGGTAGCCGAATTCGGCCTGCAGCTTCGCCCGCAGTTCCGACAGATAGCGCTGCTTCATCCGCGGCGCCGCGCGCTGCGCTACCGAACCATTCGCCACCGGGCGTTTCTCGCTCTCGCTCACGCCACTCTCCTCATTTCTCGATAACCTGGCCGCTCGACTTCGCGACACGAACCTTGCGCCCATCGTCGAGTATCTTGAACCCGATCCGTGTCGGCTTGTCGGTCGCTGGATCGATGAGCATGATATTGGACAGGTCGATCGTCGCCTCGCGCCGCTCGATGCCACCCGGCTGAGAGGCACCGCGCGGCTTGAGATGCCGCGTCGCGATCGCAACACCCTGCACCAGCGCGCGACCATCCCGCGGCATCACGCGCAGAACCTCGCCGCGCTTGCCCTTATCGGCGCCGCTGATCACCTGCACCCGGTCACCCTTGCGAATCCGCGCCGCCATCACAAAACCTCCGGAGCCAGCGAAATGATCTTCATGAAACGCCGGGCCCGCAACTCACGCACCACGGGGCCGAAGATGCGCGTGCCGATCGGCTCTTGCTGCTTGTTGATCAGCACCGCAGCGTTGCGATCGAAACGAATCGCGCTGCCATCGGCGCGGCGCACCGGAAACGAAGTGCGCACGATCACCGCCTGATGCACATCGCCTTTTTTCACCTTGCCACGCGGGATCGCCTCCTTGATCGAGACGACGATGACATCGCCGACCGAGGCGGTCTTGCGCTTCGAGCCGCCGAGCACTTTGATACACTGCACGCGCCGCGCGCCGGAATTATCGGCGACATCGAGATTGGTCTCGGGATGAATCATCGCCCTCTCCTCACGCCTGCGACGGCGCGTCAGCGAGTGCCTCGCCGTTACGTTCGATCACGGTCCAGGTCTTGCGCTTGCTGATCGGCGGGCACTCGATGATGCGCACCAGATCGCCTGTCTTGCACAAATTGTTTTCGTCATGGGCCGCATATTTCTTCGAGCGACGGATGAACTTCTTGTAGAGCGGATGCATGACGCGCCGATCGACGAGGACAGTCACCGTCTTGTCCATCTTGTCGCTCGCGACACGTCCAGTCAGGATGCGCTTGGGCATGTGCGCTCGCCTCTCAGGATTGCACGACGGAGCGTTGCTTCTCCGCCAGGATTGTCTTCACCCGCGCGATCTCGCGGCGCACCAGGCGGATGCGCGCGGTGCCCTCCTGCTGGCCGGTGGCCCGCTGGAACCGGAGATTGAACCGCTCCTTGGTGAGATCGAGCAGCAGACCCACCAATTCATCCGGGGTTTTGGTGCGGATATCACGCGCTTTCGTCATCTCATGCGTCCCCGATGCGGGTCACGAACTTGGTCTTGATCGGGAGTTTGGCGGCACCGAGATCAAGCGCGGCGCGCGCCAGATCGGCAGCGACGCCGTCGATCTCGAACATGATCCGGCCCGGCTTGACGCGGCAAACCCAGAACTCCGGCGTCCCCTTGCCCGAGCCCATGCGCACCTCGGCGGGTTTGCGCGAGACCGGAACGTCAGGAAAAATGCGGATCCACACACGCCCGGCGCGTTTCATGGCGCGGGTGATGGCACGCCGCGCCGCCTCGATCTGCCGCGCTGTCACCCGCTCGGGTTCCAGCGCCTTGAGGCCGAAGGCGCCGAAATTGAGCGCCGTGCCGCCTTTGGCGAGGCCATGGATACGGCCCTTGTGAGCCTTGCGGTATTTCGTGCGCTTGGGAGAGAGCATCGTCAGGTTTCCTCAGCGCTGCGGCGCCTGTTCCGCGGCGCGCCGGTCCTGCGCCATCGGATCATGGGCCAGAATTTCGCCTTTGAAGATCCACACCTTCACCCCGCAGGTGCCATAGGTGGTCTTCGCCGTGGCGACGCCGTAATCGACATCCGCGCGCAGCGTGTGCAACGGCACCCGGCCTTCGCGATACCATTCCATCCGCGCGATTTCGGCACCGCCGAGGCGACCGCCGCAATTGATGCGAATGCCTTGCGCGCCAAGCCGCATCGCCGATTGCACGGCGCGCTTCATCGCACGACGAAACGCGACGCGCCGCTCAAGCTGCTGCGCGATGTTCTCGGCGACCAGCGTCGCGTCGATTTCAGGCTTGCGGATCTCGACAATATTCAGCGTCACCTCGGCCTTGGCCATGGCCGTGAGGTCCTTGCGCAGCGCCTCGATGTCCTGGCCCTTGCGACCGATCACGACGCCCGGGCGGGCCGCGTAGATGGTCACGCGCGGCTTCTTTGCCGGCCGCTCGATCACCACGCGGGAAACCCCGGCGGCGTGCAGCTTGCTGCGCAGTCGGGCGCGGAGCCGCATATCCTCATGCAGCAGCTTCGCGTAATCCGCCCCGGCATACCAACGACTGTCCCAGGTGCGATTGATGCCGAGCCGAAGCCCGATCGGGTTGACCTTATGTCCCATCGGCTACGCCGTCCCTTCCTCGATCTCGGCTTCCCGCGCCCGCTCCGCCACCACGATGCGGAGGTGGCTGAACCATTTCTCGACCCGCGCCGAGCGCCCGCGACCGCGCGCCTGGAACCGCCGCATCACCACCGCGCGCCCGACTTCGGCGCGCGAGACAATCAGCCGATCAACATCCAGCGAATGATTGTTCTCGGCATTGGCGATTGCACTCTGCAGCAGTTTCTTCACATCCTCGGCGATACGGCGCTTACTGAAAGTGAGCGCCGCCACCGCCTGCGCCGCCGAGCGATTGCGGATGAGGCCAGCGACGACATTGAGCTTGCGCGGGCTGACGCGCAGATTGCGCAGCACCGCCTCGGCCTCGGTCGGATCGAGCCGGCGTTCCTGCTTCGGCTTGCTCATCTCAACCCCGCTTCGCTTTCTTATCCGCCGTGTGCCCGGTGAAGGTTCGGGTCGGCGCGAACTCGCCGAATTTATGCCCGACCATGTTCTCGTTGACCTGCACCGGAAGAAACTTGCGGCCGTTATAGACACCAAAAGTGAGGCCAACGAATTGCGGCAAAATCGTCGAGCGCCGAGACCAGATCTTGATGATCTCATTGCGCCCGGAGGCGCGCGAAGCCTCGGCCTTGTTGAGCAGATAGCCGTCCACGAACGGCCCCTTCCAGACGGAGCGAGCCATGCGTTCAGCCCTTCCCCTTGTTGCGGCGGCGGATGATCAACTTATCCGTGCGCTTGTTCATGCGTGTCTTGTAGCCTTTCGTCGGCTTGCCCCAAGGCGTTACCGGATGGCGGCCGCCCGAAGTTCGGCCCTCGCCGCCACCATGCGGATGATCCACCGGATTCATCACCACGCCGCGGTTATGCGGCCGCCGCCCGAGCCAACGCTGCCGTCCGGCCTTGCCGATATGGGCGTTGGCGTTGTCAGGATTTGAGACCGCGCCAATGCTCGCCATGCACTCGGCGCGCACCATGCGCAATTCGCCCGACATCAGCTTGACCTGGGCATAGCCGGAATCCTTGCCGACCAACTGGGCAAAGGTGCCGGCAGCGCGCGCCATCTTGCCCCCTGCACCAGCCTTCATCTCGATATTGTGGATGATGGTGCCGACCGGAATGGCAGCAAGCGGCATCGCATTACCGGGCTTGATATCGACCCGCTGACCGGAGACCACACCATCGCCGACGCGCAAACGCTGCGGCGCCAAAATGTAGGCGAGTTCACCGTCCCGATACTTGATCAGCGCCAAGAACGCCGAGCGATTGGGATCGTATTCGAGCCGCTCCACCACACCCGGAACGTCGAACTTGCGGCGGCGGAAATCAACCAGCCGATACGCGCGCTTATGCCCACCGCCGCGAAACCGCGTGGTGATATGGCCATGGTTGTTGCGCCCGCCGCTCGAGTTCTTGCCCCGCGTCAGCGCCTTGACCGGCTTGCCCTGCCAGAGCTCGCTGCGATCGATAAGCACCGTGCCGCGCAGGCTCGCGGTAACCGGATTGAAATTCTTCAGCGCCATTGCCGATCCCTCACGCGAGACCCGCGGTCAGATCGATCGTCTGACCTTCGGCGAGCGTCACATAGGCTTTTTTCACATCGCTGCGCCGGCCAGGCCGACCGCGGAAGCGCTTGGTCTTGCCCTTGGCCACCAGCGTGTTCACCGCCGTCACCTTGACGCCGAACAGCCCCTCAATCGCCGCCTTGATCTCCGGCTTGCTCGCCTCAAGCGCCACGCGAAATGCCATCTGATGGCGCTCGCCAAGTGCCGTCACCTTCTCGGTAACCACCGGATTGCGGATGATGCGATACATATCTTCACGGCTGAGCTTGCGCGCACGCTGGCGCGCCGCCTGGCCGAGCTTGTAGGGCGAAGTCATCGGGCGATCTCCCGGGTCAGCCGTTCGGTCAGCGCGGCAACACCCGCCGCGGTGATGGCCAGCACGTCATGGCGCAGAATGTCATAGACATTGGCGCCGACCGAGGGCAGCACGTCGATCCCCGGCAGGTTACGGCTGGCGCGCAGAAAACCGGCATCGACCGCCTGATCGACGATCAACGCCGAGCGCCAGCCGAGTGTCTTGAACTTACCCACCAGATCGCGGGTCCTGGCGGCACCATTGGCGGCATCGATCACCACCAGCTTGCCCTCCGCCTGCTTCTTCGAGAGCGCCGAGATCAGGCCGAGACGGCGCACTTTCTTGGGCAGGTCATAGCCGTGGTCGCGCACCACCGGGCCATGCACGACGCCGCCGGTGCGAAACTGCGGCGCCCGCAAACTGCCCTGCCGGGCCCGCCCGGTGCCCTTCTGTTTGTAGGGCTTGCGGGTGGTGCCAGACACTTCGCCCATGCCCTTGGTTTTATGCGTACCGGCGCGGCGCTTGGCCAATTGCCAATGCACCACGCGCGCCATGATGTCCTCGCGCGGGGCGGCACCGAATACCGCCTCACTCAGCTCGGCGGTGCCGGCCGGCGCATTGTCCAGCGTTCTGATCTCGATTTCCATCACCCGCCCCTAGCCCGCCAACGCCGCCGGATAAGGCGCATCGGCCGGTCGAGCACGCTTGATCGCGTCACGCACCAGCACAAACCCGCCCTTGGCCCCGGGCACCGCGCCCTTGACCATGATCAGCCCGCGCTCGGCATCGATATGCGCCACCTCGACATTGAGGGTGGTCACCCGCGCGGCGCCGAGATGGCCGGCCATCTTCTTGTTCTTGAAGGTTTTGCCGGGATCCTGGCGATTGCCGGTCGAACCATGGCTGCGGTGGCTGATGGAAACCCCATGGCTCGCCTCAAGGCCACGGAAATTCCACCGCTTCATCGCCCCCGCGAAGCCCTTGCCCTTCGAGGTGCCGCAGACATCGACCATCTGCCCGACCACGAAATGCGCCGCCGACAGCGCCGCCCCGGGCTCCAGCAGCGCCTCGGGCGCGACCCGGAATTCGACCAGCTTCTGCTTCGGCTCGACCTTGGCGCGGGCGAAATGGCCGCGATTGGGTTTCGAGACGTTCTTCACCTTGGCCTGACCGAAACCGAGCTGTAGCGCGGTATAGCCATCCCGTTCGGCCTCCCGCACGGCGACCACCTGCACCGCGTCGAGATGCAGCACGGTGACTGGCACATGCGTGCCGTCATCCTTGAACAGCCGGGTCATACCCAGCTTCCTTGTCAATAATCCGGTGCGCATGACGTCTTCTTCAGAGCTTGATCTCGACGTCCACACCGGCAGCGAGATCGAGCTTCATCAGCGCATCGACCGTCTGGGGCGTGGGCTCGACGATATCGAGAAGCCGCCGATGGGTCCGAATTTCGAACTGCTCGCGACTTTTCTTGTCAACATGGGGCGAACGGTTCACCGTGAACCGTTCGATATGGGTAGGCAACGGGATCGGCCCACGAACCCGCGCGCCCGTGCGCTTGGCCGTGTTGACGATTTCCTTCGTGCTCGAATCAAGCACGCGGTGATCGTACGCCTTCAGGCGGATGCGGATATTCTGGTTGTCCATGGTCCGTGTTCCAGCTTCGTGGTGCCGCCCGATCCCCGTCTCAGGCCTCGATCTTCGCCACGACCCCGGCGCCGACGGTGCGACCGCCCTCGCGGATCGCGAAGCGCAGGCCGTCATCCATGGCGATGGGCGCGATCAGCTCGACATCCATCGAGACATTATCGCCCGGCATCACCATCTCGATGCCATCCGGCAGCTTGACGATACCGGTGACATCGGTGGTACGGAAATAGAATTGCGGCCGGTAGTTGGTGAAGAACGGCGTGTGCCGTCCGCCCTCTTCCTTGGTCAGGATATAGGCCTCGGCCTTGAACCTTGTGTGCGGCGTGATCGAGCCGGGCTTGGCCAGAACCTGGCCCCGCTCAACCTCCTCGCGCTTGGTGCCGCGCAGCAAGGCGCCGATATTGTCGCCAGCCTCGCCGCGGTCGAGCAGCTTGCGGAACATCTCGACGCCGGTCACGATGGTTTTTTGCGTCGCCCGCAGCCCGACGATCTCGACCTCGTCGCCCACCGTCACGAGGCCACGCTCGACGCGCCCCGTCACCACCGTGCCGCGCCCCGAGATCGAGAACACGTCCTCGATCGGCATCAGGAACGGCCGATCCTTCGCGCGTTCAGGCTGCGGAATGTAGTCGTCCACCGCTTCCATCAGCTTGAGGATGGCTTGTTCCCCGAGTTCGGGATTGCGATCCTCGAGCGCACAGAGCGCCGAGCCCTTGATGATCGGGATCTCATCGCCGGGGAACTGGTAGCTCGAAAGCAGCTCGCGCACTTCCATCTCGACCAGCTCGAGCAGCTCGGGATCGTCCACCATATCGACCTTGTTCAGGAACACGACGAGCGCTGGCACACCGACCTGGCGCGCGAGCAGGATATGTTCGCGGGTCTGCGGCATCGGGCCATCGGCGGCCGACACGACGAGGATGGCGCCATCCATCTGCGCCGCTCCAGTGATCATGTTCTTCACGTAGTCGGCATGGCCAGGGCAATCGACATGCGCGTAGTGGCGCTTCGCTGTTTCATACTCGACATGCGCGGTGGAGATGGTGATGCCACGCGCGCGCTCCTCGGGAGCCTTGTCGATCTGGTCATAGGCAGTGAAAGTCGCCCCACCGGTCTTTGCCAGGACCTTGGTGATCGCCGCGGTCAGCGACGTCTTGCCATGGTCCACATGGCCGATTGTGCCGATGTTGCAATGCGGCTTGTTGCGCTGGAATTTCGCCTTGGCCATCGTCTTGTTCTCCGTGCCCGGTCTAGCTCAGACTGTTGGTCGGGAATAGGGTTCGTGTTTACCAGCGGTAGTGGCTGAAGGCCTTGTTGGCTTCGGCCATCCGATGGGTGTCTTCGCGTTTCTTGACCGCCGTGCCGCGGTTGTTCACGGCGTCCATCAACTCGTTGGAGAGCCGATCCTCCATGGTATGCTCGCCGCGCTTGCGGGCGGCATCGATGATCCAGCGGATCGCCAAAGCCTGGCGCCGCTCGGGGCGGACCTCGACCGGCACCTGGTAAGTGGCACCACCGACGCGACGCGAACGCACCTCCAGCGCCGGCTTCACATTGTCGAGCGCCTCGTGGAACATGCGCACGGGATCGGCGCTGGCGCCGCTGCGCCGCTTCATCACGTCGAGAGCGCTATAGACGATGCCCTCGGCAACTGACTTTTTCCCATCATACATTAGCGCGTTCATGAAACGCGCGATGACGACATCGCCGAATTTCGCATCCGGCAGAGTCTCGCGCTTGACGGCGCGGTGGCGGCGACTCATCCCTCTTCCCCCGTCACTTCGGCCGCTTGGCGCCGTAGAGCGAACGGCGCTGGCGACGCTTGGCAATGCCCTGTGTGTCGAGCACGCCGCGCAGGATGTGATAACGCACGCCGGGCAGATCCTTGACGCGCCCGCCGCGGATCAGGACCACGCTGTGCTCCTGCAGGTTATGCCCCTCGCCGGGGATGTAGCTCACCACCTCGTAGCCATTGGTCAGCCGCACCTTCGCCACCTTGCGCAAGGCCGAGTTCGGCTTCTTCGGCGTCGTCGTATAGACGCGCGTGCAGACGCCGCGCTTCTGCGGACAGCCCTGCAACGCAGGCACCTTGTTCCGCTTGACGCGCGGCTCGCGGCCCTTGGCGATTAGCTGGTTGATGGTCGGCATAGACCTCTTTCCAATCCGAACGATAACACCCCGGCCGCGCTGCCGGCCGTCCCCCACAGTCAAGCCCCGCGGCGATGGGGGTTACCCCAGCCTACGGGAGCAATGCGGGTCTGCGGCCTAAGACCCCGGTTGCCTGGAACCGGCGACGGCGCCGCGGACTCTGCTGCCTGCGAACGACGGCCGCCCCTCACTCCGAGAGGTCGGCCGAGGGCGCGGAACCTACGAGCCGCGCCCCGCCAAGTCAAGCGCCCCTGCGGGCAAAACCGGGCAATCGGATGAAGGGTGTTTTGAAAAAGCCAGGACGCTGCCCCTGTCTCCGTTTGGAACAAGCTGGAGCCGCTTCCCCAGACCCGCATCATGGCCAGACTTGCATCATGGTCAGACTTGCATGAGGGGAAAAATTGCACAGGCTTCGCCTTTGCTGGGGTGAAACCCCTGACCGTTACGCGCCCCCCGCCCTGCCCGGCCTCAAGAAAGCCGGTGCGCGGTCAGCAGTCGCGTCGCCCCCGCTGAGAGGGCATGCATGCCGAAGCCGAGAAATACCAACCCGGCGGCGCGCGTCATCCAGAGCCCATGGCGAGCATGGAAGCGGCGAACTGGCGCCATGCCGACCAGCAGCACCAGTGTCAGATCGGCCGCCACGATGCCGCCGCCGAGGGCCACCAGCAGCGCCGGCAGGGCGCCGGCATCGATTGTAGCGGCTCGGCCCGAGAGCAGGGCGGCGAAGGTCGCGAGCGCCACTGGATAGCCCTTGGGATTGCTCAGCCCGAAAGCCAGGCCGCGCAGCAGCGGCCGCCGCGGCGCCAGGGCGGCCGCCGCCCCGTCGCGCCGCGCCAGCAACGCCCGCGCGCCAAGCCAGGAAAGATAGACGCCACACCCCACGTCGAGCCCGGCGAAGAAGCCAGAGCCGATGCGCCGCGCCCCGATCAGCGCGATCAGCGCCAGGATATTCCACACCAGATCGCCGACGAGATTGCCCGCCACGAACCCCATCGCCGCGCGCCGCCCACGCGCCGCGCCAATCCCGAGGAGTGCCAGAAACGCCGGCCCCGGGGTGATGATGTAGATCGCACCGCCGGCGGCGACGGCGAGCCAAAGCGAGGCTGGCATCGCCGCCATCGGGACGGGCTCAGCGACGGCTCATTCCGCCGCCAGATCGCGCCCCGGCAGGGCCGGCGAGGGAGTGTCGGGCAGGCCGCGATGCTTGTCCCGCCCGGCGGCAATGGCACGCAGGCGGTTCATCACGCTGCCCGTGCCGGCGGGGATCAGGCGGCCGACAATCACGTTCTCCTTGAGCCCGTTCAGGCTATCGACCTTGCCCGCCGTCGCCGCCTCGGTGAGCACCCGCGTGGTCTCCTGGAAGGAGGCGGCGCTGATGAAGCTCTGGGTCTGCAAGCTCGCCTTGGTGATGCCCTGGAGCACCGGCATCGCTTGCGCCAATCGCTCGCCAGCCTTCTCGCGCTTGCGGTTCTCGGCCTCGAACTCCAGCCGATCGATCTGCTCGCCGACCAGGTACGTGGTGTCGCCGGGATCGAGGATCTCCACCTTCTGCAGCATCTGGCGGACGATCACCTCGATATGCTTGTCGTTGATCTTCACGCCTTGCAACCGGTAGACATCCTGGATTTCGTTAACGAGATATTCCGACAACGCCTCGACGCCGAGCACCTTGAGAATGTCGTGCGGCACGCGCGGACCATCGACGATGGGGTCGCCGCGGCGGACGAAATCGCCCTCCTGCACCGATACGTGCTTGCCCTTGGGGACAAGATACTCGGTCTCCTCGCCGGTCTCGTCGTTCTTGACGATGACCCGGCGCTTGGCCTTGTAATCCTTGCCAAACTCGACGCGCCCATCGGTCTCGGCGATGATCGCGTGGTCCTTCGGCCGCCGCGCCTCGAACAATTCGGCAACCCGCGGCAGACCGCCGGTGATGTCGCGGGTTTTGCTGCCCTCGCGCGGGATGCGGGCGAGCACGTCGCCGGCCTGCACCGCGGCGCCGTTCTCGATTGAAAGAATCGAGTCCGGGGCGAGGAAATAGCGCGCGTCGGCGCCGTTGGGCAGCCGCACCACCTCGCCCTTCTCATCCTTGAGCTGGAGACGCGGCCGGAGATCGGCGCCGCGCGCGCCTTGTTTGTAGTCCACCACCACTTTCGAGGTCAGGCCCGTGACCTCGTCCACCCGCTCGATCAGCGTGATGCCCTCGATCAGGTCGAGATACTCCACCTTGCCGTCGCGCTCGGTGATGATCGGCAGGGTATAGGGATCCCATTCCGCGAGCTTCTGGCCGCGCGCCACCCGCGCGCCCTCGTCGGGGAACAGCCGCGCGCCGTAGGGCACGCGGAAGCGCGCGCGCTCGCGGCCACGCTCGTCGAGCAGCACGATCTCGCAATTGCGCGACATCACCACCGGCACGTTCTGGCTATTCAGCACGACGTTGCGATTGCGGATGGCAATCGTGCCGTCATGGCTGGCCTCGACGCTGGATTGCTCGGCGCCGCGCTGCGCCGCGCCGCCGATATGGAAGGTACGCATGGTGAGCTGCGTGCCCGGCTCGCCGATCGATTGCGCGGCGATGACGCCAACGGCCTCGCCGGCATTGACCGGCGTGCCGCGCGCGAGATCGCGCCCGTAGCAGAGCGCGCAGACGCCGATCCGCGAGTCGCAAGTCAGCACCGAGCGGATCTTGACCACCTCCACCGCGGCACCCTCGATCCGGTCGGCATCCTCCTCCTCGATCAGATGTCCACCCGGCACGAGAACTTCGCCGTTTGCCGGATTGAGCACATCCTCCGCTGTGGTGCGGCCGAGGATCCGCTCGGCGAGGCTGGAGACCACCTCGCCGCCATCCATCACCGCGCGCACCGTCAAGCCGCGCTCGGTGCCGCAATCCGGCTCGACAATAATGCAATCCTGCGCGACATCGACGAGCCGGCGCGTCAAATAGCCGGAATTCGCGGTCTTGAGCGCGGTGTCGGCCAGCCCCTTGCGGGCACCGTGGGTGGAGTTGAAGTATTCGAGAACCGAGAGGCCTTCCTTGAAATTGGCGATGATCGGCTGCTCGATGATCTCGCCCGAGGGCTTGGCCATCAAGCCGCGCATGCCGGCGAGCTGGCGCATCTGCGCTGGTGAGCCGCGCGCCCCGGAATTGCTCATCATCCACACCGCATTGGTCGGCCGGCCGATCTCCTGCTTGCTGATCTCCAGCATCATCGCCGCCGCCACCGCGTCGGTGCAGCGCGACCAGGCATCGACCACCTTGTTATAGCGCTCGCCGGCGGTGATCAGCCCGTCTTGGTATTGCTGCTCGAACTCCTTGACCTCGCTCTGCGTCTTGCGGATCAGCTCGCCCTTCTCGGCGGGGATGATGAGATCATCCTTGCCGAAGGAAAGCCCCGCCTTGCAGGCCTGGCCGAAGCCGAGCCCCATCATCCGGTCGGCGAAGATCACGCATTCCTTTTGGCCGCAATGGCGATAGACCATGTCGATCACATCGGAGACGTTCTTCTTGGTCAGCTGCTTGTTGATCAGCGCGAACGGAATAAGGGCATGGCGCGGCAGGATCTGCGCGATCATCATCCGCCCCGGCGTCGTGATGACACTGTGGCGCAACACCGTCCCGTCGGGCTGGACGGCATCGAAACGAGCGCGGATCTTGTCGTGCAGGCTGACGACGCGCGCATGCAGCGCGTGCTCGATCTCGCCCATGGTCGCAAAAGCCCGCGCCTTCTCGTCGGGGGTTGCGCGGAATTCCGGGGTCTCCAGCGAGAGATAGTACAAGCCGAGCACGATATCCTGGCTCGGCACGATGATCGGTTTGCCGTTGGCCGGGCTCAGAATGTTGTTGGTGGACATCATCAAGACGCGCGCCTCAAGCTGCGCCTCAAGGCTGAGCGGCACATGCACCGCCATCTGATCGCCGTCGAAATCGGCGTTGAAGGCGGTACAGACCAGCGGATGCAACTGGATCGCCTTGCCCTCGATCAGCACCGGTTCGAAAGCCTGGATGCCGAGGCGGTGCAGCGTTGGCGCGCGGTTAAGCATCACCGGATGCTCGCGGATCACCTCCTCGAGAATGTCCCAGACCTCCGGCCGCTCCTTTTCAACCATGCGCTTGGCCGCCTTGATGGTGGTGGCATGGCCGTATTTTTCGAGTTTGGCATAGATAAAGGGCTTGAACAGCTCGAGCGCCATCTTCTTTGGCAAGCCGCACTGATGGAGCTTGAGTTCGGGCCCAACAACGATCACCGAGCGGCCAGAATAATCGACACGCTTGCCGAGCAGGTTCTGGCGGAACCGCCCCTGCTTGCCCTTGAGCATATCGGAGAGCGATTTCAGCGGCCGCTTGTTCGCCCCCGTGATCGCGCGACCGCGCCGGCCATTATCGAACAGCGCATCGACACTTTCCTGCAGCATGCGCTTCTCATTGCGCACGATGATGTCGGGCGCGCGCAACTCGATCAGCCGCTTCAAGCGGTTGTTGCGGTTGATCACGCGGCGATAGAGATCGTTGAGATCGCTGGTGGCGAACCGTCCACCATCGAGCGGCACCAGCGGGCGCAGCTCGGGCGGGATCACCGGCACGACCTCGAGGATCATCCATTCCGGGCGCGAGCCGGATTCGGCAAAGGCCTCGACCAGCTTCAGGCGCTTGACCAGCTTCTTGCGCTTGGCCTCGCTCGTCGTCTCCTTGAGATCGGCGCGCAGCCTGGTCTTCTCGGCATCGAGATCGACCGCCTGGAGAATATGCTTGGCCGCCTCGGCGCCAATGCCGACCTGGAACGCGTCGTCGCCAAATTCGTCCTGCTTGGCGAGCAGTTGATCCTCGGTCAGCAATTGATGCAGCTTGAGATCGGTGGTGCCAGGCTCCAGCACCACGTAGCTCTCGAAATAGAGAACTTTTTCCAGCTCCTTCAGCGTGAGATCGACCATCAGGCCGATGCGGCTGGGCAGCGATTTCAGGAACCAGATATGCGCCACCGGCGATGCCAGCTCGATATGGCCCATGCGCTCGCGGCGCACCTTCGCCAGCGTCACCTCGACGCCGCATTTCTCGCAGATGATACCACGGAACTTCATCCGCTTGTATTTGCCGCAGAGGCACTCGTAATCCTTGATCGGCCCGAAGATGCGGGCGCAGAACAGGCCATCGCGCTCCGGCTTGAAGGTGCGGTAATTGATCGTCTCGGGCTTCTTGATCTCGCCATACGACCAGCTGCGGATCTGCTCCGGCGCGGCGATCTGGATCTTGATCTGGTCGAAGGTCATCGCCTGGCCAGTCTGGCCAAGGATCTTCATCAGCTCGTTCATGCCATTTTCACTCCGCTCGACCCGCCCGGCAGGCCTGCCGGGCGGGTGTTGCAAGCTGGGATCGCGAATGTTTCGTCATCGGCGCGCTATGACGCCACGCTGTTGTCGAGATCGACATTGAGACCGAGGGATTTCAGCTCCTTCACGAGTACGTTGAAGCTCTCGGGAATGCCGGCCTCGAAAGTGTCCTGTTCGCGCACGATCGCCTCATAGACCTTGGTACGGCCCGAGACGTCGTCGGATTTCACCGTCAGCATCTCCTGCAAGGTATAGGCGGCGCCATAGGCTTCGAGCGCCCAGACCTCCATCTCGCCGAAGCGTTGGCCGCCGAACTGCGCCTTGCCACCGAGCGGCTGCTGCGTCACCAGACTATAGGGGCCGATCGAACGGGCGTGGATCTTGTCGTCCACCAGGTGATGTAGCTTGAGCATGTAGATATAGCCCACCGTCACCTTGCGCTCGAAGGGCTCGCCGGTGCGCCCGTCGGTCAGCGTCACCTGACCCGAGCTGTTGAGCCCGGCTTCGCGCAGCATGGCCTCGATATCCGACATGCGCGCGCCATCGAACACCGGGGTTGCGATCGGAATGCCCTTGCGCAGGTTCTCGCACAGCTCGATCAGCTCCTGGTCGTTGAGATCGGCGACCTGCTCGGCCTCCAACTGCGCGCCATAGATCGTGCGCAGCCGCTCCAGCAGAGCCTCGCGACCGGTGCCGGCGCGGCGATAGGCATCGACCAGCTCACCCACCTCGCGACCAAGATTGGCGCAGGCCCAGCCGAGATGCGTCTCCAGGATCTGTCCGACATTCATCCGACTCGGCACCCCGAGCGGGTTGAGCACGAGGTCGACCGGCGTGCCATCCTCCAGGAACGGCATATCCTCGATCGGCACGACCCGCGAAACCACGCCCTTGTTGCCGTGCCGCCCGGCCATCTTGTCGCCGGGCTGCAACTTGCGCTTCACCGCGACGAAGACCTTCACCATCTTCATCACGCCGGGCAGCAATTCGTCGCCACGCTGGAGCTTCTCGACCTTGCCCTCGAAGCGCTGCTGCAGGCGGGCCACCGCGGCATCGAACTCACGCCGGAGCTGCTCGATATCGGCCATCACGGCGTCGTCCTGGACGGCGATATGGCGCCAGGCATTGCGCGGATGCTCGGCCAGCACCTCCTCGGTCAGCACCGTGCCGGCCTTGATCCCCTTAAACCCGCCCGCCGCCTTGGCGCCGAGCAGCTTCTCGCGCAGCCGGTTGAGAAACGAGCGCTCCTGAATCGCCCGCTCGTCGTCACGGTCCTTGGCGAGGCGCTCGATCTCGGCGCGCTCGATCGCCATCGCGCGCTCGTCCTTGTCGACGCCGCGGCGGCTGAAGACGCGGACATCGACGATGGTGCCCGACACGCCGGCCGGCAGACGGAGCGAGGTATCGCGCACATCGGAAGCCTTCTCGCCGAAGATCGCGCGCAGCAGCTTTTCCTCCGGCGTCATCGGGCTCTCGCCCTTGGGCGTCACCTTGCCGACAAGAATATCGCCAGGATTGACCTCGGCGCCGACATAGACAATCCCCGCCTCGTCGAGATTGCGCAATGCCTCCTCGCCGACATTGGGGATATCGCGCGTGATCTCCTCCTGGCCGAGCTTGGTATCGCGCGCCATCGCCTCGAATTCCTCGATATGGATCGAAGTGAATACGTCATCGCGGGCGATGCGCTCGGAGATCAGGATGCTGTCTTCGAAATTATAGCCATTCCACGGCATGAAGGCGCAGAGCACATTGCGCCCGAGCGCCAACTCGCCCAACTCGGTCGAGGGACCATCGGCGATGATGTCGCCTTCCGAGACGCGATCGCCGACCTTCACCAGCGGGCGCTGATTGATGCAGGTCGATTGATTGGAGCGCATGAACTTGCGCAAGCGGTAGATATCGACGCCCTTGGTGGTGGCATCCTCGCTGGTCGCGCGCACGACGATGCGGGCGCCGTCGATCTGATCGACGATGCCGGCGCGGCGGGCCACGATCGTCGCGCCCGAATCGTGCGCCACCGCCGCCTCCATGCCGGTGCCGACGAGCGGCGCGTCGGCGCGGATCAGCGGTACCGCCTGGCGCTGCATGTTGGAACCCATCAGCGCGCGGTTGGCGTCGTCGTTCTCAAGAAAGGGAATGAGCGCGGCGGCGACCGAAACCAACTGCTTCGGCGAAACATCGACCGCCGAGACCTGCTCCGGCGGGACCAGACGAAAATCGCCCTGCTGGCGCACCGAGACGAGATCGCCGGTGAACCGCCCCTGGCCGTCGGTCGGTGCATCGGCCTGGGCCACGACGAGTTTTTCCTCCTCCATCGCTGAGAGATATTTCCACCCCTCCTGGACAACGCCGTCCTTGACCAGCCGGTAAGGGGTTTCGATAAACCCGTATTTATTCACCCGCGCGTAGGTCGCGAGCGAGTTGATCAGGCCGATATTCGGCCCCTCCGGCGTCTCGATCGGGCAGATGCGGCCGTAATGCGTCGGATGCACGTCGCGCACCTCGAAGCCGGCGCGCTCGCGCGTTAAACCGCCCGGCCCAAGCGCCGAAAGCCGGCGCTTATGCGTGACCTCGGAGAGCGGGTTGGTCTGGTCCATGAACTGGCTGAGCTGGGACGAGCCAAAAAACTCGCGCACGGCCGCTGCCGCCGGCTTGGCATTGATCAGGTCATGCGGCATCACGGTGTCGATATCGACACTGCCCATCCGCTCGCGGATCGCCCGCTCCATGCGCAACAGGCCGATACGATACTGGTTCTCCATCAACTCACCGACCGAGCGCACCCGGCGATTGCCGAGATTGTCGATATCATCGATGCTGCCGCGGCCATCCTTGAGGTCGCAGAGCACTTTCACGGTGCGCAGGATGTCCTCCTTGCGCAGCACGCGGATCTGGTCATCGGCGTCGAGACCGAGGCGCATGTTCATCTTGACCCGCCCGACGGCGGAGAGATCGTAGCGCTCGCTATCGAAGAACAGGCCGCGGAACAGCGCCTCGGCGGTCTCCGGTGTCGGCGGCTCGCCGGGGCGCATGACGCGGTAGATGTCGATCAGCGCATCATCGCGGCTGGCGTTCTTGTCCACCGCCAGGGTGTTGCGGATCCACGGGCCATTCGCCTGATCGATCGCGAGCGTCGGCAGTTTCTCGATCCCGGCGTCCTCGAGCGCCGTGAGCTTGGCCTCGGTCAACTCCTCGCCGGTTTCGGCATAGATCTCGCCGGTCTCGGCATTGACCAGATCCTCGGCCATGAAGCGGCCGAGCAGATCGGCGCGCCCGACCAGCACCTCGCGCGTGGTCTCGGCGATCTTGCGCGCCATGCGATTGGTGAGCTTGTCCTCGGCCTTCGCCACCACCTCGCCGGTCTCGGCATCGATCAGCGGCTCCAGCAGCTTGACGCCGCGGAAGGCCTCCGGATCGAAAGGCCGCGCCCAGCCCTTGGGTGTGCGGGCAAACACCACCCGACCATAGAACGCGTTGAGAATCTCCTCGGCGTCCATACCGCGGATTTCGGCGGCATCAAGGGATGCCCCCTGCGCCGCACGGGCCGCACGCAACGCCTCGGTCGCGGCGCTTTCAAGGGCATAGAGCAGGGTCGTGACCGGCAGCTTGCGCTTGCGATCGATGCGGACATAGACCAGATCCTTGGCGTCAAACTCGAAATCGAGCCAGGAGCCACGATAGGGAATGACCCGGGCGGAAAACAACAGCTTGCCCGAGGAATGCGTCTTGCCCTTGTCGTGGTCGAAGAACACCCCGGGACTGCGATGCATCTGGCTGACGATGACCCGCTCGGTGCCGTTGATCACGAAAGTGCCGTTCTCGGTCATCAGCGGCATATCGCCCATATAAACCGGCTGCTCCTTGATGTCGCGGATCGAACGCGCGCCGGTCTCCTCATCGACATCCCAGACGATCAGACGCAGTACAACCTTGAGCGGCGCGGCATAGTTCATGCCCCGCTGGATGCACTCTTCGACATCGTATTTCGGCTCCTCGAATTCATAATAGACGAATTCGAGCCGGCCACGGCCGGCGAAATCGTCGATCGGGAAGACCGACTTGAACACTTCCTGGAGGCCGGAATGCGAGCGGCTGTCGGGGGCAACGTGCATTTGCAGGAACGCTTCGTAGCTCGCCCGCTGCACGTCGATGAGATTGGGCATCGGCGCCACTTCCGGAATGCGTCCGAAATTCTTGCGGATGCGCTTGCGCCCGGTGAAAGACCTGGTGATCGCGTTCATGCCTTGCCCTCAAGAGTCTCAAGCTCGGAGACAGCGCGATGGACTCGCGCGCCCAACATTGTCGTCAAACCCGCCTCGTCAAACCCGCCGCCGTTCAGCGCCCGCCGCGAGATCCACCCGCCGCAAGATCCTTGGGGACGCGATGCCAACAGCAAACCAGACGGGGATCCGGGGGATCTCCGCCTGACTGCCAAGCCTGCCGGGACGATACCCGCTCGCGCTACTTGATCTCGACAGTCGCGCCCTGCTCTTCCAGAACCTTCCGCAGCCTCTCCGCCTCGTCCTTGTTCACCCCTTCCTTGACGGTCTTCGGGGCACCCTCGACGAGATCCTTGGCCTCTTTCAGGCCAAGCCCGGTGATCGTCCGGATTTCCTTGATCACGTTGATTTTTTTCTCCCCAGCCTTGGCCAGGATCACGGTGAACTCGGTCTGCTCCTCGGCCGGCGCCGCAGCAGCCGCGGCCGTGGTCGGCGCGGCCATCGCCACCGGGGCAGCCGCAGAGACACCCCACTTCTCCTCAAGAAGTTTCGACAGCTCGGCTGCTTCGAGCACACTCAGGCTCGACAGCTCATCCACCAGCTTTGCCAGATCAGCCATATCGGTAATCTCCTATTTATAAGCCATATTCGGCAGCATGCAAGCCCCTATCGGGGCGATCTCCTCAAGCGCGGCGTTCAGGCCGCCTCCGCGGTCTTGGCATAGGCCCCAAAAACCCGCGCAAGCTGGCCGGCTGGCGCCTGTAGAACGCCCGCGATGCGCGTCGCCGGGGCATTGATCACCCCCAGCAGCCGCGCCCGGAGCGCCGCCAGCGATGGCAGCTCGGCGAGCGCCTGCACCCCGGCCGCATCGAGCGTCCGGGCGCCCAGCGCCCCACCCAGCACCACCAGCTTGTCGTTGGTCTTGGCGAACTCGACGGCCACCTTGGCCACCGCCACCGGGTCAGTCGCCCATGCGAGCGCGGTCGTCCCCTTCAGCAGCTTGCCAATGCCGTCGAATCGGGTCCCTTCCAAGGCACGGAGCGCGAGCCGGTTCTTGGCGATCTTGAATTGCGCCCCCGCCGCCCGCATGCGGCGCCGGAGTTCCGTCACCTCGGCGACGTTCAGCCCGCCATTGCGGGTGACCACCACCATCGACGTCTCGGCAAACACCGCAGCGAGGGAGGCGACGAATTCTCGCTTCTCCAAACGGTCCACAGCCGTCTCCTGGTTCTGGCCCGACGCAAAACGGCGCCGGGCCGGGTTGCCCTCTGGGCCCAGGGATCATCCCCGAACCCGGTTCGCCTGTCCTTTGCATACGGAAAACCGCCAAGGCACGCCGCGTGGACCCTGCCACCGACACCCTGGGCTTCCCCGTCTCCCGCGCGCGGGCCCGAGGGCCCCTTAGGTTCTTCCGCAGAAGATCACGTGCGGTCTCGGACAGGTTCGAGCGGCATGCCTGGGCGCGCCGCCCTGCCCACCGGCCCGATCGGGCCGGCGTATCTCATCACCTCAGCCGGCGAGCGAGGCCGCGTCCACCCGCACCCCCGGCCCCATGGTCGAGGACAGCGCCGCCTTCAGCATGTAGGTGCCCTTGGCGCCGGCAGGCTTGGCCTTCTGGATGGCATCGACGAAAGCACGGATGTTCTCGAGAAGCTTCTCCTCGGAAAAACTCGCCTTGCCGACCCCGGCATGAACGATGCCCGCCTTCTCGGCACGAAACTCCACCTGACCTGACTTCGCCGCCGTCACCGCGCCCTTCACGTCCATCGTCACGGTGCCGAGCTTGGGGTTGGGCATCAGGCCACGGGGGCCAAGAATTTTACCCAGCCGGCCAACCAGAGCCATCATGTCGGGGGTCGCGATGCAACGGTCGAAACCGATCTCACCACCCTGCACCTTCTCCGCCAGATCCTCGGCACCGACCACGTCCGCACCCGCCGCCGCCGCCTCCTCGGCCTTGGCGCCGCGCGCGAACACCGCGACACGCAACGTCTTGCCGGTGCCGTTGGGCAGATTGACCAGGCCGCGGACCATCTGATCGGCGTGGCGCGGATCGATGCCGAGATTGATCGCGAGTTCAACCGTTTCGTCGAACTTCGCCCGCGCATTGGCCTTGATCAGCTTCACCGCCTCGGCGAGCGGATAGGCCCGCGTCGGCTCGAACGCCGCATAGGCCGCGCGCAACCGCTTGTCATGCGCCATCGCTCAGCCCTCCACCACGGCGATACCCATCGAGCGGGCCGAGCCAACCAGCATCCGCACCATCCCCTCGATGTCATCGGCGTTGGTGTCCTGGATTTTTTGCGCCGCGATGTCGCGGAGCTGGCTCATCGTCACCCGCCCGACCGCGCCGCCCTTGCCGACCGTGGCCGACCCCTTCTCGATGCCTGCCGCCTTCTTGATGAAATAGCTGTTGGGCGGGGTTTTGGTGATGAAGCTGAAGCTGCGATCGCCATAGGCGGTGATCACCACCGGCACCGGCATGCCCGGTTCCATCGCCTGGGTCGCGGCGTTGAATTCCTTGACGAATTGCATGATGTTGAGGCCGCGCTGGCCGAGCGCCGGCCCAACGGGCGGCGACGGATTGGCCTTTCCAGCGGGAATCTGTAGCTTGATATAGCCGACGACTTTCTTCGCCATCCCTGGTCTCCCGGCCGCGCGCGGCCTTTGAAAAACGCCAAGGACCGCGGTGCAGCCGATCAGGGAACCCCCTCATCTCCCGCGTTCCAGTAAGAGCGGGGGTCCTATAGAATTGCGCCTCCCAAGTCCAGCGGTATTTTCCGCCGACGCGAAAGGAAACGCCATGAACACGATGAGCTGGCCGGTCCGCGCGCTCCTAGGCTTCATCGCTGCGGTGCTCTCGGTGCTGATTTTCCACCAGGCGATGTGGGCGGCGCTGCACTTAGCCGGGATGATGCCAGCGCCCTTCCCGATGGCGCCGACGGCGCCCTGGGGCGTCCCGAAAATCGTCAGCCTCTGCTTCTGGGGCGGGCTCTATGGCGCGGCCTTCGGCCTCGTCATGCCGCGGCTCTCCTCCCCGCTCTGGGTGCGCGGCCTCGTGCTCGGCATCATCGCCGCCCTGGTCGGCATGTTCGTTGTCAATGCCATCAAGGGCCTGCCGATCGGCTATGGCTTCGCGCTCATCCCCTGGGTCGATTCGCTGCTGATCAACGGTTTCTGGGGCATCGGGGTCGGCATCATCGCCCCCCTCCTGATGCCGCGCCGGATGGGCGTGGCGTAGTTCCGCGCCCCGCGCCCGCCGCAGAGCCTGAAAATCAATCGAACTTGGAAGCGAATACCCTTTGGAAAATTGGCATTTTTCCATCGATTTCCGAGCAAGAGGGCATTCTTTTTTCAAACTCTCAGAGCGGGCGTTCGGCGCGTTCCAGGAGGCGGGCGAAAAACCCCGGCTTGCGCGCCGGCGCCGCAGCCCGGGCGGGCGCTTGCGGCGCTACGCTCTCGGCGCGGGATTTTTCCTCGCGCGCTTTCCGCGTCAGCCATTTTTCCAGGCTCATGCCCGCCTTCGCCGCCCGCCGCGCCTCATAGGCCCGCTGCCCCGCGCTCAGTTCCTTGATCACCCGATTGCCCTCCATTGCCGCTTGCCGCGCTTTTGGCAAACTCCCGCGCCGGCTTCAAGCGTCTTTCACCCCCCCGCGCTGGCGAGCGCGGCGCGCAGATCATCCATGCCGACCGCGCCTTGCACGATCTCGCCGCCGACCACCAAACTCGGCACGGTGTCGATCCCGAGTTCGGCGGCAAGCGCCCGGTTGGCCGCGAGTTTCCGAGCGATCGCCGGGTCCGCCATGTCGCGCGCGAGCCGCGCCGGATCGAGACCGAGGGCCGCCGCCTCGCGCGCCACCAACGCCGCGCTGACCGGCGCCCTGGCCGCCATCAGCCGGGCGCGGAGTTCAAGATAGGCACCCTGGCGGGCGGCGGCGAGAACGGCGCGCGCCGCGAATTCGCTCGCCGGGCCGAGGATCGGCAGATCCTTATGCACCAGTCGGATGCGCCGATCCTGGCGCAAGAGCCGATCGAGCGTCGGTGCCAGCGCCCGGCAGGGCGGGCAGTCGAGGTCGTCGAACTCGACCAGGGTCAGCGCCCCCTCCGGGTTGCCGGCGGGGATATCGCTTGGATCGTGCAGCAAATGCGGGGCGGCGGCGGCGAGGGCAGCGGCGCGGGCCCGCGCGGCGCGGGCTGCCTCGGCCGCGCCCAGGCGCGCAAGGGCGGCATCGAGCCCGGCAACATCGGGCGGGGATTGTCGCAATAGGCGCAGGATTTCTTCCCGCGCCGCCTGCTCGCCGTTCTCCGCCGCGCTGCCCTGCGCGCCGGCCGTTGCAGGAAGCCCGAGCGCAATGCCACAAGAGAGCAGCAGCCGTCGCGAAATCCCGCGGAACCGGCGGCCGGGGCGGTATTTGTAAGAATGACGGGGCGATGAAAGCATGACGGGGATGATAGCGCGGCGGCGCCGGGCCGTCTTGCTGGCACTCGCGGGCAGCCTTGCGGTCGGTCTTTCCGGTTGCAAATCGCTCCAGCGCGCGATCTTCGGCGGGCCGCACGCCGGAACGCCAGGCTACGTGATCGGCTTTCTCGGCGCCGCTGTCGCCGATGAACCACGCGCGGCGCTGGAGGCGCGGGTGATATTGTCCTCGGGCGGCAACGCCGCCGATGCCGCGACCACCCTCGCCTTCACCCTCGCCGTGACCCTGCCTTCGCGCGCCGGCCTCGGCGGCGGCGGCGGTTGCCTCGCCTATTTCCCGCCCGCCCACGAGCCCGAGGCCATCCTGTTCCTGCCGCGCCCGCCGACCGACCAACAAGCGGCGGCGAGCGACCGCCCGGCGGCGGTGCCGATGTTGGCGCGTGGCCTGCTCACGCTGCAGGCGCGCTACGGTACCGTCCCGCTCGCCCGGCTGATCGAGCCGGCGGAAGGGCTGGCGCGCTATGGCGTGCCGGTCTCCTCGGCGCTCGCCCGCGATCTCAAGGTGGTGGCACCGGCGCTGCTGCTCGACCGCGGCGCCGCGCTGTTCAGCGCCGCGACCGGCGGTCCGCTCGCCGAGGGCACGACGCTGATGCAGCCCGATCTCGGCGCCAGCCTGGCGCAGATCCGTATCAACGGCACCAACGATCTCTATGCCGGGGCGCTCGCCAAACGCCTCGTCACCGCCGCCGCCGAGGCCGGCAGCCCGATCGCGGCGGCCGATCTCGCCGCGGCGCGGGCCGAGGTCGCAACCCCGATCATGGTCGAGGCCGGCAGCGAGCGGGTCGCCTTCCTGCCGCTGCCCGCCGATGGTGGTCTCGCCGCCGCGGGCGCTTTTCAGGCGCTGCAAAAAAACCCCAACGACACCAAGGCCGCGCAAAGCCTCGCCCTTGCCCTCGCCGCGCGCTATCGGACCGCCGGCGGCACCGCGCCAGCCCTGCTTGCCGCCCCGCCCAGCTCCGGCACTCTGCCGCCGCTTCCCGCCTCGACCGCCTTCGTCGTTCTCGACCGCAAGGGCGGCGCAGTTGCCTGCTCCCTCACCATGGGCAATCTTTTTGGCGTCGGGCGCATTGCACGCGGCACCGGCATCGTACTCGCCGCCTCGCCGCGCGCCTGGCCGCCGCCGCTGCTCGCCGCCGCCATCGCCTGGAACCCCCACCGGCACGCCTTCCGCGCCGAGGTCGGCGGCTCCGGCCAGGAGGGCGCGCCGCTCGCGGTGGCCGATGCGCTGCGCATGACGCTGGCAATGGACCCCAAGAACCCGAAAGCGCCTTTCATGCCCAAACCCGTGCCCGATCCCGGCCGCGCCAATGTCATCGCCTGCCTCAACGAGCTGCCGGGCAAGGAAAAAACTTGCCACTGGCAGGCCGACCCGCGGCTTTCCGGCCTCGCCACCGGCGGGGAAGACGATTGGCGCGAACTGGAGAAATAGACCGCGATGGGTTTCAAAATCGGCGCCGGCGCGAACGCGCCCCCCTTCATCGTCATGGACGTGATCGCCGCCGCCAATGCCGCGCTCCGCGCCCTGCCACCGGGCGCCCCCGGGATCATTCGCATGGAGGTCGGCCAGCCCGGCACCGGCGCGCCCGAAGCGGCCCGCCGCGCCGCACAGCGGGCCCTCGCGAGCGGCGATCCGCTGGGCTACACGGAAGCGCTCGGCCTGCCCGAACTGCGCGCCCGCATCGCCGCCCATTACCAGGATTGGTACGGGCTTGCGCTCTCGCCGGCCCGCATCGCGGTCACGCTCGGCGCCTCGGGCGCCTTCCCGCTCGCCTTCCTCGCGGCCTTCGACCGCGGCGACCGGGTCGCGCTGGCCGCCCCCTTTTATCCCCCTTACGTGAATATTCTGACCGCGCTCGGCCTCGTCCCGGTGATCCTGGAGACCGATGCCGGCACGCGCTTTCAGCCGAGCCTCGCCCAGCTCGAACGGCTCGACCCAGCACCCGATGGCCTCATTCTCGCCAGCCCCTCGAACCCGGCCGGGGCGATGCTGCATCCGGAGGAGCTGGCGCGGCTGGCCGGCTGGTGCGAGAGCGCCGGCGTGCGGCTGATCAGCGATGAAATTTATCACGGCCTGAACTACACCGCCGCCCTCGCCAGCGCCGCCGCGGTGAGCCCACATGCCATCGTGATCAACAGTTTCTCCAAATATTTCAGCATGACCGGGTGGCGGATCGGTTGGATGGTGCTGCCCGAGGAACTCGTCCGCCCGGTCGAGTGCCTGGCGCAGAATTTCTTCATCAGCGCCCCACATCTCTCGCAGATCGCGGCAATCGCGGCCTTTGACGCCCACCCCGAACTTGCCGGCAATGTCGCGCGCTATCGCCGCTCCCGCGATCTTCTCCGCGATACCCTGCCGGAGGCTGGCTTCACGCGCCTCGGTCCCGCCGAAGGGGCATTTTACTTCTATATCGAGCTCTCCGAGGGGCTCGGCCCAAGCCCTGCCTTCTGCGCCCGCATGCTCGCCGAGACCGGCATCGCCGCGACCCCGGGCGTGGATTTCGATCACCGGCGCGGCGAACGCTTCATGCGGCTCAGCTACTGCGGCCCGGAAGCGGATATGGCGCGGGCAGCGAAACGGTTGATCGCCTGGCATCGGCGCGGCGGGTTGGGCGGAAGATGACCCCGGCGGCACGCCTGGCAGGAACGATCGAGCTGATCGCGGCGATCGCCACCGCCACCCGCAAGCCGGCGGATGCCGTGGCGAGCGATTTCTTCCGCGCCCGGCGCTTCATCGGCGGCGGTGATCGCCGCGCCATCTCCGATCGGGTCTGGGCGGTGCTGCGCGCCTGGCGCCGGCTTGGCTGGTGGCTCGATCTGCCCGACGAGGCTGACGGCGCACGTCTCCGCGCCGCAGGCCTGGCGCTGCTCGGGGGCGAGAAGCTGGAGGCCGTCGAGGCGCTGTTCACGGGTGGGCGCTTTGGCCCCGAGCCACTCGGCGCGGCCGAACGCAAGCGGCTGGCACGCCTCTCGGGCCATAAGCTCGATCACCCCGAAATGCCGGACGCCGTGCGCTTCGAAGTGCCGGATTGGCTTTTCCCGCGCCTCGCCGCCCGTTTCGGCGCCGATCTCGCTCTCGAATTATCGGCGCTTGCCGGCCCGGCGCCGCTCGATCTCCGCGTCAACCTGCTCAAGGCCACCCGCCCCGAGGCCGAAGCAAGACTTGCCGCCGAGGGGATCGTTGCCCGTCCCACCCCGCTTTCGCCCTGGGGATTGCGGGTGGCGAGCCGCGCGCCCGTCACCGCGGCGCCAAGTTTTCGCGAGGGGTTGGTCGAGATCCAGGACGAGGGCAGCCAGATCGCCGCGGCGCTGGCCGATGCCCGGCCGGGAATGCGGGTGCTCGATTTCTGCGCCGGCGCCGGCGGCAAGACGCTGGCGCTGGCGATGACGATGGCCAATCGCGGCCATCTCGTCGCCTGTGATATCTCGGCGCCGCGGCTCGAAGGGGCGCTGCGGCGGCTGCGCCGGGCCGGGGTGCATAACGCCGAGCGGCATTTGCTGACCCCGGGCGATAAATGGCTAAAGCGCAGGGCGGGCGGGTTTGACCGCGTCTTCGTCGATGCCTCCTGCACCGGCTCCGGCACTTGGCGACGCAACCCCGATGCAAGGCGCCGGCTCGGCCCCCATGATCTCGCCGAACTGATCGTTCGCCAGGCAAAGATTCTTGACCAGGCGGCAAATCTGGTGCGCAAAGGCGGTCGTCTCGTATACGCTACCTGTTCGGTGCTGGCCGAGGAGAACGAGGAGCAGGTGTCCGGCTTTCTGTCCCGTCATGCGGAGTTCACCGTGGTGCCATGCGCGGCTTGCTGGCCGTTCGGCGCGCACCCGCCGGCCGCCGCCGTCTTTCTGAGCCTGTCGCCGCATCGTCACGGCACCGATGGGTTCTTCGCCGCGGTGCTGGAGCGCCGGACGTGATCGCCATCCGGCGCGCCCGCCCGGCCGATGCGGTGGCAATCGGCGCGGTGCATGTCGCGGCTTGGCGCAGCGCCTACCCCGGCATCCTGCCTGACGATTTTCTCGCCAGACTCTCGGTGCCGCGGCAAGCGGCGCATTATGACAGCGCCATCCGCAGCGGGGTCGGTGTGCATGTGGCGACCGCCTCGGGGCGCGATTTGCCGGATCATGGTGCCGGCTGGCCGGGCGGCAGCCGGGTCATCGGCTTCGTCACTGCGGCCTGCTCGCGCCAGCCGCGCTTGGCCGAGGGCGAGATCGAGACCCTCTATATGCTCGATGACTGGCGCGAGCGCGGCCTGGGGCGGCTCCTGCTCGGGGCGGCAGCGGCGCATCTCGCGGCGCTCGGCTGCCGTTCGGTGTTTCTCTGGGTGCTGCGCGACAACCCCAGCCGCTGGTTCTACCAGCATCTCGGCGGCCGCGCCGCGGCCGAGGGCGAGACCCATGTTGCCGGCCAAACCCTCGCCCAGCTCGCCTTCGTGTGGGACCCGATCGAGCGGCTGGTCGCCGCCACTTCGCGCGCCACCTGAAGAGCGGCCGGGCGGCGCCGCCACAACCTCCCTTGCCGACGCGCGTCAACCATGCTGCAAGACGGGCATGCTGCAAGTCCCGCTATCGTGAGCACCGCATCCCCTGTAGCCGACCGCGTGCTGATCCTCGATTTCGGCAGCCAGGTCACCCAACTCATCGCGCGACGACTGCGCGAAAGCGGCGTCTATTGCGAGATCTGGCCCTATAACGCCGATCCCGCGCGCATCGCGGCCTTCGATGCCAGCGCTTTCATCCTCTCGGGCGGCCCAGCGAGCGTCACCGAGGGGACGGCCCCGCGCGCGCCCGACATCGTCTTTTCCTCTGGCCGCCCGGTCCTCGGCATCTGCTACGGCGAGCAGGCGATGTGCGCGCAACTCGGCGGCGCGGTGGAGAGCAGTGAGCAGCGCGAATTCGGCCGTGCCTTCGTCGATATCACCGCTCCCTGCGCCCTTTTCGAGGGCGTCTGGCAGCCGGGTGGGCGAGAACAGGTATGGATGAGCCATGGCGACCGCGTCACCCGCCTGCCGCCGGGCTTCAGGGTGGTCGCGGTGAGCGAGGGCGCGCCCTTCGCCGCCATCGCCGACGACGCGCGACGCTTCTACGGCGTGCAGTTCCATCCCGAGGTGATGCACACCCCGCATGGCGCGGCGCTGCTGCGCAATTTCACCCATCATGTCGCGGGCTGCGCCGGTGACTGGACCATGGCGCGGTTCCGTGAGAACGCAATCGCGCGCATCCAGGCCGAGGTGGGCGTCGGCCGCGTCGTCTGCGGCCTTTCGGGGGGGGTCGATTCGGCGGTCACGGCGGCGCTGATCCATGAGGCGATCGGCGATCAGCTCACCTGCATCTTCGTCGATCACGGGCTGTTGCGCGCCGGCGAGGCCGAGGACGTGGTCACGACGTTCCGCGATCGTCTCAATATCCGCCTCATTCATCGCGACGCCGCGGCGCTGTTCCTCGCCGCGCTCGAAGGCGTCGATGACCCCGAGGTCAAGCGCAAGACCATCGGCCGGCTGTTCATCGATGTCTTCGAGGAGGAGGCGGGAAAATTTGGCGGCGCCGAATATCTCGCCCAGGGCACGCTCTATCCCGATGTCATCGAGAGCGTGAGTTTTCTTGGCGGACCCAGTGTCACGATCAAATCGCATCACAATGTCGGCGGCCTGCCCGAGCGGATGCGGCTCAAGCTGATCGAGCCGCTGCGTGAGCTGTTCAAGGACGAGGTGCGGGCGCTCGGGCGCGAGCTTGGCCTGCCGGAGGCGATGGTCAGGCGGCACCCCTTCCCCGGCCCCGGTCTCGCCATCCGCATCCCCGGCCCGGTGAGCGCCGCGAAACTCGCGATCCTGCGCCAGGCGGATGCCATTTTCCTCGAGGAAATCCGCGCGAGCGGCCTCTATGACGCGATCTGGCAGGCTTTCGCGGTATTGCTGCCGGTCAGAACCGTAGGCGTCATGGGCGATGGGCGCTCCTACGATTACGCCTGCGCGCTCCGTGCCGTGACCAGCAGCGACGGCATGACGGCCGATGTCTATCCTTTCGATCCGGCTTTTCTGTCGCGCGTCGCCGGGCGGATCGTGGGCGAGGTGCGCGGCATCAACCGCGTCACCTACGACATCACCAGCAAGCCGCCCGGCACCATCGAGTGGGAATGATCTAGGGCCTTTCGGCGGCTTCCGCCAACGATCGAAAAATCGTAAGAGGTGCCCATCGCCTCTGGCGGGAGATCCAAGAGGGCGTTGCCCTCCTGGTCGCCGCTTCGCAGACCGCCCTACGCGGTGATCTTCGCCCAGTCCACGCCCTTCTCGAAGGAAGCGGCGGCGCGGTAGATTGTCTCCTCGCCATAGCGCTTGCCGACCAGCATCGCGCCCACCGGCAAGCCGTCCACCATGCCGCAGGGCAGGCTCATCGCCGGATGGTGGGTGCAGTCGAAGGGCGCAGTGTTGGGCAGGATCTCAAAAGCCCGCTGGATGATTTCGCTGGCGGAAGCGTCAGGTTTGGGCAACGGCGTCGCCGTCATCGGCAGTGTCGGCATCAACAGCAGGTCATATTCCGCAAGCACTGCGTCATACGCGGCACGCAATCGGCGCACCAGATTCTGCGCCTTGGCGTAGTAGTGCCCGCGATGGCGCGTCACCATGTAGTGGCCGAGCAACATGGTGTTCTTGAGGCTGTCGGAGAGTTCATCGGCCCGGTCGCGCCAGCCGGCGTGGAAATCGAGCATCGAGGTGACATAAAGACCCTGCCAGTTGAAGCCGAAGCCGTTGCCCTGCATCATCTGCATCGTTGCACCCTCGGCCGCGACGGCAAGCCAGATAGCGGTGCCAGGCCGGTGCATCGGGATCGAGACTTTTTCCACAGTCGCGCCGAGGCCCTTGAAGCGCTCAGCCGCCTCGCGCACGATCCCATCGCTCGCCGCCATCGACTGCGGATGGCCGAAACCTTCCTCGACCACACCAATGCGCAAGCCCTGCGCGCTCCGTCCCAGTGCCTCGCGATAGGGTTTCGTTTTGCTATCATACTGACGTGGATCGAGCCCGTCAGGCCCGGCGAGAACCTCAAGCAGAAGTGCGTTGTCCTCGACGCTCGCGGTAATCGGCCCGACGTGATCGATGGTCAGTTCGATCGGCATGATCCCGGAATAAGGCACGAGGCCATGCGTCGGCTTCATGCCATAGACGCCACAGAACGCCGCCGGCATGCGGATCGAGCCGCCCTGATCGCAACCGAGCGCCATCGGCACCTCGCCTGCTGCCACCAGCGCCGCACTTCCCGAAGAGGATCCGCCGGCGGAATAGCCATGCTTGCGCGGGTTATGCACCGGGCCTGTGGCGCTGGTATGGCTGCCGCCCGAAAAGCAAAAATACTCGCACACCGCCTTGCCGACAATCGTACCACCAGCATCCAGAATGCGCACAACCACGGTGGCATCGACATTGGGCACATAGCCTTCCATGGTCGAGGCGCCGTTCATCATCGGCACGCCGGCGAGGCAGATATTGTCTTTGAGAACAATTTGTTTGCCCTTGAGCTTGCCCGAGGGCGCGCCCTCCACCGTGGTCTTCATATACCAGGCGCCGTATTTGTTCTCCTCGCCGACCGGGCGGCGGCCGGGTATGCGCGGATAGCGCACCTCAGGCACCTCGTCGGTCATCTGATCGAGCAAATTATAGGCATCGAAATTGCCAGCGAGTGCGGCGCGATGCTGGGCGAGTTCGTCATCGCCCATCGTCATGCCAAGTTCCGCCGCGATCTCGCGGAAGGTTTCAAGCGTGAGAAGTTTCAAAGTACCAAGGGGCATGTCCATTTCCTCCTGAGTGTCAAACGGTCCCGACGAACTCTTCAACGAGTGCCGGGTCGGAAAGTGCGGCGGGCGAGATCTCGCGGCCGATTTCGCCGCGATGGATCAACAGCGCGCGGTCAGCAAGACCCTGGATAAAATCAAGATTCTGCTCGACCAGCAGGATGGTGAGACCGCGCCGCGCCCGCAGATCGCGCAGGCGTTCGATCATCGCCTGCACGATCGAAGGTTGTATGCCCTCCGTCGGCTCGTCGAGAAGCAGCATTCTCGGTTCACCGCAAAGCGCGCGGGCGAGCGCCAGAATCTGCTGCTCGCCCCCGGAAAGCGCCCCGCCCGGGCGTTCAAGAAGGCGGGGAAGCTCTGGAAACTCGGTGAGAATTTCATCAAGAATGCGTGGCGAGCCAGATTTCGCGAGACAGCCAAAGAGTAGATTTTCGCGTACCGTGAGCGCCGGGAAAATCTGTCGCCCCTGCGGTACATAGCCGAGGCCGAGCCGCGCCCGCTGATGAGCTGCCAACCGCTCGATGGCGCGGCCGTCAAATTTGATGCGCCCACCGCGACAAGGCAAGAAGCCCATCAACGTGCGCAACAGCGTCGTCTTGCCCATGCCGTTATGGCCGAGAATGCCCAGACACGTGCCCTGTTCAAGGTTCAGCGAGACACCACGCAGTACACCGATCCGGCCATAGCCCGCCACCACATCGGCAACCTCGAGCATGGCGGCCATCAGACGGTGACCTGCTGCTGTGGCGCGACTGCCTTACCAAGATAGACGTCATGCACGCGACGGTCGGCGAGAACCCGCTCGACATCATCCTCGATGAGCACCCTTCCCTGATGCAGAACAGTGACGGTTTTGGCGATCGCGCGGATAAATTTCATGTCGTGTTCGACGACAATGATCGCGTGTTGCGCATTGAGTTCGCGGATCAGGCGCGCGGCGCGCGCGGTCTCCTCGGCACTCATGCCAGCGGTTGGCTCGTCGAGGATGATGATCTCCGGCTCGGGTGCCACCACCATCGCGAACTCGACGAGTTGGCGCTGGCCGTGCGCCAGCAGGGCAACCTGGCGCAAGGCAAGATCGGCGATGCCGAGACGATCCAGTGTCGCCATAGCCTGTATCCGCGCCCGCTCCCGCGTCTCGCGCCGCAGCGCGAGACGGACGCTCTCAAGCACGCTCAGGCCGTCGAACAACGAGGGCACCTGCGTCTTGATGCCAATGCCGAGGCGTGCGATGGCGAAGCTGTCCCATCCGGTGATGTCGCGCCCGCGCCACAGAATGCGCCCTGCGCTCGGCCGGAGCTGGCCAGTGAGGCATTTGAAGAGCGTACTTTTCCCCGCGCCGTTTGGCCCGATCAGGCAGCGGAGTTCGCCGGCATTGACGGTAAAACTGACATCATCGACGGCAACGACGCCCCCGAAGCGCATGGTGAGATGTTCGGTCGCGAGCAGCGGCGTCATCGCGCCCCCGACCCAGGACGCAGCCGGCCAAGCCCACCCGTGAGACTCGGCAAAACGCCTTTGGGTACCATCAACACTGCAAGCACAAGCACGACGCCGAGAATGAGGCTCGGGTTTATGTCCGGTAACGTGCCGGCCCAGGTGGTAAGAAGATTGAGCAGGATCGCACCGATCACCGGGCCGATAAGCGTGCCGAGGCCACCCACCATCACCCAGATGATGATTTGTCCCGAATAGAAAAGGGAGAACATGGTGGGGCTGACGAAAACGCAATTGGCGAATAGCATGCCGGCAAGTCCCGCCATCGCGGCACCCAGAGTGAAGATGCCGAGCTTGTAGAACCGCACATCGTAACCGAGCAGTTCGGCACGGCGCTCGTTCTCACGGATCGCAACGCAGATCCGCCCGAAGCGCGAACGCAGCGTAAGCTTGGCGAGGATATAGCAGAGCAAGAGAGCAAAAACCGCGACCAGGAAGATCGTCTCGGGGGGCAGCGGATTGCCCGGGTCGCCGGGAAAATTGAGCGGCGGTGTGGCGGGAATGCCGTTGAAGCCGCCGAGCGGAGCCGCCCCGATCCGCCATTGATCGCCGGCGGTGGAATTGACGAAATTGAACAGGATCAAGGTCAGGGTCAGGGTGATCGCACCCATATAGACATCGCTGATCCGCCCGAAGAACATGACGTAGCCGAGGGCCGCGGCAACCAGCGCCGGCACCGCGAGGGCCACCGGCACGGCCAAGGTGGTGTCGGCGAAATTGATCGCGGCGACGGCATAGGCATAGCCGCCAAGCCCGAAGAACGCCGCCTGGCCAAAGCAGAGAATGCCCCCAAATCCCCAAACCAGGGCAAGGCTGAGGGCGAGCACCGCCATCGAGACATAGACCGTCGCGTTGATCAGCGCGAAGAGCTCCAGGATGCGCGGCAGCATGAACATCGCGGCGAGCGCAACGATAATCGCGGCGATTATTTCGAACGCGGATCGCATGGTGCTCAGAGCGCCCGCCTGAAGAAGCGCCCGGTGATCCCTTGCGGCAACAGACGCAGCAGCACGATCGCCACCGCGAGCATCATCACTTCGCCGAATACCGGCGTGGTGGCGAAGGTGCCGAAAGTGGAAACCGCGCCGAGCAGAAAGGAGGCTGAAAACGTGCCAGCCAGCATCGCGGCACCGCCGGTGATCACGGTGATAAAAGCCTTGGCAATGTAGGAGGTGCCCATGGTCGGGACGACCCCGGAGAACGGTGCGATCAAGGCACCGGCAAGGCCCGAGAGCGCCGAGCCGGCTGCGAAGGTCACGGCATAGACACGCTCGGGAGCGACGCCGAGGGCGGCGGCCATCTCGGCGTTCTGCATGGTGCCGCGCGCGATCAGCCCTGCCGAGGTGAAACGGAGCACGATCCACACACCAAAGAGCATGAAGATCGCAGCGAAGATCAAGAATAAGGCATAGGCGGAGGCGGTAAATCCACCGATTGCGAAGCTCCCGAGTGGGGCAGAGAAGCCCGCCACCGTATTGCCGAAAATCATCGTCACCGCGCCGATGAGGGCCAGCGAGAGCCCCCAGGTGGCGAGCATCGTGTCGATCATCCTGCCGTAGAGACGCCGGATAATCAGCCGCTCGACGATCAGCCCGATGACGCCCACCACGAGCGGCGCGACCACCAGCATCGCCAGCCAGATATTGAGCCCGGCGCGCGCCGAGAGGATCGCGGCATAGGCGCCGAGCATGAGGAACTCGCCATGCGCAAGATTGATCACCCGCATCATACCGAAGATGATGGCAAGCCCGAGGCTGGTGATGAACAACGTGGCGATGCCGCTCAGCACCTGGAAGCCCACGGCAAGAAAAATATCCACTGATCGGCTCAAGTCTTTATGTCGATGATATATTGCTTGTTCTCATTGGGGTTCTTCTGGAGGTTGCACACCATCTGCGTATCGGAGGGTGGCTGATCGGGAAAGGATTGCAGCACCTTGAAGCCGCGATCATGAGCCTCGGCAAGATAGACGTTGAGGGTGACATGGTTGGTCTTGGGATCGATGATAGTCTTGCCAGGCGGCCCGTCATTCTCGATTCCGGTTTCCAGCGCCTCGATCACCTTCATGCGCTCAATCGTATTGGCCTTGCGCACCCCTTCCGCCCAGAGATTGAATCCGACATAGGTGCGCATCGCGAGTTCGGCGCCGAGATAGGGTGCGTTCGGCGCCATCTTGGCGTGGAATTTCTCAAGAAACGCCTTGTTCGCAGGGGTATCGACCTCCTGGAAATAGCTGTAGGCGCAGACGATGCCGTTGGCTTCCTCGGGCGAGAGGATCAGCGTCTCGTTGCCGCCACCAAACGTCGTCGACGCCATCGGAATACGGGTTTTCATGCCCGCGGCCGCCCATTGGCGATAGAACGAGACATGCGCGCCGCCGACCAGGGCGGAAATCACGACATCGGGCTTGGCTTGCTGGATTTTCTGGATTGCCGGGCCGAAATCCGTGACGTCGAGGGGAAAGAAATCGACCGCCACCACCTCGCCGCCGCCATCGTGGGCGTATTTGGTGATCCATTTGCTGGTGATCTGGCCGTAATTATAGTCGGCCGCGACGACATAGATCTTCTTGCCCCATTTCGGCATGATATAGGGCATCAGTTTTTGCACGTTCTGCGCCGGGGTCGAGCCGGTGCAGAAACAGTTGCGGTCGCACACACCCCCTTCATATTGTGTGTTGTAGAAATAGAGCGTGCGGTAGCGATCGAGGATCGGCCGGATCGCCTCGCGCGAGGCCGAGGTGATGCCGCCCTGGACCACCGCCGCATGATCCTTGGTCGCGGCCTGCGTGGCGAACTGCGTGTAGAGCTGGATGTTCGATTGCGGGTCGTAGTTGATCAACTCGACCGGACGGCCGAGCAGACCGCCCGAGGCATTGACCTCATCAACGGCGAAGTCGAGGCAAGCAATCATCGGCTTGCCATAGATATCGAGCCCGCCCGAGGCGTCGTGAATGCCCACCACCTTGATCGGATCGGCCCCCAACGCGGCATGACGCAGTACAAGTGGCGCCGCCAATCCGCCCACCAGCCCCCCGGCCAATCCCTTGAGCGCCGCGCGACGTTTGATACTCATCCCAGTCCCCTTCTTCCTATCTTGCGGGAATGTCCCGCAGGTTTGTGTAATTCCTTGTGCTCCGCCACCGCGTTTCCGCCGGGCGCAAACCATCAGAGGGGCATCCAGCCCTTCCGGATCGGTGATTGCTGCGGCGCTGTTGCCGGCTATGTTGATGAACCCTTCCCACGCGAACATGCAGGGCCAAGGCCATGTCGGCCGTCTGAGATGCGATGATTTTGCGGAAGGAATCACCGGGCTGTCAATCGGCTTTCTATTCGTTCGCGCATATTTTTTTAAACAAGGTTAGGAACGATGCACCAAACGCCGTCTAATAGGCAGAACATGCTCAAATCATAAGCTCTCTTGCGCGCGGTCGACGATCGCTGAGCTATCGACATCCGCCGGCAACATCCAAAGGCGAAACCGGATTGGTTGGCGAGACGGGCGCGGCAGAGCACCTCGGCGAGGCTGGCGGGCGCGTGGCAAAAAGGAGGGCGGCGGCCAGCGCCAGTGCCATGCGCTCGACCCAGACTCGCATCGCTCCCTCGTTCCCCCGTGGCCGCGCAAGAAAAGCCGCGAGTTTCATGGCAAGCTGAACGAGCGCCGGATCAGAGCCGCGCATCGCCGCGATCTCCCGCAACAGCACGGCGCCAGCATCCGGCGCGCGGGTCAGGGTGCGGAGGAAGTTGGCGAGGTTGTAGGCCAGCGCGTGCAGGTGCAACCGCACCGCGTTCGCGGCGAAGCGGCGGCAGGACAGGCGGGTCCAGATGATCGCGTTCTTGCCTTCTTTGAT
>JAJYYH010000006.1 GCA_021801255.1 Pseudomonadota bacterium
TCGGACGCGTCGCGGGGCATCACGCGGCCCCCCGCAAGCTGAGATTATGTTGCGCAGATCCTGCCGGTATCCGGCAGAACAGCCGCCCAGCGCCGGGCCGCAACATAACCCACCGCGCAACATAATCTCGCCAATGCCCGGCGGCGCCGGGTCCGTCATCTGGGCCGCTGAGGCGGACGAACATCGACCGCCCCGGCGCATTGCGAACATCGCCCACCACCCAGTAGCGCCCCTGGCGCCGCCCATTGGCGAGGTAATGCCGGCACACGGCTTCGGCGTTGCGGGCGAGGCGCTGGGCGAGATCGGCGGCATCGGGGCGCTCCATCAGGCTGCCTCCCGCTCGCCAATACGCTCGACCGGGTAGCGATCCAGCACCCGTGCGAGCACGTCGGCGCCGCTCGCGTCGGTCGGCACGAACATGCGCAGCTTCCAGGAGATGATCTCGCCGAACAGGCCATCGGCGCGTAGCCGATCGCGCATCGCCTCGGTGAAGCCGGAGAGTTCGATGCGAACCGCGTTCATGACGCGGACGCGGCGGAGTTGCAGACCCTCGGCGAGGTCGAGGACCGTCCGCCCCTCCATCAGCGCGGAGAAGGCCGCGTCGGGCGTGAGAGACGGAACGCCCGTCGCCGCCGCATTGGCCGCCCAGGCGGGCGAGACCTTGCGGCCGATGATCCGCTCGCCGTCATCGGTTTGGAGCCGATAGACGCGCGTCGACTCGTTGGGCAGCCGCTTCCAGATCGGCAGCAATAGTCCCGCGACGATGTGCAGCGTGCTCTCGGAAAATTCTGGAACCTGCGCCACCTCGCTGTTCCACGCAGCGGCGAAGGCGCCACGATCGGCCTCAAGCCAATGGCTTTCCGCCATCGTGTTCAGCGAGACGTTATGCTGTTCCATCGGCCGGACCAGCCGCACGCGGCGTTCGATCTCGCCATCGTCGAGCATGACGCTCGGCGCCGGGATCTGCACCGCGGCGCGGCCGGAGCGTTCGTTGACGAGCAGCACCGCCCTGCGATCAGCGATATGGCCGAGCGCCTGATCGAGGCTGACCGGATGATTGCGCCGACGCTCGGTGATGGTGAGCAGCCGCGTTTCGGCGCCGGTCGCAGGGTGGGTGTAGATCGTCCGCCGATCGGTGATGACAAAACTCTCGGCCTGCAGCGTCTCCAGCCCGACATCGTAGACGCCGCTGGCGATGGCGCCCTCGATCTTCGCGTTCAGCAACTGCTCGAAGGCGGTGAACAGCACGCCCTGCAGATCAATGGTCAGCGCGAGCAGCCGATTGAGGAAGGTGGTGATCGGCGGCAGATCGTCCTTGATCCCGTTCGCGTCCATCAGTGAGAGGCCGGTCGCCTGCTCGAAGGTTTCAAGCGAACAGCCTTCGACCTTGCCGCGTACGAGCAGCAGATAGAGCTGGCGGAGCGCATCGCGCGCATAGAGGCTTTCAAGATTGTCCTCGGGCCGGAACAGGCCCTGACCGCCGGTCTGGCGCTGCCCGCGGGTGATGGCGCCGAGCGTGTCGAGCCGCCGGGCGATGGTGGAAAGAAAGCGCTTCTCGGCCTTCACGTCCGTCGCGATCGGCCGGAACAGCGGCGGCCGCGCCTGGTTGGTGCGGTTCGTCCGGCCGAGCCCCTGGATCGCGGCGTCGGCCTTCCAGCCCGGTTCGAGAAGATAATGGACCCGCAGCCGCTGGTTCCGCGCCGAAAGCTCGGCATGATAGCTGCGCCCGGTGCCACCCGCGTCCGAGAAGACGAGAATGCGCTTGACATCGTCCATGAAGGCGGCGGTCTCGGCGAGGTTGGCGGAGGCGGCGCGGTTCTCCACCACCAGCCGGTCGCCTGTGCGGACGATGCGGCGGGAGCGTCCGGTCACCTCGGCGACGATTTCCGTCCCGAAACGCTGCACGATCTGATCGAGCGCGCCCGGCACGGGAGGGAACGAAGCGAGGCGCTCAATCAGCTCGTCGCGCCGCGCGACGGCCTCGCGACTCTCGACCGGTTGACCATCGCGAAACACCGGCCGCGAGGAGAGATTGCCCTCGCTCTCGGTGAAGGGCTCGTAGAGCTGCACTGGGAAAGAGTGCGCCAGGTAATCCAACACATACTCGCGCGGCGTGATGTCGATGCGGACGTCGTTCCATTCCTCGGTCGGGATTTCGGCAAGCCGGCGCTCCATCAGCGCCTCGCCGGTGGAGACAATCTGGACGACCGCGGCGTGGCCTTCGGCAAGATCGCGCTCGATCGAGCGGATCAGCGTTGGCGTCTTCATGCTGGTGAGCAGATGACCGAAAAAGCGCTGCTTGGCGCTCTCGAATGCCGAGCGCGCCGCCGCCTTCGCCTGCCGGTTCAGCGTGCCAGTCTCGCCGGTGATGTTGGCCGCTTCCATCGCCGCGTCGAGATTATTGTGGATAATCGCGAACGCGCCGGCGTAGGCGTCGTAGATGCGGCGCTGCTCGTCGGTGAGCGCGTGCTCGACCAACTCGTATTCGACGCCGTCGTAGGAGAGCGAGCGGGCGGCATAAAGGCCGAGGGAGCGCAGGTCGCGCGCCAGCACCTCCATGGCCGCGACGCCGCCGGCCTCGATCGCCTCGACGAATTCGGCGCGGGTGGCGAACGGAAAATCCTCGCCACCCCAGAGGCCGAGCCGCTGAGCGTAGGCGAGATTGTGGACCGTGGTCGCGCCCGTCGCCGAGACATAGACCACGCGCGCATCCGGCAGCGCGTGTTGCAGGCGCAGGCCAGCCCGTCCCTGTTGCGAGGGCGCCGACCTCGCCGCGCTCGCTCTTCCCGCCGCCGGCGTTCTGCATGGCGTGGCTCTCGTCGAAAATGATGACCCCATCGAAGCGGTTTGGCTTCCCTGTCGCGGCACCGCCGCTCCCCGCCTCTTGTCCCAACCATTCGACGATCTGCCGGACACGCGAAAGCTTCTCGCCGCGGTCGTCGGACCGCAGCGTAGCGTAGGTTAAAAATAGGATGCCTTCGGCGAGCCGGATCGGTGTGCCTTGAGGGAATCGCGAGAGCGGCGTGATGAGCAGCCGCTCCATGCCGAGCGCCGACCAGTCGCGTTGCGCGTCCTCGAGCAGCTTGTCGGACTTCGAGATCCAGACCGCCTTGCGTCGCCCGCGCAACCAGTTGTCGAGGATGATGGCGGCGGTCTGGCGGCCCTTGCCGGCGCCGGTCCCGTCACCGAGCATGAAGCCGCGCCGGAAGCGCACGGCGTTGGGCGCATCGTCGGGGGCAGCGGTGACAAGGTCGAAGGTCTTGTCCACCGTCCAGGCGCTGGCGAGATATTCGCCGTGGGCCTCGCCGGCATAGATCACCGTCTCGAGCTGGGCGTCCGACAGCACGCCATCGGTGACGAGGCGGGAGGGCAGACGCGGCCGATAGCTGGGCTTGGGCGGTGCGACCGAGGCCATCGCCGCGGATTGCACCAGCTTGGTCGGATGGGGCTGCGTGCCGGGAATACGGATCGATTGGAGGCGATACTCCTCGTAGATCGCCTCGCTCAGGCGAGCGCCCTCGGGCGGCGTCCAATCGGTCGTCTCATAGGCGAGATCGACGGCCTCGGGGTCGGCGACCGGCGTCTTGGTCGGCCGCGCTGCGATAGAACGCGTGCGAGAGCCGCTCACGAGCCGCGGCGCGGCAGGCGCGGAGATCGGGATCGACGCGGGCCGTTCTACGGCCAGACGGGGCGGCGTGTGTTCCCCGATCCACCGCAACAACGTCGCGACATCGGGCGCTATGCCAGGGGATTCAGGGAATGCGCTCGGATCGTCGGCCGGCGCCTTGTCGATGATGGTCAGCCTCGTTTCGACCGACGTGCCATGCCTGGCGTAGACGCCGCCGTCGATGGCGGCGCTGAACACGACCCGACCGCGCTCTTGTAGTCGGATGAAGGCGTTCCGCCAGGCGGGCGCGTCCGGCGCGAGGTTGGCGCCGGTGATCGCGACCAGCCGCCCGCCATCGGCAAGCCGCGCAAGCGCGGACCTGATGTGGCGATAGGCAGTGTCCGCTACGCGGCCGGCAACGTTCGCTAGGGCCGAGAATGGCGGGTTCATCAGCACCACGGTCGGCACGGTGGTCGGGTCGAGATGGTCGTCGATCTGCGCCGCGTCGAAGCGCGTGACGGAAATGGCCGGAAAGAGGGAGGTGAGCAGCGCGGCGCGGGTTTCGGCCAACTCGTTCAGCACGAGGGCGCCGCCGCTGATCTCCGCTAGGATGGCGAGAAGGCCGGTGCCGGCCGAGGGCTCCAGCACGCGGTCGCCGGGCGCGATGGCGGCCGCGGTCACTGCGGCGAGCCCGAGCGGGATCGGTGTCGAGAATTGCTGGAACGTGTCGCTCTCGACGGATCGGCGCGTATGCGTGGGGAGAAGGTTCGCGATACGGGTCAGCGCGGAAAGACGCAAAGCTGGCGCGTCGGCTCTGCGGAACAGGGCCTTTCCGTATTTCCTCAGGAACAGGACAGTGGCGACCTCGCAGGCCTCGTAGGCGGATTTCCAGTCCCAGGCGCCTGCGGCATCGGGGGCGCCGAAGGCCGCCTCCATGGCGCCGCGCAGCATCGCGGCGTCCACGCGCTCACCGCGTTCGAGATGGGGGAGAAGATGCTCGGCCGCGGCGAGAATGGCGGCGGCGGGATCACGTTCGCGAAGAAGCGAACGATGCGCGGCCTCGCGGGCCGCGATCGGGGAAAGGTCGTTCATGAGGGAAACCCCGAGAGAGCGGGAACGGGCGAGCCGGTCGGCGCTCTCTCTCGGACCACACCGGCTCAAACCCGTTCCGGCCGTCCTCTCCCTATCCGGACTTCCCATGTCCAAGCGGCGAGCCACGCCGGCGCTTCGGTTCCGGCTCGCGCCGTGCTACCTATGGACCAACGAGATGGCCAGGAGAGCCTTATGGGCACTGTGAGCATCGCCGACGCCAAGGCGCGTCTGAGCGAACTTGTCGAGCACGCCGCCGGCGGCGAGACCATGCAGATCTCTCGCCGCGGCAAGCCGATCGCGCAAATCGTCGCCGCCAAGGCGCCGCGCAAGCGCATCGAAATCGCGGCCCTTCGCGCGATGGTCGAGAAAATGCCGATGCAGCCGGAGCCAGCGGGCGCATTCACCCACCGCATGCGCAACAAGGCGCGCTATTGATCCCCCAACTCGATACTTCGGCGCTGTCGATCAAGCCGCGGTCTGGGCAGATCGAGACGCAGCACCGGGCGGATGCACTCGCCGTATTCACTACGATGAGTGCGGAGACCTTCACGATGCTGCCAGTTCCCAGCGCACAGTTCCGCGCCGCCGGCAAGCGACCTAAACTGACAACCCAACCCTTCACCGCGACCGAGGCCGACCAGGCCAACAGCAACGCCAATCCGGACTATCGTCCGCTCGCCCTTCCGGCGCCGTGGGGCGAGCGGATCACGCTTGCCGGCGCCGGAGTTGGCGCCCGAATTCGGCGGCTATCTGGAAGGCGCGCTGGCCGCGGCGGAGGCGGCCGTGGGCGCGTGAGGCGCTGGCGCCGCTGCAGGCAATGCCGCCGCCTGCGGCTTTCGGCCGGTGCCGCGGCGTGCTATCTTACGCCGCATTGATCGATGAGGACAGGGTAATGCATACCAGGGATATCGCCAGACTTTCGGCCAAATTCCAGATTTCCATCCCGAAGGCGGTGCGCACCGCGCGCCACTGGCAGGCGGGACAGGAATTCGCCTTCATTCCCAAGGGGACCGGGGTCTTGCTGGTGCCGGTGCCGAGGCCAGACGAGCTGTCGGGCCTTGCGCGCGGCGCGCGCGCGGAAGGGTATCGGGACCGCGCGGACCGCGTTTGATGCGGCTCGTCGATACGTCGGCGTGGATCGAGTGGCTGATCGGCTCGCCAGCCGGCGCCGCGGTGGCGGGCGCCTTGCCCGAGCGCGGCCAATGGCTGGTGCCGACCATCGTGCAACTGGAGCTGGCGAAGTGGCTCCAGCGCGAGGTGGGGGAGGATAAGGCCGATCAGGTGATCGCCTTCACCGAGACCTGCATCGTCGCCGATCTCGATACGGCGATCGCGCTGTCGGCCGCCGATCTGTGCGCGGCGCATAAGCTCGCGACCGCAGACGCCATCGTCTATGCGACGGCCTTGGCCCATGGCGCGGACCTTCTGACCTGCGACCGGCATTTCGAGGGATTGGGCGGAGTGTGCTTCGTGCCGAAGCCGCAGGGCTGACCCTCCCCGTGGCCGGTGCCCGGGTCGGCCACGGCATCACGCGCCACCGGACGCGGTCTCAACCGGCGATGACCTGCGGCACGGCGGGATCATCGTCGTTGATCAGGAACGCCGGCAGTGCGGTGATGGCGTCGGCGTCACCGTCGGCCGTGCCCTCGGCTTCATCGTCACTGGCCGCGGGAGGGAGAACCGCAGCCTTGGGCAACCCGGGCGTGCGGAGGGGCTCGGGCAGCCAGCCCGTCCCGGCAAGCAGCCGTTCGGCCTCCTGCGCCATCTCCGGCTTCTTCAGATGGTCGATCAGCTGCGCGGCGTGCTCGCCCTTGGCCTCGCGCACCGCCTCCAGGATGCGCGCCTTCGGCACCCGGCCGAGATAAGCCTCGACCGTCGCGACCCAGCCCGCCGCCGCCATGTCGAGACCGACCGCCTGGGCCAACCGATCGGCGTGGGCCAGCGCGCCCGGGCGGCGGTTCCAGGGTTCGTGCAGCGCGTTGATCGTCAGCGCCGCGCAATGCGCGAACAGCGCCGCGCGCATGTCGGTGTCGAACCCGACGAGCGCGTTCCAGAGTTCTCCGGACGTCGCCGGCAACTGCTTCACCCACGCCTCGTGCCGCACGTCGATGGCTTTGGCGGGCGCGGTGTCGTTCAGCCCCGGCGCCTGGGTCCCGAACCCCGCGCTCTTGGCCTCGATCTCCAGGCACGTGTCGGCGGCAGAGCGATAGAACAGGCGGAGGCAAAGCGCGTGGAGCACGGCCAGGAACGCCGTGTCCCAGTCGTTCCCCATGGCTTCCCGTAACGCGAGCGTCCGGTGCGCGGTGAGTTCCGTCATCAGCCGCTCGGGCAGCGGCGTCTGGCCCTCGTCCTCCTCGGGCACCTCGGCGGGCGGTTTCGCGGTCGTGGTGGTGGTCGAGCGCGCGTCCGTCGCGGACGGGGCCGCATCGCCCTCGGGCGCAATGTTGGCCGGCTCCGCCGCATGATCGGGATCGTCGGGCGCAGCCACCGGCGGCTCGTCCTCGGGCCGCACGTAGCCGCGCTCGACGCGCAGCGCGCCGTCGCGGTCGATGCTAACGAAGGCACCGGCGCGAACGATGTCGTCGCGATCGAATTTCGGCGGGCGGTTCTGGAATGCCTCGATCGCCGCCTCGATCTCGGCCAGGCGCGCCTCCACTGCCTCGGGCAGTTCGTCGGCCTCGCCATACTGCTCCTCGAGCGCGTCGTATTCCCCCCTCAGCGCATCGAACTCCGCCTGCTCTACTTCGCTGAGGGGATTGGTGGAGGGCAGCGGGCGCAGCCCCTGCCGATGGCCATAGGGGAAGTCCGGGGCGGCCTCGACCCATCTCCAGCCTTCGGCGCGGATGGCGTCCGCCTCGCGGGCCAGGCGCTCGGCCACCAGCCGGTCGAGCAGCGCTGGGTCCTGCAACCAGCCGCCCTCATCCTCCTGGAACAGGTCGCGCATCACGATGCCGCCTGCGGCTTCGTACGCCTCGGTGCCGACAAAGCGCGCGCCGGTCGCTTGCGCGCACCGAGCCCTCGGTCAGCATGCGGCGGATGATGTGCGGCTCCTTGTTCCAGCCGCGCTGGATCGTCGCCCACACCTGCTCCTGCCGCGCGTGATCGTCGCTGACGCAGAACGCCATCAGCAGATCGAGCGTCATCGTCCCCTCGGCATAGGCGTCGAGCAGCACCGGGCTGGCGGCGGCGAGCTTGAGCCGCTGCCGCACCACCGCGGCGGTGACACCGAACGCCGCGGCGATCTCCTCCTCGCCCTGACCCTTCGCGCGCAGCGTCTGGAAGGCGCGGAACTGGTCGAGCGGGTGCAGCGCCTCGCGGTCGGTGTTCTCGGCGAGGCTGTCCTCCTCGGCGAGGCCATCGGTCTTGACGATGCAGGGGATGGGCGCGGTCCTGGCCAGGCGCTTCTGCCGGACCAGCAGTTCCAACGCCCGGAAGCGCCGGCCGCCGGCGGGCACTTCGAACGTGCCGGTCTCGTTGCCCTCGGCGTCCAGCACGGGGCGCACGCTGAGACTCTGCAGCAGGGAGCGCCGGGCGATGCTCTCGGCCAGCGCCTCGATCGAGACGCCGGCCTTCACGCGCCGGACATTGGCCTGGCTTAGGACGAGCTTGTTGAACGGGATGTCCCGGGACGGGTTCAGGACGATCTTCTGGGTCGCAGCCATCTTGTGATCTCCGCGACGGGCCGGCCGGGAGCCTCTCTCCCAGCCCCTCGACCCGTCAGTGCGCCAAGCGCAGCCCTCTAACTCTCTGAACTGAAAGGAGAACACCGGAGTTGGAGGCAAAGCTACCGATACTCCTGGGGGGTTTGAGACCCTCCCCGCCACACGGTGCAGCGTGGGGCGAGAAGCGAACGGGTGAGGCAGACCGGGTGCTTCCGGGACGCCGTAAATCAGCAGAACCCGTTAAAGCCGGGCGTGAGGGGACTTCCGGTCCCAACAACGGCCCGGCCAGCGAGTCCGCCATGGAGAGGGAAACCGAACCGATGGCCGAAGCCCCGTCAGAGGGTACCTCACCGACCCGGAAGTGGGTGAGGCAGTCGCAAGACTTGTGGAGCGCCGACGCGCAATTGATGGGCGCACGTCAGGGATTTCGGGGACACCCGAGGTCAGTCGCCGGGAAAGCCTGCAAGGCTCGGCGACCAGAATCCACACGGGGTAGAGTCGGCTCCTACAGCGGACGAGGAGCAGCGGTGGAACTTGGGAACCCACCCGCGTTTCCGCCCCTCTCGGGGGACGGATGGCCGAAGCGACCGGCGAACGCGCGCGGTGGAGGCGGAGCCCGCATAGTAGTCCGAGGACGGGAAAGCCGTCCGCATGGCGAAGGCGGGCAGTGGATACAACTTGCAGGCAGGAGATGGACACTTTGTCCGGCACGGTGAATACCGGGTTCATTCTCGACATGCAGCGCAAGCTGTATCGGTGGAGTGCCGCGGACCCTGAAAAGAAGTTTGCGGATCTGTTCAATATTGTATGCGACTGCGGAACGTTGGCCCATGCCTGGCAACGGCTGGCCCGTAATAGGGGCAGCAACACGCCCGGCACGGACCGCGTGACGCGAAAGACGGTCGAAGAGCGGCCCGATGGCGTCGCGGGCTTTCTGGAGGATATCCGGCAAGACCTGCGGCGAGGAACCTACCAGCCCCAACCTGTCCGGCAGAGGCTCATCCCGAAGCCGGGCAAGCCTGGGAAGTTCCGCCCCTTGGGCATTCCTACGCTCAGAGACCGACTGGTCCAAATGGCGCTCAAGCTGGTGCTGGAGCCGATCTTCGAGGCGGACTTCTACCCGATCTCGTATGGTTTCCGGCCCGGCCGAAGCACCCATGACGCGCTCGCAAGGGTGCGTCACAGACTGAACCCGACATCGGCCGGTCCCTCGCGGACCCGGTTTGTGATCGAGGGGGATATCAAGGAATGCTTCGATGCCATCGATCATCACGTGCTGATGGAGCGGGCGCGACGCCGCATCCAGGATCGCAAGGTCCTGCGGCTCATCCTCGCCTTCCTGAAGGCCGATATCATGATCGAGGGCAGCCTTCGGCATCCTGTGACCGGCACCCCGCAAGGGGGCATCGTCACTCCCCGAACGCAAAAGGTATTTTCTGCTTTGATCGCGTGATCCCGCTTGATCGTTCTCGCTCTGTGCTTGATCTTCGCCTCAAAAGGTAATATTCATATGACATATGTCGCGGTCGACCGAAG
>JAJYYH010000022.1 GCA_021801255.1 Pseudomonadota bacterium
GCGTAGGCGAGATTGTGGACCGTGGTGGCGCCGGTCGCCGAGACATAGACGACGCGCGCATCCGGAAGCGCGTGTTGCAACCGTAGACCAGCGCGTCCTTGCTGCGAGGGTGCGACTTCGCCGCGTTCGCCCTTGCCGCCACCGGCGTTCTGCATGGCGTGGCTCTCGTCGAAAATGATGACCCCGTCGAAGCGGTTTGGCTTTCCTGTCGCGGCACCGCCGCTCCCCGCTTCTTGTCCCAACCATTCGACGATCTGCCGGACGCGCGAAAGCTTCTCGCCGCGGTCATCGGACCGCAGCGTAGCGTAGGTTAAAAATAGGATGCCTTCGGTGAGCCGGATCGGCGTGCCCTGCGGGAATCGCGAGAGCGGCGTGATGAGCAGCCGCTCCATGCCGAGGGCCGCCCAGTCGCGTTGCGCGTCTTCGAGCAGCTTGTCGGACTTCGAGATCCAGACCGCCTTGCGCCGCCCGCGCAACCAGTTGTCGAGGATGATGGCGGCGGACTGGCGGCCCTTGCCGGCGCCGGTGCCGTCGCCGAGCATGAAGCCGCGGCGGAAGCGCACGGCGTTCGGCGCATCGTCGAGCGCGGCGGTGACAAGGTCGAAGGTCTCGTCCACCGTCCAAGCGCCGGCGAGATATTCGCCGTGGGCCTCGCCAGCATAGATCACCGTCTCGAGCTGGGCGTCGGACAGGAGGCCCTCGGTGACGAGGCGGGAGGGCAGCCGCGGCCGATAGCTGGGCTTGGGCGGCGCCACCGAGGCCATCGCTGCGGATTGCACCAGCTTGGTCGGATGGGATTGCGCGCCGGGAATATGGATCGATTGGAGGCGATACGCCTCGTAGATCGCGTCGCTGAGGCGTGCGCCCTCGGGCGGCGTCCAATCGGCCGTGTCATAGGCGAGATCGAGGGCCTCGGGATCGGTGACCGGCGCTCTGGCCGGCTGGGTCGGGATGGCGCGTACGCGAGAGACAGGCACGGTGCGCGGCACGACAGGGGCGGCGATCGGGATCGCGGCAGACCGTTCGACCGCGAGACGGGGCGGAACCTGATCGCCGATCCAGCGGAGAAGCGTCGCGACATCGGGCGCCATGCCAGGGGATTCAGGGAATGCGCTTGGATCGTCGGCCGGCGCCTTGTCGATGACCGTCAGCCTCGTTTCGACCGACGTGCCATGCTTGGCGTAAACCGGCCCGCCGATCGCGGCGCTGAACACGACCCGGCCGCGCTCTTGCAGTCGGACGAACGCGTCCCGCCAAGCGGGTGCTTCGGGGGCGAAGTTGGCGCCGGTGATCGCGACCAGCCGCCCGCCCTCGGTAAGGCGCGCGAGCGCGGAGCGGATGTGGCGATAGGCGGTATGCGCCATGCGGCCGGCAACGTTCGCCATGGCCGAGAATGGCGGATTCATCAGAACCACCGACGGCACGGTGGTCGGGTCGAGATGGTCGTCGATCTGCACCCCGTCGAAGCGCGTGACGGAAATGGCCGGAAAGAGGGAGGTGAGCAGCGCGGCGCGGGTTTCGGCCAGCTCGTTCAGCACGAGTGCGGCGCCACCGATCTCCGCGAGGATGGCGAGAAGGCCGGTGCCGGCCGAGGGCTCCAGGACGCGGTCGCCGGGCGTGATGGCGGCCGCGGTCACTGCGGCGAGGCCGAGCGGGATCGGTGTCGAGAATTGCTGGAACGTGTCGCTCTCGACGGATCGGCGCGTATGCGTCGGCAGCAGGTTCGCAACCCTGGTCAGCGCGGAAAGACGCAAAGCTGGCGCGTCGGCTTTGCGGAACAGCGCCTTTCCGTATTTGCGCAGGAACAGGACAGTGGCGACCTCGCAGGCCTCATAGGCGGACTTCCAATCCCAGGCACCCGTCGCATCGGGGGCGCCGAAGGCAGCCTCCATGGCGCCGCGCAGCATCGCGGCGTCCACGCTCTCGCCGCGTTCAAGATGGGGGAGAAGACGCTGAGCCGCCGCGAGAATGGCGGAAGCAGGATCACGTTCGCGAAGAAGCGAACGATGCGCGGCCTCGCGCGCCGCGATCGGGGAAAAGTCGTTCATGAGGGAAACCCCGAGAGAGCGGGAACGGGCGAGCCGGTCGGCGCTCTCTCTTCAGACCGAACCGGCTCAAACCCGTTCCGGCCGTCCTTTCGCTCTCCAGGCTCCCCGCACCCCAGCGACGAGCCACGCCGGCGCTTCGGTTCCGGTTCGCGTCGTTTTATCTATGACTAACGAGGTGGTCAGGAACGCTGCATGGGCACTGTGGGCATCGCTGACGCCAAGGCGCATCTGAGTGAACTGGTCGAGCGCGCCAGCGGTGGCGAGACCGTGCAGATCACGAGCCGCGGCAAGCCGGTAGCACGGATCGTCGGCGCCAAGACGCTGCGCAAGCGCATCGGCATCGCGGTCCTGCGCGCGATGGTCGAGACAATGCCGATGCAGGCGAAGCCAGGGGGCGAATTCATCCACCGTATGCGCAACAAGGCGCGTTATTGATCCTCTATCTCTCGATACCTCGGCGCTGTCGATCAAGCTGAGGTCTCGGCAGATCGAAATACAGCACGGGGCAGATGCGCTCGCCGCATTCTCCACGATGAGTGCGGAGACCTTCACGATGCTGCCAGTTCCCAGCGCACAGTTCCGCGCCGCCGGCAAGCAACCTAAACTGACAACCGAACCCTTCACCGCGACCGACGCCGACCAGGCCAACGGCAACGCGCATCCAGACTATCGCTCGATCGCCCTGCCGGCGCCGTGGGGCAAACGGATCACGCTCGCCGGCGCGGAGTTGGCCCCCGAATTCGGCGGCTATCTGGAAGGCGCGCTCGCCGCGGCGGAGGCGGTTGTGATCGTGTGAGGCGGGATCGCCACCACGGGCGATACCGCCGCTTGCGGCTTCCGGGCGGTGCCGCTGCATGCTATCTTACGCCTCATTGATCGATGAGGATAGGGTAATGCACAGCAGGGACATCGCCAGACTCTCGGCCAAGTTCCAGATTTCCATCCCGAAGGCGGTGCGCACCGCGCATCACTGGCAGGCGGGACAGGAATTCGCCTTCATTCCCAAGGGGACTGGGGTCTTGCTGGTGCCGGTACCGAGGCCAGACGAGCTTTCGGGCCTCGCGCGCGGCGCGCGCGCGGAAGGGTATCGGGATCGCGCGGACCGCGTCTGATGCGGCTCGTCGATACGTCGGCGTGGATCGAGTGGCTGATCGGCTCGCCGGCCGGCGCCGCGGTGGCGAGCGCCTTGCCCGAGCGCGGCCAATGGCTGGTGCCGACCATCGTGCAGCTGGAACTCGCGAAGTGGCTCCAGCGCGAGGTGGGGGAGGATAAGGCCGATCAGGTGATCGCGTTCACCGAGACCTGCATCGTCGCCGATCTCGATACGGCGATCGCGCTCTCGGCCGCCGATCTCTGCGCGGCGCATAAGCTCGCGACCGCCGACGCCATCGTTTATGCGACGGCCTTGGCCCATGGCGCGGACCTTCTGACCTGCGACCGGCATTTCGAGGGATTGGGCGGGGTTTGCTTCGTGCCAAAGCCGCAGGGCTGACCCTCCCCGTGGCCGGTGCCTGGGTCGGTCACGGCATCACGCGCCACCGGGTGCGGTCTTAACCGGCGATGGCTTGCGGCACGGCGGGATTTTCGGCGTCGACCAGGAACGCCGGCAGCGCGATGATCGCGTCGGCGTCACCGTCGGCGGGAGGGACGGCCGCAGCCTCAGGCAACCCGGGCGTGCGGAGCGGCTCGGGGAGCCAACCGGTACCGGCAAGCAGCCGTTCGGCCTCCTGCGCCATCTCCGGCTTCTTCAGGTGGTCGATCAGCTGGGCGGCGTGCTCGCCCTTCGCCTCGCGCACCGCCTCCAGGATGTGCGCCTTCGGTACCCGGCCGAGATAGGTCTCGACCGTCGGGACCCAGCCGGCCGCCGCCATGTCGAGACCGACCGCTTTCGCCAGCCGATCGGCGTGGGCCAGCGCGCCCGGACGACGGTTCCAGGGTTCGTGCAGCGCGTTGATCGTCAGCGCCGCACAATGTGCGAACAAGGCCGCGCGCGTGTCGGTGTCGAAGCGGACGAGCGCGTTCCAGAGCTCTCCGGACGTCGCCGGCAATTGCTTCACCCATGCCTCGTGCCGCACGTCGATGGCCTTCGCGGACGCGGTGTCGTTCAGACCCGGAGCCTGACTGGCAAAGCCGGCGCTCTTGGCCTCGATCTCCAGGCACGTGTCGGCGGCGGAGCCATAGAACAGGCGGAGGCAAAACGCGTGGAGCATGGCCAGGAACGCCGTGTCCCAGTCGTTCCCCAAGGCTTCCCGCAACGCGAGCGTCCGGTGTGCGGTGAGTTCTGTCATCAGCCGCTCGGGCAGCGGCGTCTGGCCCTCGTCCTCCTCGGGCTTCTCGGCGGACGGCTCCGCGGTCGTGGTGGTGGTGGTCGAGCGTGCCTGCGTGGGCGAGGGATCGCGATCGGCATCGGGCATGGTGCTGGCCGGCGCTGCCGGATGATCGGGATCGTCGGGCGCAGCCACCGGCGGCTCATCCTCGGGCCGCACGTAGCCGCGCTCGACACGCAGCGCGCCGTCACGGTCGATGCTGACGAAGACGCCGGCGCGGACGATGTCGGCGGGATCGAATTTCGGCGGGCGGTTTTGGAATGCTTCGATCGCCGCTTCGATCTCGACCATGCGGGCCTCGACCGCCTCGGGCAGTTCGTCGGCCTCGCCATACTGTTCCTCGAGCGCGTCGTATTCGCCCTTCAGCGCATCGAACTCCGCCTGCTCCGCCTCGGTCAGCGGATTGGTGGACGGCAGGGGACGCAGCCCGTGTCGGTGGCCGTAGGGGAAGTCCGGGGCGGCCTCAACCCATTTCCAGCCCTCGGCGCGGATAGCGTCGGCCTCCCGCGCGAGCTTCTCGGCGACCAGTCGGTCGAGCAGCGCCGGATCCTGCAACAAGCCGCCCTCGTCCTCCTGGAACAGGTCGCGCATCACGATGCCGCCTGCGGCTTCGTACGCCTCGGTGCCGACGAAGCAGACGCGCCGGTCGGTCGCGCGCACCGCGCCCTCGGTCAGCATGCGGCGGATCGTGTGCGGCTCCTTGTTCCAGCCGCGCTGAACCGTCGCCCACACCTGCTCCTGCCGCGCATGATCGTCGCTGACGCAGAACGCCATGAGCTGATCGAGCGTCATCGCGCCCTCGGCATAGGCGTCGAGCAGCCCCGGGCTGGCGGCGGCGAGCTTGAGCCGCTGGCGCACCACCGCGGCGGTGACGCCGAACGCGGCGGCGATCTCCTCCTCGCCCTGGCCCTTCGCGCGCAGCGTCTGAAAGGCGCGGAACTGGTCGAGCGGGTGCAGCGCCTCGCGGTCGGTGTTCTCGGCGAGGCTGTCCTCCTCGGCGAGGCCATCGGTCTTGACGATGCAGGGGATGGGCGCGGTCCTGGCCAGGCGCTTCTGCCGGACCAGCAGTTCCAGCGCCCGGAAGCGCCTTCCGCCGGCAGGCACCTCGAACATACCGGTCTCGTTGCCGTCGGCGTCCAGCACCGGGCGCACGCTGAGACTCTGCAGCAGGGACCGCCGGGCGATGCTCTCGGCCAGCGCCTCGATCGAGACGCCGGCCTTCACGCGCCGGACATTGGCCTGGCTCAGGACGAGCTTGTTGAACGGGATGTCCCGGGACGGGTTCAGGACGATCTTCTGGGTCGCAGCCATCTGGTGATCTCCGCGACGGGCCGGCCGGGAGCCTCTCTCCCAGCCCCTCGGCCCGTCACGAAAATCCCCTCCGCCCTCTCGCTTTTATGGGGCTTCCGGAGTCAAGGGGGCACCCCAGGTCGCACGACTCAGGGAGCACAACCCTAACCAGGGCCATGTTGGTGGGCACCTCATCCGCATCATCGTGGCCCACACCTTTCGATCGAAGGAATCACCCGGACGGAGCACCGTTTGCAAGAGCCGATCACCGGCTTGACTTTTATCCGGTCCGATACCGTCAGCTGCCCGACTGGCTCGCAACCCAAATCCCGTTTGCTGCGGGTGCGGCGCTCCGAGGGACGGGATCCTTCTCTACGAACGGCGTCTTTCAGCCCAGCGAGAGTTCGGTCACACATCCGCCCGGCATTCCCGACGGTCGCGACCCGTACGGGAATTCGAAATTTATGCCGGCAGCGATCAGGTCACGATCGCGCCGCTGGGAACGGTCCCGATCGTCGCATATCGCCACAGCGCGACAAGCAGCTTGCGCGCGAGAGCCACCACCATGATGCGCCGCATCCGGCCCGTCGCCCCTTCGGTCCGCTTCTGAAACCACCGAGCCAGATCGCTGTCGGGTTGCCAGAACAGCCAGCGCCAAGTGATCTGGATCATCTGCGCCCGCAGCATCGGCGGCCCCGCCTTCGTGATCCCCTGATCGCGTGACGCCGAGCCGCTCGCCCAAGGCGACGGCGCCAGCCCACTCCAGCCGCCGAGTTCACGCCGATTATGGAAGTTGCGCCAGAATACCTCGCGTACCAGGATCGAGGCGTCGTTCGTTCCGATGCCCTTCAGCCGGTTCAGGACCGCGATCATCGCCGCATCGCGGTGGTGGTCGGCTGCCGATACCTCCTGCTGCCGGCCCACCTCCGCCACGGCATCTCGTTCGGCCTCGACCCGCGCAAGTTGCTCCATAACCAGCGACAAGCGTTCCAACTCGCGCACGATTTCCTGCTTGAGGCAGGCTCCCAGGCGACGCCCGTCTCCCGTTATGATCTCATCCAGCCGCAAGGCGGCACCCTTGGCGCGTGGATCGAAGTCCATGATCCCCTGCGTCTTCAAGAGGCCCTTGATGCGATTGGTATGTGCGGTCCTCTCCTTGACCAGACGGTGGCGCTCGCGAAGCACGCGGCGGGCATCGTCCTGCTCCACCGTCGGCACGCGCACCTCGCTGAGGACCTGATGCTCGCCGCGCGCAAACGCCATCAGCGCACGCACCATGCCCCGGGCGTCGATCCGATCCGTCTTCGCTCGCTTCGCCCGCCGGTCCACAAGCAGGCTGGCCGGATCGATCACAACCACCCGGATGCCCAGCGCATCGAGCCGGCGCTGGAGCCAGAAACCCTCATATCCCGCCTCGTAGCAGACGATCACGGTCGGCGATCTGTTCCCAGCCGCCTCGACCTTCGTGCGCATGCGCTCAACCAACGCCAGAACCGCATCGGCGTCGCCACAAGCAAAGGTATGGATGGCGATCTTGTCCGCCATCGGCGTGTGCACCCCGATCACCCACTTTGAGCGGCTCATCTCCACCGAAACGAAGATGTTGCCGTCAATGCCCGAGGCCTCGGGCGCCGAAACTGCGTCTTCCTGACTGAGCATCGTCCTTTCTCCTATGATAGTTCGAGAAGGCGAACTGTAGCAGGCGGCGCGCCTTCCTCCCCATAGGATCTCTCCGGCGCCGAGGCCGGGTTCGCGAGGCCCGATGCAGCTTCCGGCTCAACCTCATCCGCCCGGAACGCCAGTAGATAGTCGGCGGCCTTCGAGGCCGTGCTGGCGGCGCGGATGATCGCGCGGTCATCGTCGCGCAGCACCTGAAGCCAGGAACCGATGTAGTCGGCGTGCCGCACGGTCGGCACGATGCCGAGGCTCGCGCAGAGGAATGCCGCCGTCATCTCGGCCACTTATCCTGACAGTCAACCTGAAATGTCGCGACGCCTTGCTCGCCGAGGAAGGTGTACGGGTCGCCGGTGATCCCTATCCGGGTGCCTCTCCTGATCGGGGACGGCTGAAGAAAGCCTTGTCGGTGACGTTGGCGGCTTCGTTCGCCAGCGTCAGTTCGCGGGCTGGGCCCGGCACGACGGCACCGAGGCGCAAATTTTGGCGACGAGCGAGATCGGAGCGATAGTGTCGTGCCATCGATCTCAGCGGCGAGGAACCCGAGGCCGGCTACAGCGAGGATACCCGTGCCGTGCAACGACAGCTATCGTGAGCGGCCTTGGCGCTTGGGGTTGGGCTGATGGAGGCGGATGCGGCGGTTGGCCCTGAGGGCGTTGCGAACGTCCTTGTCGGTCGTCTCGTTGTCGAACCACTCTGGATCGAAGTGGCCGCCCGCCCAGGTCTTGGTGTCGCGGTGTTCTGGGTGGTCGGGATCGGTGATGATGTCGAGGAAGCCGGCATAGCCGTGGACGCCGCCGACATCCTCGGGAGGTCGGGCGCGCGCGCCGCCGATGCAGCTGGCGCCGCGCGGCGCGGGTTCGAGGGCAAGGAGCCGTTCGAACTCGATGATGTGCTTCCAGTCGTCGCCGAAGTCGTAGACGTAGAGAACGCTAAGGCCGTCGTTGAGGTTGAAATCGCGCAGACGTACCCCGCTCTCGTCAAAGCTGCGCGCGTCGTCCTCGAACTCGGGTTCGCAGACCTCGGCGTCGCGGTAAGACAAGCCGCCTATCAGGAACTCGTGCAAGTGGCAGTCCGACCATCCGAATGCAGCCTGGATGACGCGGTGGAGCTGGCCGAGATGGAAGCCGCGCGGCACGATCAGGCGCCGCCAAACTGCCGGCTCGATGCCGACAAGCGTAACGCGGATCTGGAGGGAATTGGGTTCTTCGAAGCTCATGCAGGTGAGTATACCGGCGATAGCGACAATTGGCAGCCGGCTCGGTGACGATCACGACGTTGCTGCTGGCTTGCCCGCAGCGCGGTGGCAATCGCTCTCGGTATTCAGTCCGAGGATGGTCGCGTGACGGACGAGTTGGCCGTTCGTTCACCTGCCTCACGACGGAGCCGGGTGCAGTTGCTGCGCGTGCATCCAGTCGGCTGCCTGCTGGGCCTTGCTGGCGGCGGTGAAGATCGCGCGAGGATCGTCCTTCAGGACCTTGAGCCAGGAGGCGATGTAGGCAGCGTGGTCGGGCCGTGGGTGATGGGCGAGTCCGAGATCGGCCAGGGCGTAGCCGGCTGTCAGTTCCGCGACCAATTCCTCGACGGCTCGGGCCTGGTGCGAGAACCGGCCGGTGAAGTCGCGGTCGAGCCGGTGCTTCGCTCCCATGGCGTGGGCTGCCTCGTGAGCAAAGGTGCCGATATAAGCTATGGAGTCTTCGAACGCTCCGAATGGCGGCATGAAGATCTGATCAAGATCGACTCGGTAATACGCGGCGGCGGCGTCGAAGGTCGTGGGAATATCGAGGGCGGCGATGAAGGCCTCGGCATGCGGGATGCGCTCGGCTTCGGGCAAGGCGGCGACGGCGGGCGGATCGTAGCCGTCGACTTGGCAGCGGTTGAACACGGAATAGCCGCGACAGACGAAGCGCGGCCGATCATCGCCGTCCTCGACATCCTGCTCGTCCTCGGCGGCGCCGATCCGCTTCCAGAAGATGATGGCGGTCGCGCGTTCGCCCTTGCGCACCTGGGCGCCGAGCGCCTGCCACTGGCGATAGGTTCCCCAGGTGCCGCTGGCGTAACCGCGTGCCTGTGCGGCGATCCAGAGGGCCAGCGTGTTGATGCCGCGGTAGGGCTTGCCGGAGGCGATGTTGGCGGGCCGGGCGATCGAGCTGCCGTCGTGGTGCCAAGGCATGTACCAATCACCGGCGCCCGCCTCGATGGCGGCGGCGATCTCGGACGTGATGCGGGTGTAGATATCGGCGCGGACCTCTGCGGTCATGGTCGGGACTCCTGTCCCGCCGGGGCCCATCCTCGGCGGCGGAGCCCTCCGGGCGATGGCCGATGACCGGCTGCGCACTCGAAGAGCCGCAGCGCAGCGGAGGACGGCGATAGCCGTTGCGCAGCCGCGACGGACAACGCACGCTCCGCCGCATGCCGGGGTGGCCTCCGTGCGACGGTCCGATCGGCACG
>JAJYYH010000005.1 GCA_021801255.1 Pseudomonadota bacterium
GCTCTACATCGCCAGCGTCAAGCTGATGTCCCGCCGCCTCGCCGCCGCCTGAAGCACCATGAACGCAGATAGCCAAGATAAATCAAAGCGTTGTAATTCCGGAAGCGATCCGAGTCAGACTCTAAGCTCGAACGCAGTACCGCAAGCCGCTCTGCGCCTCCCGGTTGCGGGGTTTTCCGGCGGGCGTGTTCGGCTGCAAATTATTGAAATTACAGGAGTTTTTACGATATTCTCCGAGCTTGGCAAAAACCCATTGTTTGGGGGGTGGAAATGGCGAACAGCCAGCAATGGCCGTCGATTCCGACGAGACTGAGCACCGCGCAGTTCGAGCAATGATCAACCTGCGCCTCTTCTGTCAGGAATAATCACGCCGCAGCGCCTTTTCGAAGAGGATGCCATGCCGCGCCCCGATTTCGTGCGCCAGAACAACAATAAAATGCCGGAGCCGCACAAAAAAACTTTCTCCAACACTTCGGCGCTGCCCATGCTCCATCAGGATTCCATCGCCAACGACTGCCGCAACTCCTTTGAACCCGAAAATCCGCAACCAGTATTTAATCAGACACTGGATTACAAAGCGCTGCCGTTTCCGCCGCGGCTGTGCCCGGCAGGGCGCTGGCGAACAAGCGGAGCGCCAGGGGATAGAGAAGATGCTCCTGGGCCAGCACACGGGCACCAAGCAGATTTGGCGTATCGCCGGGCCGCACCGGCACCGCCGCCTGGGCGAGAATCGGGCCCTCATCCATCCGCTCCGTCACCAGATGGACGGTGCAGCCATGCAACTTGACGCCAGCGGCAAGCGCCCGGGCGTGGGTGTCGAGACCAGGGAAGGCGGGCAGCAGGCTGGGGTGAATGTTGAGCATCCGCCCGGCAAAACGGGTGACGAGAAAGGGCGTGAGCAGGCGCATATAGCCGGCGAGGCAGACGATCTCGATACCGTGGCGCTCAAGCTCCGTGGTGATCGCGGCCTCATGCCGGGCGCGGTCGCGGGGGAAGTCGCGATGCGCGATGGTGAGCGCCGGTATCCGATGCGCTTCCGCGACGGCCAATCCGCCAGCGTTGGCGAGGTTGGAGATCACCAGCGCGATCTCGGCGGGGAAGGCGGCGTCGCGCGATGCGGCGAGGAGGGCTGCGAGGTTGGAACCACGCCCGCTGATCAGCACGCCAACCCGCTTGCGGCGCACGGGGGCCATCAGGCGAGCCAGTTGTCCGGCGGATCGATGCGAACCGCCCCCGGCCCAAGAGCCGCCTCGATCCGACCGATGCGGAACACCCGTTCCCCAGCGGCGGCAAGCACCGCCTCGGCGCGCGCCGCATCCGCCACCACCACCGCCATGCCAATGCCGCAATTAAAGACGCGCAGCATCTCTTCCGGCGTGACCCCACCGGCTTGCGCCAGCCAACGGAACACGGGCGGCACCGTCCAGGCTCCGGCATCGAGCGCCGCGACCATGCCCTCGGGGAGCACGCGCCGCAGATTGCCGGGCAGACCGCCGCCGGTGATGTGCGCCGCCGCGCGCAGCAACCCGGCGCGGTGCAGCGCGAGCAGGCTTTTGACATAGAGCCGCGTCGGCTGGAGCAAAGCCTCGGTGAGGCTCATCGCGGGGGCGAACGGGGCCGGGGCGGCCAGCGAAACCCCGCTCGTGGCGACGATGTGCCGCACCAGGGAGAAACCGTTGGCATGCAGCCCGCTCGCTGCGAGACCCAAGACCGTATCGCCCGGCACCACATCTTTGGGCAGCAACTGGCCGCGCTCGGCGGCACCGACGGCGAAGCCCGCGAGGTCGTAATCCTCCCCGCCATAGAGCCCCGGCATTTCGGCGGTCTCGCCGCCGACCAGGGCGCAACCGGCCTCGGTGCAGCCCCGCGCGATGCTGGCGATGATCCGCGCGGCAGCCCCGACATCAAGCCGGCCGGTGGCGAAATAATCGAGAAAAAACAGTGGCTCGGCACCCTGGACCACGAGATCGTTGACGCACATGGCGACCAGGTCGATGCCGATGCTGTCGTGATTGCCGCTCTCGATCGCGAGCCGGAGCTTGGTGCCGACGCCATCGGTGGTGGCGACCAGGATGGGGTCGGTAAAGCCCGCGGCGCGGGGATCGAAGAGCGCGCCGAAGCCGCCCAGGGCGCCCAGCACGCCGCGCCGTGCGGTCGCCCTGGCGGCCGGCTTGATCGCCTCCACCAGCGCCTCGCCGGCGGCGATATCGACACCGGCTTCGCGATAGGTCAGGCTCGCCATCTCTCTCTCCGAAAATTTCACCCCGGCCGATCGGCTGGCCGCGGAGACAACCATAGTCGGCAGTAGCGCGCAACGCCGCGATGGTGGAAACTGCGCCCGATGTCGTCCCAACCGGATATTCCGCTCCTCATTCCCCGCCATCCCGATATGCCGGCGATGCGCCGCCAGCGTATCGCGCTCTTGGCCGGCGTAGTGGTGGTGTTTTGGTTGGTCTTGCAGCTTTTCGCCACCATCCTGCTGCCCTTCGTCGCTGCCGCGGGCGTCGCTTATTTCCTTGATCCACTGGCCGGGCGACTGACGCGGGCCGGCATGCCGCGGGGCTTGGCCGCCCTCTTGCTGGTCATCCTGCTGATCGCCGCCGTGCTGCTGTTCCTGCTGTTGTTCTATCCGCTGATCCTCGCCCAGCTTGGCCTCCTGATCACCCGCCTGCCGGAATACGCCGGGATGCTGCGCCAGGCGGCGATGACGGTGATGGCGCGCTTGCAGGATCGGCTGGGGGCGGATTTCGTCAATGCGCGGCTGCGCGAGCTGGTCGGCAGCCAAGCCGGCAATATGCTTTCCTTCCTCGCGACCGCTGCCTCCCGCCTTTTGGGCGGCGGATTCGCGATTTTCAATGCGCTCACCTTGCTGGTGGTGACGCCGGTGGTGTCGTTCTACCTGCTACGCGACTGGCCGCGGGTAATTGCGAAGCTCGATACCTGGCTGCCGCGCCGCTATGAGGGCGTGATCCGGGCGCAGGCGCGCGAGGTCGATCGTATTCTCTCGGCCTGGGTGCGCGGCCAAGCGCTCTGCTGTCTGGCGCTCGCCCTCTACTACACTCTGGCCCTTACGCTGGTCGGGCTTGATCTCGGCCTGCTTGTCGGCCTCGCCGCCGGGCTGCTCTCCTTCATACCCTATGTCGGCTCGATCGTTGGGCTTGTCACCGCGCTCGGCCTGGCGCTGGCGCAGTTTCCCTCCTGGTGGGGGGTGGCGGCGGTGGCAGCGGTGTTTTTCGTGGGCCAGATCCTCGAAGGCTACGTGATCTATCCGCGCTTCCTCGGCGATCGGGTGGAGTTGCCGGCGGTCTGGGTGATTTTTGCTCTGTTTGCCGGCGGCGCCGCCTTCGGCTTTCTCGGCGTGCTGCTCGCCGTGCCGGTGACGGCGACGATCGGCGTGCTGGCTCGATTCTGGCTTCGGCGCTATCTCACCAGCCCGCTCTATCTCGACCCACCCGGCCCGCCTTTGAGTTCTGCCCCCTAAATTCTGCCCGCCGCGAGCCCCGTATCATGAACGCCCTCCGCCAGCTGTCGCTCCCCTTCGCTCCCGCGCCGCATTACGAGGCGGCGGATTTCGTCACCGCCCCCTCGAATGCCGAGGCGCGCGCCTGGCTCGCCCGACCGACCTCCTGGCCGGAGGGGCGGCTGGCGCTCTCGGGCGAGGCGGGCTGCGGCAAAACGCATCTTTTGCATCTTTGGGCCGCCGAGGGCGGGGGAGAAATGCTTGCCGGGCCATTCCTACGCGCACTCCCCAGGACGCTCGCGCGGCGCCTCGCTGTCGATGACGCCGATGCCTGTCCCGACGAGGCGGTGTTGCTGCATTTGCTTAACGCCACACGGGAAGCGCGCTGCCTCGTGCTGCTCGCCGGACGCACGCTCCCGGCACGCTGGAAGGTTGGGTTGCCCGATCTTACGAGCCGGCTCCGCGCGCTGACCGCAATCTCCATCGGCCCTGCCGAGGACGCGCTGTTGCGCCCACTCCTCGCGCGTCTGTTCGCCGAACGCCAGCTGCGCGTCAGCCCGCTTGTGCAAGATTTTCTCCTTGCTCGGTTGCCGCGCACCCCGGCGGCGCTGCGCGAGGCGGCGGCACGGCTCGACCGGCGGGCGCTGGCCAGTGGTGGGCGAATTTCACGTCCGCTCGCCGCCCTGGTGATCGCCGAGCTTGGCGGCGAGGTCGAACCTGCACCCGCCGTGCCCCCGGGTGAGTTCGATCGGGCATTGTCAACTTAAAGCCTTCGCTCTTCTCAGCCTAACGTGTCGCCAGCCCCCCGCCCGCGCAGGAATGACGGTGCTGGACCAGCAGATTGCGGTTTTCGCCGGAGGAAGTTCAGGGGGGTGGCATAAGTTGGCGATTTTCCCTGGCGTTCAGGGTGGGGCGAGGGCGGTGGTGACGCGGATCCGCACCCGTCCGCCGGCAAGCATGGGGTGCGCCGTCATGCCCCATTGGTCGCGCCGGAGCGTCGCCTCGACCTCGAATCGTTGGCCGGTGCGGGCCAGGGAGAAGGCCAGCGCGCCGGTCAGGCCACGCATCTCAAGCTGTCCGTCGAGCCGCGGTGGTCTGCCTGGCTGGGCGCGGCAGCCGCCATCGTAGAGCAGGGCGGGGTAGGCGCTGGCATTGAGGAAATCCTCGCCGAGCGCCATGCGCTCGGCCTTCGCATCGGGCATCACCAGGCTTGCCGTCACAACGCGCACCGCGATCCGGCACTGCCCCGGATCAGCGGGATCGAGGATCAGGGTACCGGAAAAACGGGTAAAATGCCCGTCCAGCGGAATGAACCCGAAGACATAGACGCGAAAGCCGATTTCGGTGTTGTCCGGCGTGATGGCGAGGGTTTGCGGTGCGGCCCAGGCGGCCCGAGCGCAGAGCATGAACGCCATTGCGAGCGCGCCCCAGGCGCGCCCGCGCCGTGTCGCGGGCGGCAAGCCGATCAGTCGGGCACGTGGTGGATGTCGTGCATGACAATCCCCTGTTCCTCGCTCGGCATTTTCAGCCATTCGCCATGCTGCAAGGTGGCTTTGGTGTCGCGATAGCCGGATTTCCAGTGACTGTGCATGGACGAGGCGCTGAAATCATAGTCCTTGTTTTCGCACTCGTGGGCTTTCTGCTGGTAGATCAGGTGCAGGAGGGCGATTTCGGGAAGGCTGGCAAGTTCCTGCTTGCGCCGCCGCTCATCCTCGCTGAGATCGCCTTCGGGGACCTTGCCGAGGATCTGGCGCATCATTACTTTTTCGCGATGGAGCCGCATGAACATATCGGTGACCATGCGCGTGCGGCTGGAATATTGGATGTCCTTCTGGCGGGCGGCCACGTCATACATGTCGCGCGGCACCGGGCCGCGCGCGCCGAAGAGATCAACCTGGAAAATCAGCATATTGCGGCTTTTGGCATGTTCCAGAAGATGCTGTAGCGGGGTGTTGGAGACGACGCCGCCATCCCAGTAGTAGTCGGTGCCGATGCGCACCATCGGCAGCGCCGGCGGCAGCGCCCCGCTCGCCATCGCGTGCTCGGGGCCGATCCGCTGATGGGCGCTGTCGAAGAAGTAGAAATTGCCGGTGGCGACATTCACCGCGCCGGCGGCGTAGCGCACGTCGCTCTGGTTGAGCAGTTCGAAATCGACCAGCCGATCGAGGGTTTTGCGCAGCGGTTCAGTGGTGTAGAGACTGGTCGCGCCCTGCGCGCCGCGCGGTGCGAGCCACGGGTTGGGAACCCGCGGCTCGAAGAAGCCGGGCTGGCCGAGCAGCGCGGCGAGACTCGACGACAGGGAATGGAAGGCGCGGCGTGGGCCATCGCCGTCGATCAGGCCGGGATCGAAGAAGGGGATCACCGGGCGGGCGGTGATGGTTTCCCAGAATTCGCGGAGTTTTTCGAGCCGTTTCTCGGGCGGATTGCCGGCGATGATCACGCCGTTGATGCTGCCGATCGAGACGCCGGCGATCCAGTCGGGCTCCAGCCCGGCTTCGTGGAGGGCTTCATAGACCCCGGCCTGATAGGCGCCGAGCGCACCGCCGCCCTGCAGCACGAGCGCGATCTGATCGCACCCCTCCGGCCGCCAGCGCTGCCGCGATCCGGGTTGCGGTGAAATCGGTCCTGCATCCATGCCTCTGTGCTCCCGCTCGCTCGGTTGATAAAAGCCAAGCATATCTAGTCATGCGGCGCGCGGCGGACCGTTCAAGATTACGCGAGGCTGGCCCAGGGTTCCGCGGGCGCCGCCTTAGTCAGGATTCCCGGAATGGCGGCGCGCCCGACCGCTGGACCGATCAATAGCAGCGCCGGCCCGCCGGTGGACCAAGCCGGGGCGCGCACGGCCAGCTCGGCGAGGGGGGCAAAAATGCGGCGTTCATCCCGTGTGCCGCCGCGCTCGATCAGCGCCGCCGGGGTTTCCGGGGCGAGCCCGGCCTCGTGGAAGCCTGCGGCGACGCGGGCGAGCGCGGCGATGCCCATGTAAATCGCAAGAGTGCCGCCCAAGCGTGCCAGCGTCGGAAAATCGAGATCGACGGTGCCGGCCTGGGTGTGGCCGGTGAGCAGCGTGACCGAGCGCGCGGCGTCGCGATGGGTGAGCGGGATCTGGGCGGACGCGGCGCAGGCGAGGGCGGCGGTGACGCCGGGCACGACCTCGAAGGCGATGCCGGCGGCCGCCAGCGCCTCGGCCTCCTCGCCGCCGCGCCCGAAAATGAAGGGATCGCCGCCCTTGAGTCGCACCACTTTTTTGCCCGCGCGCGCGAGGCGGATGAGCAGCGCGTTGATCTCGGCCTGCGGCAGACAATGGTTGGCGCGCGCCTTGCCGACGAAGATGCGCGGGGCATCGCGCCGGGCGAGATCGAGCACGTCGTCCGAGACCAGTCGGTCATGGACGATGACATCGGCCTCGCCGAGCAGACGCTGGGCGCGCAGCGTGACGAGATCGGCCGCCCCCGGCCCGGCGCCGACGAGAAACACCATGCCGGGGCTGGGCCCGGGGCCGGGGGCGGCGAGGTCGCGGGCGAGTGCGGCGCGGGCCTCTGCTTCGCGTCCGGCGACCGCGAGTTCCCCGACACGCCCGGCGATGAGGCGCTCGATAAAGCGTCGGCGTGCCGCGAGATCAGGCAGACGCCGGCGGATTTCAGCCTTGGCGGTGTCCAGGAAGGCGCTCAGACGGCCGAAAGCGGGCGGGATCAGCGCCTCGATGCGGGCGCGGAGCTGGCGGGCGAGCACCGGCGCGCTGGCGCCCGAGCCGATGGCGATGGTGATCGGGTCGCGATCGACGATCGCCGGCATGATGAAGCTCGAAAGTGCCGGGCGATCGACGATGTTGACCGGAATACCGCGCGCCCGCGCCGCCTCGGAAAGCGCCACGAGATCGGCCTCGGGCGCATCCGCGCCGATGGCGAGCGCGGCGCCGTCAAGGCCATCGGCGGCGAAGCGCGGCAGGCGGCGCACATGCGCGCCGGCGCGCGCCAGTGCCGCTTCCTTGCGCAGCGCGACCGCACCGGTGCCGAGCACCAGCGCGGTGCGGCCGGTGAGATCGAGAAAAATCGGAAAATGGCGCATCGGGCGAAAACCTTGCGGCGGCGCGGGCAAAAGCCTGTAGCTTGACGGCGCCGGCTATGCAATCAAGCGTCTCCCCGCGGCACGGTGAGTGAGGAGAAAAAAGCAATGGATGACCGGGCACGGTTTTCGGCGATGCTGCGGCGCTCGGCCGCACTCAAGCTCAGGATCGCCGAGGAATTGGCCGAGCCGGCGCTGGCGGTGGTGGGCGCCGCCGAGGCGTCGCTTCGCGGCGGCGGCAAGCTGATGTTCTGCGGCAATGGCGGCTCGGCCGCCGATAGCCAGCACCTCGCGACCGAGATGCTGATCCGCTTGCGCCCCAAGGTGGAACGCGCGTCGCTGCCGGCGCTTGCCCTGACCCTCGATCCGGCGGCGCTGACCGCAGGGGGGAATGATTATGGCTTCGCGCAGGTGTTCGAGCGGCCGCTGCGCGGCCTTGGCCGGCGCGGCGACATGCTGTTCGGCATCACCACCTCGGGGCGGTCGGAAAATGTCTGCCGGGCGCTCGCTGCGGCGCGCGAAATGGGCATCATTACCGTCGGGCTGCTCGGCGCCGAGGGGCGGCCGGCGCGGGATTTCTGCGATCACGTGCTGCTGGTGCCGGATGCCGAGACGGCGCGCATCCAGGAATGCCATATCGCGCTCGGCCACGCCATTCTGGAATTGCTCGAGGATCGGCTGGCGGCGCGCCCGATTTCCGGCACGTGACAGTTCTGCTCACCGGCGCCGCCGGCTTTATCGGCTATCACGTTGCCGAGGCGCTGCTGGCGCGGGGCGAGGATGTGCTCGGCCTCGACGATCTCAACCCTTATTACGATGTGCGGCTCAAGGAGGCGCGGCTGGCGCGCTTGCAGGCGCGGCCGGGCTTCACGTTTCGTCGCCTTGACATTGCCGATCGCGGGGCGATGGAAGCCGTGGCGGCTGAGTTTCCCGCCATACGCCGCATCATCCATCTCGCCGCCCAGGCCGGGGTACGGCATTCTCTCGTCGATCCCTACGCCTATGTCAGCACCAATGTGATGGGCCATCTGGTGGTGCTGGAGACGGCGCGACGATTGGCGGGGCTTGAGCATCTCGTCTATGCGAGCTCGTCCTCGGTCTATGGTGCCAACAGGACGCTCCCCTTTGCCGAGAGCGATCGGGTGGATCACCCGACATCGCTCTATGCCGCGACCAAGCGGGCGGATGAGCTGATGAGCGCGGCCTATGGCCATCTCTTTGGCTTGCCGCAGACCGGGCTGCGGTTTTTTACCGTCTATGGCCCCTGGGGACGGCCGGACATGGCGTATTTTTTCTTTGCCGAGGCGATCATGGCGGGCACGCCGATCACAGTTTTCGAGGGCCGGCTGAAGCGCGATTTCACGTATATCGATGATATCGTCGCGGGCGTGCTGGGCTGCCTCGATCGCCCCCCCGCGTCAGGGGCGGCGCCACGTCTGCTCAACATCGGCAATCACCGCAGCGAGCCGGTGGCGCGGCTGATCGCGCTCCTGGAGGAAGGTCTCGGCCGGCGCGCGGTGGTGCGCGCGGCGCCACGCCCGCGGGCGGATGTCGAGGAAACCTTCGCCGCGATCACGGCGATCGGCGAACTCACCGGATTTACCCCGCGCACCACGCTTGAGCAGGGGATTCCGCGGTTTCTTGACTGGTTCCGCGCCTGGCGGGAGGGGAGGGGCGAAAAATCCGCCTGAGGGGTGTTGACGCGGCGCGGCATCCCGCTTACACCGCCTTTCGCCGGGTCGGAGGCAGCTCTTGATTTTGCTGCGCCGACCCATTAGTTTCTTTGCCTCGCATCGGAAGGTGCGAGGCGGCCTGTGGACGGGTGGTTTGCCCTCAGCAAACTTACCCTTTCCTTTCTTTTGTTCATTGACAGTTTTATCTGGAGTGGAAGGGATACGTTGGCGGTGCCTTTGGTGGGTATTTTGTGAGTTTAGGCTGAGGTTTAGTTAGGTGGAGTGACCTGGCTAGGTTTTGGTTTA
>JAJYYH010000044.1 GCA_021801255.1 Pseudomonadota bacterium
CCCGAGTTGGTTCCAGAGGTGACGCGCGACGAGCGGAATGCCCAGTTCGAACACGGCGTCGATCGCGATATCGGCCGGCCCGCCGCGAGTGGCGTCCTGCGACGGATCGCTGCTCTCACCCTCACCCTCACCCAGAATGCGGTTGATGCTGCGGACCAGGCGTGGGAGGGCGGCGTGATCGACTTGATCGGCGCGGCCGAAGCTATGGATGACCCGGGCTTCTCTGCGTTTTGCGGCGGCGTTCCAGACGGCCTCGGCGAGGGCGTAGTAGGTGACGGTTGAGCCGTCGCGGTTGTGACGCTGCGTCGCACGAAGGTACATGCCGCATTTTTAGCGTATCATCACAATTCTTTCAATAAGAATATCTCGAGTCGTGTGCCTCACTTTTGGAAGAATTCCCCGCCGCGAAATCTTGGAAAACAGGCAAAATCAACGCGTTACGTTGCCCCGTAGATCCTCAATATGCCCAATGACCGCGAACCCGGGCAAGAGTGCCGCGCCGATGGCTGCCCGCGGGCGGCCGGCGGTTACGGCAAGGGCGCCGCGTAGTTCTGCAACAACGCGATATAATCGCCACGATCGGCATCATCCGGCCAGCCGCCCGCCGCCCGGCTCATCCGCCCCCGCAGCGCGGCGAGGGTGGCGAAGCCGCGCGCCTCGCCCCAGCGTTGCAACCCCGCCAGCAGGCCGCGCAGATGGTCCGGGCCGTGGCGCAGCAGGGCGGCGGTGGTCATCACCGCGTCGGCGCCCACCAGCAGATATTTTATCACCTCGTCCGCCGTCTCGACCCCGGTGCTGGCGGCAATCTCGGCGCGCAGCGTGCCTGCCAGCGCGCCGATCCACAATAGGCCGGGGCGGATCTCGGCGGCGCTGCTCAGTGTCGGCTGCCGCCAGAGGCGCAACGTCGCGAGATCGATATCGGGCTGGTAGAAACGGTTGAACAGCACGAACCCATCCGCCCCCGCCGCGTCCAGCCGGCGGATCACCGCGCCCGGGGCGCTGAAGCCGGGGCTGAGTTTCATACTCACCGGAATATTCACCGCCCGCTTCACCACGCCGAGCACGTCTTCATGGCGCTGCTCTACCGCCTTGCTGTCGAGCCGCGGATCGGTCGGGGGGAAATAGACGTTGAGTTCGATCGCCTGCGCGCCGGCTTGCGCGGCCAGGGTAGCGTAGCGGGTCCAGCCCGCGTCGGTCACGCCGTTCAGGCTCGCGATCACCGGAATGTCGAGCGCGGCGCGAGCGCGGGCGATCAGCTCTAGCTGGTGGTGCGGTCCGGTTTCGGGTAGGCTGCCTTCGGGAAAAAATCCGCGGGCTTCGGCAAAACCGCTGGCGAGGTCGTCGAGGCGGTCGCGCAGCGCGGTCTCGGCAGCGATCTGCTCCTCGAACAGCGATGGCAGCACCACTGCCGCCGCCCCGGCGTCTTCCAGCCGGCGCAGGCCTGCAAGTGATCCGGTCAGCGGCGAGGCCGAGGCGATCAAGGGATTTTTCAGTGCTAGCCCGAGATAGCGTGTCCTGAGGTCCATGGCGCGCGTCACCCTGAAACAGGAACCGGCGGGTGGAACCGACTGGCCTGCCAGCCCGCCATTTCCTCATAGGTGCGGTATTTCTCGGCGATCGCCGCCTGGGCCAGGGCGAGAAGTGCCGCCGCTTCCCCTGGCCGGGTCTCGGCCAGCGCGCGGTAACGGATTTCCTGATAGGCGTAGTCGCGGAAGGCAATCGTTGGACGCGGCGAGTCGAGGCGAAACGGATTTTCGCCGATGTCGCGCATCGCCGGATCGTAGCGGAACAGCGGCCAATAGCCGCACGCCACGGCAAGATCCTGCTGCGAAAGCCCCTGGCGCAAATCATAGCCATGCGCGATGCAAGGTGAATAGGCCAGAATAAGTGCTGGGCCGGGATAGGCCTCGGCCTCGCGGAAGGCGAGCAGCGTCTGCTGCGGATTGGCGCCCATCGCCACCTGCGCGACATAGACATTGCCGTAGGCGATCGCCTGCAGCGCCAGATCCTTGCGCACGGTGCGCTTGCCGGCGGCGGCGAAGCGGGCGATGGCGCCGAGCGGCGTCGCTTTCGAGGCCTGCCCGCCGGTGTTCGAATAGACTTCGGTGTCCAGCACCAGGACGTTGACATCGCGCCCGCTGGCCAGCACATGATCGAGCCCGCCATACCCGATGTCATAGGCCCAGCCATCGCCGCCGACGAGCCAGATGCTGCGGCGGACGAGATAATCGGCGACCGAGAGCAGATCGCGCGCGGCGGGGTCGGCGCCGAGCGCCGTCAGTTGGCGGGTGAGTGCGGCGAGCCGGGCGCGCTGGGCGCGAATTTCAGATTCCTGGCGCTGTGGGGCGGCGAGGATCTCGGCAACCAGTGCCGTCCCGAGGCGTGGCGCCAGTGTCTCCGCCAACCGGCGCGCGAGCGCCACGTGCTGGTCGGCGGCGAGGCGGAAGCCCAGGCCGAATTCCGCGTTATCCTCGAATAGCGAATTGGACCAGGCCGGGCCGCGGCCCTCGGCGTTCTTCGTCCACGGTGTCACCGGCAGATTGCCACCATAGATCGAGGAGCAGCCGGTGGCATTGGCCACCATCGCGCGATCGCCGAATAATTGTGAGAGCAGCTTAAGATAGGGGGTCTCGCCGCAGCCAGCGCAGGCGCCGGAGAAGGCAAAGAGCGGCTCCAGGAACTGCACGCCGCGGACATTGGCGAAATCGACGCGCGCGCGATCGTTGATTGGCAAAGCCTCAAAGAATTTAATGCGCGGGCGCTCGGCTACGGCGCGATCCTGCTTGGGATGGAGATCGATTGCTTTCCGCCCCGGCATAGTGACGCTGAACGCCGGGCAGGCCTCGACGCAGAGACCGCAGCCGGTGCAATCCTCGAGATAGAGTTGCAAGGTGAAGGCGACGTCGGGAAAGCCGCGCACGTTGATGGGGGCGGCGCAAAATCCCTCCGGCGCGTCTTTGAGCCGGGCCGCGTCGTAGTATTTGGCGCGGATCACGCCGTGCGGGCAGACGAAGCTGCACTGGCCACATTGCACGCAGGACGTGGGATCCCAGATCGGCACGTCCTCGGCGATGTCGCGCTTTTCATAGCAAGCGGTGCCGGAGGGGAAGGTGCCCTCGGCGGGCATCAGGCTCACGGGGATATCATCGCCGCGCCCATCCAGCATCAGCGCGGTGACGGCGCGGACGAAGTCCGGCGCCGCCGCAGGCACCGGCGGCGGCCGATCCCAGGTCGCGGTGACGGCGGTGGGGATCGCCACTTCCTGGAGCCGTGCGAGCGTGCCATCGATCGCGCGGAAGTTTCGCTCGACGATTTCTTCGCCCTTGCGCGCATAGGTTTTGCGTACGGCATCCTTGATCCGCGCGATCGCCTCGGTGCGGGGAAGCACGCCGGCAATGGCGAAAAAACAGGTTTGCAGGATGGTGTTGGTGCGCCCGCGCAGGCCGACCTCCTCGGCGGTGCGCGAGGCGTCGATCACGAAGAGCTTGAGGCCGAGCGCCAGAATACGCGCCTGCATCGTGCGCGGCAGATGCCCCCAAATCTCATCCGGTCCATAAGGGCTGTTGAGCAAAAGCGTGGCGCCGGGAGCGGCGAGGCGCAGGATGTCGCGCCGGCCGACGAAGCCCCAATGGTGGCAGGCGATGAAATTCGCGTGCCCGATCAAATAGGGTGCCGCGATCGGCCGTGGCCCGAAGCGCAGATGGGAAACCGTCTCGGCCCCGGATTTGTGCGAATCATAGACAAAATAGCCCTGCGCGTAGCGTCCGGCATCCTCGCCAATGATTTTGACACTGTTCTTGTTGGCGCCCACCGTGCCATCGGCGCCGAGACCGTAGAACACCGCGCGCACTTCGTCCGCGGGCTCGATCGCGAAGCCCGGATCAATGTCGAGGCTGGTATGGCCGACATCGTCGGTGATGCCGACCGTGAAGCCCTGACGCGGCGCCGCGCGCGCCAGTTCGTCGAACACCGCCTTGGCCATCGCCGGGGTAAAATCCTTGGACGAAAGCCCGAAGCGCCCGCCGATGATGCGCGGCAAGGCCGGCCGCGCGCCGCAAGCGAAGGCCTGGGCGAGCGTTGTCACCACGTCCTGATAGAGCGGCTCGCCCGGCGCCCCAGGCTCCTTGGTCCGGTCGAGCACCGCAACCGCGCGCACCGTCGCCGGCAGGGCCGCGAGAAAAGCCTCGGCGGCGAAGGGGCGGAACAGCCGCACCTGCAGCACGCCGAGCTTTTCGCCCCGCGTGCGGAGCACCTGGGCGGTTTCCCGCGCCGTTTCGGCGCCACTTCCCATCACCACCAAAACCCGCTCGGCATCGGCCGGGCCGTCATAGGCGAACAGACTGTAGCGCCGGCCGGTCACCGCGGCGAGGCGGTCCATCGCCGCCTGCACATGGCCAGGCATGGCTGCGTAGAACGGGTTCACGGTCTCGCGCGCCTGGAAGAACGTATCGGGGTTATGCGCCGTGCCGCGCACCACCGGGTGCTCGGGATCGAGCGCGCGGGCCCGGTGGGCACGCACCAGATCGTCGTCGATTAAGGCGCGGATTTCAGCGTCATCAAGCAGAGTAAGGGTATTTACTTCATGGGACGTGCGAAAGCCATCGAAGAAATGCAAGATCGGAACCCGCCCGGCGAGCGTTGCCATTTGCGCGATCAGCGCGAGATCATGGGCTTCTTGCACAGAGGCTGAGCACAGCAAGGCAAAACCCGCGCCGCGCACCGCCATCACATCGGAATGATCGCCAAAGATCGAGAGCGCCTGGGTCGCGACCGAGCGCGCCGCGACATGAAAGACAGAAGGCGTCAATTCGCCCGCGATCTTGAACATATTGGGCAGCATCAGGAGCAGCCCCTGCGAGGATGTGAAGGTGGTGGTGAGTGCCCCCGATTGCAGCGCGCCATGCACCGCTCCGGCCGCGCCCCCCTCGCTTTGCATCTCCTGGACCACCGGCACGCTGCCCCAGATATTGCGCAAGCCGGCCGCCGTCCATTCATCGGCGAGTTCGGCCATGGTGGAGGAGGGCGTGATCGGGTAGATCGCGCAGACCTCATTCACCCGATAAGCGACATGGGCAACCGCGGTATTGCCATCCATCGTCGCGCGCTGGCTCATGCCACATCTCCGCTTGGCTCGGGCAACATCTCGATCGCGTGGCAGGGGCACTGCTCGAAGCAGACCGCGCAGCCGGTGCATTTCGCGTAGTCATAGCGATAGCGATTGCCCGGGCCGAGCTTGATGATGGCGTCTTCCGGGCAGGCCGCGTAGCAATTGTCGCACTCGAAACAGACGCCGCACGAGAGGCAGCGCTGCGCCTCGCGCCGTGCCTCGGCGGGGGTGAGCCCGGCGGCGATCTCGGCGAAGCCGGAGCGGTCGGCGGGGGGGATCTCGCGCTGCGCCGCGGGGTCAGCGTCGCTGAACACCGGCAGATGCAGCATGGCGAAATTCACCAGCGGCGGAGATGCCGGCACAGCCTGGCTCACCCCGCGCAGCCAGGCATCGATGTGACGCGCCGCGCGCTTGCCATGGCCGACCGCGACGGTCACGCTCCGTTGCGCCGGCACCATGTCGCCGCCGGCGAAAATGCCGGGGGCGCCGGTCATCATGTCCGCTCCGACCGCCACCGTGCCGTCCGGGCGGATGTCGATCCCCGGCACGCGGCGGAGGAAGCCGCTTTCGGTGTCCTGGCCGAGCGCCAGCACCACCGCATCGGCGGAAAGGGTCTCGATCTCGCCGGTCGGGACCGGGCGCCCCGCGGCATCGATGGTCATGCGTTCCACCGTGAGTTCGGCCCCGGCGATTTCCTTGATCGTTGTCAACCACTTGATTTTTACACCCTCGGCCAGCGCCTCGTCGGCCTCGAAAGCGTGCGCTGGCATATGCGCGCGGTCGCGGCGATAGACGATGAGTGTCTCCTCGGCGCCGAGCCTTTGGGCGGTACGGGCGGCGTCCATCGCGGTGTTGCCACCACCATAGACCACCACGCGGCGGCCGAGCAGGGGGCGTTCCCCGGCGCTCACCTCGCGCAGCAGGCTAACGGCGTCGAGCACGCGCGCGGCATCGCGCGCCGGGATCTCGACGTGATGCGAGCGCTGCGCGCCGATCGCCACGAACACCGCGGCGAATTTGCCGGCCGCGCGCTCGGCGAGCAGATCCTCGACCTTATGATTGAGCACGATCCGCACACCGAGGTCCGCGATGCGCGCCACTTCGCGGGCGAGTTCGGCGCGTGGCAGACGGTAGGCGGGAATGCCGAAATGCAGCATGCCGCCGGCCACCGGCCCGGCTTCGTGGATTTCGACCGCATGGCCGAGCCGGGCGAGGTGATAGGCGCAGGAGAGCCCCGAGGGGCCGGCGCCGACAACAAGCACGCGCTTCCCCGGCCCCGGCGCCCCGCGCGGCAGCGCCCAACTCTCCGCGGCCGCGAGATCGCCAAGAAACCGCTCCACAGCGTGGATGCTCACGGCGGCGTCCAGTTCGTTGCGGTTACAGGCGCTCTCGCAGGGGTGGTAGCAGACCCGCCCGTGCGTTGCCGGCAGCGGGTTGTCCGCCACCAGACGTTCCCATGCGGCGTGGTACTGGCCGGCTTGGGCGAGCGCCAGCCAGGCCTGCACGTCCTCGCCGGCCGGGCAGGCGTTGTTGCAGGGCGGCAGCAGGTCGACATAGACCGGCCGGCGCGCGCGCACGGGTCCAGCGCCGGGGGCGGCGGTGAGATCGACTGCCTTGGTCATGTCGGAACGTTTCAGCATGGCCTGCCCTCCTCGCTGAGGCGGCGGTAGCGTGCCGCCACGTCTTCCCGCCGCAACCGCGCGGTACCCACCCCGGCGACCGCGGCGGCGCCGGCCGCGAGCCCCCAGTCGAGTGCCGCATCAGGCGTCGCGCCACCCGCGAGGGCCAGTACCATGGCCGCGAGGAACGCATCGCCGGCGCCAACCGCGCTCCTTACCGGCCCGGCCAGGGCGGGGCGGCGCAGCACGCCGGCCTCCGTCGCCAGAATCGCCCCGTCCGCGCCCAGGCTCACCGCAACCATCCGTGCCGCGCCGGAACGCACCAGGGCATGCGCTTCCGCCTCCTGCGCCGCCGGGTCGGGCAAGGCGCGGCCGACCAGGGATTCCAGTTCGCGCAGGCTGGGTTTCATCAATGCGATGCCGGCGCCGAGAGCCGCGCGCAGGGCGGGGCCGGAGCTGTCGAGCACGAAGCTCTGGCCGCGCGCGGTGGCCCGGCGTGCCGCCTCGGCATAGACCTCCGCCGGCACGCCGGGCGGCAGGCTGCCGCTGGCAACGACAAAGCCGCCCGCAGCCTCGTCGAGTGCCGCGAGTGCCGCGCGCCATTCCGCTTCGGCCAGGCTTGGCCCTTCGGGGACGAAACGGTACTCCTGCCCGCTGTCGGTTTCGCGCACGGTGAAGGATACGCGCGTGCGTCCGGCGATCGGCACCACCCGGTGGGGTACGCCGGATTCTTCGAGCAATTCGGTCAGGAACTGACCCGTCGCGCCGCCGCAGGCGAACACCGCCAGCGTTTCCCCGCCCAGCGCCTGGATCACGCGGGCCACGTTGATGCCGCCGCCACCGGGGTCGACATGCTCGTCGGTCGTACGGATCTTGTGCGTCGGGCGTATCACCGGCGCGGCGGTGGCGACATCGACCGCCGGGTTTAACGTGAGCGTGACGACGCGCCTGCTCACCTTGAAGCCCGCTGATCAAGTGAATTTGAAGAAATAATGCACGATAAAAACATTAATTTTTTTCGGTCGATTCTGGGGCGCGCGGGCATTCCCTTGCAAACCCTCACCTTCGTAAACTCTCAGGGGACGACCGAGAGCTGGTTCTCGACCGCCGCGACGCCAGCGGCTGACCAGGCGGCGTTCTCGGCCGTGCGCCATGCCGCAAGACTCGGCACCTCGCCGCTCAGCGTCACCGTCGCGCCTTCCACCGCAACCGCGATCCGGCTGGCATCGAGTTCGGCGTGGCGTGCGAGGGCGCGATGCACTTTGCTGGCGATGTCGGGCGCGGCCGCGCCGGGGCGGACGACAATCTCGTTATTCACCGCCAGCACGCCCTCTAATTGCTGGATGCGGGCTTCGGCTTCCTGCTTCTGATACTGCCACTCCAGCGTGCCGATCAGGGTGACGATGCCACCCGCGACCTTGAAGCGGATATGTGCATCCGGGATCTGTGCGTCCCAGCGTAGCACGCTTGCCACGCGCGCGGCGATTTCGTCGTCGGAATAGCGCCGGGATGAGGGCGGCTCGACCGCGATCTCCTGCACCAGGCCGCGCACGCCGCGCACATGCCAGACCGCGCGCTCGGCCGCGTGTTTCTCGGCGAGGCTCTCCACCACGCCGCCGAGATGGACGACACCGTCATGGACCGCGATGGTAATGCGCGCGGCATCGACATGCGGTGCCCATTCCAGTTCCTCGGCGATCGTTTGCCGCAAGCTTTGATCATCCATGGGAGTTATCCTCTAAAGCAGACATGGTTTCGGCCTCGTGGACAATGGCAATGGTACGAAGCAGACTGGATGGATTGACACTGATCGAGTTGATGCCGATGCCCGCGAGGAAGCGGGCGATCTCCGGATAATTGGCGGGAGCTTCGCCACAGATGCCGACCTTGCGGTAGTTGCGCCGCGCGCCCGTGACCGCAAGCCGCAGCATCTCCAGCATGCCAGGATCGCGCTCGTCGAAATCGAAGGCGACAACGTCGGAATCGCGATCGACGCCGAGAGTGAGCTGGGTCAGGTCGTTGGAGCCGATCGAGAAACCATCGAACACGCGGGCGAACGCATCGACTTGGATCACATTATTGGGGATCTCGCACATCACGTAGATCTCAAGCCCTTCCTCACCGCGCGTGAGGCCGTGGCGCGCCATTTCCGCCAGCACGGTTTCCGCTTCCGCGACACGCCGGCAGAACGGCACCATGACCAGCAGATTGCCGAGCCCCATTTCGCCGCGTACCCGCCGGAGCGCGGCACATTCGAGCGCGAAGCCCTCGGCATAGGCAGGATGCGCATAGCGCGCGGCACCACGAAACCCGAGCATCGGATTGGCCTCGCGCGGCTCGAATGGGGCGCCCCCGATCAAGGCCGCGTATTCATTGGTTTTGAAGTCGGAGAGCCGCACGATCACCGGCTTTGGATAGAAGGCGGCGGCGATGGTGCCGACACCCTCGGCGAGGGTGCGGATGAAGAATTCGCGCGGCGAGGCATCGGCCGCGGCGAGGTCGGCAATCCGAGCGCGTTCCGCGGCGCTGATCCGCTCGGGGTGCATGAGCGCCATCGGATGGACACCGATATGCTCGTTGATGATAAATTCCATGCGCGCCAGCCCGACCCCCTCGTTCGGCATCATCGCGGTACGGAAGGCAAGATCGGGATTGCCGAGATTGACCATGATCGCGGTTTTCGGCATCGTGAGCCCAGTGACATCGACGCGGGAGACATCGAACGGAAGAACGCCGGCATAGACCGCGCCTTGTTCGCCGCCGGCGCAGGAGACGGTCACTGTATCGCCGGTCTTGAGCGCTGCCGTCGCGTTGCCGCCGCCGACCACCGCCGGCACACCGAGTTCGCGCGCGACGATCGCCGCATGGCAGGTGCGCCCACCATGGTCCGTGACGATGGCCCCGGCGGCCTTCATCACCGGCTCCCAATCAGGGCGGGTCTCGGCCGCGACCAATACCTCACCGGGGTGGAACGTCTGCAGATCCGTCGTCTCGCGGATCAACCGCACGACGCCGCTTGCGATTTTTTCGCCGACCGCCTTGCCGCTCACGAGCGGGGGGGCTGCCACGCGCAGCGTGTAGGTTTCCAGCATGCCTGGCTGGCGGCGGGAGGCGACGGTTTCCGGGCGCGCCTGCACGATATAGAGTTTATTGTCCTCGGCGTCCTTGGCCCACTCGATATCCATCGGTTCGGGATGGCCGGAGGCGGCGGAATAGTGTTCCTCGATGCTGATCGCATCGCCTGCCAGGGCGAGTACTTCGGCATCGCTCAGGCAATAGCGTCGCTGAAGTTCGGGCGGCGTCGGCTCATCCTGCGTGCTCGCCCCGGCGTGGCCCGCAGCGAGCCCCATGGTGAGCTGCTTGCGGCCGAGCACGCGGCGCAGTACGGCGCGGTGACCCTGGCGAAAGGTCGGCTTATGGACATAAAACTCATCAGGATCAACCTTGCCCTGCACGACATTCTCGCCGAGCCCGTAGGAGCCGGTGATGAACACCACATCGCGAAAGCCGGACTCAGTATCGAGAGTGAAAATCACCCCACTCGACGCACGGTCGGAGCGCACCATTTTCATCACGCCGACCGAAAGCGCGACCTTGAAATGATCGAAGCCGTTATTAACACGATAGACGATGGCGCGATCGGTGAAGAGGGAGGCGAAGCAGCGGCGACAGGCCTCGAATACATCCTCTGCGCCAGTGATGTTGAGATAACTGTCATGCTGGCCGGCAAAGCTTGCATTCGGCAGATCCTCCGCGGTCGCCGAACTGCGCACCGCGACCGCGACACCTTCGCCATATTCATGCTCGAGCTCGGCGTAAGCCTCGGCGATCGCGCGGCGTAGTATCGTGGTGCCGGTCGCGGCATGAACGATCTCGCGCGCACTGGCCGCGGCCCGGCTCAACGCCACGACGTCGGTTACGTCGAGTGTGTCGAGCAGGGCGTGGAGTTTAGCAAAAGCGCCGGCATCCCCAAGCGCCTGGCGATAGGCGTAGGCGGTGAGCGCAAAGCCATTCGGTACCCGCACGTTCGCCGCTCCAAGCCGGCTATAGAGTTCGCCCAACGAGGCGTTTTTGCCTCCGACTTCGGGAATATCAGCGATACCGAGCGCAGCGAACCAGCGAATCAACGGGGATGCGACGGACATACTGTAGCTCCCTCCATTAAATATTATATTCAAAATCATATAATCCAACGCGCCATCTAGCATTGATCTGGGTCAACAGCGGCGATATCCTGGCAACCGGTAAAATTTTTCAGGCGACGTTGCCCGCCTCGAGCCAGATGCCGGGGCGAGACGCGAGCGAGCGGTGGCGCCTGCGGGATCGCCACAAGGACGGCAAGGCCGGACAGCGCCGGAGCGAGACGCAGGTCCGGCCGCATGTCTGTGCCCGCGCTGGCAGGGAGATGGCACAGAAGGCGCGTTCGGAAGATCCGCCGAGCCATCGCCCGCGACGCACTCGCGGACGAAAGCCTTCGTGCTGAGGCCTAAAACGCTGCCTCATCAAAAGCCATCATTGCCTGCTTGCCTGATTTGATGGCGAGATAGAGCGCGCCGGCCTGCGGCAGGATGCGCTCCATGTAGAAGCGCGCGGTGACGAGCTTGGCGTGATAGAACGCGGCCTCGCCATGGGCTGTCGGCAAAGCCTCAAGTGCCACCTTCGCCATGCGTGCCCACATGAAGCCGAGCGCGACCAGGCCGAAAAGGCGGAGATACTCGCTCGCCGCCGCTCCCGCTTCCTCGGCGTCGCGCAACCCGGCTTCCGCGATTGTCGCGGTCGCAAGCTGCAAGGCGCCGAGCGCTTTTTCTAGCGCTCCCACCATGGAAGCAAGCTTGGGATGCGTCTTGTGCGCGGCGATGAATTCGGCAATGGGGTGAAAAAAACCACGCAGCAGTCGTCCGTTATGCGCACCGAGTTTGCGCCCCACGAGGTCAAGCGCCTGGATGCCGTTGGTGCCCTCATAGATCATCGCGATCCGCGCATCACGAACATACTGCTCGACGCCGTGATCGCGGATATAGCCATGGCCGCCATGGATCTGCACACCGATGTTGGCCGCCTCGAAGCCGAAATCAGTGAACAACGCCTTGACGATCGGCGTCATCAGCGCGGTGAAATCCTCCGCCTGCTGGCGCAGCGCCGGATCCTTGCCGTATTCCAGCGTATCGAGCGCGCGCGCGACCCAGGCGCCGAGTGCGCGGCAGCCCTCGGCATAGGCGCGCATGGTGAGCAGCATGCGGCGCACATCGGGATGCACGATGATTGGATCGGCGGGTTTTTCGGGATGCTGGGCGCCGGCGAGCGAGCGCCCCTGGAGCCGCTCGCGCGCATAGACGACGGCGCTCTGATAGGCGGCCTCGCTGATCGCGAGGCCCTGAATACCCACCGAGAGGCGCTCGCTGTTCATCATCGTGAACATCGCGGCAAGACCGCGATGCGGCGCGCCGACGAGCCAGCCGGTGGCGTTCTCGAAGGTCAACTGGCAGGTGGCTGACGCCTTAATGCCCATCTTGTGTTCGATTGCCGTGCACAGCACGCCGTTGCGTGTCCCCGGTTTGTTGTCGCTGGTCGGGAGAAATTTCGGTACCAGAAAAAGACTTATTCCCTTGCTGCCGGCGGGCGCGTCGGGCAGCCGTGCGAGCACGAGATGGATGATGTTCTCGGTGAGGTCGTGCTCGCCAGCGGAGATAAAAATCTTATTGCCCGAGATGGCGAAACTGCCATCGTCCCGTGGCACGGCCTTGGTGCGCAGCATGCCGAGATCGGTGCCGCAATGCGCCTCGGTCAGGCACATCGTGCCGCTCCAGGTCCCTTCGGCAAGTTTTGGAAGATAGCGCTTCTTGAGTTCGTCCGCGCCATGATGGCGGAGCGCGAGATAGGCGCCGCGCGAGAGGCCGGGATAGAGGCCAAAGGACAGATTAGCAGAGCAGATCATCTCTTCCACGAATTTATTCACGCTCTCGGGCAATCCCTGCCCGCCATATTCGCGATCGCAGGCGAGCGCGGTCCAGCCGCCGGCGCAGAATTTGGCATAGGCCTCCTTGAACCCTTTTGGCGTGCGCACAACTCCGTTTTCAAGGTGGCAGCCTTCCTCGTCGCCGGAGGCATTCAGCGGCAGCAGAACCTGCTCGGCAAGCTTGCCGGCTTCCTCGAGGATACTGTCGATCAGTTCCGGCTGAAGATCAACTTCGCTGGAGAGTTTCGCGAGATCGGCGCTGCCGAAGACCTCGTGCAGCACAAAACGCATGTCGCGGAGCGGGGCCTTGTAGATTTGCATCGGCGTGATCTTTCTTTGCTCAGTTGCGGAGCGGCTTGCCGGTCTCGAGCGTATGCTCGATCCGCGCGAGCGTGGGCGCGGTTCGAATCAGGCGCATGAAGGCCTCGCGCTCAAGGGTTAGGAGGTTGGCCTCCTCGCACGTGTCGAGAAGATCGGTCTCGCCGCCCGAGAGAATGCCGGCAAGCGCCTCGGCCACCATGAGATCGTGTTGGGTGGCGAGACCCTGACGATAAAATCCCTCGGCGGCAAGCATCAAAGCAAGTTTTCCCGAGGCACCGGGGAGGGTGAAAACCGGCTCGGTCGGCGGGGTGTAATGGACGGCCAGCGCCAGCGCGCGTGCCTTCGCGTCGGCGAGCAGCCGGTCGCGATTCATGGTGATGCCATCGTCCTCGCGCAGGATACGCATCTCGCGCGCTTCGGCGGCGGATTTTGCCACACGCGCCGTGCTGATCATCTCGAACACCTGGGCGAGCGCAGGCATCGGCCCTTGCGGCGCTTTCGCCGCGCCTTGCCAGCGCGCCAGCATCTCCTTGGTGCCGCCCCAACCGGGCACAAGACCTACGCCGCACTCAACCAGCCCAGCATAGGTTTCGGCATGGGCCTGGATCGCATCCGAATGGAGCAGAATTTCGCAGCCGCCCCCCAACGTCATGCCAGCGGGTGCCGCAACTACCGGGAACGGCGCGTATTTCAGTGCCAGCATCGCGCGCTGGCCGGCGGCGAGGGTTTTCTCGATCTCGCTCCAGGCAGCGATGTTGGCGGCGAACAATGCAAGGCCAAGATTGGCGCCGACCGAGAAATTGGCGCCCTCGTTATAGATCACCATAGCCTTGAATTCCTCACGCACCCGCGCCACCGATTGTTCGATCATGGCGACGGTGCCTTGATCGAGCGCGTTCATCTTGCTAGTAAATTCAAGACACACAACGCCATCGCCGATATCCCAGAGCGCAGCAGCGGAATTTTTCGCGAGTGGTTTGGCGTGGCGCTTGATATCGGCGAGCAGCAGGACGCCCGCAGGACGCTGGATGTCATGATAGACGCCGTCGCGCCCAAGATATTGCTGGATCCCGTGCTGCGAACGGTAGAACGGGCTTTTGGCGCTGGCGAGGAGTGGCGGGAGGGAAATGCCCTCTTGCTCAATTGCCGCGCGCGTTGCCGCGAGCCCCAGCCGGTCGATGAGTTCGAACGGACCCTGTTTCCAATTATAGCCAAGCCGCATTGCCTCATCGATGGCGGTGATATCGTCCGCCGCCTCGGGCACCAGCATCGCGGCATAAGCGAGCGTATGGGTGAGCACACGCCGCGCATAGGCGCCGAACTTTCCTGGCAGGGACATCAAGGCGCCGAGATCGCGCGTCGCCACCGCGGGCAGCGTAACGGAAATTTCCGGGCGATAGGTGCCGGTTGCGAGGTCGATGGCCTCTTTCACCCGCGCGCCCTGGGCGCGGTTCAGGCGATAAAACCCCCCCTTTCCCTTTCGCCCGGTAAGACCTTCGCGGATCATCCTGCCAATCAGCGGAACATCGCGGTTGGCGGCATGGAAGGGATCGGATTGCGGCAATGTTGCGGCCAGGCTGGCATTGATATGCGGCATGAGGTCGAGGCCGACGAGATCGATCAGGCCGAAGATGCCGGTTTTTGGGATCCCGACCGGGCGGCCCATCACGGCGTCCGCTTCCTCGACGCTAAGCCCGAGATCAAGTGCTGCGAGCACCCCCACCTGCATCCAATAGACGCCAAGGCGATTGGCGATGAAGCCGGGACTGTCCTTGCAGCGCACGATCGATTTGCCGAGCGCGCGATCGGCAAAGGCGGCGATGGTTTCGAGAAGCGCGGGATCGGTGGCGCTGCCGCCGACCAGTTCAAGCAGGCGCATGTAGCGCGGCGGGTTGAAGAAATGGGTGATCATGAAATGCCGCGCGAAATCTGCCGGCAAATCTTTAACGAGAGCGGCAAGCGGAATGGTCGAGGTGTTGGACGAGATCACGGCGGTCGATTTCCGTACTGCGGCAAGCCGCCGATAGAGCGCCTGCTTGATCGGCAGATCCTCGATGACCGCCTCAATAATCCAATCGCAATCGGCAAGAGATTCGAGATCGTCCTCGGTGTTGCCGGGGGTGATCAACTTTGCCGCCTGCGCCGACATCAGCGGTGCGGGCTCGGTTTTTACCATGCGGGCGATGGCGCCGGCGGCGATGGCGTTGCGCTCCGTGGCACCCGGCGGGACGATGTCGAGCAGCCGAACCGGATAGCCGGCGTTGGCGATCTGGGCCGCGATGCCGGCGCCCATGACGCCAGCGCCGACCACCGCGAGCTTGCGGATTTCGCTCATCACACGCGCTCCAGAATGGTCGCGATCCCCTGGCCGCCGCCAATGCACTGCGTCGCCAGGGCGTAGCGCTTGCCCTCGCGTTGCAGCAGCGCGGCAGCTTTGCCGACAATACGCGCGCCGGTCGCGCCCAGGGGATGGCCGAGTGCGATCGCGCCGCCATCGAGATTGACTTTTTTCTCGGTGATACCGAGTTCGCGCATGCAGGCGATCGCCTGGCTCGCGAAGGCCTCGTTGAGTTCGACGATATCGATCGCCGAAATATCGAGCCCCGCGCGCGCCAGGGCCTTTTTCGTGGCCGCCACGGGGCCGATCCCCATGATTTCGGGGGCGCAGCCCGCGACACTCACGGCCCGCACGCGCGCGAGTGGCGTGAGCTTGTTACGCGCGGCGAAATCGCTGCTGCACACCAGAAGCGCTGTGGCGCCATCGGTGAGGGGAGACGAGGTGCCGGCGGTGACGCTGCCATCGCTGGTAAAAGCGGGCTTGAGTGCGGCAAGCGCGGAGGCGGTGGTATCGGGGCGGATGCAGCCGTCATGCTCGACCATGCCGGATTTCGTGGTGATGGGCACGATCTCGGCGCTGAGATGGCCGGCTCGTTGCGCGGCGGCGGCGCGGGCGTGGCTTTGGACGGCAAAAGCATCCTGCTCGGCGCGGCTGATCTTGAATTTGCGCGCGAGATTCTCCGCGGTTTCGCCCATGCTGATATAGGCGGCGGGATATTTGGCGTGGAGCGCCGGATTGGGCAGCGGGTTATAGCCCATCAGCGGCACACGGCTCATGCTTTCGACGCCGACGCACAAAAACGCCTCGCCGGCGCCGAGCGCGATCTGGCCTGCCGCCATGTGCACTGCCTGCATCGAGGAGCCGCAAAAGCGATTGACGGTGACGCCGGCCACGGTGATCGGTAGATCGGCGAGCAGACCGACGAGACGGCCGAGGTTCAATCCCTGCTCGGCTTCCGGCATGGCGCAGCCGAGAATGAGATCCTCGATCGTCGCGGGATCGATGTTGAGGCGAGCCAACAGGCCACGCACGACGGCGGCCGCGAGATCGTCGGGGCGGGTGCGGGCGAGCGCGCCTTTCTTGGCGAAGGTGAAGGGCGAACGGGCATAGGCGGCAATCAGAACGTCATGCATGTTGTAGGCACCTCCTGCGAAATGGTCGGGCTCAGCCAGCGAGTTTGCGGCGCGGCGGGGCGGGGGATTCGAGGGCGGAACTGGCTTGCCGCTCGATCTCGCGCAAATCGCCGAGGGCTTGTTCAAGCGCGATTTTCTGATCCTCCAACTGCGCGATGCGGATTTTTACGGCCTTGAGCAGCATGCGCAATTGCGGGATCTGCGTTGTGTCGATGTCGTAGAGATCGAGATACTCCTTGATCTCACGCAGCGAGAAGCCAAGCCGCTTGCCGCGCAGGATGAGGATCATGCGCGCCCGGTCGCGATGCGTGTAAACCCGCGTGGTGCCGGCGCGGCGCGGGATGATCAGCCCGCGATCCTCGTAGAAGCGGATGGTGCGCGCGGTAACGCCAAGTTCCTGGGCAAGCTGGGTCACGGTATAGAAGCGCTCGCTCGGCGACACGCCGGGATGCTCGGCTGGCATGGTTTCTTACCTATACGGTAGTTTGATTACGCACTTTACTGACAGCCCGGCGCGCCCGCAAGCCCCGCGCGTCAGCCGGCATGCCGCGTCCGTTCCGCGGCCTGCAACTCCTTCTTCGCGAGTTTGCCGATTGCGGTTTTCGGGAGGCTTGCGCGGATTTCGATCTCGCGCGGCATTTCGATTTTCGAAATCTCACCTTCGAGAAAGGCGAGCAATGCGGCTGCGCCGACCTGCTCTCCGGGGCGCAAAACGACGAAAGCTTTCGGCGCCTCGCCACGATAGGCGTCGGGCACGCCGACCACCATCGCCTCGGCCACCGCCGGGTGGCGATAGAGTGCCTCCTCGATGATGCGTGGATAGATGTTGTAGCCGCCGGCGAGGATCACATCCTTGAGACGATCGACGAGAAAAAGATAGCCGTCCTCATCGAGATAGCCGATATCGCCGGTGCGGAGCACGCCGTCGATGAAGGCTCGCGCGGTTTCCTCCGGCCGCTTCCAGTAGCCCATCATCACCTGCGGGCCGCGGATGCAGATCTCGCCCTTTTCACCCACGCCCAGGCGGCGCTCGGGGTGCTCGGGATCGCGGATTTCGATGGTGGTATCCGGCACGGCGCGACCGACCGAACCCGGCTTGATCGGCGAGAACGTCGTGTTGGAGGCGGACGCGCCCGATGTTTCGCTTAGCCCATAGGCTTCGATGAACTGAAGCCCGGTCAAGGCCTTTAAGCGTTTGCAAAGCTCCTCGGAAAACGGCGCGCCGCCGCCGATCCACATACGGATCGACGCAATATCTTCCGCGCCATGCGTGGCCGTCGCTGCGAGCACGGCGGTCACAATGGTCGGCACGACGGGGAAGATGCTCGGCCGCGTTTGCTTGATCGTCCGCATCACTTCGTCGATCGAAAAACGCGGCAGCAAGATGATTTCCGCGCCGATCTGAGCGGAACAGTTCATCAGAACCGTCATTCCGATGACGTGAAACAGGGGCAGCACAGCAAGAACACGCTCTTCACCGGGCTTCACCTCCGGCGCGCAGGCGAGGGTTTGACGCATGCAGGCGAGCAGATTGGCATGCGTCAGCATTGCGCCTTTGGGCACGCCGGTGGTGCCGCCGGTGTATTGCAGCACCGCGAGATCGCTCGCCCCCACCGAGACGCGAGCCGGCTGGCCGACCCCGGCAGTGAGGGCGGCAAGCGGGATGATCCGCCCATCGCGCGGGCGCGCGATCTCCTTGCGCCGCAGCGTGTAGAGCGCGAACGCCTTCCAGGGCGGCAGGATGCCCCGCATCGGGCAGAGAATGACCCGCTTCGCCCCGGCTTCGAGTACCGGACCCACGAGGCGCGCGAGATCGGGCACCACCATGATCGCGGTCTCGGAATCGGCCATTTGCCCCGCGATCTCGCGCGCGACGTAAAGCGGGTTGTAGTTCACCACCACGCCGCCGGCCTTGAGGATGGCGAAATAGAACATAACGGAATAGGGCGTGTTGGGCAGGCAGAGCCCGACCTTCACCCCCGGCCCCACGCCGGCGCGCTGCAAACCAGCGGCGATCCGATCCACCGCCTCGCCGAGTGCGCGATAGGTCCAGCGCCGGCCCATGAACCACAGCGCCGGCCGGGCCACAAAGCGGGCGGCGGCGGTCTCGAGCAGGGCCGGCAGGGTTTCGGGGGGCGTCTCATTCCACTGCGGATAAGCATCCATAGCCCTGTCTCCTAACTCGGCCTATTCAAGCCGGAAAATAACCTATTCGTCAACTAAATTTCCTATGAGGTATTTGCATGGCGGAATCTTGGGATTCTGGCTTTCGCGGCGAGACCACCTGGCTTATCAAGGAGCGAGAGGTGCGCCATGATCCTGTTGGTCGACAATTACGACAGCTTCACTTTCAATCTGGTTCACTTCCTCGGCGATCTTGGCGCCGCCTGCACGGTGCACCGCAATGACGCCATCACTGTGGCCGAGGCGCTGGCGCTGGCGCCCGAGGCGATCGTGCTCTCGCCGGGGCCCTGCACGCCTTCCGAGGCTGGTATCTGCCTCGATCTCATTATCGCCGCCGCGCCAGGTATCCCGATCCTCGGCGTCTGCCTCGGCCATCAGGCGATCGGCCAGGCTTTTGGCGGCGAGGTGGTGCGCGCGCCGGCCCCGGTACATGGCAAGACCAGCCGCATCAGCCATCAGGGGGGCGATATTTTTGCCGGTCTCGCCAATCCCTTCCTGGCGACCCGTTATCATAGCCTGATCGTCGCGCGGGAAACCCTGCCCGCGTGCCTGCTCGCCACGGCTTTTACCGAGGATGGGCTGATCATGGGGCTTCGCCACCGCACGCTTCCGGTATTCGGCGTGCAGTTCCATCCCGAGAGCATCGCCAGCGAGGGCGGGCACCAGATCCTCGGCAATTTCCTCGCCATTGCCCGCGGCGAGGGCGCGCCGGCTCGCGCCGCGTGAGATAAATGTCGGCCAACCTCAAGCCGGTGTTGGCGCGGCTGGCCGCCGGCGAGACGCTTTCCGAGTCCGAGTCCGAGGCCGCTTTCGGCCTCATCATGTCGGGCGAGGCGACACCGGCGCAGATCGCTGGCCTTCTGATGGCGATGCGGGTGCGCGGCGAGACGGTGGCTGAGCTGCGCGGCGCGGTGCGGGCGATGCGCGCGCGCATGCTGCGCGTTCCCGCCCCGTCAGACGCCATCGATGTCTGCGGTACCGGCGGAGACGCCGCGGGCACGCTCAATGTCTCGACCGCCGTCGCCCTGGTTCTCGCCGGCATGGGGGTGAAGGTCGCCAAGCACGGCAACCGCGCGCTGAGTTCGAAAAGCGGCGGGGCCGATGTGCTCACCGCGCTTGGCGTCGATGTCGATTTGCCGCCCGCGCGGCTGCCCGCAGTGATGGCGGAAACCGGGTGCATGTTTCTGTTCGCGCCCAACCACCACGCCGCCTTGCGCCACGCCGCTGGCCCCCGTGTCGAACTCGGCACGCGGACGATTTTCAACCTGCTCGGTCCGCTGGCCAACCCGGCCGGCGTGCGCCGCCAATTGATCGGGGTTTTTTCTCCCCTGTGGCTGCGCCCGATTGCCGAGGCGCTGGCCGGGCTCGGTGCCGAGCGCGTCTGGGTGGTGCATGGCGGCGGGCTGGATGAGTTGTCGCTCGCCGGGGAAAGCCAGGTGGTGGCGCTGATGGAGGGCGAACTGTCCAGCTTCATCGTGACGCCCGAGGCGGCGGGTCTGGCGCGCGCACCGCTGGCGGCGATCCAAGGCGGCGACGCCGCCGCCAATGCCGCTGCTCTCCTGGCCTTGCTGGAAGGCGCGCGCGGGCCTTACCGCGATATCGTGCTGCTCAACGCTGCGGCGGCGTTGATCGTGGCCGGGCGCGCCGCAGCGCTCGCAGAGGGGGCGATAGCGGCGGCACGGGCGATCGACAGCGGCGCGGCGCGCGCGGTTTTGGAGAATCTCCGCGGCGTCGCCGGTCTCTCTTGACCAGGGCCGCCAGCTTTGCGACGCCTCGCCCGGACAAGGAGAGGGCATGATCATCAGCGTTACAGAAACCGACGTTCTCGCACGCATTTGCGCGGCAACCCGCGCCGAGGTGGCGCGGCGCAAGGAAGCGACGCCGATCGAGACGCTGAAAGCGCGCCTCGCCGCCCATGGCCCGCCGCGCGGCTTCGGCCGCGCCCTCAAGGAAAAAATTGCCAAGGGGACGTTTGGTCTGGTTGCCGAGATCAAGCAGGCATCGCCCTCGGGCGGGTTGATCCGCGAGGATTTCTCGCCGCCCGACCTTGCCCGCGCTTATCAGGCAGGCGGCGCCACCTGTCTCTCGGTGCTCACCGACGCCCCCTATTTCCAGGGTGCCCCGGCGCATCTCAGCGCCGCCCGGGAAGCGGTCGATCTGCCGGTTTTGCGCAAGGATTTCATCCTTGATCCGTGGCAGGTCTATGAAAGCCGGGCAATGGGGGCGGATTGCATCCTGCTGATCCTGGCCGCCCTCGCGGACGCCGAGGCGCGCGAGTTGGAAGCGCTCGCGCGTTCGCTCGACATGGACGTGCTCGCCGAGGTCCACGATGCGAGCGAGCTGGAGCGGGCGCTCGGGCTGGAGACCGACTTGATCGGCATCAATAATCGTAATCTCAAGACTTTGGAGACCACACTTGAGACCTCGATAACTCTTGCGTCACGGATCCCCGCGGAAAAATTCCCGATCGCCGAAAGCGGTATCCGCGAACACGCCGATCTCGAACGTCTCGCCGCATCCGGTGTGCTCTGCTTCCTGGTGGGTGAGCATCTGCTGCGTCAGGCCGATGTCGCCGCCGCCGCGCGCGCGCTGCTCGGCGGCGGCGCGGCTGGCGGGAGGGCAGGGCGGTGAGCGGCGAACTCAGCCATTTTGACGCAGCCGGCCGGGCGGTCATGGTCGATGTCTCGGAAAAACCCATCACGACGCGGCGCGCGACCGCTGCCGCGCGCGTCGTGATGCGGCCTGCCACCCTTGATCTGATCCGCTCGGGAGGGACGAAAAAGGGCGACGTGCTGGGGGTCGCGCGGCTCGCCGGCATCATGGCCGCCAAGCGCACCGCCGAGCTGATCCCGCTCTGCCATCCTCTGACGCTATCGGCGGTCGCCGTCGAACTCACCGCCATTTCCCCCGATGCGGTGGAAATCATTGCAACGGTGCGCACCACCGGGCCTACGGGGGTGGAGATGGAAGCGCTGACCGCGGCCTCGGTCGCAGCGCTGACCGTCTATGACATGTGCAAGGCGGTGGATCGCGGCATGCGCATCGAGGGGCTCCGTCTGATCGAAAAATCGGGTGGGAAATCAGGGGTTTTCCAGCAGACATGATGATCAGCGTCGAGGAAGCCCGAGCCCGTATTCTGGCCGCCTTCGCCGCCACGGGCGGCGAGACCGTGGCGCTGAGCGAGGCTGTCGGGCGGGTCAGCGCCGCGCCGATCGTGGCCCGCCTGACCCAGCCGCCCGCGGATGTTTCGGCGATGGATGGCTATGCCGTGCGCGCCGCCGATGGCGTGGCCGGCGCCCGGCTGCGGCTGATCGGCAGCGCCCCGGCGGGTCATCCCTTCGCCGGAGAGATAGGGCCGGGAGAGAGCGTGCGGATTTTCACCGGCAGTATCGTCCCCGCTGGCGGCGAAGCGGTTTTGCTGCAAGAGGACGCTGCCGAAGCGGGGGGGATGGTTGAGGTGCGGGAAGCCGTCCGCCCCGGCCAACATATCCGCCGCCAGGGCCAGGATTTTCGTGCCGGGGATGTGGTCATTCCGGCCGCCAAGCGCCTCACCCCGCGCGATATCGGGCTCGCGGCGGCGGCCAACCACCCCTGGCTCGCGGTCCATCGCGCCCCGCGCGTCGCCATTCTCGCCACCGGCGATGAGATCGCGCTGCCCGGCGAGCCCATTCCGCCCGGTGGCATCGTCAGCTCCAACGCCCATGCGCTGGCCGCGCTCGTCCGCCAGCATGGCGGCGTTGCGGTTATTCTCCCCATCGCGCCGGATGACGCCGCGGCGATCGCCGGCGCTGCCGCGGGCGTCGGCGGGTTCGATCTGCTGCTCACCACCGGGGGGGCGAGCGTTGGCGCACATGACCTCGTGCAGCCAGCGCTGGCCGCGTGCGGCATGGTGGTCGATTTCTGGCGCATCGCCATGCGGCCGGGCAAGCCCCTGATGTTCGGCCGGCTCGGCGCGACGCCGGTACTCGGCCTGCCGGGCAACCCAGTTTCGGCCTTTATCTGCGCGGTGCTGTTCCTGCTGCCCGCCCTGACCCGGCTGCGGGGGCTCGCCGACGCGCCGCTGCCGCGCTGGACAGCGCGCAGCGGAACGGCACTCCGCGCCAATGACCGGCGCTTCGATTTTCTCCGCGCGCGCCTCGAACACAGGCCCGATGGGCTGGTGGCGAGCGCTTTTGCCTCGCAGGATTCGGCGGTGCAGTCCCTCCTTGCCCAGGCGGACGCCCTGATCCTCCGCCCCCCTCATGCCCCCGCGCTCGAAGCGGGCGGGGAGGTCGAGATCATCCGGCTTGATTTGGCGGGGGTCTGATTAACCCGCGATCAGGCGAGCCCGCGCAGGAACGGGTTGTGCTGCCGTTCGGCCCCGATCGTCGAGCCCGGACCATGGCCGCAGAGGAAGGCAAAATCATCGCCGAGGGGGAGGATTTTGCTGGCGATGGCGGCGAGCAGCTGCTCATGGCTGCCATAGGGGAAGTCGGTGCGGCCGATCGAGCCCTGAAACAGCACATCGCCAAAAATGCCGAACCGCGCCGCGTGGTTGACGAACACGACATGGCCGGGCGTGTGGCCGGGGCAGTGCAGCACCGCGAAAGACTGGCCAGCGACCCCGACGCGCTCACCCTCGGTGAGAAAGCGGTCCGGCGTCACGTTCTCCATCCCGTCGAGACCGAAGGCGGCGGTCTGGCGGGCGATGCCTTCGAGCAGGAAGGCGTCACGCGCATCGGGCCCGAGGATCGGCACCGCCGCCCCCGGCCGCGCCGCGTGGAGCGCCCGTTGCAACCCAGCCGCGCCGCCGGCATGGTCGAGATGGCCGTGGGTGAGAAGAATACTCTCGATGGTAACGTCCAGCTCGGCGATCGCCGCCAGAATGCGCGCGACATCGCCGCCGGGATCGATCACCGCGCCCAGCCTGCTCGCGGGATCATGGAGGATCACGCAATTCTGCTGAAACGCCGTGACCGGGACGATATGCGCCTTGAGGCCCATCGCACGCATCCTTTCCTTCAGGCGGCCGCCCGCCACACGTCTCCAGCGCGCCGCACCCGGCCCTCGACTTCGAGTTTCATGAGATGGGCGAGCACGTTGCGCTCGGCGGCGCGGCGCAGCATCGGGTCGAGCTGGGAATAAAGCGTTTCCATCAGTCGATGCGTGCTCGCCGGGCCGCGCTGGAGGGCCTCGGCGATCGCGTTCTCGCGCGCCATGCGGTGCGCCAGGAGATCGCGGACATAGGGGTGCGGGTCGGGCAGCGCCGGGCCATGGCCGGGCAGATAAAGCGTATCGGGGCGCCCCAGCAGAAGCCGCAGCGAAGCAAAATAGGCCGCCATGTCGCCGCCCGGCGGACTCACGATGCTGGTGGACCAGGCCATGACATGATCGGCGCTGAACAGCACGCCGTCGCGCCAGGCGAAGCAGAGATGATCGGCGGCATGGCCGGGCGTGTGGAGAGCGACGAACCCGGCGATCTCATCGCCATCGGCGAGGCGGATATCGGGGATGAATTCGGGCACCAGGGGGGTATGGAAGGCGGCGACCGGCGCGGACGTCGCCGCCCGCAGCGCCGCCGTCGCGCCGAGATGGTCGGAATGGGTGTGGCTGAGCAGGATCAGCGCCACCTTGCCCCCGGTCGCGGCAAGGATCGCCGCGACATGGGCGGCGGAGTCAGGGCCAGGATCGAGCACGATGACGCCTCTGCCGTCATGCTCCGAGGGATCGATGAGGAAGGTGTTGGTGCCATGATAGGTCATCGGGCCGGGATTGGGCGCGACGATGCGGCGGAGGCCGGCCATGATGGGCGAGGCGATGCCGCGCTCGGGCTCGGGTTCGGTCAGAAAAGGCATGAGTTCTCCTGGGCGGCGGGGGTTACGGGAGCAGCCTCGCGCGAGACCATTGGCGAAAAGATATGGGCGCGGGCCGCCTACGCCAAGCCGGGATCAGGCCAGCTCCGCCTCGGCCACCATGCAGGAAGCACCCTCGGCGTCGCGCGATTCGAGATGGATGCCCGCGGCGCTCGGCCAGCCGTGGAGGGCGAGCGAGCGGTCGTGAAAGGCCGGGCGCTGGCCGCGAAAACGCACCCCCAGAAGGCGCTTCCCAGCGGGCATGTGGCGGCGCAGGAGGTCGGCGAGGAGGCTGGCCTGTAGCGGCCCATGGACGACCAGGCCGGGATAGCCTTCGACGCGGGTGGCGTAGTCGAGATCGTAGTGGATGCGATGGCCGTTGCCGGTGAGCGCGGAATAGCGGAACAGCATCACCGCGTCCGGCGTGACGGCGCGCGAGAATGCCCCCGCCGGGGGCGGTGGTGCGGCGGCGGCGGGTTTGACCGCGACACCGGCGGTGCCGCGATAGACGATATCCTGATCTTCCTCGATCGCCGGGCCGTCGCGGCCGGCGATGACATGGCGGACAGTGACGAAGACCAGCCGGCCGGAGCCGCCGGTTTTTTCCTCGATCGCGGTGATCGTGCTGGTGCGGCGCAGCACCTCTCCGGTCATCAGCGGCGCCAGGAAGCGCAGCCGCCCGCCGCCCCACATCCGCCGCGGCAGGTCATGCACGGGGGGCAGGAAACCGCCGCGCCGGGGATGCCCATCGGGGCCGAGCGCCGATCCCGGCGCCCAGTCCTGGAACAGCATCCAGTGCCAGAGCGGCGGTAGGACGCCGCCCGGCGCGGCGGTCTCGGGCGCGAGATCAAGGGTTGCGGCCAGGCCCTGGATGCGATGCCGCGAAACATGATCCTCGCGGGTTTCGCTGCGGCCAAGATACTCGTCATAGGGCATGACCCTGGTCCTTCACGTCGTGCTCGGCCTAGCCGAATGCCCCGATTTCGTGGGTGATGGCAACCCCGATCTCTCGGATCTGGTCGAATAGTTCTGCCATTGGAGCGAAAATCTCGGTGTGTTCGCGCACATAGGCGCGTGGCGCGCGCTCGCCGCGCGGCTCGGCATAGTCGAATTCGCTCGCGGGGTCGGGGGAGGGGGGGAAAATTTCCTGCAGGAGGGCGAGTGTCGGCGGAATATCGAGTTGCAGGATGCGCGCCTCGATGGCTTGGCGGGTCACGCCCTCGCGCGGGGCGAAATCCGGGATCGCGCTCTCCAGCACCCAGAGCCGGCTGATCAGCGCCAGACGCAGTGCGTGCAGGATCACCTCGCGCGCGGCCATGCGCGGCGCTTCCGGCCAGACCGCCGCGAGCGCCAGGTAATCGGCCTGGAGGCGGCGGAACAGGCGATGGATGACCGCCGTCTGGCCGAGCCGCTCGACGCCCCGCGCCACCGCCAGCAACGCGGCTCGGCGGCCTTGGGGAAAACGCGACTGCGCCGCGCGGTCGAGCCAGGCGCCGGAATCGAACATCGCGGTTGTCGCGCGCAGCACGTCGATATCGGAATGCGCCAGCGCGTGCGCCGCGAGGTCGAGGGCGCGGCGGAAGCGCGGGCTCGATTGCCGCATCTCCTCGAACGTCTCGGCATGGCGGGCGAGCGCGGCGCCGAGCCCATAGAGCGTATTGGCGCACCAGCCGAGCTGCTGGAGGATGGCGTTGTTGGGAATAGCGCGGAGCGCCGATGGATGGCTGATGCGCGCCGGCCCGCCGATGCCATCGAGCGCGCGCGCGAGGGGGCGCGAGCCGGTGCGGTCGATCAGCGCCGGACCAAACCCGCCAAGGAGCGCCGCATAGCCGCGGTCTTCGAGCAATTCGGCCATGCCGGCGCGGATCGTGGCGAAAAAATCGGCGGCGAAATCGGGCTCGGCATAGACCGGATCGCCGGCCTCGCCGGGCGGCGTGAAGACATGCTCGGCGATGCGCGCGACGCTCGCCAGCGCCAGCTCGGGGGATGCGAACAGCAGATAGCCATCGCCGCCCTGGAACGAGGTCTCCTGACGTAGCCGGAACCCCGCAGCGCGCAGCGCGCGCCGGCTTTCGGGGGGCGAGAGATAATCGAGGCGGGCCGCGAGGGAGCCGGGATGGGCGCCGCGGCCGATGCTCTCGCCATGGGTATCGAACAGCACGATCTCGATCTCGCCGAGGCCGTGGCGGGCGAGAATTTCGCCGATCTTGAGGCGCAGCCGCTCGATCAGATAGCTCGCGGCGAGCTGGCCCACGAAGCGCCCCGAATCGGAATAGCCGAATTGCAGGCAGAGCCGCCCGGTGGCGGTGAGATAGGCCCGCCAGTGCGGGCTGCGCAGGGCCTCCTCGATCACCCGCGCGCCGCGTTCCAGCGCCCAGGCGGTCTCGAACAGCGGGCAGATCTCGATATGGCGCGCGACGCCATGGAGCCGGGCGAGCCAGAGGGCGGCAAGCAGGGTATAGCCGGTCTCGGTCTCGGCGATGAGAAAGCGGATCGGCGTTACCGCGTCGATATGCTTGACGATCTCGGCCACCGTCATCATCAGCCGCGCCGCCGAGGCGCGCTCGACCAGCAGCGCCCCGAAATCCACCGGCACCGGCTGCACAGTGTCGAGAGCAGCATTGATGGCAGCAAGAAGGGCGCGGCGGCGCGAGAGATCATCGGGCGGATCGGTGAGGCCGAGGCGGAGCCGCATGAGATTGTGCAACTGCGCCGCGTTCAGCCGCACGTGCATGTGCGCGAGGCCGAGCCCGTGCGAGGCGAGGCCGGCGCGGGCCACGGCGAGGCTGATCCGTGCCTCGGGCGGGGCCGCGGCGATCGCGCTGGCAAAATCGGCGAGCAGCGGCGCCGGGCTGACCAGCGCCGCCTCGCGCTGCGCTACCAGGGCATGGGCGAAGCGGCTCAGCGCCGCCGGATCGGGCGTGCTCGGCACCAGCGCGACCTGATTGGCAACCGTCGCGCGGGCCTGCTCGATCCGCTGTAGCAGGGGGCGAGCCGCAAGCGGCGGCGCGGTGCCACAGGCGATCTGGTTTTCGAGCCGCGTGAGCTGCATCTCCTTGAGCGCGAGGCGCAGCCGTAGCATGTCCCACCACTGGATATCGGTCCGCCCGTCGGTATCGAAGCCGACCCAGCTCGCGAGCACGATCGGCGCGGGGGCAAGGTCGGCCCAGCGATCCGGCCAGGTCTCGCGCGCCGCGCCGAGGAGTGCCGCGTTGAAGCGGTCGAGCGCGTCGCGGCCATGGCTGATCGCCGCCATCGCCTGGGCGAACTCGCTGGCCAGGGTCTGGGTCTCGGGCGGGCGGTGCGAGGCGAATGGCGGCGGGGTGGCGCCGCAGGCCATCCCGGCGAGCGCCTGGGCGACCGCGGGGGCAAGCGCGAAGGTCGGGTGCGCGGTGAACACCGCGGCGAATCCCGCCCGTTCGATGGCGGCGCGGAACACGTTGAACGGCACCGGGCTGTCGTCGGGATCGGGGCGGATCAGCCGACGCGCGAGGTTTTCGAGCACCGCCTCGGAAGCTTCCCGTGCCGTGCCGCCGACATAGGCGGCAAGCCGCGCCGCGCGATCGGCGAAGGCGGCGTCCCGCAGGCGGGCGACGAGGGCGGCAAGCGAAGCAGGATCAAGCCTTCCCTGGTCGATGCGGCGGCTGATCGCCAAAGCCAGCGCCAGCACCGGGTTGCCGAACGGCTCCTCGCGCGCGCGGGCGCGAATGTGTTCGAGCAAGGCGAACAACTCCGCCTCGGGCGCGGCCGGGTCTGCCGATGGATCAACCATGCGGGACTATTGTGCACGTGCGAAAGCACGACGCAACGCCGTTTCGCCGGCGCTTTTCCAAATGCGACCGGGGCGCGGGCCACGCTGCGCCTGCGCGGCGTGGCCCGCTCTCGACCTGATTAGGCGATCAGCCGCCGAGCGCCTTGATGAGCGATGCGGCCTTCGGGTTGGAAACCTTGCCGGAGAAGATCTCGGGGGCAAAAACCGGTTTGCCGTAATAGGCCCGGTCAGCGGAGGAATCCTGTGAAATATCGGAGCCGGCCAAGGCGAGGCCGCCGAACGCGCCGGAGGATTTGGACCAGATCACGACATCGGCGCCCGAGATTTGCGCCTGTGCGGCGGTATTGAGGTCGGCGAGCGCGAGACCGCCCTGCGCCTTGAGGCTGAAGGTGCTGGTCTGCAGCATCGCATCATAGGCTTTCTGGGTCATCAGGAACATCACCACGGCGCTTTCCTCGGCGCCGATCTGGAGCCCGAGTGAGATCGATGTCGAATCGTAGAACGCCGGCTCGCTCCAGCGCGTGGCTTCGTGGGCCAGCATCACGCCCTTGCCGTGCGAGGCGCCAATCCCGATCCCACCCTTGATCATATCGGGGAAAATCACGACCGCCTTGGCTTTCTGCAACAACGCCGCCGCCTTGGGCCCGGCGTTCGCGTCCATGATGCCGACCACATGGGTCGCGTTGTCGACCAGGGCCTGCTCGTCGATGGCACCGGTCGTCTTTGAGCCGGACGACATCTGTGCGCAGCTCGCGAGGGTGAGAGAACCGAGTGCCGCGAGGGCGGTCAAACGCAAGCTTCTGAGCATGTCAAATTCCTGTCTTTGCTGTTGCCAATGACGACCGAGGGCGCTGGGGAAGAGAGCGCCAGGACGAGAGTTCGGGTTTGGTCTCTCGCATCACGCCCGAGCGAGCGCGTTCGGAGACTAGAAATTCCGCACCTCGGGGGCAACCCCTTCGTGAAACCGTATGTGAGATCTGGCATAATGTAACGGATTCAATTCAAATTTATATTATCTATTTGTAAAATAAACAAATTTTACTTTTACGATGGCGCATTGCCGGGCTGCGAGGCTTGGCTTGCCGGTGGCAAGGGCAAACATTACATAATTTTGATAAATGCCGCGTGTTGCGCGCGCATCACAAAAACGGGAGGAGAACGCCGCATGGAGTTCGCAGAATTCGCCCTCGAATGGCACGCCGTGCCCGGTGGGTCGCTCCGTCTGCGGCGCGCGGGCAGCGGGCCGCCGCTATTGCTGCTCCACGGCAACCCGCAAACCCACATGATGTGGCACAAGATCGCCCCCACTCTGGCTGCGCACTGGAGCGTCATCTGCCCTGATCTTCGCGGCTATGGCGAAAGCTTCAAGCCGCCGGTGTCGTCCGATCACGCGCCCTACGCCAAGACCGCGATGGCGCGCGATCTGATAGCTCTGATGGACGACTTGGGCCATGAGCGCTTTCAGGTCGGCAGCCACGATCGCGGCGCCCGCGTCGCCCATCGTTTGGCCCTCGATTTTCCGGCGCGCGTCGAGCGGCTCGCGGTGCTCGATATCATTCCGACGATCGAACATTTTGAACGCGCCGAGATGCGTTTCGCGCTCGGGTATTATCACTGGTTCTGGTTCGCCCAGAAGCATCCGTTTCCGGAAAATCTCATCAATGCGGCCCCTGATCTCTGGTTCACCGCCCATGTCGCGCGGAGCGATGTGGCGCCTGATTTCTTTGCCCCCGAAGCCCTCGCCGATTATCTCGCCGCGGCGCGCTCGCCGGACGCCATTCGTGGGATGTGCGAGGACTATCGGGCGGCGGCGACGATCGATCTCGAGCATGATCGCGCCAGCCGCGCCGCGGGGCGGAAAGTGCAATGCCCGATGCTGGTGCTCTGGGCCAAGCGCAATCTCGTGGAAAAACTCTACGATCCGCTGGCGGTCTGGCGCGAGTACTGCGCCGCCGAGGTGATCGGCGAGGCGATTGATTGCGGCCATTATATTCCCGAGGAAGCGCCGCAGGCGACGCTCGCGTGGTTTGAGCGATTTTTTGTCGCTCGCTAGCCGCAGGACAAGGCCTGAGGGTTTGAAAAAAGAATGCCTTCGCGCCCGGAAATCGCTCAAGAAGAGTCAATGTTTTCAAATGGCGTTCTTTTTCAAGTTCGATTGATTTTCAGGCTCTGCTCCCGTGTGTCTCAACTTGTCCAGAGCGGCGCCTTGAGGTGGGCGAGAAACGCCGCGTGGGCGGCGAGTTCGGCAGCGCTCGGGGTGATCAGGCGCGGCGTGCGCGCGCCGCTCGACGTATAGGTGACGCCGAGCGCTGCCTTGCTCGTGGCGGTATCGAGCGAGAGGCCGCGCTGGCGCCCGCCGGTGAGTTCGACATAGACCGCAGCCAGCAGCCGGCAATCGAGCAGGGCGTTATGGGTGGTGCGCTCGGAAAGATCGATGCCGAAACGCCGGCAGAGCGCATCGAGACTGTTGGGCAGGCCAGGGAAACGGGCGCGCGCCAGCGTGGCGGTGTCGATCATCCGGCCACGGTCGAGCGGGGGGGCTCCGAGGCGGGCGAATTCGGCGTCGAGAAAGCCGAAATCGAACGGCGCGTTATGCGCGATCAGCGGATCGCCAGCGAGAAATTCCCGCAGTTCATCGGCGATTTCGGCAAAACGCGGCTTTCCGGCGAGATCGCGCCGGGTGAGGCCGTGGATGCGCGCGGCATCCTCGGGGATGTCGCGTTCGGGGTCGATCAGGGCGTGGAAATGCCGCCCCGTCGGCAGATCGTTGTGGAGTTCGAGGGCGGCGATTTCGATCACCCGATGCCCGGCAGCGGGGTCGAGGCCGGTGGTCTCGGTGTCGAACAGCACGGCGCGGGTCATGCACGGAGCTTTCGGATCAGGCGTTGCAGGTCGCGCCAGGCGTGATGGCGGGAAAGCCCGGTGCGCACCACGACATCGGCGCGGCGACGTTTTACGCTATCCGGCATCTGGCGCGCCAGGACCGCATCGATCTCGGCATCGCTCATCCGCCGCCGCCCGCGCACCCGCGCTCGCTGCACGTCGGGCGGTGCCGAGACCACGACCACGAGATCGACGCGGCCGACGCCGCCGGTCTCGAATAAAAGCGGGATATCGAGCACCGCGAGACGGACCCCGCGGCGGCGGGCGCTGGCGATGAAGCGGCGCTCGGCGGCGCGCACCAGGGGATGGATGATCGCCTCCAGCCGCGCCAGCTCGGTGGGGGAGCCGAGCACGGCGGCGCGCAAGGCGGCGCGGTTGATCACGCCATGTGACACCGCGCCGGGAAAGGCCCGCGCGATAGCCGCGACAGCGGCGCCACCCGGGCGCTGCAAGGCATGCACCGTGGCATCGGCATCGAAGACGGGCACGCCGGCGCGGCGGAAAATCGCGCTCGCTGTCGATTTGCCCATGCCTATCCCGCCGGTCAGGCCGATCAGACGCATCAGGCGCATCAGGCGGGCAGGTCGGCTGCAACAAAGCGATAGAGTTCCGCGTCCACCGCGGGCGTGACCCCAAACCACGCGGCAAAACCCGGCACCGCCTGGTGCAGCAGCATGCCCAGGCCCTCGACGGTGCGCAGCCCGGCCGCCTCCGCCGCCGCGAGAAGCGGCGTCCTGAGCGGGGTATAGACGATATCGGCCACCACCAGGCGCGGGGCCGCCCGCGTGAGATCGAGGGCGAGCGGCGGCTGGCCCGTCATGCCGGCAGAGGTGGTATTGACCACCAAAGCGTGGTCGGCCAGCGCCGCCGCGCGGGCGTCCCAGTTGAGCGGCACGATTCCCGGCAAGGCGGCGGTGAGCGCCGATGCCGCCGGGGCGTGCCGGGCCGTGACGCTCACCCGTGCCCCGGCATCGAGCAGCGCCGCGGCGATGGCCCGCGCCGCGCCACCGGCGCCGAGCACCAGCGCCGGCCCGGCCAGCGGATCGGTCCCCATTGCCGCGAGATGGGCGAGAAACCCCGCGCCATCGGTGTTGCTGCCGATGATCCGCCCCGCGCGAAAGACCAGCGTGTTCACCGCTCCGGCGCGGCGCGCCGAGGGTTCGATGACATCGCAGAGCGCGAACGCCGCCTGCTTATGCGGCAGGGTGACGTTGAGCCCGGCGAAGCCCGCGGCGCAGAGGCCGAGAATGGCGGTGGCGAATTTTTCCGCCGCCACGGCGAGCGGGACATAGGCGCCATCGATGCCATGGCGTTCCAACCAAAATCCGTGCAGGCGCGGCGAGCGACTATGGCCGACCGGCCAGCCGACAACGCCGGCGAGCCGTGCGTTTCCCGTGAGAATCGTCATGGCGCTAGCAAACACGTCCAGAAGCACGATATCAAGCAGGATCCCGCCCGGAAGCCGGGTGTCTAACCGGGCTTGCCGCTTCCGGCGGAGCGACCGATGATACGATTTTATAAGGCCTTTCGTTCCGAGCCATGGCTGAGCGTATTTCCCCTTCTTCCGAAGCCTTTGCCGCGACGGGCGCGGCCTATGCCGCGCTCGATCTCGGCACCAATAACTGCCGGCTGATGGTAGCGGCGCCAACGCGGAGCGGCTTTCGCGTCATCGACAGCTATAGCCGCATCGTGCGGCTCGGCGAGGGGCTCGACCACTCGGGGCGGCTTTGTCCCGAGGCGATGGAGCGGGCGCTCGCGGCTCTCCAGGTCTGTGCCGAGCGGCTGGCCCGCCGCCGGCTTTCGGGGGTGCGCGCGGTCGCCACCGAGGCCTGCCGGCGCGCCAGCAATGGCGCCGAGTTCCTCGCCCTCGTGCGCCGCGAGACCGGGCTCGCGATCGACATCATCTCGACCCGCGAGGAGGCCGAACTGGCGCTCGAAAGCTGCGCGCCGCTGCTCAGCCAGGGCGGCCGGCGGGTGTTGCTGTTCGATATCGGCGGCGGCTCGACCGAGATTGCCTGGGTGCGTCTCGCGGCCCCCGGCGCGCCGCCGGCGTTGATCGGCTATCTCTCGATCCCCTTCGGCGTGGTGACGCTCGCCGAGCGATTCGGGGCTTCCTGTTTCACCCGCGAGGGGTTCGCCGCGATGGTCGCGGTGGTGCGGGAGCGCCTGGCCGCCTTCGAGCGGGTCCATTGCATCGGCAAGGAAATCGGCTGTGGCGGCGTCCAGCTTCTCGGCACCAGCGGCACGGTGACGACGCTCGCCGGTGTCGTGCTCGGCCTGCCGCGCTATCGCCGTCCCCTGGTCGATGGCGCGATCCTCGATGGCGCGGCCTGCGATGAGGCGCTCGCCAAGCTGTTCGCGCTTGGCCGCGAGGGGCTGGTGGCCCATCCTTGCGTCGGGCCCGAGCGCGCCGATTTCGTGCTGCCCGGCTGCGCCGTGTTCGCCGCCATCCGCACGTTGTGGCCAGCGAGCCGCGTCGTCGTCGCCGATCGCGGCCTGCGCGAGGGGATCCTGTTGCGGCTGATGCGCATGACGTCGGAGCGCCCGCGCGGGCCACGCCGGCCCCTTCATTTGGGGGGACGGCGATGAGCCGCCGCCTGCCAGGGGGCGCGCCAGGGACGGTGCCGGGCAGCCGCGACACCCATGTCGCGCTGCGCACGGCGCGTGGGCGCAGCCCGGCCTCGCAGCGCTGGCTCACGCGCCAGCTCAACGATCCTTACGTGCGGGCGGCGGTGCGGGAGGGCTGGCGCTCGCGCGCCGCCTTCAAGCTGATCGAGCTGGATGAGCGCTTCCATCTCCTCACCCCCCGCGCGCGGGTGGTCGATCTCGGCGCCGCGCCAGGCGGCTGGACGCAGGTGGCCTTGCTGCGGGGCGCGGCGCGGGTGGTGGCGCTCGATCTCCTGGCGATCGACCCGCTGCCCGGCGCCATGACGCTCACCGGCGATTTCAGCGACCCCGATATGCCGCGGCGCCTCGCCGCGCTGCTCGGCGGTCCGGCCGATCTCGTGCTCTCCGACATGGCGCCCAACACCACCGGGCACGCCGCGACCGATCACCTGCGCATCGTCGCGCTGGCCGAGCAAGCGCTCGATTTCGCGCTTGCGACGCTCGCGCCGGGCGGCGCTTTCGTCGCCAAGGTGTTCCAGGGTGGCACCGAGCAGCGCCTTCTGGCCGCGATGAAGCGCGCCTTCCGCAGCGTCCGCCATGCCAAGCCGCTGGCGAGCCGCAAGGAATCAAGCGAACTCTATGTTATCGCCCAAGGCTTTCGCCCCGGCTGAGATCCTGCGTTGCCGGAGCGGGGGTCACGGGCGGCCGAAATTCATGCCCTGGATACCGCCTAGCAGCCACAACACGACGAGGACGATGAGCACAAGGCCGAGGATCCCTCCCAGCCCGCGCCCGCCATAACGACTATAGCCGTAATAGCCGCCGCCGCCGCCGAACAGCAGGATCAGCACGACGATAATCAGGATTGTCCCCATGGTTTTTCCCTTTTGGGTTGCTTTCACGCCCCCTTGCGGCCGCCGCAAGGGGGTGTTGGCTGGTGCTAGGCAAGAGTGGGTTCCGCCGCGCGCAGACGCAGTTCCCGGAACGATATGAGCCGCTTCTGCCCCTCGTCCCACAGCGCCAGCGACGCGCAGCGCAAACTCTGAATAAGCGTCAATCGGCCGACACTGGCCAGTTCGGGATGGTCGTTCAAGACCCGTGGCAGGCGATAGAACGGGATACGGCTGCAAAGATGATGCACGTGATGGACGCCGATATTTCCGGAGAACCAGGCAAGGATGCGGGGCAGTTCATAGTACGAACTGCCATGCAGCGCGACGGCATAGAAATTCCACGCTTTGTCATGGGCCCATTCCGTGTGTTCGAACTGATGCTGGACGTAGAAGAACCACATGCCGAGCATGGCCGCGAGCAGAACAACCGGGGCATCCAGCAAAAGGAAGGGCCGGATCCCGACGAGCCATGCCATCATTGCGACAACCGCCGCGATCGCCGCATTCGTGCCCATCGTGCTCAGCCACGGCTGCCGGCCCGCGCGCATCAGGCCGGCCGGAAAACGGTAGTGGAGCAGGAAAAGATAGGGCGGAATAATGCCGAACATGACAATCGGATGGCGATAGATGCGATAGGCAAGACGGCCGGCGCGGCTCCGCCCGAGGTATTCGCTCACCGTCAGCGTGTCGATATCGCCGATGCCGCGATGTTCAAGATTGCCCACGGCGGCGTGGTGCACAGCGTGGGTTCGCCGCCAGAAGCCATAAGGCGTCAGCGTCAAGACGCCGATGATCCTGCCCACCCAGTCATTCGTCGCGCGGCGCCGGAAGAAAGCTCCATGGCCGCAATCGTGCTGGATCATGAAAAGACGCACGAGAAATCCCGCGGTCGGTATCGCGAGCAAGAGACAGAGCCAATAGTTGACGCCGAGCGCCGCCCACATGACGGCCCAGAGAGCCCCGAACGGCACCGCTGTCAGGAAAATCTCCAGCGAACTTCGCGCACCTTGCGCCTTACCGTATCGGCCAAGCTGCTGGGCCAAGTTCCGGGCATCTTCAAGGGAAACTGCCATGGTCCAGATTTTCCTTGTCTTTCCGTGCGTTCGCGGCGCTCAACGGGGCGCACGCGCGCTCAGCCCCATCGCACGGCCGGGCCCATCGCACGGCCGGGCATCGCGGCTTCCATCAGATCACGATATCGCATCTTACGATCTGCCCGCCGGCTTTGCGAGCCATTACGGGAGATCGTGCCGCTCCGGCTCGCCAGATAGGCTCACTCGGTGACGGAGGTCGTTGTCTTCTTGGTCGTCGTCGTGACCTCGGGGGCCGGGTTGGTGGTGGTTTGGGTTGTACTGTCGTTCGTGACGCCTGTGCTGTTGCTGCGATAGGTGGTCTCGGTGGTCTCGGTCCGCGGGCCTTCGGCGCTCGGGCTCTTCCCGGTGCGGGTTACGACACTCCCTTCGGGCGGCCCGACGACCGCCGGTGTCATGGTTGTCGTGGTCTTTGATGTTGTTGTCTCCGACGTTGTCGCCTGTGCCAGCGCGACGCCGGCGGTCATCCCCAGCACGACGGTGCCGGTTACCAAGAGCTTGATCATGTCATGCGCACCAGTGCTAATCGAGGGATCGGGAACGGCGGGGAGAAAATCCAAGCTTCGTTGCTAGAGACATAGGGAGCCGTGACATCTGGCCGCAGGGTCGGATTCTACTCAGAGCGTGAAAATCCAGCGAACCTGAAAGAATGCGTTCTGGAAACATTGGGGTTTTCCCGCCGGTTTTGGGCCCATCGATTTTGGGGTGGACGGATATTGACTTTCAGACGCTCACTAGCACTGGCACCGGCACGACGATGATGGCTTCCATCCCGATACGGGGTCGCTATCCTGTCGGGTGTGCAGCTGGATGCCGGAGGCTGATGAATTGGTGCCTATTTTTGGACTATTGAGGTTTCTTGGAGCCCCGTGATGTCGATCGCCGCGATCGCCCATGCCGGCCTCATTCGCATGACGGCGTTTCTCGCCGTCCTGGCGCTGATGGCGCTCTGGGAAGCCTGGGCGCCGCGGCGGGCGCGCGTGGTTTCCGCCTCGCGCCGGCGCCGCTGGCCAAGCAATCTCGGAATCACTTTTCTCAATGGGCTGGTGGTCAAATTGATCCTGCCGGCGGGCGCGCTCGGCATTGCCGCGGCGGCGGAAGCGCGGGGATGGGGATTGTTGCAAACCCTGGCTTTGCCGTTCTGGCTCAAGGTGGTGGCGAGCGTGGTACTGCTCGATCTCGTGATCTATCTTCAGCATGTGCTATTTCACGCCGTGCCGCTGTTGTGGCGGCTGCACCGCATGCACCACGCCGATCTCGATCTCGATGTTTCCTCGGGCGGGCGCTTCCACACTTTCGAAATCCTGCTCTCGGCGTTGCTCAAGATGGCGGTGGTCGCCGCCCTTGGCGCGCCCATGCTCGCGGTGCTGGTTTTCGAAGTGTTACTGAATGCGACTTCGATGTTCAATCATGCCAATGCACGCCTGCCGCAACGGCTCGATCACTGGTTGCGGAAAATCCTCGTCACGCCCGACATGCACCGAGTACATCATTCGATCCTGCCGGAGGAAACCAACAGCAATTTTGGCTTCAACCTGCCGTGGTGGGATTATCTTTTCGGCACCTATCGCGCACAGCCACGGCTCGGCCATGCCGGCATGGTCATCGGCATCGAGCAGTTTCGTGATCCGGCCGACGAGCGTTTTGATCGCATGTGGCTGATCCCCTTTCGTGGGGGCACAGGGGCCTATCCGCTGGCGCGCGACGATCGATCGTGAAATTCCTCCCCGCCATGCTACCCGGCAGGCGGGTTGACGCCGAGTTGGCGGGCGGTTGCAGTAATCGCCGCCCAGGTCTCGCGCTGCAAGGGGATGCCGTGCGCCAGCCGGTCGGCGCGGGTGCGGCTTTCCGGTTCGCCAGGCAGCAGCACCTCAGCCCCGGGGATGGCGGGGCGCGAGGATTTCACGTAGGCCGCGTAGTCCTCGACCGAGGCGGCAAAGCCGGCGCCGGCGAAATTTCCCGGATCGACATAGAGCGAGAACATACCGTTGGCGATGCGTCGCGGGCCCGGCGCCACCGGGCCTGAGGGACCGCCGCCGGTGAGGCAGCCGGCGAGGATCTCGCACATGAAGGCCAGCCCCGAGCCCTTGTGCTCGCCGAACGTGCGGAGCGCTCCGGCGCCCTTTGTCGCATCGCGGACATGGCTGCCCGCGATGTCGCCATAGAGCAGCCGGGGATCATCCGAGACCGTCCCATCCGGGCCGATCAGCGCGTCCGCAGGCACTTTCTTGCCGCCCTGGGAGGCCACCAGCACCTTGCCCTCGGCCACCCGCGAGGTGGCGAAGTCGAGCACCAGCGGCTCATGGCCGGGGCGCGGGGCGGTGATGCAGACCGGGTTGGTGGAAAAGCGCCGCTCGACCCCGCCCCAGGGGGCCACCAGCTCGCCGCCCGCGACATTGACAAAGTGGAGCGAAACCAGCCCCGCCTCGGCGGCGCGCTCGCCCCAGTCACCGATCCGCCCGAGATGCCCGGCATGGGACAGCGCGATCACCGCCATCCCGCTCGCTTTCGCCTTCTCGATGCCAAGATCGACGGCGAGCGGCCCGATGGTCTGGCCGAAACCAAAATTGCCGTCGACCACGGCGTGGCTCGTCGTCTCGCGGAGAACCGTAAGCGATTGCCCGGCCCGCACCGCGCCGTCCTGGAGCCAGATGATGTAGCGCGGCACGCGGATCACGCCGTGGCTGTCGTGCCCCGCGAGATTGGCCGAGACGAGATAGCGCCCGATCCGCTGCGCCTCATCCGAGGCACAGCCGGCGGCGGCAAAAATCGCGGCGACGAAATCGCGCAAGGCGTTAACCGGAAGGGTGACGGTTTCAGGCGCGGGGGCTACGGGCATGATCGACCTCGATGGGATTTTAATGGCTGAACCAGGACTTCGCGGCATCCAGCACGCGGCTTATGAAAGCCTCCGCGCTGCCGAGATAGCGCGCCGGATCGGTGAGTTTTTCCAGTGCCGCGCGATCGAGCCGGGCTGTGATCGCGGCATTCCGCGCCAGGGCCTCGGCAAGCGGGAGGCCTTCCGCGAGCGCCGCGTCGCAGGCCGCGCGCACCGCGTGATGCGCGGCCTCGCGCCCGAGGCTCGGGGCCAACCCCATCATCACCGATTCGGCGACGATCAACCCGCCGCTGAGATCGAGATTGCGCCGCATGCGCGCGGCATCGACCACCATCCCCTGGGCGATGGCGCGCGCGTGCAGCACCGCGCCATGGGCGAGCACGAAGGCTTGCGGCACGGCGAGCGGCTCGGCTTGCCAGGGCCCGGTCGCGCGCTCCTGATCGGCGAGCATCGCGCCCTGCATCACCGGCACCAGCGCCTGCACGCCCCGGGTTGCGGCCAGGATGTATTCGGCGCTGATCGGGTTGCGTTTTTGCGGCATGGTGGAGGAGCCGCCGCGGCCCGGTTGATGCGGCTCCGCCACTTCCGCGACCTCGGTCTGCGCGAGCAGGATGATGTCGGTGGCGAATTTCCCGAGGCTGCCACAAAGCAGGCCGAGAAAACCCACCGTCTCGGCGAGCCCCTCGCGGCAGACATGCCAGGGCGCGCGCGGGGTGCCGAGCACCAGTTCCTGGGCCAGACCCTCCATGACCGCGATCCCCGCCCCACCCAGCGAGGCGAGCGTGCCGGCCGCGCCACCGAATTCGACCAGCTCGACGCGCGGGCGCAGTTGCTCCAGTCGCTCTAGATGGCCGAGCAGCGGGTTGAGCCAGATCGCGCATTTGAGGCCAAACGTGATGGGCAGCGCGTGTTGCAAATGGGTCCGCCCGGCCATCGGCGTCGCACGATGCGCCGCGGCCTGGCGCGCCAGCGCCCTGGCGAGCGTCAGCAGGTCGTGGCGGATCAGCGCCAGCCCGGCCTTCACCTGGAGGGAAACGGCGGTATCGAGAATATCCTGGGTGGTGGCACCCCAATGCGTCCAGCGTCCGGCCTCCGGCCCGGCGGCACGCGCGAGTTCGGCCACCAGCCCGACCACCGGATAGCCGACAATGCGCGTGCTCGCGGCCAGCGCGGCGAGATCGATATTTTCGACGCGCGCGGCGTTGCCGATGGCGAGCGCCGCGGCCTCCGGGATCAGGCCGAGCCGCGCCTGGACGCGGGCGAGTGCCGCCTCGACATCGAGCATGCGTTGCAACCAGGCGCGCTCGTCGAAAATCGCCCGCATCGCCTCCGAGCCATAGAGCGTGCCCAATACCACGCCGTCGCCGGGGAAAACCGCCATCAGGGTCTGCCCGGAAAGAGCGCAGGCAAGAAAGCGCTTCTTTTTGCAAAAAGAAGCAAAAACCTTTGTCCCCTTGCCTTGAATTGATAAAAGTTTTTTGGTTCTTTTTTGTAAAAAAGAACCCCTTGTTTTTGCTTAATCATCAGAAATCGAAAAAAACGGTTTCGCCCGCGCCTTGCAAGCGGATATCGAGATGCCAGGTGGCGGCCGCCGTGGGGGTGGCGATCAGCGTCGCGCGGCGGGCGGGATCGGCGATGGCGCCAAGCAGCGGGTCCGCCTCGTTGCGCGGATCGCCGGCAAAATAGAGCCGGGTGAAAAGCGGGCGAAGCAAACCGCGGGCATGGATGGCGAGGGCCAGATGCGGCGCCTGCCAGGCGTTGCCACGCCCCGGCACCGGGCCGGGTTTCAGCGTGACGAAGCGGAACCGCCCCGCATCATCGGCGGGGGCCCGGCCAAAACCGGGAAAATGCGCATCCGCCGGCGGATCGGCCTGCCAGATCTCGACCGCCGCGTCCATGATCGGTGCCCCCTCGCCATCAATTACCCGCCCGGTGAGCGTGATCTGCTCTCCCGCTGCCCCGAATCGGGTGAGATCGGCCCATTCGGGGTGCAGGATGAGGTGCCAATAGGGGCCGATGGTCTGCTGGCTGGTCGCTTGCGGCATCAGGTATTTTCCATCGGTGTCGCGCCCCGCCCGCGGAGGACGAAATCAAAGCGATAGCCGAGCGCCCATTCCGGCTCAGTGAGGCCGAGATCGAAACGAGCGATCAGCCGCTCGCGCGCCGCGCGCTCCGGGATGGCGAGAAAAATCGGATCGCGTTCGAGCAAAGGATCGCCTGGAAAATACATCTGGGTGATCAGCCGCTGCGCGAAACCCGTGCCAAAGAGGGAGAAATGGATATGGTTGGGCCGCCAGGCATTGGGATGGTTGCGCCAGGGATAGGCGCCGGGCTTGATGGTGGTGAAGCGATAGCGCCCCTCGGCATCGGTAAACACGCGGCCCTCGCCGTGAAAATGCGGATCGAGCGGCGCGTCGTGCTGGTCGTTGGGATGATCGTAGCGGCCGGCGGCATTGGCCTGCCAGATCTCCACCATGGTGTTCGGCACCGCGCGGCCATCCTCGTCCATCACCCGCCCCGCGACGATGATCCGCTCGCCGAGCGCCGATTTTCCCCGCGCCACCGAGAGATCGGCGAGGGCGGGGAAATGCGCGGGCGCGAAACGCGGGCCGGTGGTCTCGGTGAGGGTGTGGGCGAAGGCGAGCAGCGGGGCGTTCGGGTGACGCTTGCTCGTGCTGCCATAGGCGGGCGTGTCATGCAGGGGCTGCGTGCCCTTGGCCGCTGGCCGGAAGGGAAGGGGATCGTTCACGGGGTCGCCTCCATTTCCTTCAAAACCTCCTTGGCCAGCCGGATCGCGCTATTGGCCGCCGGCACCCCGGCATAGACCGCGACATGGAGCAGCATCTCGGCAATTTCCTCAGGCGTCGCGCCGGTGTTGCGGGTGGCGCGGAGATGCAAGCGGAATTCCTCATGCTGGCCAAGCCCGGCGAGAAGCGCGAGCGTGATCAGGCTGCGGGTCCGCCGGTCGAGATCGGGGCGCGCCCAGACGCCGCCCCAGGCCGCGCGGGTGATGAATTCCTGGAAATGCCGGTCAAAACCCGTGCTCGCGGCGAGTGCGCGCGCGACATGCGCCTCGCCCAGCACTTCGCGGCGCACCTTGAGGCCGGCCTCATAGCCGTCACCGACCGGGGCGGGCGCCAGAAAATTATGGATCGCGGCACTCACCGCGTTCGGCTTCTCGATGGTCGGAATATGCGCGGCATCGGGGATGATGGTGAGCGAGGCTTGCAGTGCCGTCTGCAAGGCCTTGGCGCTGGTGATCGGGGTTGCTTCGTCGAGCGCGCCCACGATGATTTGGGCGGGCAGGCGCAAATGTGGCGTCTGCTCGGTGAAATCGGTGGTGGCGATGGCCTCGGCGGCACCGGCATAGCCTTCGGGGTCGGTGCGCAGCAGCATCGCGCGCAATCCCCGTGCCGCGGCGCTGTCACGAAAACCCGGCGTCACCCAGCGCGCCATCACCGCCTCGACGACCGCGCCCATGCCTCCAGCGCGCACCAGCCGCGCCCGCTCATGCCAGTTGGCCGGCGATGGGATCGCCAGCGCGGTATCGCAGAGGATGAGGCTCAGCACCCGGTGCGGCGCGTGATGGGCGAGCGCTTGGGCGATCAGCCCGCCGATCGACAGCCCCGCGACATGGGCGTGAGCAATGCCAAGCGCATCGAGCACCGCGAGCGCATCATGGGCCAACCCCTCGATACTATAGGGGCCAGGCGTGACCTCGGTGAGGCCGTGGCCGCGCAGATCCGGGCGGATGACGCGAAAATGCCGCGCCAGGGTTTCAGCCTGCGCATCCCAGACATGCAGGGATGTGCCGAGAGAATGCAGCAACAACAGCGCCGGCGCGCCCGCCGGGCCGCTCACCGAAACATGGTTATTGAGCCCACCCGCTCGCAAAAACATTTTTCTCACGCCCTCCCGCGATCCTCGCCGGGAGGGTGGCACCATCGCCCCCGCCGCGCAATCCGGGCGGGGGCGGCCGGGTTAGGCGATGAGCGCTTGTGGGGCGGTGCGGGCGCGCTTGACTAGGAGCTTGTTGAGCGCATGCACATAGGCGCGCGCCGAGGCGACGATGGTGTCGGTGTCGGCGCCCTGGCCATCGACCATCTTGCCGTTTTCCTCGAGCCGCACGGTGACCCGCGCCTGCGCATCCGTCCCCTCCGTCACCGCGCCGACGGAATAGAGCCGCAAAATCGCCTCATGGGCGAAGAGTTCGCGGATGGCGTTGAACGTGGCATCGACCGGCCCGTCGCCGGTGGCGACGGCGCTCCGGCTCACGCCATCGATCTCGAGTTCCAATTCGGCGCGCGGCTTGGCCTTCGAGCCGGTATGCACATCGAGCGAGAGAAAGCGGATGCGGTCATTCCCGCGCATCACCTCGTCGTCAACCAAAGCAACAAGATCATCGTCATAGACGACTTTTTTGCGATCGGCGAGATCCTTGAAGCGGCGGAAGGCGTCGTTCAGCTGGTTATCGCCGATCTCGCCATAGCCGAGCGCCCGCAACTTGTCGCGAAACGCCGCGCGCCCGGAATGCTTGCCCATGACCAGCGAGGAATTGCTCCAGCCCACGCTCTCGGGCGTCATGATCTCGTAGGTCGCGGCATCCTTCAACACGCCGTCCTGATGGATCCCCGATTCATGGGCGAAGGCATTGCGCCCGACGATCGCCTTGTTGGGCTGGACATCGAAGCCGGTTATGGTGGAGAGCAGTTTCGAGGTGCGGAGGATTTTCGGCGTCTCGATGCCGCTCTTCCAGCCCAGCGCGTCGTGGCGGGTGCGGAGCGCCATGACGATCTCCTCGAGTGCCGCATTGCCGGCGCGCTCGCCGATACCGTTGATGGTGCATTCCACCTGGCGGACGCCGGCGCGGATGGCGGCGATGGTGTTGGCCACGGCCAGCCCGAGATCGTTGTGGTTATGCGCCGAGAAGATGACATTTTCCGCCCCCGGCACCCGCTCGCGCAGCATGGTGAAGATGCGCGCCATGTCCTCGGGCAGGGAATAGCCCACGGTATCGGGGATATTGATCGTGGTGGCGCCGGCCTTGATCGCCGCCTCGACCGAGCGGCAGAGGAAATCGGGCTCGGTGCGGCTGCCATCCTCGGCCGACCATTCGACATCGTCGGTATATTGGCGGGCCAGCGTGTTGCCGGCGACGATTGCCTCCAGCACCGCCTCGGGCGCCATCCGGAGCTTTACCCGCATGTGCAGCGGGCTGGTGCTGATGAAGCTGTGGATGCGCTTGCGCCGCGCCGGGCGGGTTGCCTCACCGGCGCGCATAATGTCATCGCGCCCGCCGGTGCGGGCGAGACCGCAGATGACGGGGGCATTGTCGCGTCGGCCGATGCTCTCGGCAATCGCCTGGACGCTTTCGAAATCGCCAGGGCTGGCGATCGGAAAACCGGCTTCCATGACATCGACGCCGAGTTCGGCCAAAGCCTCGGCCATGCGCAGTTTTTCCTGCAAATTCATCGAGAAGCCGGGCGATTGCTCGCCATCGCGGAGCGTCGTGTCGAAGATGATGATGCGGTTGTCGTCGAGCGTGCCGAAGCTCGGATGGGTGATGCTCATGGGCCGGTCCTTCAGAGATGTTGCGACAGCAAGCCTCGGGTCATCCCCTGAACGATGCCGGGGCAAGCCGCGGCGTCACGCCCAGGGGCGGCTAAGTCGCAGAAGAAGGAGTCCGCTGCGGGAGAGCGCGGGGCTAATGGAGGCGCGAACGGTGGAGGGCTGCCGATCCATTTTTCCCCTGTAGCACTCTTTTCGCCGCGCCGCAACCGACCCCTCCTTCGGCATAGGTTCAATGGCCCTGGAAGGATCGAAGACAGCGCAGTCGCTTTTTATTGCAAGAATTCGGCGTAACACTATATGAAATTAAATCTAACCAACTATAATAGATTCTAACATTCCATGTAATTCCTTATAGTCATCGGTCTCTTTATGCTGCATTTTGGTAATTATAGCCTTTTTAAGTTTTAGAATGTCGCCTTCAAAATGTCCTTCTTTGCGCAGGTCTTCCAGAAGCTGCTTTCCGTTGCAGAGATTTTGCCATCCTTCTCCCCATTGGGGGTGCTCTTCAGTGTACTTTTTATTAAATATACAAATAAATTTGGACTTGAAATCGGCATTTGTTAGTTCCGAGAGTTTTTTTGTCATTTCAGTGATTTGACTCAACAAGGAATTTGCGATCTTTTCCGCGCTGGGCTCACGTACCGCGCCCATGGAAAATTTTATGTCCTCAAGGCCCATAGATTTAAAAGTTAAACGTGCAATATGCTCGTTTAATTGGGACATAGCAAGTCTCTTCATCACCTCCCGCATATCTGTCGTGGTTTTTTTTGGGTTTTTGGAGTATTGTTTGTCCTTGCTTAAGTCCGTTAGGATCTCTATATCGAGTAAAAAATTCTCAAGGCAGTATCTGTTGATTTGCAATAATCTGACGTGGGTAGAGTTTTCGAGAGACGTTGGTTTTCTGTCGAGGTCAAATATAAAATAATGATTCCCAATTTCAGTGCCCTTTGATTCTGCTGCTTGGAGAGCTCGAATATCGGCCTCGATCTGCGTGCGACCTCCTCGTTGTTTCAATTGGTATTTTCTGAACAGATCGCCGAAACCGGCTTCCAATATTTCTACGTCATGAATTCCTTCGACCGACACCGTCCCTCTGTATAGGAGCGCTTCACTTTGCGAGCTTCCAAGGCGGCGAAGGACGTCGCGTATTTCTTCCCGGTCCTGCTGGCGAACCTTGGCCAGGATTTTGCCGTCCCGGAGATGGTAAAGCCCGCAAGACGGCCGATCGAAAGTTCCGGCAAGAATTTCGGCTGAATGAGAGCAAATAATACCTTGGATATTTCGTTTTTCGGCATATTCATCAACAAAAAATTGCAAAAGGTCTCTGCAAACTGCCGGATTAAGGTGCAGTTCAGGCTCGTCAAGTAGGACGATGCCATAATCTTCGACGCTTTGGGCGATAAGAAGGAATGTCAGGATAAGACCTTTCTCCCCGCTGCTCAGCGCGTCAATTTGAAACTCTGCGCCCGATTCGGGATCCCTAATTGGTATGGAGAGCATGCCAAGCTCATTCGTGCCTATCTCTCCGAGTGCCCCAAGGCCGTTCAATGCTATGAGATAGCGAGCAGCGTGAGCATATTATCGATACCGGCGAGGGCGGCTCGGTAGCGGTCCTGGGCGAGGGTGTTGGTGCGGTGGGCGGTGAGGATGTTGAAAGCGA
>JAJYYH010000032.1 GCA_021801255.1 Pseudomonadota bacterium
ATATCGCTTCAACCGCCGATACGACCTCGCCGCCATGATCCCGCGCCTCACCTGGGCCGCGGTGCGGACACCGCCAATGCCCTACCGCCTGCTTAAGTTGGCTGAAAATCATGCGTAATCAGGAATTATTTTCATGGTGCTCTCGAATGCCTTCAGCGCTTCGACCAGGGATTCTTTGTAACGTCCATGCCGATAATGCTCATGGGCATTCAAGAATTCTTCGTTCGCGCCTTTAAATTCCTTATCACGCAGAACATGCAATGCTGGTTTTACGGCTTCATTATGTATGAACTGGGAGTCAACTCGAATGATCTGGCCAGACTCGAACTGATAGCCAACCCCATGCTCTTTGAACCTCGCGTTCAACTCCATGATAGCGTCCTCGGCCATGCTCGTTACGTCGGCGCGATTTTTGGATGAATATTGAGGCGGCCTGCTTGGTAAATCTCCTATAAGCTTAAAACATAATTCGACAACGTCCAGAGCGCGTTCAATAAAAATTTCGCTTAAGAAGAAATCGAAGATCGCCTGCTGATCACATGTCGCGTTCTTGATTAACTCGAAACTCCCATATTCTTTGAGAAGCGTATTATTTACAGATCTGTACGCTTCGTTGTCAGGGTGTGGACCATAAAAATTGCTGAATGTCTCTCTGACAATATGAACAATCTGCCTCCGAAGCGGTTGGGGCAGTCTATCATAGACGTAAACGTCAGGCACTTCGCCTCGGGCGCGCTTCTGACGCTTGGAAAAAAGATCGTAGATCGCCATCGCCATCCCTCAATGTGGATCGGCATAAATTATATACTGAATGGCATTAAGAGTCATTGATATCGCGAAGAGTCATTGATATCGCGCAGGATAATAAGTCGGGTTAGTTGCGATAGATCACATAATGGATGGTGAGGTCGATGGTCACGCGTTCCTCGTTGGTGCCGATCGGAAAGGGCGGCAGCTCGGCGCCGTGGAACAGCCCGACGGCGCCGCTATCGAGGGCCTGATAGCCCGATTGGCGCTCCAGCTCGACCGATTCCACATGGCCGTCGCGATTGACCACGACGCGCACCTCGCTGACCCCCTGCTCGCCGCGCTCGGCCGCGGCCTGGGGGTAGTATTTATGGGCCTCGATCCAGGCCGCGAGTTCGTTGCGCCAATCGGCGCCAAGCGCGGCAGCCGAGATCTTGGCGAAGGGCATGATTTCAGTCGGGCCGCGCAGCGCCGGGCCGACCGAGAATTTGCTCAGCGAGGGCAGGCTCTGGGCGAAGAGCCGCATCGGCGGCGCGCCATTGCTCTTGCGGGCCGATTGCGCGGGCGGTGCCGGGGCGCGCGGCGCCGCTTCCGGCGAGGGGGTGCGCGGCGCGGTCTGTGGCGCTGGCGGGGTGAGGGGCCGGGCGGGGAGCGGCGGCGTCACCATCGCCTGCTGGTTCGGCGCGACCGGCTTGGCTGGGCTCGGCGGCGGCGCGGGTTCGGCGAGCGGCGCCGAAATCAAGGGTGGCGCCTCGGCCTCCTGGGTGGTCGCCCCCGCCGCCTGGGGCGGCACCGGCGGCACCGGCAAGGGGGACGTGGCCCGCGACGGCTGTGCCGCGGCGCTCGCGGGCGGCGCGGCTTCGGGCGGCGGCGCCGGCGCGAGCGGGGAGGGTACGGCGGCGGGTTGTGGCGGCAGATTGGCCTCCCGCGTCGGGTTGGGCAGGCGCGGCCCCCGGGCGGAGCCGGATTCGAACACCATCGCGACGCCCGGGGGTGGCAGCGGCTCGCTGGTCTCGCGATGCCGCATGGTGATCAGCAGCAGCAGCAGGACCGTGAGATGGAACCCCGCCGACCAAAGCAGCGGCGGCGTGAGCCGCATGCGCCGCCGCTGCTCGCGCTGCGGCCGGATGTCAAGCGTCGCCACGCCACGTCCGTCCCATGAGCGGGACCGCCAGGGAGTGCGGGACGCGGCGGACCAGGCACGAAGATCAGGCAGCATGGCGGCAACCGGGCACAATCAGCTCGGGCGCGCGCGCTCTGCGCCGTCCGCGACCCATCCTTTCAGGCTACGATATAAAGGGTTGCCTGAGAAAAGGCGAGGGCTCCGCCCTCCACCCGCCAGGGACAATCTCCCTGGACCCTGTGCCGCAGGAGGGGTGAAGCTCCCCCCCTTTTTCGCTGGCCGCGGTTAATGGATCTCGCCCGAGCGTTTGAGCGCCTCGCGGAGTTTGGCCGGCGTAAAATCCGCGGCATGGCAGACATCGAGGATGACCTTCTCGCGCCGGGAGACCAGCTCGATCGCCGCCGGCAGCTTGGTCACCGCCTCGTGGGGGATGACCACCGCGCCGTGATGATCGGCATGGATGACGTCGTCATGGCCGGCCTGCATGCCAAAAATGTTCACCGGGCCGCCGCAATCGACGAGGTGGACATGCGCATGGCTCGGCCCGACCCGCCCGCCGATGATCTGAAAGCCCGGCGCCAGCATATCAAGGTCGCGGAACGAGCCGTTGGTGACACAGCCCAGAACCCCGAGCGCCTTGTGGATGGTCGTGTTCACCTCGCCCCAGAAAGCGCCATAGCCGGGGCGGTCATCGAGATCCTGGAGGATCGCGATGGTCGGGAAACGGCCGGCCGTGACATGATCATACCAGGTCATGCGCTCGATCACCTTGCCCCGCGGCGGCTCCTTGGCGCGGATCGTGCCGGTGCGGGCAAGCCCCACGATCGGCGGCAGGGTGCGGAGCGCAGCGACCATCGGCTCGACGGTGAAGCCGATGGCGCGGCGCTCCGGAACCACGAGTTCGAGCCCGTTGCAAATCGTCGGCGTATCCCACTGGCGGAGCTTTTCGAGATCCGCCGGGGTGAAGGGGAAATCCGCCATCACCCCGCCGCCGCGACGGCGCGCCGCGCCATGACGCTGATGAGATGGGCGCGATAGGCGGCGCTGCCATGGATGTCGCTGTTCAGCCCCTCGGGCGAGATTTTTATCCCCCCGACCGCGTCGGGTGACCAGTTTTTTGCCAGCGCCGCTTCCATTTCGGGGACGCGGAAGACGCCGTTCTGCCCCGCCCCGGTGACGGCGACACGCACCCCTTCCGGCCCTTTGGCCACGAACACGCCGACCAGGGCATAGCGCGAGGCCGGCTGGCGGAATTTCTCATAGGCCGATTTCGCGACCGGGAGCGGAAACTCGACCGCGGTGATGATTTCGTCGGGCTCGAGGGCGGTGGTGAACATGCCCTGGAAAAAATCATCGGCCTTGATCGCCCGCTTGTTGGTCTTGATCGTGGCGCCGAGCGCCAGCACCGCCGCCGGATAGCAGGCCGAGGGGTCGTTATTGGCGAGCGAGCCGCCGATCGTGCCGCGATGGCGGACCTGATTGTCGCCGATCCAGGAAGCCAGCAGCGCGAGCCCGGGGATCGCCTTCTTGACCTCGGCCGAGCGGGCGACCGCGGCGTGCGTGGTGGTCGCCCCGATGGTGAGCGCGTTCGCCGTAACTGTGATGCCCGAGAGCCCCAATCCGGCGAGATCGACCACGGCGGAAGGTTTGTTCAAGCGCTGCTTGAGCACCGGGATAAAAGTCTGGCCGCCGGCCAGAACCTTGGCCTCGGCGTCGGCCGCGAGAAGCTTCACCGCGTCGGCGAGGCTGCCGGGCTTCTGATAGGCGAAATCATACATCGTCCTGCTCCTATTCCGCGGCCATCTTCGGCCGGTTGGCCTGGATGATGGACCAGATTTTCTCGGGCGTGGCCGGCATGTCGAGACTGCGCACGCCAAAATCGCGGAGCGCATCGACGACGGCGTTGATCACCGCCGGCGGACTGCCGATCGCGCCGACCTCGCCGCAGCCCTTCGAGCCGAGCGGGTTGTGGGTGCAAAGCGTGCTTTCGGTGCCGACGGTGATAGTGGGGAGGTTATCGGCGCGCGGCATGGTGTAGTCCATGAACGAGCCCGAGAGCAGCTGGCCGTTGGCGTCATAGGCGGCGCCCTCCAGCAGCGCCTGGCCGATGCCTTGCGCGACCCCGCCTTGCACCTGGCCCTCGACGATCATCGGGTTGATCACCCGCCCGACATCATCGACGGCGACGAAATTGACCACCTGCGTCACCCCGGTCTCGGGATCGATCTCGACCTCGCAAACATGGCAGCCGCCGGGATAGGTGAAATTCTTGGGGTCGTAAAAAGCGGTTTCCTCCAGCCCCGGCTCCAGCTCCTCGATCGGGTAGTTGTGCGGGATATAGGCGGCGAGCGAGATTTCCGCCAAGGCCTTCGACTTGTCGGTGCCGGCGACGCGGAAGGCGCCGTCCTTGAACTCGATATCCGCGACCGAGGCCTCCATCAGATGGGCGGCGATGCGTTTGCCCTTGGCGATGATCTTGTCCATCGCCTTGACCATCGCCGAGCCGCCGACGGCGAGCGAGCGGCTGCCATAGGTGCCCATGCCGAAGGGGATCTCCCCGGTATCGCCATGCACGATCTCGACCTGGTCGAGCGGCACGCCGAGCTGATCGACGACCAATTGCGCGAACGTGGTTTCGTGGCCCTGGCCGTGGCTATGGCTGCCGGTGAACACGGTGACACTGCCGGTCGGGTGGATGCGGATATTGGCGACCTCGTAGAGCCCGGCGCGCGCGCCGAGCGCGCCCGCGATATGGCTCGGCGCGATGCCGCAGGCCTCGAGATAGGTGGACATCCCGATGCCGCGCAGCTTGCCGCGCGCCGCCGCGGCCTGCCGGCGCGCCGGGAAGCCCGCCCAATCGGCGGCTTTCATCGCCGCCTCCAGCGTCGTCACGTAATCGCCGCTGTCATACTGCAGGGCGACCGGGGTCTGATAGGGAAAGGCATCGGCGGGGATGAAATTCTTCCGCCGCAGCTCGACCCGGTCGAAGCCGGTGTCGTGGGCGATGACATCGACCAGGCGCTCCAGCAGGAACGCCGCCTCCGGCCGCCCGGCGCCGCGATAGGCATCGACCGGCACGGTGTTGGTGAACAGCGCCTTGACCTCGGCATAGATCGCCGGGGTTTTGTAAACACCGGCGAGCAGCGTCGCGTAGAGATAGGTCGGCACCGAGGGCGCGAAGGTCGAGAGATAGGCGCCCATATTGGCGAGCGTCGAAACCCGCAGCGCGAGAAAATGCCCCTCCGCGTCGAGCGCCATCTCGGCGTGGCTGACATGATCGCGGCCATGCGCGTCCGACATGAAGCTTTCCGAGCGCTCGGCGGTCCATTTCACCGGGCGCTTCAGCTTGCCCGCCGCCCAGGTGACGATCGCCTCCTCGGCGTAGTGATAGATTTTCGACCCGAAGCCGCCGCCGACATCGGGCGCGATGACGCGGAGCTTGTGCTCGGGGATATGCAGCACGAAGGCGCCCATCAGGAGGCGGATGACGTGCGGGTTCTGGCTGGTGGTGGAGAGCGTGTAGTGGCCCGCGACATCGCATTCGCCAAGCGCCGCGCGCGGCTCCATGGCATTCGGGATGAGACGGTTGTTGACGAGATCGAGCTTGACGACATGCTTGGCGGTGGCAAAAGCCGCATCGACCGCCGCCTTGTCGCCGATATGCCAGTCATAGCAGACATTGCCGGCCACCTCGTCATGCACCAGGGCCGCGCCAGGGGCGGCGGCGGCGCGGAGATCGGCGACGCCCGGCAGGTCCTCGAAATCGATCGCCAGCAACTCGGCGGCGTCCTTGGCCTGGCTCCTGGTCTCGGCGATGACCACGGCGATCGGGTCGCCGACATGGCGCACCTTGCCCACCGCCAGCACCGGATGCGGCGGCTCGGCCATCGGGCTGCCGTCCTTGCTATGGATCTGCCAACCACAGGGCAGCCCGCCGATGCCATCGGCCACCAGGTCGGCGCCGGTATAGACCGCGACGACGCCCGGGGCAGCGGCGGCGGCCGAGATATCGATGCCCTTGATGCGGGCATGCGGCCGATCGGAGCGGCGGATATAGGCGTGGAGCTGGCCGGGGCGGTTCATGTCATCGACGTAATGGCCACGCCCGACGAGGAAGCGGCCATCTTCCCGCCGCTTCACGGCGGCGCCGATACCTTCAAAACCCATAAAAACCTCCCTTTGAGACGCTCTACTTCTCGCTCTACTTTTCGTTTTGCCGCGCCGCGGGCGACTCGTTTTACCGCGCCGCGGGCGACGCGCGGCCTCAGGCCGCCTTGGCCGCCTGGCCGTGCATCAAGGGCCACGCCGCCGCGATCGCCTTGACGATATTGTTATAGCCGGTGCAGCGGCAGAGATTGCCCTCGAGCTCGGCGCGGATCTCGGTCTCGCTCATCGGATGGGGGTGTTTGTTCACCATATCGACGGCGCTCATCACCATCCCCGGCGTGCAGAAGCCGCATTGCAGCGCGTGATGCTCGCGGAACATCGCCTGCATCGGATGCAAGGTGCCATCCGGCTTGGCCAGCCCCTCGATGGTGGTGACTTCCGCGCCATTCGCCTGCAACGCCAGCATGGTGCAGGATTTCACCGAATCGCCATTGACGAGCACGACGCAGGCGCCGCACTGGCTGGTGTCGCAGCCGACATGGGTGCCAGTCAGGCCGAGTTTTTCGCGCAACAGCTCAACCAGCAGCGTGCGGCCCTCGACCTCCACGGAATGCGTCTTGCCGTTCACCTTCAGCGATACCTGCGGCATCGTTTCCCCCTTCTGCTACGAAACTGCCCGGCGGGCGGGCTCGCTCGCAGTGTGGTGGCGCGCCGGGCCAGGGTCAAGCCACCCGCGAGCGCGCTGGTTGCCGCTAACGGCTTTTCGCGCCTCGTTATTTTCAGTCATTCATAGCGCCCGCACACAGCGCGGCGACGCGGCCCCCGGTCAGGCGCAGGAGTTCCCCGGCCGAGGTGCGAAACACCTGATCCGGCGCCCCCGCCGCCGCCCATAGCGGGTCGAGCGCCATGAGATCGGCATCGATCAGCGTGCGGAGCGGCGTGAGATGGCCGACGGGGGCCACGCCGCCGATGGCGAAGCCGGTTTTCTCGCGCACGAAGGCGCCGCTCGCCTGCGCCACCGCGCCGCCGAGCGCCGCCGCGAGCCGCGCCGGATCGACCCGGTTGGCGCCCGAGACAAGCACCAGAACCGGCGCGTCGCCCTGGCGAAACACCAGCGATTTGACGATCTGCGCGACCGCGCAGCCGATCGCCCGCGCCGCTTCTTGCGCGGTGCGGGCCCCGCTCGGCGCGGCGACGATGGTATCGGGATGGCCCGCCGCCCGGAGCGCCGCGCGCACCCGCGCGACCGATCCGCCCGCGCCTGCCGCTTGCGCCATTGCGCCGCCCTCCCGCTTGTCCGATATGCCGGCCATGCCGCCGCTCGCCCTTTATATCCACTGGCCGTTCTGTCTCGCCAAGTGCCCCTATTGCGATTTCAACAGCCATGTCCGCGAGCGGATCGATGCGGCGGGTTTCATCGCCGCCTTGCGCGCCGAACTCGCCTTCGAGGGCGCCCGCCTCGGCCGCCGACCGCTCGGCTCGATTTTTTTTGGCGGCGGCACGCCGAGCCTGATGGCGCCGGCCGATGTCGCCGCGCTGATCGCCGATGCCAGGCGGGTTTTCGCGCCGCGCGATGATCTGGAGATCACCCTGGAAGCCAATCCGACCAGCGTGGAGGCGGGAAAACTCGCGGATTTCCGCGCCGCCGGGGTGAACCGGCTGTCGCTCGGCGTGCAAAGCCTCGACCCGGCGGCGCTGGCCTTTCTCGGCCGCCGCCATTCGGCGGGCCAGGCGATCGCCGCGCTCGAAAGCGCCCGGCGGATTTTCCCCCGGCTCTCCTTCGACCTGATCTATGCCCGGCCCGGCCAGACCCTCCCCGCCTGGCGCGCCGAGCTGCGCGCCGCGCTGGCGCTGGCCGCCGATCACCTTTCCCTCTACCAGCTCACCATCGAGCCCGGCACCGCCTTCGCCACGGCTCATGCGCGGGGCGAGATCGTGCTGCCCGAGGGCGAGGAAGCGGCGGCGCTCTACGAGGCGACCGGCGCGGAGGCCGCCGGCGCCGGACTGCTGCCCTACGAGGTCTCGAACTACGCCAGGCCGGGCGCCGAAAGCCGCCACAACCTCGCCTATTGGCGCTATGGCGACTATGCCGGGATCGGCCCCGGCGCGCATGGGCGGCTCACCTTGCGGGGCGAAATCGTCGCCACGCGCCGCCATCGCGCCCCGGAAATCTGGGCCGAGCGGGTCGGGCGCTTCGGCCACGGCAGCGTCGCCGAGACGCCGCTTTCGCCGCTCGAGCGGGGGCGCGAGATGCTGCTGATGGGGCTCCGGCTCGCCGAGGGCCTCGATCCCGCCGGCTTCGCCCGCCGCACCGGCCGCCCCCTCGCCGAGGCGATCGATGCCGAGATTCTGCGCCAGGCCGAGGCGGCCGGCTATCTCGCCTGGGAGGGCGGAAGGCTGGTGGCGCTGCCGGCCGGGCGGCTCCGCCTCGATGCCCTGCTGGCCGCGCTCTGCCGCTGATTGGATTTCAGTTAATAAGGCCAGGGCGCTGCCCTGGACCCGCATCCCGGAAGGGCCCGCATCCCGGAAGGGATTGCAAAGGCTCCGCCTTTGCTGGGGTCCAGGGGCAAAGGGGATATAGCGATCGCCAAATCGGCTCCCAATTTGGCAGCACTCACGGGCTTGTGAAGAGTGGGTTTGGTATTGGCTGCCTGGCTGCCGCCTCGCGGCGGGGTTGCGGTTCGGGTGCATTGGGTATGCCGAGGCCATTGAGGTTACCATCTTTGCTTGTTTGTCTCAGCCGGGCAAGCAGCTTTCCGGTGGGTTGACGCTGGCCGGACAATATACGCGAGAGATGCCCGTCATCGATACCGATGCGTTTGGCGAACTGGCGTAGGCCGACATCTTGGCAGCGTTGTCGGATGAGCGGGAGGATGTTTGTGGCGGATGATTGGCTTGCTGTGACGTGACGGGCGCGGGCCGCGAGCCTGGCGAGTTCGGCATCCGGCAATGATTTGCGCCCGGTGAGGATGTCGCAGAGGTGGCGACGCGACCATTTCGTGATGGTGGCGAATTTTCCCATGCCGATTGCCTTGATGGCCTCTCGGATGGTGTCGCGCAGGCGCTCGCGGTCGGCGGTGGCGAGGCCGTATTCGTTTTGGGCTTCCGGGTCGAGGCCGAGGAAGAACTGCTCTTCCCAGCGATTGGCCTCTTTGCCGATCAAAGCAATCGAAATGGCGCGGAGGTGCCGCCGCTCGGTTGGGCCGCGATCGGTGAAGGCGCCGTGGTGGAATTTCGCTTCCGGGTGGAGATGATAGCGGACCAGAGCTTGCCGGTAGGTCTTGAGCTGACGGCGTGGCACGGGCGCGCCGG
>JAJYYH010000017.1 GCA_021801255.1 Pseudomonadota bacterium
CACGGCCGAAGCTATGGATGACCCGGGCTTCTCTTCGTTTTGCGGCGGCGTTCCAGACGGCCTCGGCGAGGGCGTAGTAGGTGACGGTTGAGCCGTCGCGGTTGTGACGCTGCGTCGCACGAAGGTAGATGCCGCATTCTTAGCGCGTCAGCACAATTCTTTCAATAAGAATATCTCGAGTCGTGTGCCTCACTTTTGGAAGAATTCCCCGCCGCAAAATCTTGGAAACCGGGCAAAATCAACGCGTTACGTTGCCCCGTAGATCCTCAATATGCCCAATGACCGCGAACCCGGGCTCGACAGGCTGGGGCCATTGGCCCGAGACCCCATGACCTCGCGAGATGGCGCCTCCAGCCGCCCCTTACCGCCCCTTCGCCTCGCGCCGGCGCGCATGGAGCACCCATTCGGTATAGCCATTGGGCTGCACACGGCCCTTGAAGACGAGGTCGCAGGCAGCCTTGAAGGCCACGCCGTCGAAGGCCGGGGCCATAGGGCGGTAAAGCGGATCGCCGGCGTTCTGGCGATCGACCACGGCAGCCATGCGCTTGAGCGTCGCCATCACCTGGTCCTCCGAGACCACGCCATGGTGCAGCCAGTTGGCGATGTGCTGGCTCGAGATGCGGAGCGTCGCGCGGTCTTCCATCAGGCCGATATCGTGGATATCGGGCACTTTCGAGCAGCCCACGCCCTGGTCGATCCAGCGCACGACGTAGCCGAGGATGCCCTGGGCGTTGTTGTCGAGTTCCTGTTGCACTTCCTCGCCCGACCAGTTCGGGCGATCGGCCAGCGGCAGGGTCAGCAGCTTGCCGAGCGGCGTCGGCTTGCGCGCGGCGAGCGCCTGTTGGCGGGCCTGGACATCGATTTTGTGGTAGTGCAGGGCGTGCAGGGTCGCCGCCGTCGGCGAGGGCACCCAGGCGGTGTTCGCGCCGGCCTGGGGGTGGGCGATTTTCTGCGCCAGCATGTCGGCCATGCGGTCGGGCGCGGCCCACATCCCCTTGCCGATCTGCGCCCGTCCACGCAACCCGCAGGCGAGGCCGATATCGACGTTGCGGTCCTCATAGGCGCTGATCCAAGCGGTGTTTTTCATCTCGTTCTTGCGGATCATCGCGCCGGCTTCCATGGCCGTGTGGATCTCATCACCGGTGCGGTCGAGAAAGCCCGTGTTGATGAAGGCGACGCGCGCGCGGGCGGCGAAAATGCAAGCGGCGAGGTTGGCGCTGGTGCGCCGCTCCTCGTCCATGATGCCGATTTTGAGCGTATTGCGGGCCATGCCGAGCATGTCCTCGACGCGGCCGAACAGTTCGCCCACGAACGCCACTTCCTCCGGCCCGTGCAGTTTCGGCTTGACGATATAGACCGAGCCGGCCCGGCTGTTCCTGAACGCGCCGCCGCCGCGCAAATCATGGAGCGCGATCAGCGCGGTGATGGCGGCATCGAGGAAGGTTTCGGGGATCTCGGCGCCCTCGGCGTCACGCACGGCATCGGTGTACATGTGATGGCCGACATTGCGCACCAGCATCAGGCTGCGCCCGTGCAGCGTGAGGGTTCCGCCTTCGGGGGTAGTGTAGGTGCGATCGGGATTGAGGCGGCGGGTGAGGTTTTTGCCGCCTTTCTCGAAGTTGGCGCTGAGCGTGCCGTTCATCAGCCCGAGCCAGTTGCGATAGGCCACCACCTTGTCCGGACCATCGACCGTCGCGACCGAATCCTCGCAATCCATGATCGTGCTGATCGCCGATTCGAGGACGACATCGGCGATGCCGGCGGGATCACCGCGCCCGATCGGGTGGGCGCGGTTCAGCACGATCTCGGCGTGCAGGCCATGATGGCGGAGCAGTACCGCCTCGGGTGCGCTGCCAGCGCCACGAAATCCGACGCAGTGCGCGCGATCGCGGAGCCCGGTTTCCCCCCCGCCGGCAAGCGCCACGATAAGCCGGCCCTCGGCGATGCGGTAGCCGGTGGCGTGCGCGTGGCTGCCGGCTTCGAGGGGAAACGTTTCGTCGAGGAAGTGGCGCGCCCAGGCGATCACTTTCGCCCCGCGCGCCGGGTCATAGCCGCGGCCCGAGGCGGGCGGCGCGTCGGGCAGGGCGTCGGTGCCGTAGAGCGCGTCGTAGAGGCTACCCCAGCGAGCATTGGCGGCGTTCAGGGCATAGCGCGCGTTGGTCACGGGCACCACGAGTTGCGGCCCGGCGATGCTGGCGATTTCGGGATCGACGTTTTCGGTGGTGGCGGCAAACGGCGCGGGCTCGGGTTGCAGATAGCCGATCTCGCGGAGGAAGGCCGTGTAGGCGGCGGCGTCGTGGACCTGGCCCCGGTGGTCGCGGTGCCAGGCGTCGATCGCCGCTTGCAACGCGTCGCGACGCGCGAGGAGGGCCTGGTTGCGTGGAGCGAGGTCGCGCAGCAGGGCGGCGAAGCCGCTCCAGAACGCCTCGGGCGTGATGCCGGTGCCGGGGATCGCCTCGTCGTTGACGAAAGCGAGCAGTTCCGGGGCGATGTGCAGGCCGGGGGCGGCGTGGCGCGAAATGTTGGTCATACGACCCTCCTCATCTGGTCGGAGGGTTTGTTAATCCCCCCGCCTGATTTGTCGAGAGCGCGTATTTCGGAACGGGGGCTGGGGCCTCGCGCGTGAAAATCCATCGATCTTGAAAAAGACTGCCCCTGGAAAAAATGGTTTTCGTCGATTCGGGGAATCCGGGGCATTCTTTTCCAAAACGCTCAGGCCCCAGAGAATTCCAGGGGCAGCGCCCCTGGCCTAGAATAACCCCTCGCGGCGCAAACTGACCCACCGCCCATTGCCCATAATGATGTGATCATGCAGCACGAGCGAAAGCGCCGTGGCGGCCTGCTTGACCTCGGCGGTCATGGCGATGTCCTCGCGCGATGGCGTCGGGTCACCGCTCGGATGGTTATGCACCAGGATCAGGCCGGCGGCGTGGAGTTCGAGAGCGCGCTTGACGACCTCGCGGGGATAGACCGGGGTATGGTTGACGGTGCCGCGCGATTGCGCCTCATCGGCGAGCAGGCGGTTGCGGTTGTCGAGGAACAGCACGCGGAATTGTTCGACGCGCTCGCGGGCGAGCGCGGCGGTGAGATAGTCGATCAGGCGTTCCCAATTGGCGAGCACCGGCTGATGCAGCACTTCGGCGCGGGCAAGGCGGAGGGCCGCAGCCTGGACAGTTTTGAGCGCCGCAGCGCCGGCCTCGCCGAGGCCCTCGGTAGCAAGGAGATCGTTGAGCGGCGCGGCGATGGCGGCGGCGAAGCTGCCGAAGCGGGCGAGCAGGGTTTTGGCGATGACCTTGGTATCGCGGCGCGGCAGGGCGACGAACAGCACCATTTCGAGCAATTCGTGATCGGCGAGTGCCTCGGGCCCGGCGCTGAGCAGACGGGCGCGCATCCGAGCGCGGTGGCCCTCGGCGCCAGGCGGCGCAGGCGCGAGCGCCAGGAGGGCGGGGAACTCGGCGAGGCTTGGCGCTTTTCCCCGCGCCATCAGCCGCACTCCCCGCTGACCCGAGCGCCCCCGCTCACCCGAGCACGTAGGGCGGATGGTGCAGGCCCATCGGGGAGAGAGTAAAAATTTCGTACCCGGCCTCGGTGACGCCGAGCATATGCTCGAACTGCGCCGAGAGGCCGCGGTCGCGGGTCACCGCGGTCCAACCGTCGTCGAGGATTTTCACTTCCGGGCGGCCGGCGTTGACCATCGGCTCGATGGTGAAGACCATGCCGGGGCGGAGCGCCAGGCCTTCGCCAGGGCGGCCGAAATGGAGAATGTTGGGCGGCTCGTGGAAGCGCCGGCCAATGCCATGGCCGCAAAAATCGCGCACCACCGAAAACCGCCTGGCCTCGACGAAGCTCTGAATGGCATGGCCGATATCGCCGAGCGTGGCGCCGGGGCGCACCGCCTGGATGCCACGCATCAACGCCTCGTAGGTCACCTCCATCAGCACCCGCGCCCGGGTCGAGGGAGTGCCAGCGACATACATCCGACTCGAATCGCCATGCCAGCCATCGCGGATGACGGTAACGTCGATATTGACGATATCCCCCTCCTCCAGCCGGCGCTCGCCAGGGATGCCATGGCAGACGACATGGTTGATCGAGGTGCAAATCGATTTCGGAAAGCCGCGATAATTGAGCGGCGCCGGGGTCGCGCCGTGGGCCAGGATGAACTCATGGCAGAGGGTGTCCAGCTCGCCGGTGCTCACACCGGGGCGGACATGCGGGGTGATCATGTCAAGGGTTTCGGCGGCGAGCCGGCCGGCCACGCCGAGCGCGGCGAAATCCTCCGCGCTGTAGATGGTGATGCGTCGTGCGTCAGCCCCGCCGTCCATGCTCTGCTGCCTCGTGCTGTCCGGGACGCCGCTTACGCCTCCCGCCTGTCGTGGAACATGCGCAACCGGACGGGGCGGCGCAAGGTTTTTCGGGCGCAGGGTGGCTAGGAGCTGCGCGCAGGGGTTTTGCCTGGCCCGCGCGGACATGCTTTTCCAAACTTCAGCCGGAGGCCGCGACAGCGTGATTGGCGGCCACGAAATAGGCATCGACCGCGCGTTTCATGGCGGCGGCGACGCGGATGCGGTGGTCGGGGCGGCGAAGGGCGGCTTCGTCCTGGCGGTTGGACATGAAACCCATCTCCACCAGCACGCTCGGAATATCGGCCGCCTTCAGCACGACGAAACCGGCATGCCGGGTCGGGTTGGGGAGCAAGGGCACGGCCGGGCTCAAGGCGCCGACGAGATCATGCGCCATCCGCGCCGAGCCGATGCGCGTCTCACGCCGCACCAGGCTTGCCAGGATCTCCGCGATCTCGGGGGAAGTGTTGCCCAATGCCGGGCCGGCGAAACGGTCGGCGCTGTTCTCGCGCCGCGCCAGCTCGCGGGTCTGCGCGTCCGAGGCGGTTGCAGCAAGCGTATAGATGCTGGCGCCGCGCACGTGTTGATCTTTGAGCGCATCGGCGTGCATCGAGACGAACAGCACGGCGTTGTGGTGTTGGGCGATCTCGACCCGGTGTTCAAGCGGGATAAAGACGTCGCGGGTGCGGGTCATCTCGACGTGATAGCGCCCACTGGCCTCCAACTGGCGCTTGAGTTCAAAGGCGGTAGCCAGCGCCACATGCTTCTCATAGGTGCCGGAAACCCCGATCGCCCCCGGATCCTTGCCGCCATGGCCGGGATCGAGCATCACCAGACGCCGCGCCGGCGCGGTTTGCCGCTTGGCGGGGCGGGCATTGGCAGTGAGGGTGGCCGCCATCGCCCCTTCGCCGAGCAAAAACCCGCTGGGCAGAAGATAGGTCGCCTTCACCCCGGCCCCGACCAGCAAACGCCGCGTAACGACAAGATTTCTGACCATTGCCAGAGAATGCTAACACAAAATATTGGATTTTGCACCTTCCACGTTGAAGTTGGCCAAACCGTTCCGGGACCGGGCGGGCAACCGGCCCCGGAGCGCATCCAGCCTAACCGAGCTGCTCACCATGCAGCACGACGTCGAGCCCCTCGATCTCCTGCTCCGCGGTCACGCGCAGCCCGATGGTCGCGTCCACCACCTTGAGGATGATGAAGGAAATGATCCCGCTCCATACCAGGGTCGCGACCACCGCCTCGCCCTGGATCATCAGCTGGTGCATCCCGCCCACGATCCCGGCGGGCGCGCTCGCTGTGGCCGAGAGCGGGCCATAGGCGAAGACCCCGGTGAGCAGGGCGCCGACGATGCCACCGATGCCATGCACGCCGAAGGCATCGAGGCTGTCGTCATAGCCGAACATGTGCTTGAGGGAGGTCGCCGCCCAGAAGCAGATCACCCCGGCGGCAATGCCGATGATGAGCGCGCTGCCCGGCAGCACGAAGCCTGAGGCCGGGGTGATGGCGACGAGACCGGCCACCGCACCCGAGATCGCGCCGAGCACCGAGGGTTTCCCCTTGGCCGCCCATTCCGCGAAGACCCAGGCGAGCGCCGCGGCGGCGGTGGCGACTTGCGTTGCCGCCATCGCCATGCCAGCGCGGCCATTGGCGCCGACGGCGGAGCCAGCATTGAAGCCGAACCAGCCGACCCAAAGCAGCGAGGCGCCGATCACCGCGTAGGCGAGGTTGTGCGGCGTCATGTTCTCCCGCCCGTAGCCGACGCGCTTGCCCATGACGAGGGCCGCCATCAGCCCGGCGATCCCGGCATTGATATGCACCACCGTGCCGCCGGCGAAATCCGCCGCGCCTAGCGCGCCGACCCAGCCATTGGCGCTCCACACCCAGTGCGCGATCGGCGAATAGACGAAAATCGACCACAGCACCATGAACACGCACATGGCGCTGAATTTCATGCGATCGGCGAAAGCGCCCGCGATCAGCCCCGGCGTGATGATCGCGAAAGTCATCTGGAACATCATGTAAACGGTTTCGGGGATGGTGAAGGGTGTGGCGCCATCGGTGCCGGCGCCGAGCACGAAGCCGACGTCATTGCCCTGGCTGATATGCGCGCCAATGCCGTTCAGCATGAAGCGCGAGAAATCGCCGATATAGGGATTGCCGTTGGTGAAGGCGAGGCTGTAGCCGATCACCATCCAGGTGATGGTGACCAGACAGCAGATCATGAAGGACTGCATCATGGTGGCGAGGACGTTCTTCTTGCGCACCATGCCGGCGTAGAACAGGGCGAGGCCGGGGATCGTCATCATCAGCACCAGCGCGGTGCTGGCGAGCATCCAGGCGGTATCGCCGGTATCGATCTTGGGCGGCGGCGCGTCTGCGGCGAAGACCGGCAGGCTGGCGAGGCTGGCCAGGGCGAGCGCGGGCAAACCGAGACGAAGTCGGAATTTTTTCATCATTTCACGTCCTTGGTTTTCTTGTGATCTCGCAGGATCGGGGGCGCATTCAGAGGGCTTCGGCGTCCTGCTCGCCGGTGCGGATGCGCACCGCGCGCTCGACATCGAGGACAAAAATCTTGCCGTCGCCGATCTTGCCGGTATTGGCGGTGCGCGCGATGGTTTCCACCACCTGCTCGGCCAGGGTTTCCGGCACGACCACCTCGATCTTCACCTTGGGCAGGAAGCTCACGTGGTATTCCGCGCCACGATAGATTTCGGTCTGTCCCTTCTGCCGGCCGAATCCCTTCACCTCGGTGACCGTGAGGCCCTGGACGCCGAGTGGCGTCAGCGCCTCGCGCACGTCATCGAGCTTGAAGGGCTTGATGACCGCCATTATCAGTTTCATCTCTCCGGTTCCTTGTTCCGCATCGCTGTCCGCGTTCCGCCAGCCTGCGCGCGCCGCGCTCGGCGGCGACACACACGATCGTGACCGAATTCAAGAACCGTGCCGCGCCGCGCGCGCCGCTTTGGTTCCCCCTTGCCCAAAGTACGGGCATCGGCCCATGATGCGCTTTGTCGCTTGCCGCGCCGGGGTTGCCTTTTTTCTATGCAACCATGATCTGGCGTATCGCTGAAACCGAGGAATGGATGTCCGAGACGCGCGTGGTCGATATCGTGGTGGTAGGCGCCGGGCCGGTCGGCGGGGCGCTCGCCTGTCGGCTGGCGGCAGGGGGCGTCCGCACCGCGATCATCGATCGCGCCCCCTTGCCGCCGATGGAGCACCCTGCCTTCGACGGCCGCGCCTATGCCATCGCGCGGGGCTCGCGCGCGCTTTTGCAAGCGGCGGGGCTGTGGGATCGTCTGCCCGACCCGCCCTGCCCGATCCGCGGCATCCGCGTCTCCGACGGCAAGCCGGGCCGCCCGGCTTCACCGCTTTTTCTGCATTTCGACGTGGAAGAGGCCGGCCTCGCCGCAGCGGAACCCGAGGAAGAAGCATTCGGCTGGATGGTCGAGGCGCGGGCCTTGCGCCGGGCGCTGAACGGCTTGCTGCATGCCACGCCCGATCTCGCGGTTTATGCCCCGGCCAGCGCCGCGCTCAACCGCGGCGCCACTGGTGCCGAGGTCACGATCGCCAATGGGCCGCGTCTCACCTGCCGGCTGGTGATCGCCGCCGAGGGCCGCGACAGCCCGCTGCGCCGCGCAGCCGGCATCCCGGTCACGCGCTTCGCCTATCGCCAGAGCGGCATCGTCGCCGCGATCGCCCATGAGCGCCCGCATAACAACGTCGCACTCGAACATTTCCTGCCCGCCGGCCCCTTCGCGCAATTGCCGATGAGCCCAACGGCGGAGGCCGCGCATGTCTCGGCCATCGTCTGGACCGAGCGGCCAGCGGTCGCGGCGCGGATCATGGCGCTCGATGAGGCGGCCTTCGGCGCCGAGATCGCGCGGCGGCTCGGCGGCCATCTCGGGGCGATCCGCCCGATCGGGCGGCGCTGGCTCTATCCGCTCTCGGCGCTGCATGCCCATCGCTACATCGCAACCCGGCTCGCGCTGGTGGGCGACGCCGCCCACGGCATCCACCCGATCGCCGGCCAGGGGCTCAATCTCGGTTTTCAGGACGCGATCGCGCTCGCCGATCTGATTATCGCTGCGCGGGCCCGGGGCGCCGATCCCGGTGATCCCGCGCTGCTCGCCCGCTATCAGAAAGCGCGGCGCGGGCCCAATCTCCTCATGCTGGCCACCACCGATGCGCTCGATCGGCTGTTCAGCAATGATTTTTCTCCCATCCGCCTGGCCCGCGATCTCGGCATCGCCGCCGTGCATCGCATGCCCCCGCTGAAGCGGCTCTTTATGCGTCGGGCGATGGGATTGCCTGGTTTTCCGTCCCCCCTGTAAGGAGAATTTTCATGCGTCCTCTGCTCGTTGCCTCGCTCCTGATGACACCGCTGCTGCTTGCGGCCCTCCCCGCCACGGCCCAGAACAGCGCCTCACCGATGTCCAACAACGCCGGCAACCTGATGGGCGGCATGGGCGGAATGTCCGGCATCGCCTCGAAACTGCCGATTCCGGGCGTTGCCGATGATTCCGCCCAGAGCTATCTCAAGGCGGCACGCAGCGCGCTCGCCTCGGGCAAGACCGGAATGGCGCAGGAAGCGCTGGAGCGCGCCGAAAGCCGCCTGCTCGACCGCGACGTCGCCCCCTCGCAGGCCGCGAGCCCGTCGAGCGATCCCTCGGTTACCGCGATCAGCCAGATCTTGCAGAATCTCGGCGCGGGCAAGAAGGCCGAGGCGCTCCAGCTTCTCGATGCGCTGATCGCCAAGATGTAGCCGCCCCCACGCACCCCGCTCAGAGCCCGAAAATCAATCGAACTTGAAAAAGAACGCCCTCTCAAAATATTGATTTTCTCCGATCGATCCCGGGGCGAGAGGGCATTCCTTGTCAAACTCTCAGCGCAGCGGCACAAGATGCGAGAGAAATAATTCGGCGCAAGTGCGCCAGGAAAACCCTTCGGCATGGCGCCGGCAGGCCGCGCGATCGGCCGCGAGCGCGGCGAGCGCGGCGCGGCCGAGATCGTCATCGAGCGCGCCGATCCGCCCCACCGCCGCGCCCACCACGTCGCGCGGGCCGGTCACCGGGTAGGCCGCGACCGGGGTGCCGCAGGCGAGTGCTTCAAGCAGCACCAGACCAAACGTGTCGGTGCGGCTCGGAAACACGAACACATCCGCGCCGGCATAGGCTTCCGCCAGCGCCGCGCCGAAACGTGCGCCGGGGAAATGCACCGCTGGGTAGGCGCGCATGAGTTCGGCGCGCTGCGGCCCTTCACCCACGACGATTTTCGAGCCCGGCAGGTCGAGATCGAGGAAGGCGCGGATATTTTTCTCGATCGCGACCCGCCCGACATAGATAAAAATCGGCCGCGGCAAATCCCACGCCGCGCGCGGGTTGGGACGAAAGAGATCGAGATCGACGCCGCGCGTCCAGGCGCGCACATGCTGAAACCCGCGCGCGGCGAGATCGCGCCGGAGGCTCTCGGTCGCCACCATGACGCCGCGCCCGGCATTATGAAAACGCCGCAGCCAGGCATAGGCGAGCCGGGGCGGCAAACGGATGCGGGCTTCCAGGTATTCGGGAAACTTGGTGTGAAACGAGGTGGTGAAGGACAGGCCGCGCCGCATCGCCCAGGCGCGCGCGGCCCAGCCGAGCGGCCCCTCGGTCGCGATATGCAGGCTCTCGGGCAAAAACCCCTCGATCAGCCGCCCGAGCTTCTGCCCCGGAAGCAGCGCCAGCGGGATCTCGGGGTAGGTCGGACATGGCAGGGTGCGAAAGCGATCCGGTCCGATCACCTCAACGACATGACCGAGCAGGACAAGCTCTTTGGCGAGTTGCGCCAGCGTGCGCGCCACGCCATTGACCTGCGGACGCCAGGCGTCGGAGACGATGAGCACGCGCCGCGCCGCCGCCGCGGCGGTGTCGGGCAGTGCTCCGGGGATCAGCGCGTCGGGCAGGATGCACGCTCGCGGCGCACGGTGGCAAAGGAAAAACCATTGAGCGTGGCCCATTCGAGCAATTCGAGTCGGCCATCCTCATGCTCGACGAGAGCGGTGCAGCTTTCCACCCAGTCACCGTCATTGATGTAGAGAACGCCATTGATGTCGCGCATTTCGGCATGGTGGATATGGCCGCACACCACGCCCTCGCAGCCGCGCCTTCGCGCCTCGCCCGCCAGCGCCACCTCGAAACGATCGATCGCCTTCACCGCGCCCTTGACCTGGCGCTTGAGCCAGGCCGAGAGCGACCAATAGGGATAGCCGAGCCGGCGGCGAATGGCGTTGAACCAGGTGTTGGCATTGAGTGCGGCGCGATAGGCCCAATCACCCAACAGCGCAATGACGCGGGCATAGCGCACGACGCTGTCGAATTCATCGCCGTGCATCACCAGAAAGCGGCGTTGATCCGCGGTCACATGTACCGCCTCGGCCTGCAGGCGGATGCCGGCAATCTCGAGTCCCATCGGCAGCCAGGCGCGGAACATCTCATCGTGGTTACCCGGAATATAGATCACCTCGGTGCCGGCGCGGGCATGACGGAGGATAAGCCGCAGCACCTCATCGCACGCCGAATCCCAGTGCCAGGATTTGCGCAACCGCCAGCCATCGATGATATCGCCCACCAGGAAGAGATGCTGACAGCTCACGCGGCGCAGAAAGTCGATCAGGAAATCGCTGCGGCAGCCGCGTGTTCCAAGATGGAAATCAGAGATAAAAACGCTGCGGTAGCGCAGGCGTACCTCGAACGGGGTCGGAGAGACATTCATCTGCACCCGCACCAGACACGAGAAAGCCGCCGCGATGCACGTGAATTTTGGATGACGCGACAGTGGTCACGGCGATGACAGCGTTGATAGAAAAAATAATTTTTCTGTCATGGAAAAATCACCTTCCCGCCATCAGCCGCAGCGACAATGTGAAATCTTCTGCCCAGGAGCCCGCGCACGCCAATGATCGGAACGGAAAGGGCCGCGACACGACGCGCGGGGGTGCGATCTGGTGCCACTCGGTGCTGATCGTCTTCAATCCGACCGCTGGGCTGCGCCGCGCCGCGCGCCTGTGGCGAGTGCTCGATGTGCTCAGCGCCAATGGCTGCCGGCTCGAACTCACGGAAACACGGCACGCCGGCCATGCCAGGGAGCTTGCGCGCGAGGCGGCGGCGCGCGGGGTGGAACTCATTGTCGCCGCCGGCGGCGACGGCACCATCGCCGAGATCGCCAACGGCCTCAACGGCGCGGGCGTCCAACTCGGGGTCATTCCGCTCGGCACGGCGAATGTCCTGGCGCATGAACTCGGCCTGCCCTTCGCGCCGCGCGAGGTTGCGGCGGCCTTGGCCTTCCGGCGAACCCGCCTGATCTGGCCAGGGGAAGCTCATGGCGCCAATGGAGCGCGGGCGTTCGTGCAGATGCTCGGCGTCGGTTTCGATGCCAGCGTCGTCCTGCGTCTGCCTCCCGCGCTCAAACGCGCGTTCGGCCGCGGCGCCTACGTCGCCCAGTCGCTCTGGGAGGCAGTGTGCTATCGTTTTCCCCCGATCCACTGCCGTCTCGATGGCAAGGCTTTCGCGGCGGCGAGCGTGATTGTAAGCAAGGGCCGGTTTTACGGTGGGCGTTATCTGCTAGCCCCGGGCATGAGCCCCACCGAGCGCGGCTTCACGGTTGCCCTCTTCGAGCATGCCGGCGCCATCTCGGCGCTCTGCTACGGGGCGGCGCTGTCGCTCGATCTCCTTTCGCGCATGAAGGGGATTCGCCTGCTGCGCGCAGAGGAAGTCATTTTCGAGAGTGCTGCCGTGCCGGCGCAGAGCGATGGCGATCCGGCCGGCGCGACGCCACTCGTGGTGCGCGACGCGCCGAGCCCCATCGCGATGGTGGTGCGCTGAGTTTTGCTACCACGCGCCGAGCGCGGCGCGGCGTGCGAGACGCACGACAAAGGCCACCCAAACCCCCTGTACCAAGAGCGGCAAAAGCAGCCAGAGCGGCTTCAGCGCCGACAGCGCGCCGAGAAAGGCCAGGCAGACGATCCCACCGAGCACGGCAAATCCCCAGTAGATCAGCGCAACGATACGCGCATCGAGGCCCGCGCGCATCGCCACCTGATAGAGATGGCCACGATGCGGGCGGGTGATATTCTCTCCCGCGAGCGCCCGGCGAAGCAAGGTGAAGGCAACGTCGAACAGCACGCCCGAGAGCAGGAGGGGAACAATCAGGAACGACATCTCGGCGCGCTCGAAGCGGCTTGCTGCGACACCCAGCACCGCAAGCACGAAGCCGCAGAACTGGCTGCCGACATCGCCCATGAAAATCCGCGCGCGCGGGAAATTGAACGGCAAAAAGCCGATCAGCCCGGCGGCGAGCAGGAGAGCGGCAAAATAGACGAACCAGCCGCCGAAGCGCTCCGCGATGAAGGCCAGGAACAGGCTCGCGATCAGCGCCGTGCCAGCGGCAAGTCCGTTGATCCCGTCAATGAAATTCATCGCGTTCGTGGTGAACAGGATCCAGGCGAGCGTCGCCAGCGCGCCGAACCAGCCGAGATCGAGAGCGCCGAAATAGGGCAGATGAAAGATCCGCACATAGAGACCACTGCCGAGGGCCGCGAGGGCCGCCACGATCTGTGCCGCGAGCTTGATGGTGAACGGCCAGTCGCGCAAATCATCGAGAAAAGCCACGAGCGCGATCAATATCGACGCAAGAATGACGCCGCGAAAATAGGGATCGGCGAGGCGCGAGAAAAATGCGAATTCATAGAGCGTGAAAATGCCAAGCAGGAAGACCACGACAATGCCGACACCACCGCTTTTCGGCGTCGGCCGCTGATGGGATTTACGCGGGTCGGGCCGGTCCATCACGCCGATATCGATCATTAAGCGCACCATGGCTGCCGAAATGGCTGCCAGTAGCACGACAAAAGCGATATGGCGGGCAAAAGCGGTCAGCGCCATGGCAGTATCCAGACCAGGTTCCGAGCGGGCGGCTCGGGGGGAAAAAGGCGCCTACCGTCCCTTGAAATCGGGCAACCGGCGGGCCGCGCTCGCCGCCACGCCCTCACGAAAATCTTCGGTCCTGCGCTGCCATTCCTGTTCGACGAGTTCGCGCTCGGTCGCCGCCTCGATGCGATCGATCAGTCCGCGCCGCAGCGTCTCGCGCGTCGAGACCACCGCCAGGGGCGCCGATTGGGCGATCTCGCCCGCCATCGCCATGGCCGCGCCGCGCAACTCACCCGCCGGCACGACAAGATCGGCAAGCCCCCAGGCCCCCGCCTCCTCGCCACCGATCCGCCGCCCGGTATAAAACATCAGCGCCGCGCGCTGCGCCCCGATCAGGTGCGGCAGCGTCACGGTGAGGCCGAAGCCGGGATGAAAGCCGAGCCGGGTGAAATTCGCCGAGAATCGCGCCTCGGGGCAGGCCACACGAAAATCCGCCACCAGCGCAAGGCCGAGCCCGCCGCCGACCGCCGCGCCCTGGATCGCCGCGATCACTGGTTTTTTGCCGCGAAACAGCCGGATCGCCTCTTTATACAAATGTTTCTCACCGCCCTCGGCGGTGAGGCCGGTCGCCGGGCGATTGGCGAAATCCGCGCCCGCGCAAAAATTCTTTCCCGCCGCCGCGAGCACGATAACCCGACATTCTGGATCAGCATCGAACGTCTCGAACCCCGCGCCGATATCGGCGATCAGCGCATTATCGAAGAAATTATTGGGTGGGCGGCGGATCTCCACCACGCCAACGCGCCCTTCCCGCCAAGCGGCGACATCCCCGCGAATTGCCTCGTTCATGCCGGCTTCTGCTCCTCGCTCAGGCGCTTGCCGCCAAGATAGGCGGCGCGTACCTCTTCGTTGTTCCATAAGGCATCGGGCTTGCCGGAAACCACCAGTCGTCCGGTCTCCAGCACATAGCCGCGATCGGCAACCGAAAGGGCGATGCGGGCATTCTGCTCGACCAGCAAAACCGTTGTTCCAGTCTCGCGAATGCGCGCGATGATGCGGAATACCTGCTGCACGATCAGCGGCGCAAGCCCGAGCGAAGGTTCATCGAGCAGCAGCAGGCGCGGGCGCGCCATCAGGCCGCGCGCCAGCGCCACCATCTGCTGCTGCCCGCCCGAGAGCATCCACCCCAGCGTGTCGGCGAAGCGCGCGATGTCGGGAAAAAGCGCGAACATCTCGGCTGTATCGCGGGCCATCTCGGCGCGCGCGATGCGTCGGTTGGAAGCCCCGAGCATGATATTCTCGCGCACGCTGAGCCCGGGAAAAACCCGTCGCCCCTCGGGCACATGAGCGATGCCGAGCCGCACCACTTTCTCCGGATGCAATCCTGAAATGACCTGGCCGGCAAAGCGGATTTCCCCGGCATTCGGGGTCAGCAGGCCAGAGATGCTACGCAGCGTGGTCGATTTTCCCGCGCCATTGGCGCCAAGCAGGGTAACGATCTCGCCCTCCCCGACCACGAGATCGAGCCCCCGCAGCGCCTGCACCGCGCCATAGGCCGCAGAGACCTCGGAGAGTTCAAGCAGCTTCATCTTCCGCCACTTCACCAAGATAGGCCGCGACCACCTCAGGATGGCGCAACACCTCAAGCGGCGTGCCATCGGCGATGCGGCGACCGAAATTGAGCACGGTGATACGATCGGAAACCTGCTCCACCAGATCCATGTCGTGCTCGATGAGCAGGAGGGTAAGACCATGGCCGCGCAACCGCCGCAGCAGGGCCACGAGATTCTGTTTCTCGGTGAGATTGAGCCCCGCCGCCGGCTCGTCGAGCAGCAACAAGGTCGGGTTGGCGGCCAGCGCCCGGGCGATTTCGATGAGCCGCTGATGACCGTAGGGCAGGCTCGCCACCGGAACATGAGCGCGCGCCACCATGCCGACGAAATCAAGCGCCGAGAGCGCGCGCTGCCGGCGGCTTTCGCCATCCTGTCCGCTTTCGCCCGGACGTCCAGCCCCGATCAGGACATTCTCGAAGGCGCTCAGCGAGTGGAAAAGACGAATATTCTGAAACGTCCGGCCGATGCCGGCGCGGGCCAGCACATGCGGCGCAAGCCCGGTGATATCGCGCCCGGCCAGGCGAATGCGCCCCGCCGTCGGCTTGTAGATGCCGGAGAGCAGATTGAGCGTTGTCGTCTTGCCCGAGCCGTTGGGGCCGATCAACGCATGGACACGCCCGCGTACCACCTCGAAATCGAGTTCATCGACGGCACGCAGCCCGCCAAAATGCTTGGCGAGGCCCTCAACCGCAAGCAACACCTCGGCGCTCTCGACCGCCTCGCCGAGCACGAGCGGGGCCAGCGGTCCGGCGGGAATGGGCAGGGCGCGGCGGAAGAGGCCAGAAAGAAAGCCCCAGATCCCTTGTGGCATGAACACCATGATCAGGATCACCGCGAGGCCATAGACGGCAAGATAGAATTGCTTGAGAAAGCGCAGCCATTCCGGGAGGAGTATGAGCAGCGCGGTGCCGATCACCGCGCCGATAGCGGCGTCAACCCCGCCCAGCAGAACCATGGTGAGCAGCACCACCGAATCGTCAAAAGCAAACTGATCGGGGCTGATATAGCGAAACGCCCCGGCGAACAGCCCGCCACCGAGCCCGCCGAGAAAGGCGCTGGTGGCAAAAGCGATGATCTTGACACGATAGGTGTCGATGCCGATGACCCCGGCGGCAAGCTCGTTATCGCGCACCGACTGCATGGCAAGCCCCAGCCGGCTCGACTTCAAGCCCGCCACCGCGCCCGCGGCGACAAACAGGAAAACCAGACAGACCGCCAGGTAGTGCGGCGAGGTATCGAGGGCGAGGGCACCGAGCCGCGGGCGCGGGATGTTGGCGACGCCATCCGGACCGTGGCTGACGCTGATCCAGTTGGTCAGAACCAGCGTCAGGATCTCCTGAAAGCTGATCGTCACCATGGCGAGATAGTGGCCGCCGAGCTTCAGGGTCGAGCCACCGAGCACGAGGCCGAAGAACGCCGCGACCACGGCGCCGAGCGCCAGGGCAACGAAAAAGGGCAGGCCGAGCGAGGTGGTGCCGAGCGCAACCCCATAGGCGCCGATCCCGAAAAATGCCGCCTGCGCGATATTGATCTGCCCGGTGTAGCCCAACACCACCGTCATGCCGAGCACCGCGATCGCGTAGGTGCTCGCCTGCATCAGGAGGTTCATCAGATAGCCGTTGATCGGCAAGACGAGAACCAGGGCGAGGCCGATCACCAGCACCATCGCCCAGGCGAAAGGAGTGCGGGCGCTGCTCATGCCTTTTGTGACACTTTCTCGCCAAAAATTCCCTGTGGGCGGATCAGCAGGAAGGCAAACAGCAGAATGAAGGCGAAGGCGTCCTTGTAGGGCACGGAGATATAAAAGGCGCCGAGCGTCTCGGCAACGCCGATGATCAGCCCGCCGGCGATCGCCCCCGGCACGTCGCCGAAACCGCCGATGATCGAGGCGGCGAAGGCCTTGAGCGCGATCTGCGCGCCGAGCCCGACGGAAACGAACAGGATCGGTGCCACCAGAACCCCGGCGATGCCGCCCAACACTGCGGAATAGGCGAAGGTTAGCATGATCATGCCGGTAACATTGATGCCGAGCAGGCTCGCCACTTCCTTGTCCTGGGAAACCGCCTGCATCTTCTTGCCGACCAAGGTGTGTTCGAAGAAGAAATATTGCAGCAGGACGAGAATGAGCGTCACCGCAATGATGACGAGATACTGGCTGTCAAGAAAGACGGCGCCCAGGCTCACCCCGGGGAAATCAATAACCCCGGGCAGCGTCGTCGGCTCCGGCCCGTAGAGCCCGAGGACGAGATTGGTGATCAGGATCGAGGCGCCGATCGTCGAGATCACCACGGGCAGGAACGAGCGGTGGCGCAGCGGATAATAGACGCCGAGATTGAAGATCGCACCGAACCCGGCCATCACCACGAGCGTGATCAATATGCCGAGCCAGTAGGGCAGGCCGAGATCGACGGTGGTGATGACCATGCAATAGCCGCCCAGCATGGCGAACTGGCCCTGCGCGAAATTCACCACATTGGTCGCGCGATAGATCAGCACGAAGCCGAGCGCGACCAACGCATAGACGGCGCCGATGCCAAGCCCGGTGAACAGCAGTTGCAGGATGATCGCCATGAATGGGGTGTGGCGTTATGGCGCAGGAAAATCAACACGTTTGACGAATTCGATCTTCCCATTCTTGTTCTGCACCACGTTGTAGCCGTGCAACCCATCGCCATTGGCATCGAAATCATAGACGCCCTCGGTGCCCTTGTAGCCACGTATGGCAAGGATCGCCGCGCGCATGCCTTGCGGATCGGTCGATTTGGCGTTGCCGATCGCGAGGGCGGCGAGGTTGATTGCGTCATAGGTCCAGGCGGCGAACTGATCGACGGGAATTTTGTGCAGCTTCTGATAGGCATCGGCGAAACGCCGCGCTTCGGGGCTGGAATCGGCGTTGAAATCGGCCACGCCATAGGTACCGAAAAGCGCCGGTCCGGCGAGATGCAGGGCCGCGGTGTCGGTGATCGAGGGCGAGCCGACCCAGGCCGAGCGCACGCCGAGCTGGCGTAACTGGCGGGCGAAAATCGCCAGATCCTGTTCGAAGGTGAAGTAGCTCCCGATGACATCGGCGCCCGAGCCCTTCACCGCCAGCACCACGGGGGTGAAATCCGGTGTCTGATTGGCATAGCCCTGGGCCGTGACGACGCTCGCGCCGAGGCTCTGCAATTCGGCGCTCAGCAGCCGCGCGCCGCTTGAGCCGAAGGCATCGGTCGAGGTGACGAGCGCCCATTTCTTGAGGCCGAGCGTCTCGACGCCGAACGCTGCGATCACCTTGGCGGAATAGGTGTCATTGGGACGGCAGCGGAACAGCCAGGGATCGCCGGCATGGGTGAGGTTGGGATCGGTGCCGCCGAAGAACACCGGCTTGCCGACGCGGCGGACATCGGGGTCCATCGCGTGTACCTGCGTCGAGCGAATGGAGCCGAGAAAAGCGACGATCGCGGGATCATTGGCGAGGCGGTTGAAAGCACTGACGACACCGGGATTGGTGGTCTGGTCGTCCTCGATCACGAGTTTCAGCATCCGCCCCATGACGCCACCAGCGGCGTTGACCTCCGAGACCGCCATCTCTGCGCCCCATTCGGCGTAGCGGCCGGATTCCGCAGCCGGGCCGGTGAGGGGCGTCACCATGCCGATGATAATCGGCGCCGTATCCGCCGTCACCGCCCGCTCTGGTCCGGCGAGCAGCGCGCAGGCGAGCAGTGCCGCAGCCCCGTGGCCGAGCGCTGCTCGCCAGCATCGCGCCCTTGGCCAGAACATGGCGGCCGCGGCCGAAACCATGCCGCTTTGCGGCTGGGCATGCAGCGTGCGGGACATGGCGCTCTCTGGCGTGGTCATTGCGGCTCTTTCCTCCCCATGGCACGGCCGGCTGGCCCACGCATCGGGCCAGCACCGCGCATCGCGCCAGATTGGCGCGGCATTCCCCTTGCTGGCAAGAGCATGCGTGAGGCCACGCGAGTCAGGCGAGGCCCGGCCGCGGGGGCGGCGCCGCGCGGTTCGGCCAATCGTTAAAAAACCGCGAAAACCCATCCCGAGAACCCGTCGTCTCACGAAAATTTTATACAATAGTGCCGTGCAACGAGTTGATTTCTCTCCAAACCGTAAAAATCGTGATAAATTTCTCGGCGCCACGTATTGCGTCTCATACATTGTCCGTGTAGGGCGAAGGCATGCGAGGGACCGGTCACACGTTCTCCCGTCTTCCCGCTGCCCGGGCGATGATCGCCGGGGCAGCGTTTCTCGCCAGCGCCACGGCGGGGAAGGCGGTTGCACAATCGGACGAAACCGCGATGGCCGTGCCGCGTCTGGCACCGCACGGCGCCAGCGAAATCGCGCTGCCGCAGCCGCTTGATCCGCTGGAGGCGGTGCGCGTGCGCCTCGTTTTCGCCGCCCAGGCGGCCGGCGATAAGGCCGGTGCCGAACACATGGAGGCCGCCCTCGTCCTGGAGGGCAGGCTCGGCGCCGATCTGCGGGGCTATATTCTCGCCGACCGCTTTCTGCAACCGCGCGCCACGGTCGCCACCGCCGCCCTCGCCGCATGGCTCGACCGCCACGCCGATCTCGCCATCACCCCGACCATCGCCGCCCTCTATGCCAAGCGCGACCCGCGTGGCGCGGCGGCGCGCCACCTGGCGGCGCCGCCGGCGCTGGCCGCACTCGCCGCCCCCGAGGACACCTTGCCCGATATGCCGGGGATCCGGCGCAATCCCCTGCTCGATCGCACCATCCGCGAGCGCATCGAGCGCGGACGCTTCGATCAGGCGCGCCATCTCCTGGCCATCACGCCGGGGCTCACGCCGCTCTATGGCGGGCAGCTCCGCGCCGAGATCGCCGCCGGCCTCTTTGCCGCCAACGACGACCGCGCGGCGCGCGATCTGGCGCAGGTGGCGCTCCGCGAAAGCGGCGGCGACGTGGCGCTCGCCGGCTTCATCGCCGGGCTGTCCTCCTGGCGGCTCGGCGAGCGCCGGGCGGCGGCGCGGTTTTTCGAGCGCGCCGCCAATGCACCGATCGGCTCTCCTGCGCTGCTCGCCGCGGCACGCTTCTGGGCAGCGCGCGCCCACGCCAGCGACCACGATCCCGCCGATGGCCCGGAGCGGGCGCGGCTCTGGCTGCGCCGCGCCGCCGCCAGCGGGCATACATTCTATGGCTTGCTGGCGCGCCATCTGCTCGGCGAGCCGCTTGGCGCCAGCCTCAGCTTCGCCGAGGAGACGCTCGGCGAGGCCGATATCGCCGCCGTCGCGGCAACGCCCGAGGGTCGGCGCGCCTTCGCGCTCTTGCAGGTCGGGCAGGATCGCCGGGCGCGCGACGAATTGCGCCTGCTCGCGGCGCGGCCGGAAACCTCGGCCGATCTCCGCCGCGCGGTGAGGCTCACCGCCCTGCAGGCCGGCTTCACCGCCCTCGCCGCCGAGATCGCGGGTGCCACCCCGGCGCCCGATGCGGCGCACGCGGCCCAGCATTTTTCCCTCCCCCATCTCGTCCCGCGCCATGGTTTTCGCCTCGATCCACCGCTGGTCTATGCGCTGACGCGGATCGAATCGAATTTTGACGCAGGCGCCATCTCGCCCGCCGGGGCGCGCGGCCTGATGCAAATCATGCCGGTCACCGCAGGCTATCTCGCCAATGATCCCTCGCTCGCCGGTTCGCGCCAGAAGCGGCTGCACGATCCGGCGTTCAATCTCGACCTCGGCCAGAGCTATCTGCTCTATCTCGCCGCCCAGGACGGGATCGAGGGCAATCTGCTCCGCCTGCTCGCCGCCTATAACGCGGGGCCGGGCAATCTCGGGCACTGGCTCGGGGCGATCCGCGACGCGGGCGATCCACTGCTCTTCATCGAGGCCATCCCGATTGAGGAGACGCGCCAGTTCGTCCATCGCGTGCTCGCCTATTCCTGGATCTACGCGGCCGAACTCGGCCTGCCGGCACCGAGCCTCGATGCCCTGGCGGCAGGGCGCTTTCCAAGGCTGCGATCCTCCGATAATGTGGCGCCCGAGGCGGAGCCGGTCACGCTGTTGCACTGAACCGCCGCTCCGCTCCCCTGCGACAGAGGACACACGCGATGGCGCGTCTCGATCCCTCCCGCCGCTTTCTTGCGGTAAATATTGCTGTTCTCACGGTCTCGGACAGCCGCACGACAGCGAACGACACGTCGGGTGATACGCTCGCCGCGCGCATCGCCGAGACCGGCCACAGGCTCGCCGCGCGCGCCCTGGTGCGCGATGACGTTGACGCCATCGTCGCGCAACTCTGCGCCTGGATCGCCGATCCAGCCATCGATGTCGTGCTCAGCACCGGCGGCACTGGGCTCACCGGACGCGACGTGACGCCCGAGGCCTTCGAGCGGGTGATCGAGAAACGCATCGAGGGGTTCGGCGAATTATTCCGCATGCTGAGCTATCAGAAGATCGCCACCTCCACCATGCAGTCGCGCGCGCTCGGCGGCGTTGCGGGTGGCACCTACCTCTTCGCACTCCCCGGCAGCCCCGGCGCGGTCCGGGACGCCTGGGACGATATTCTCGTCCATCAACTCGACGCGCGGCACCTTCCGTGCAATCTCGTTGAGTTGATGCCGCGGCTTCAGGAACATCTCGCTCCCGCCGCGCCATGAGCCGACCCAGCCCCGGAACGCGCGCCGATTATCGGTTTTTTCACGAAATTACCACGCGCTGGGGCGATAATGACGTTTACGGCCATGTCAACAACGTGATCTATTATTCCTGGTTCGATACGGCCGTCAATGCGTTGCTGATCGAGAACGAATTGCTTGATCTCGGCGCCAGCCGCGAGATCGGCATCGTCGCCGAAAACGGCTGCCGCTATCATGCCTCGGTCACGTTTCCCGAACGCATCACCGTCGGCGGGCGCGTCGCGCGCTTGGGCACCAGCGCGGTGCGCTATGAACTCGGCATTTTTCGCCATCACGAAGCGGGCGCGGTGGCGGAGGGTTATTTCGTGCATGTCTATGTTGATCGCACGTCGATGCGGCCGGTGCCGATGCCGGAGAGGCTGCGCGCCGCCCTGTCGCCATTCCTGATTTCCCCGCGGACAAAGGAAAGTGCGTGATGGATTTCGGTTTGCGCGGGCGCAGCGCCATCGTCTGCGCGGCGAGCAAGGGCCTGGGGCGGGCATGCGCGATGGCGCTGGCGCACGAGGGCGTGGCGCTCGTCATCAATGCGCGCACCAGCGAAACGCTTGAGCGGACGGCTGAGGAAATCCGCGCGGCGACCGGCGTCGCGGTGCGCGCCATCGCCGCCGACATCACCACCAGCGCCGGCCGCGAAGCGGTGCTCGCCGCCTGCCCCGATCCCGACATCCTTATCACCAATGCCGGCGGCCCGCCGGCCGGGGATTTTCGGACCCTTACGCCCACGCAATGGCGCGCCGCGCTGGAGGCCAATATGCTGACCCCGATCGCGCTGATCCAGGCGGTGATCGGGGAGATGTGCGCGCGGCGCTTCGGGCGCATCGTCAATATCACCTCGGCGTCGGTGAAATCGCCGATCCCCTCGCTCGGGCTCAGCAATGGCGCGCGCGCCGGTCTCACCGGTTTTGTTGCCGGCGCGGCGCGCCAGGTGGCGCGATACAATGTCACGATCAATAACCTGCTCCCCGGCCCGTTTCTCACCGACCGGCTGCGCAGCAACCTGACCGAGGCGGCGCGGCGCAACAACCGTGACGTCGAGGCCGAAATCGCGGCCCGCGCTGCGGAAAATCCCGCTGGCAGGGTCGGCGATCCGGCGGAATTCGGCGCGGCCTGCGCCTTTCTCTGCGCCGCGTCCTCGGGGTTTATCGTCGGGCAGAATCTGCTGCTCGATGGCGGCGCCTTCAACGCGACGCTCGGATGAGACGAGCGGCAGCGCAAGGCCAGGGGCTTTGCCCCTGGACCCCAGCAAAGGCGTAGCCTTTGCAATCCTTCCCGGGGTGCGGGTCTGGGGGCGCTGCCCCCAGCTTGTCCAGGGCGCAGCCCTGGCCTTCCACGGCATGATGCGCCGCCTCTACCACCGGATCCTGGCGCTTGCCGCCTCGCCGCGCGCCCCCTGGTGGCTGGCCGCCATCGCCTTCGCCGAGGCGAGTTTTTTTCCCGTCCCGCCGGATGCGTTGCTGATCCCGATGATCCTGGCGCGCCCACGCGCCGCTTTTCGCCTCGCCGCGATCGCAACCCTCGCCAGTGTCGCGGGGGGCGCGCTCGGCTATTTCATCGGCTATGCGCTGTTCGACGTGCTCGCGACGCCGCTTTTGCGGCTCTATCATCTCGAGCCGGCTTTTGCCCGCTTTCGTCTCGCCTACGCGCAATGGGGCCTCGCGGTCATCCTGATCAAGGGGCTGACACCGATCCCCTACAAGCTCGTGACGATCGCCTCGGGCGCCGCGCGGTTTGATTTCCCGTTGTTCATGGCGGCGAGTCTGCTCACGCGCGGGGCGCGCTTCCTGACCATTGCCGCGCTTCTGCGCCATGCCGGGCCGGGTGTACGCGATTTCATCGACCGCCGGCTCGGCCTCGTCGCCAGCCTGCTCGCGCTCGGCATCATCGCCGGTTTCGCCGCACTCCGTTTCCTGCCGGGCTGAACACAAGGCGGGGGCTGGATCGGCCGGCCGAGACGCGCCATGCTGGGGCGGTCGAGGGGAGAAAAACGTCATGGCCCGAAAATCGTCGCCACGCATCCGCTTCATGCAGCGCGCCGCTCTCGCGCTGCTCGTGCTCAGCGGGGTGGTCAACTATATCGACCGCGCGACGCTGGCGATTGCCAATCCGCTGGTGCGCCACGATCTCGGCCTCTCCATCCCGGATATGGGCATGCTGCTCTCGGCCTTCCTCTGGGCCTATGCCTTCGCCCAACTCCCGGCCGGCGCTCTGGTCGATCGGGTCGGGCCGCGGCTCTTGCTGGCGCTTGGGCTCGCGCTGTGGTCCGGCGCGCAGGCGCTCGGCGGGCTGGTGCGCAATTTCGGCGAGTTCTTCGCTGTGCGCATGCTGCTCGGCCTCGGCGAGGCGCCGCAATTCCCGACCGGGGCGCGGGTCGTGCGGGACTGGTTCCCCGTGCGCAATCGCGGGTTCGCCACGGGTATTTTCAACTGCGCCTCAACGCTCGGCAACGCCATCGGCGCGCCCTTGCTGACCTTCCTTATGCTTTTCTTCGGCTGGCGCTGGATGTTCGGGATCATGGGCGTAGCCGGCCTCATCGTCGCCGCACTCTGGTATCTGATCTATCGTGATATCGCGACCGCCGGGCTCGATGCGGCGGAGACGGCCTACGTTTCGGAAGGCGATCCACCGGGAGCACGCGCGCCGACGCGGTTTCATGAATGGCGCCGGCTGTTTCGTTTTCGTATCACGTGGGGAATGATCCTGGGCTATTTCGGCACGATCTATCTCACCTGGGTCTATACCGCATGGCTCCCCGGCTATCTCGAAATCGAGCGCCACATGACCATCGCCAAGACCGGCTGGGCCGCGGCCATCCCTTCGGTTGCCGGTGTGGTGGGGGGTATTTTCGGTGGCTGGGTGGTCGATGCCCTGGTCCGTCTCGGCCTCTCGCCGATTGCGAGCCGCAAATACCCGATGGCGCTGGCGCTGATCGGCATGGCGGGTTTCACCATCCTCGCCGCCGAGGTGGAGAGCAATGCCGTTGCCATCGTGTGCATTTCGGCCGCGGTCTTCCTCGGCTTTTCGACCTCCAGCAGTTGCTGGGCGATGGCCTCGGTCGCGGCGCCACCGAACTACACCGCCTCGATCGGCGCCATTCAGAATTTCGGCGGCTATCTCGGCGGCGCCTTGGCGCCGACGGTGACCGGCTTCGTCGTCGCCGCCACCGGCTCTTTCGTGCCGGCGCTGCTGGCCGGGGCGGCGATCGCGGTATTCTCGGCGATCGCCTATTTCGTCATCATTCGCGCGCCGATCACCGAGAGCGATTTGCTCGGCCAGGATGCCGCGCTCGCTACTCCCGTGCAAATAGCCGGTCATTGATGAAGCGCGCGACCGGGTTCGGATGGAATGCGGCGCGCAGCCGCTCCTCGTGGTAATCCTCGCGCACCCACGCGAGAAACGGTTTTTTGCCTTCTCCCTCACGCGCGTAAAGTTCAAAAAACGCATCGAGAATGCCTGTTGGGGAATCGCGAAAATGGAGGTGCCGCCAGGAGAGTTGCGCCATCGCCTGGTCGGCGCTGCCGCCCTGCATGAGAATGAAAAGCCCGGCGGCGAGGCCGGCGCGGTCGGCGCCGGATTTGCAGTGGATGAGCGCCGGTTCGGCCATGGTGGCAAAAATCTCGGCAAGCCGCAGGATGCGCTCACGGTGTGGCGCGCCACGGCTCTCGAATGGCGCATGGACATGTGTCAATCCGAGCCGCGCCGCGGCGTCCACCGAAAGCGCCTCCGAGCCGCAGCGTCGCGCGCCGCGCAGATTGATCACCGTACGCAGTCCGTAGCGCTTCGTCGCGCGCGCGAGCCAGAGGGGAGTCGGATGATTGGCGCGATAGAGCCGCCCTGGCACCACCACGGCGAAATTATGCCAGACTATGCGGAAAAAGGCGTGATCGACGAAAAAACTATCGGCCCAAGCGGCGCGGCGCTGGCGCGGCGAGGAGACGTCGCCCTCGAACATCGCGGCGCGCCGGGCGCGCTCAGACTTGGCGCTCGATGAGAAGCTGCTTGATCTTGCCGATCGCCTTGGCCGGGTTGAGCCCCTTGGGGCAGGCCTCGGTACAGTTCATGATGGTGTGGCAGCGATAGAGCTTGAACGGATCCTCCAGCGCATCGAGCCGCGCCCCGGTCGCCTCATCACGCGAATCGATAATCCAACGATAGGCGGCGAGCAGTACGGCGGGGCCGAGATAGCGATCGCTATTCCACCAGTAGCTCGGACAGCTTGTGGTGCAGCAGAAGCAGAGGATGCACTCCCACATGCCGTCGAGCCTGGCACGCTCCTCGCGGCTCTGCGGCCGCTCGGCATCGGGTGGCGGCGGCGTATCGGATTGCATCCAGGGCTCGATGCTGCGCAACTGGGCATAGGCCTGCGTGAGGTCGGGCACGAGATCCTTCACCACCGGCATGTGCGGCAGCGGATGGATGCGCACCGCGTTCTTGACCTCCTCGATCGGCTTGAGGCAGGCCAGCGTGTTGGTGCCGTCGATGTTCATCGCGCAGGAGCCGCAGATACCCTCGCGGCAGGAGCGGCGGAAGGTGAGCGTGGTATCGACCTCGTTCTTGATCTTGATCAGCGCATCGAGAACCATCGGCCCGCAGGCATCGAGATCGATCTCGTAGGTATCCATGCGCGGATTCTGTCCGTCATCGGGGCTCCAGCGATAGACGCGGAACTCCTTGACGCGACGCGCGTTGCCCGGCGCCTTGTGACGCTTCCCCTCGCCCACCTTGGAATTGGCGGGAAGTGCGAATTCAACCATGTCTTGCCCTCGCGCCGTTCAATAGACCCGCTTCTTGGGCGGGAACACCGAAACTTCGTTGGTCAGTGTCTGCATCTTCACCGGGCGATAGGCGAGCGTCACCTCGCCCTTGTCGTCGCACCAGGAGAGCGTGTGTTTCAGCCAGTTCTGGTCATCGCGCTCGGGATAGTCATCATGCGCATGCGCGCCCCGACTTTCATGGCGCGCTTCCGCGCTGACCATGGTGGTAAGCGCGTTGCCCATGAGATTGGTGAGTTCGAGCGCCTCGACGAGATCGGTGTTCCATATCAGGCTGCGGTCGGTCACCGCCATATCGGCCATGCCCTCCCAGAGTTTTTTCATCTTCGCGACCCCTTCGCTGAGGGTTTTCGCGGTGCGGAACACCGCCGCGTGGGCCTGCATCGTGCGCTGCATGGTCTCGCGCAATTCGGCGACACGGGTGGAACCGTTCGCATGGCGGATGCCATCGAAGCGGTCGAGCGCGGCTTCCCCGGCCTTCGCCGGCAGCGGGGGCGGGCGGGCACCAGGCTTGATCGTCTCGGCGGCACGCAGCGCCGCGGCGCGGCCGAAGACGATGATGTCGAGCAGGGAATTGCAGCCGAGCCGGTTGGCGCCATGGACCGACACGCAAGCCCCCTCCCCGATCGCCATCAGCCCCGGCACGACGGCGTCGGGATCGTCTGGCGTCGGGCGCAGCACCTCGGCGCGATAATTCGTCGGGATGCCCCCCATGTTGTAGTGCACCGTCGGCAGCACCGGGATTGGCGCCTTGGTGACATCGACCCCGGCGAACACTTTCGCGGTTTCGGAAATACCGGGCAGGCGCTCATGCAGAATATCGGCGCCGAGATGTTCGAGATGGAGCAGGATGTGGTCCTTGTTCGGCCCACAGCCGCGGCCCTCGTTGATCTCGACGGTCATCGAGCGCGAAACCACATCGCGCGAGGCGAGATCCTTGGCGGTCGGCGCATAGCGCTCCATGAAGCGCTCGCCCTCGGCATTGGTGAGATAGCCGCCCTCGCCGCGCGCGCCCTCGGTGATCAGGCAGCCGGCGGGGAAGATGCCGGTCGGGTGGAACTGCACGAATTCCATGTCCTGGGTCGGCAGCCCGGCGCGCAGCACCATGCCGCCGCCATCGCCGGTGCAGGTATGGGCGGAGGTGCAGGAGAGAAAGGCGCGGCCATAGCCGCCGGTGGCGAAGACCACGAGCTGGGCGCGGAAGCGATGGATGGTGCCGTCGTCGAGACACCAGGCCATGACGCCGCGGCAGACCCCTTCCTCGTCCATGATCAGGTCGATCGCGAAGTATTCGATGAAGAACTCGACCCCGTGCTTGAGGCTTTGCTGATAGAGGGTATGCAAGATGGCGTGGCCGGTGCGATCGGCGGCGGCGCAGGCGCGCTGCGCCGGGGTTTTGCCGTAATCCTTCATGTGGCCGCCGAACGGACGCTGGTAGATTTTTCCGTCTTCGGTGCGGCTGAAGGGAACGCCGAAATGCTCCAGCTCATAAACCGCCGGCACCGCCTCGCGGCACATGTATTCGATCGCGTCCTGGTCGCCGAGCCAGTCCGAGCCCTTGACGGTGTCGTACATGTGCCAGCGCCAGTCATCCTCGCTCATGTTACTGAGTGAGGCGCTGATACCACCTTGCGCCGCGACGGTATGGCTGCGGGTCGGGAAAACCTTGGTGATGCTCGCGGTTTTTAGCCCCGCGGCGCCCATTCCCAAAGTCGCGCGGAGGCCGGCGCCGCCGGCGCCCACCACCACCACGTCATAGGTATGGTCGATAACCGTGTAGGCACCGAGCGAGGGCTTCGAGATCGCGTTCATCGTTCATCCATCCGCGCGCGGCGGGCGCCGCGCCCTGTTGCCTGGCCGAGCCGGCTCGCGCCGGATCTGGCTCAAAAACTCATTTTCAGGATCGCCACGAAGGCGATGAGAAACAGCAAGATCACCCCCGCGCGCATCACCAGCAAGACCGCCAGGCGCACGGCCTCGCCATGAATGTAGTCCTCGATCACCACTTGCAAGCCAAGCTGGAGGTGATGGAACAGTGCGGCGATGAGGGCGAGCAGCGGCACCGCGTGCAATGGCCGGCCGATCCAGTGGACAACCGCTTCATGCGGCTGGCCGAGCAGCGCCAGCAGCGAGATCACGAACCAGACCGCGAGCGGCACCAGCGCTAGCGCGGTGAGGCGCTGCGCCCACCAATGCGCGGTGCCCGATTTCGCCGAACCCAGACCGCGCACCCGCCCGAGCGGCGAACGCATCGTGGTGATATGGGGATTGCCCACCGCCATCAGAGGCGCCTCCTCACCATACGATCAGACCGATGATCCATACCAGCACGGTCAGCGCCGCGGTGCCGACCAGCACCATCCGCCCGCTGGCATGCGCCGTGGGCAAATCGAACCCCCACCCAGCATCCCAGGCGAGATGCCGGATGCCGTTGAGAAAATGATAGACCAATGCCGCCGTCCAACCGAACAGCAGCAGCAGGCCAAGTGGCGAGCCGATGAAACCGGCGGCAGCGGCATAATCCGCATCCGAGCCAGCGCTCGCGGCGAGCCACCATACCAGCAGCAGCGTTCCCAATCCGAGTCCGACCCCGGTGATGCGATGAAAGATCGAAAGGGCGGAGCTGATCTGTGGGCGATAGATCTGAAGGTGTGGCGAAAGCGGGCGCTCGATGAGTTTCCCCTCACTGTTGCGCGCCACTTTCGACGCGCCAGGCGCGTCTTTCATGCTACGGCGACCCCCACTTCACGACGTCTTCGAGGCCTTACGGCTGGATGATCCATAGTCCTGCCACCATGGCAGGTCAACGCGAGCCGGCACCGGACGCACTCAGGTGGCGATGCTGCCTGCCGCCGCGGGCGGCGGCGCGGGTGGCGTGATCTCGGGCGCTGGCAGCGGCTGGATGGTCACCGGGGGTTTCGGTGCGGTCTTCAAGACCGGATTCCCCGAGCTTGCCGGCGGCAGTTTCTGGAACGGCATATTGGGCGGCAGCGCTGGGGCGGCGAGCGTCGGCCCACGCGGCGCCGGCGGCGCGACAGGCGGCACGGGAAGCGGCGTCGCGGGAAGCGCGGCGCTGGGCGCCTCGGCGGGGGGAGCTTGCGGCACGGACGGCACGGCGGGTGGGGGCGCGGCAGGCGCCAGCGCCATGGCCGGCGGTGCGCCATTCTCGGGTGCGCCATTCTCGGGCAAGCCATTCCCGGGCGTGCCGAAGGGCGGCGTGGTGATCGGTGCCGGGCTTGATCGCGCTATTCCGCCGGGTGCGCGCGGCAAGCAGGCGGCACTGCCCAGCCCGACCAGGACCGTAGGCATGCCATCAAGCCCCTGCTCGTGCATCTCCGCTTCGCCGCCGCAATCATCGGGCGTCATCGGCAGCAGCACGAACCCGGCAAAAGCGCGCGCCGGGATCGAGGGCACGCCATGCAGCACCAGATCGATATCCTGTTGCGAGCCCACCAGCCACACCGGCGCCGGGCTGCGGGCGCGGGCATAGGCGAGCAGGCGAAGCATGCGGATGGTCGGGTTGGCGATCAGCGCCTCGTCGCGCGGGTTGGGCAGCAGCAAGGAAAAATCGCGCGTCGGCAGATAGCGCCCGGCGCTCGCGACCACCTCATCGGCGCTCGCCACCGCCGCCCGGACATCACCCTCCGGGCGCGGCGAGGACAAAAATACATAAACCGCACGCGGCCAGCTCGGCCCGATATAGGCCCCGGGGGGCCACGACGGTCGGAGCGGGCGCTCGGCCCCAGAGCCGGAACAGCCGGTCACGGCCAGCAAAACGAGCCCGCACCCCAAAACTGCCGCCCGGAGAGCCGCACCCGGAAGAGCCGTTGCCCTCATGCCATGCATCCCGATCCGCCGCGCCTTCACGGGGAGATGTTCCGAAAGGCAGTATAGCGCGAAATTTCCATCAGATGGGTAAAGAAACCGTCACCCGCACGCCGCCACCTGGGCGATTGGCGAGTGTCACGTCGCCGCCATGGGCGCGCAGGATATTGCGCGCGATCGGCAGGCCGAGCCCGCTGCCCCCGGTCTCGCGGTTGCGACTGGCCTCCAGCCGGCGAAACGGCTCGAAGACACGCTCCTGCTCGGAAGGCGGAATGCCCGGTCCGTCATCCTCGATCTCGATCAGCACCACGCCGCCCGCGGGCGGCGCCAGCCGGATGCGCGCCGCGCCTCCATATTTGAGGGCATTGGCGACCAGATTGCCGAGCGCCCGCTTGAGCGCGAGCGGGCGGGCATGAATGCCGAGCCGCTCGGGCCCCTCGTAGCCGAGCCGCTCGGCAAGTTCCGGGTTGGCGTCCGCCGCCTCATCGAGCACGGTGCGCAGCAGCGCTGCGAGGTCGAGCACAATCGCTTTTTCGCGCGTCGCGTCATCGCGCCCGAACGCCAGCGTCGCCGCGAGCATGGCCTCCATCTCGTCGAGATCGCCGAGGATCTTGGCGCGCATCTCCTCATCGTCGAGGAATTCGGCGCGCAGCTTGAGCCGGGTGATCGGCGTGCGCAAATCGTGACCGATGGCGGTGAGCAGAAAAGTGCGATCCTGGACAAAACGACGGATACGCTCGGCCATCCGGTTGAAGGCCGCCGCCGCTAGCGCGATCTCGCGCGGCCCGTCCTCGGCGAGCGCGGGCGCGTTGACGTCGCGCCCGAGCTGCTCGGCCGCCGCGGCGAGCGTCGCGATCGGCGCCACCAGCACCCGGACCAGCCACAGCACGAGCCCAGCGGCGAACGCCATCAGCGCCAGAAACGCAGCAAGCAGCAGCGGCGAACGCCAGAGCGGCGTTGGCGGCAGGCGCAACGTCACGGTGAGCCAGTTCCCATCGGGCAAAGCGAGGCCGACCACCACATGCCCCTCGGCAAGCGTGCCCAGCACCACGACATCGCGCGGGTGGAGCGGCGGCGGGATCGGGGCGAGCGCCATCCCGGCGCGGACGAGCCGGGCCAGCGTCAGGGGCGCGGGCGGCAATTCCGCGGGCGGCGTTGGCCCGAGTGCCGCGCGCGTCCCCGGCGGCAGATCGAGCTTGGCGAGCAGCGCAGCGCGGGAGGCCTCGGGCGCGAGCACCACCGGCCGATAGACCCCCATCGCCCGCACCGCGACGTCGCGCGCCTCACCGAGAAAAACCAGATCCCGCCGATCGAGCGTATGCAGCATAAGGCCCAGCGCCTCGACCAAGGCGAGGCCGGCGAGCAGCGCCAGCGTCGCCCGCCCGGCCAGGCTGCGGGTGCGGAAGGGAAATCTCACAGCCACGCCCCTCATAGGCGCTCGACATCGCAAGCCAGCACATAGCCGCCGCCGCGCACCGTCTTGATCAACTGGGCGTGGCGCCCCTGATCCTCGAGCTTGCGGCGCAGCCGGCTGACCGCGACATCGATCGCGCGGTCGAACGGCCCAGCCTGGCGACCACGCAGCAGGTCGAGCAGCATATCGCGGGTCAGCACCCGGTTCGGCCGCTCCAGAAGCGCGAACAAGAGATCGTATTCGCCCCCGGTCAGCGCCACCTCGATGCCGTCCGGATCGAGCAGGCGGCGGCGCGCCGTCTCCAATTGCCAGCCGGCGAAGCGAAAGACCGGCTGGGGGAGGCCACGCTTTTCCCCGCCTTCCAGCGTGCGGCGCAGCACGGCGCGGATGCGCGCCAGCAATTCGCGCGGACTGAACGGCTTGGCGAGATAATCGTCGGCGCCCATTTCGAGCCCGATGATGCGATCGGTATCGTCGCCGAGCGCGGTCAACATGACGATCGGCACATTCGCCTGATCGCGCAGCCAGCGCGCGAGATCGAGCCCGCCCTCGCCGGGCAGCATGAGATCGAGCACCACCAGATGATAGTGCCCCTGCCCCCAGACCCGCCGCGCCTCGCGGCCATCACGGGCGACGCTGACACGCATCCCGTTGCGCTCCAGGAAACGCGCCAGGAGATCGCGGATTTCGCGATCGTCATCGATCACCAGGATATGCGGCGCCGTTTCCATGACGGTAATCTACGCGCGGCAAGCGTGCCCGGGCAGTCTCTGTTGCACTTGGTTGCATTTCCCGCCCCCACTTTGTCCTGGCCTGCCTTGTCCTGCCCCGCCTTGCGAGACGGCGCCCACACCGCTATCGAGCCCCGACGCCCATGCCATGCGCTTCAGGGAGGGAACACCCGATGGATCATCCGCATTTTCTCCAGACGCGCCAGGACGTCGTCGCCATCGTCACCTTCAACCGCCCGGAGCTGCGCAACGCCTTCAACCTCGGCATGTGGGCGGGGCTGAAGGAGATCATGGACACGCTCTCCGCCGACGACACCCTGCGCTGCGTCGTCCTGCGCGGCGCGGGCGGCCATTTCTGCGCCGGCGCTGATATTTCGTCCTTCGCCGAGGAGCGCGCCAGCCGCGCCGCGGAAGACCGCTACGCTGATATGCTCCATGAAAGCATGCAATCGATCCGGCTCTGCCGCCATCCCGTGGTGGCGCTGATCGAAGGGGCGTGCGTCGGTGGCGGCGCCGGCATCGCCACGATGTGCGACTTTCGCGTCGGCGCCGAAGGGCTGAAATTCGGCATCACCGCGCGCAATCTCGGCATCTGGTACCCCTACGCCGAAATCGACCCGATCATCCAGATGGTCGGCACCGGCGTCGCCGCCGAAATCCTCATCGAGGGGCGGATTTTCAATGGGCGCGAGGCCTATGAAAAAGGCCTCCTCTCCCGCCTCGCCCCCGACGCCGCGGTGGAACAGGAAGCCCTCGGCCTCGCCCGGCGCATCAGCGCGGGCAGCCCCCTCTCGGCCCGCTTCCACAAGGCGGCCTTGCGCAAACTCCGCGGCCCCCTGCCGCTCACCGCGCTAGAAGAGCGCGAGGCCAACGGCTTCGTCGAAACCGAGGATTTCCACAACGCCACCCGCGCCTTCCTCGCCAAACAGCAACCCCGCTTCGCCGGGCGCTGAAGGGCCAAAGGGCTTTGCGCCCATGGATCCATGACGAATCGAGGGCCAGGGGGACAGCGTCCCTCTGGCCCTAACCCGCCGCGCACTGGTCGCCGCGGCGCCAGCGATGGGTGCTGGCGCCAAAGGCGAGCAGGTTGCCAGCCTCGCCACGGACCTCGGAGCGGCTGAAATAGAGACTGCGGCCGTGGCTGATCACCTCGCCGGTGGCGATCATGCGCCCGCTCTGGGCGCGTCCGGTGAACTGGCAATTGAGGCTGACGGTGACCGAATGGCGGCGCTTCTCGTGCTCGGGGGCATAGACCCCGGCGGCCGCACCGGCCTCGTCGAGCAGCGCCATCAGCACGCCGCCATGGATGATCTCGGCGCGGTTCAGGTGATGCGGGCGGACTTCGCAGAGAATGCGCGCCAGGCCCTCGCGCCATTCGAGCATCTGGAAGCCGAGCAGCGCGCTGAGGTGGGAGGCAAAACCGCGTAATTCGTCCATCCCCCGTTCCTGCCCGGAATTGCGCTCCCTGGTCAAGTTCGGTGGACAAATCGCCGCGCCGGCGGGTAGATGCGATCCTTCAACCAGGGCGGGTGAGAGCAATGGATTTTGCCGGCGTCACGGTGCTTTGTATTGGCGATGTCATGCTCGACCGGTTCATCGCGGGCGAGGTCGAGCGGATTTCACCCGAGGCGCCGGTGCCGGTGATCCGGGTGCGCGAGAGCCGGAGTGCCTTGGGCGGCGCCGGCAACGTCGCGAGCAATATCGCCGCCCTCGGCGGCCGGGCGGTGCTGGTGGGGCTGGTCGGGAGCGACGCGGCGGCGGGCGCGCTGATGGCCGAAATCAAGGCCCATCCCGGCATCAACCCGGCGCTGATCGAGACCGCGCATCGCCCGACCATTACCAAAACCCGCTTCCTCGCCGCCCGCCAGCAGGTGGTGCGCACCGACGAGGAAAGCAGCCTGCCGCTGCAAGAAACCGAGGAAGCCGCGCTGATCGCGGCGATTGAGCGGGCGATGCCGGAAGCGCGCGCCGTGATCCTCTCCGATTACGGCAAGGGGGTGCTGAGCGGGGCGGTCATCGCCGCCGTGATGGCGGCGGCACGCGCCGCGGACATTGCCGTCTTCGTCGATCCGAAAAGCGCGGATTTTTCCCGTTATCGCGGGGCCGCCTGCATCACCCCCAATCTCCGCGAACTCGCCGTCGCGGCGCGCCTGCCGGTGGCCGAGGAGGCGCAGGTGATCGCGGCGGCGCGCCGGGTGATGGCGGAGGTTCCGGGCACCGCGATCCTGGCGACGCGCTCGGAAAAGGGCATGGTGCTGGTCGAGCCCTCGGGCGCGGTGCACAGCGTTCCCGCCCATGCCCGCGAGGTGTTCGATGTCTCGGGCGCCGGCGATACGGTGATCGCGACGCTGGCTCTGGCGCACGGCGCTGGCTTCGCCCCGCCGCAGGCGATGCACATCGCCAATGCCGCCGCCGCGGTGGTGGTGAGCAAGGTCGGCACGGCGACGCTCACCCGCGATGAACTCGCCCGCGAACTTGACGCCTCCGAGGCGGGCGAGGCCGCTTCCCGGGGCACTCTGCCGCTCGCCGAGGCGGCGGCGCTGGTGGCGCGCTGGAAACGCCAAGGCCTCGTGGTCGGCTTCACCAATGGCTGTTTCGACATCCTCCATGCCGGCCACGTCGCCCTGCTCGCCGAGGCGCGCGGCCACTGCGACCGGCTGGTGGTGGCGCTCAATACCGATGACAGTGTGCGCCGGCTGAAAGGCGCGGGCCGCCCGGTCAACCCGCTCGCGGCGCGCGCCGCGGTGATCGCGGCGATCCGCCATGTCGATGCCGTGACGAGCTTCGCCGAGGACACCCCGCTTGAGATGATCCGCGCCCTGCTGCCGGATCGCCTGTTCAAGGGTGGCGATTATCGCGTCGAGACCGTCGTCGGCGCCGATCTCGTCCTCGGCTCCGGGGGAAAAGTGGTGATCTGCGCCAGCCTGCCCGGGCACTCCACCACCGGCACGCTGGCGCGCATCCGCGCCTAGAGGCTGGGCGCCAAAGGGACTGGGCGCTAGAGGGGCTGGGCGCGCTAGAGGCTGGGATTCCCGGCCGCGGCCACCACCGGCTGATCGGGATAGGTCTGCTCCCAGCCGCCGCCGAGCGCCTTGTAGAGCGCCACGAGATTGGTCGAGACCAGCGCCGTGCTCAGCGCCTGCTGGACCTCGGCGCCAAGCAGCACGCTTTGCGCCGTCAGCACGTCGAGAAAGGTCGCCACACCCTGGACATAGCGCTGGCGCGCGAGGTCGAGGGCGCGGCGGCCTGCCTCCACGGTTTTGGCGAGTTCGGCGAGCCGCTGCTGCTCCGTGTGGTAGGAGATGAGCGCGTTGTCCACGTCGTTGAGCGCCTGAAGCACGGTTTTCTGATAGGTCAGCGCTGCCTCTTTCTGCTGCTGCTTGCGCAAGGCGAGCGTCGAGACGAGCTGGCCGCCGTGGAAAATCGGCAGGCTGACGGTGGGCCCGACGCCGTACTGCTCGGAACGTAGGCTGCCCAATTGATAGGCGTTGAGGGCAGAGATGCCGAAACTGCCGGTGAGCGAGACATTGGGGAAGAAATCCGAGATCGCGACGCCCACTTGCGCCGTCGCCGCGTGCAGCGAGGCCTCGGCGGCGCGGATATCGGGGCGGCGGCGGGCGAGTTCGGAAGGCAGGCCCATCGGCACTTTCGGCGGCACCGGCGGGATCGGCTTGGCCTCGGCGAGTTCCGCCTTGAGTGCGCCCGGCGGCCGGCCGAGCAACTGGCTGAGGGCGTTGATCAGCTGCCCCTCCTGTTCGCGGAGCGGCGGCAATTGGGCGGCGATATTGGAGGCCTGCGCCTCGGCATTGGCGACATCGAGATCGGTGGTGAGGCCGCCGCTAGCGCGCTGGCGGGTGAGATCGAGGCTCTGGTTGGCGCTCGCAAGATTTTCCTCGGTGATCGCGAGGGTGCGCTGGACGCCGCGCAGATTGATATAGTCGCGCGCGAGCTCGGCCTCGATCGAAACTAGCGAGTCGCGCCGCTGATCCTCGGTCGCCTGGACCATGGCCTTCGCCGCCTCGACCTGACGGCGCACTTGACCCCAGAAATCGACCTCCCAGGCGGCATCGAAGCCATACTGGTAGAGGTTGAAGGGCGGAATCGTGTGTCCCTGGAGCGGAATAGCGCCGAGCGTGCCGGCGGTGCCGCTGGCCGAGCCCCCGCTACTGCCGAAGGACGTTCCGGTGGTGCCCGGCGCGATGCCGCCGAAACCACCGCCCGAGCTGGTCGCGCCGGCTGGTGGGAAAAGGCCAACGACGCCGTTCGGGCTCAGATATTGGTGCGAATAAGAGCCGTCGGCGTTGAGGATGGGATACTGGTTGGCCTGGGTGATGCCAAGCTGGCTGCGCGATTCGCCGAGCCGCATATCGGCGATGCGCATGTCGAGATTTTCTGAGGCGACGCGCTGTTCGAGCGCCGAAAGCTCGGGATCCTGGAACTGGTCCCACCATTTCGGATCAAGCGGGGCGGCGACCGGCAGGCTCACCTTCTCCACCGGCGCCGTCGGCCGCGTGCCCGACCAGGAAGTCGGCTGCCACCAGGGCGCCTCGCTCTTGAAATCCGGCCCCACCGTGCAGCCGGCGAGCCATGCACCAGCCAGCAGCGGCAACGCGCGGCGCGCGCCCCAGCGAATCACGACTTCAAGGCGCGACGCTCCGTCCCCTCGCGATCCCCGCATCACCCTCACCCCTCCGCCCACGCAACCCTCATGACCGAACGGATCGGTCATTTTTTGACAAATGACCCCGTTTGGCCGCATCGTCAATCAGTACAGCCCCGAGCTGCCGAGGAGACGCCGCGCGATGCTGGCCACGGAGATTTTGTCACCGGAAAAACATACACGCATTCTTGAGGGCGCGGCAGTGGTTTTCGCGCAGGACGGCTATGAAGGGGCGAGCATGTCGCGCATCGCCGCCGAGGCCAATGTTTCCAAGGGCACGCTCTACAATCATTTTCAGAGCAAGGCGCATCTCTTCACCGCCTATGTCGAGCAGGCCTGCGCGCGCAACCTCTGCCTGCTCTTCGAAGCCGTTGATGGCGAGGACGACATCGCGGCGACCTTGCGGCGCATCGGCCGGCGGATGATCGGCATGATGCTCTCCGATCTCGGCCTCACCATCTACCGCGTGGTGGTCGCGGAGGCGGATAAATTCCCCGAACTCGCCCGCGCCTTCTACGAGGCCGGCCCCGCACCCGCGATCGGCCAGATGGCGCGCTGGCTCGCCCTGCAGAGCCGCCAGGGGCGGCTCGAGGTCGCCGATGCGGAATTCGCCGCCGAGCAGTTTTTTTGCCTCTGTCAGGCGCGGCTCTGGCTGCGCCGCAAGCTCAACTTGCTGGCCGAGCCGAGCGAGGCGGAGATCGACCAGGTCGTCGCGGCCGCGGTCACGATGTTTCTCAACACCTATGGGAGGGCGCCATGACGCCAGGAACGATCGATCGCGTGCTCAGCTCCGCCAATGCCGACATGAGCCAGGCGATCGCCGCCTGGTCGGCGTTCCTCCGCATTCCCTCGATCAGCGCCCAGCCCGCCCATGCCGCGGATTGCCGCCGCGCCGCCGCCTGGGCGCGCGAACGCCTCGCAGCCCTCGGCTTCGACGCCACACTTCACGAAACCGCCGGCCATCCGGTGGTGCTCGCCCAGCACCCCGGCCCCGGCGGCGATGCCCCACATCTCCTCTATTACGGCCATTACGACGTCCAGCCGCCCGAGCCGCTGGAGCTTTGGCCGAGCCCGCCCTTCACCCCCACCATCGTCGATGGCCCGCGCGGCAAGCGGATGGTGGCGCGCGGCGCGGTCGATGACAAAGGCCAGGTCGCGGCCTGGCTCGGCGCGTTTGCCGCCTGGCACGCCACCACCGGCGGGCTGCCCGTGCGGCTTACCGTGCTGCTCGAGGGCGAGGAAGAAATCGGCAGCCCGCATCTCGAACCCTTCCTGCTCGCCGAACGCGCGCGGCTTACGGCGGACGCCGCGGTGATCTCGGATACCAATCTCTGGGATTTCGCAACACCCGCGATCACCACCGGGCTGCGCGGCCTGCTCTATGTTGAAATCCGCGCCCAGGCCGCAACGCGTGATCTCCACTCGGGGCTTTTCGGTGGCGTCGCCTGCAACCCGATCAACGAATTGGTCCAGGCGCTGGGCGCGCTCCGCGATGGGGCGGGCCGCGTGCAAATCCCTGGATTCTACGAGGGCGTCGCGCCGCTCTCTCCCGAACGCGCCGCGCAATGGGCGGCACTTGGCCTGGATACCGGGGCTTTTCTCGGCGGCGTCGGCCTCACCACCCCCGCCGGCGAGGCTGGGCGCGGCGTCCTCGAGCGTCTCTGGGCACGGCCCACCGCCGATCTCAATGGCATCTGGGGCGGCTATGCGGGGCCGGGCGCGAAAACCGTCATCCCGGCCGAGGCCGGCGCCAAAATCTCCTTCCGCCTGGTGCCGGGCCAGAATCCGGAGGCCATCTTCGCCGCGTTCCGCGCCTTCATGGCCGCCCGCGTGCATCCCGATCTCAAACTCGAATTCACCTCCTTCGGCGCCGCCCCCGGCATCGACGTGCCGACCGACCTGCCCGTGGTCGCGGCGGCACGCCAGGCGCTGGCGGAAGAATTCTCCCGCCGCCCCGTAATGATCGGCTGCGGCGCCTCGATCCCGGTCGTCGAAAGCCTGCACCGCGTGCTCGGCCTCAGCACATTGCTCATGGGTTTCGGCCTCGACGACGACCAGATCCACAGCCCCGGCGAGAAATTCGAGATCACCTGCTTCGAACGCGGCCTCCGCTCCCATATCCGCCTGCTCGGCCATCTCGGCGCGTGAGAAGGCAGCGCCGCCCTTCGCGGGATCCAGGGGCAACGCCCTGGCCTTTACACGCTCCGTGATTCCAGAAACGCGCCAAAAACACCCTCCACCCAATTGCCCTGCCCCGGTGACGCCCCGCGATTGACAGGGCCAGGCTTTCGGGCTCGATAATCGCCGCGCTTTCGCGGGAGGAAAACACCCTATGCTCCGCCGCCGTGCCTTGATGTCCACAGCACTCGCGGTGCTCGCCGCACCCGGCGCGCGGGCGGCGCCCAGTTTGCGCATCGGCGTTTTGCGTTTCGGCTCCTTCTCCTGGGAACTCGATGTCATCCGCCGGCACGGTTTTGACAGGCTGGCCGGGATCGCCCTCGCGACGCACGAATACGCCGGCTCGCCGGCGGCGCAGGTCGCTCTGCAAGCCGGCGAGGTCGATATGATCGTGCAGGACTGGCTCTGGGTCTCGCGCCAGCGCACGAGCGGGGCGGATTGGAGTTTTTTCCCCTTTTCCAACGCGCTCGGCGCCCTCGTCGTCCCAAGCACCTCGAAAATCCACGGCCTGCCCGATCTCGCCGGCCGGCAACTGGGCGTAGCCGGCAGCCCGCTCGATAAAAGCTGGATCATTCTGCGCGCCTATGCCGAGCGACACGATAAATTCGATCTGGCGCGGGAGACCCGGCCGAGTTTTGGCGCCCCTGCCCTGCTCGCCCAGGAGCTGGACAGCGGCCGGCTCGACGCCATGCTGACCTTCTGGCCTTTTGCCGCGCGCGCCGAAGCCGCCGGTATGCGGCGCGTGCTCAACATGGCGGAGGCGGTCGCGGGCCTGGGCATTCCGCCGGGCGCGCCGTTTGTCGGCTATGTCTTCAGCGCACGCTGGGCGGCCGGGAACAAGGCCCTGCTCGACGGATTTCTCGCCGCCGCGGCCAGGGCGCAGGCGCTGCTGGAAAGTTCGGATGATGAGTGGCGTGCCCTGGCGCCCTTGACCAGGGCCCAAACCCCGGCAGAACTCACCCTTCTGCGCGATTACTACCGCGCTGGCATTCCGCGCGCATGGGGCAAATCCGAAGAGACGGCGGCGGCGGCGCTCTATGACGTGCTGGCCGCGACCGGGGGCGTGGCGCTGGTCGGCCCGGCGAAAACCGTGGCGCCAGGCACGTTCTGGCCGACGGGGCTCTCCTGAACGGGGCTCGGATCGCGGCGCGGGCGGTCTCGGTCGTGGGCTTCCTCCTGCTCTGGGAGGTCGCGGCGCGGCTGGCCGGAAGCCGCCTCCTGCCCACCGCCTCGGCGGTCGTGGCGATGATGGCGCATGAGGCGGCCTCCGGTGACCTGCTTTTCAATCTCGGCATCACCCTGCTGCGCGTCGCCGCGTCCTTCGCCATCGCCATGGTGCTCGGCACGGCGCTGGGGCTCGCGCTCGGCGTCTGGCGCTGGCTCGATCTCGCCTTCGATAGCTGGCTGATCGTGCTGCTCAACATGCCGGCCCTGGTGCTGATCGTGCTGATGTATGTCTGGTTCGGGCTCAACGAGCCGACGGCGGTGATCGCGGTTGCGCTCAACAAGCTGCCTTCGACGGCGGTGACGGTGCGCGAGGGGGCGCGCGCGCTCGATCGCGGCTTGATGGAGATGGCGCGGAGCTACCGCATGGGGCGGCTTGCGACGCTCCGCCATGTCGTGCTGCCGCAGCTCCATCCCTATCTGTTCGCCGCCGCGCGCTCGGGGCTGGCGATCATCTGGAAGATCGTGCTGGTGGTCGAGCTGCTCGGGCGCAGCAATGGCGTGGGCTTCGCGATCGAGGAGTATTTTCAGCTTTTCGACGTGACCCGCATCCTAGCCTACACGCTGGCCTTCATCCTCGTGGTGCAGGCGATCGAATGGGGCCTCTGGCAGCCGCTGGAGCGGCACGTGAACAGGTGGCGGCGATGATCCTCGAGGTGGCGATCCGGCACAAGGGGTTTGGCGCCGGCAAGGCGGCGCGCCCGGTGCTGGCCGATCTCGCCTTCAGCCTCGGGGCCAACGAAATTGTCGCGGTGGTCGGTCCCTCGGGCTGCGGCAAGACCACGCTGCTGCGCCTCATCGCCGGGCTCGACGCCGCCTTCGAAGGGCACATCACCTGGCCCGGTCTGGCCCGGCCACGCCTCGGCGTGGTGTTCCAGGAGCCGCGCCTGCTGCCCTGGCGCACCCTGTGGGAAAACCTCGCGCTGGTGCTGCCGCCCGGCCAGGAGGGCGCGGCGGAGGCGCTGTTGCACCGGCTCGGCCTATGGCCGCACCGCGACGCCTATCCCGGGCAGATTTCGCTCGGCATGGCGCGGCGCGCGGCGATTGCGCGGGCCTTCGCCGTCGCCCCCGATCTGGTGCTGCTCGACGAGCCGTTCGCCTCGCTCGATGCCGCCAATGCCGCGCTGGGCCGGGCGATCCTGCTGGAGACGTGGTGCGCGCGACCGACCGCGGCGTTACTGGTCACGCACGATCTGCTCGATGCCGCGGCGCTGGCCGACCGGGTGCTGATCCTGGCCGGCCCGCCCTCGCGCATCGCCGCTGAAATCCCGATCGCGCCCGACCAGCGCCGCAATGATGCGGCGAGCGCCGAGCGGCTCGCCACATCGTTACGGGCAGCGATCGCGAAAGGTGCTATTTCAGGGTCTTGAGATAGGCGATCACATTCTGGCGATCCTGCTCGTTCGGCAGGCCTACGAAGACCATTTTGGTGCCAGGAACCATGGCGCGCGGATTGGTCAGCCATTTGTCGAGGCTGGCGTCATCCCAGGTGATGTGCGCGTTCTTCATCCCTGGGGAAAAGGAAAAATTGGGCACTTCGGCGGCGGGCTGGCCGGCAACATTCCAGAGGCTCGGCCCGAGCTTGTTGACGCCCTTCTCCGGCGAATGGCAGAGCGTGCATTTTTGCTGAAACAAGGCTTTGCCGGCGGCGGCATCGCCATCGGCGCGCGCGATCGGTGAGAGCGCCAGGGAACTGGCCGCAAGAACCGCGAAGGTGAGAATAAAACGCTGCATTTTTCTCTCGATACCCATTTTTCCCTCGATATGTTGTGGACACAAAGACCAGCGACCTCGCGGCGCCAATCCACGCGGCGCGGCCGAAGTATAGGCAAGATTTTTCATCCCTGTCGATAGTCCCTCAAGCCGGAGTGGCCAAAGCCGGCATGCGGGACGCGGATCATGCGGTCCGCCGCAGAGGAAAGCCGTCGGGATCCTTGCCCCGAATCCGTCGCCACCGCACCTGCCAAGTCGGCGCATTGACGGTGATGATAAAGAGCTTGCGCAGTTGATCGGGAGGGGAGCGCAGCGGGCGCACACCATGCCAGGAATGTTCGGTGCGCTGGAACAAAAGGCTCGCATTGCCACGGGCGTCGATAGTGGCGCTGGCCTGGAGATCGTCGAAAGAAGGTGCGGAATGCGGCTTGAAGCGGCCGGCATCATCAAGAATGAGGATCTCTCCGCCCCAGTCGGCCTGCCAATCCGTCTCATCGTTGAAGAAGAAGATATGGGTCGCGATTTTACGCCGCGCATCGCAATGGGGTGAAACCGAACAGCCTCCCCAAGCATAATACCATTCCAAGGTGAGGATGGGGCGCGCGGTGCGCTCCAGGCCCAGCATCCGCCGAAGAAAAGATTGATAGGCTTCACCTTGCAGTTCCGCGATGAACCCCTGCCACGGCGCCGGCACGTCGAGCCCAGGAAGATAGTGCAGGATGTAGCGATCGTGGCTTTTCTGCCCGTGCGCCCGCTTGACGCCCACCATGCGATCAAACCTCTCGGCCTCGGGCAGCGTCGCCCGCAAGCGCCGATAGCCCTCCGCGGTGAGCAGGCCTGGCATCTCCGCCCAAGGATAAGGCTTACGCTCTCGGAACGAGATATCGCTGACCGCGTCGAGCGCCGGAAGAGCGAGATAGTTCATGGCATGGGTTCCAGAAGGGCCGCGCCTTACTTGCCCGGATGTGCGGCGGGCACGAACGCGTCGGGCGGCGGCAGCGCCGGTTCGACATAGGCGAAATAGAGCGAATCGAGTTGCGCCCAAAGCACATCAGTCTTGAAAACCAGCGCGTCGATCACCGCTTTTTGCTGCTCGTAGGTGCGCGCGTGCTGCTTGACATAAGCGAGCGCGAAGCGGCAATCGCGTGGCGCCTGATCGAGGCGCTTGCGGAAATAGGCAACCAGCGATTCGTCGATGAAACTGTAGTTTTCGAGCATGCCGGCAATCCTCTCGGCATGGATGGCGGGGGCGAAAAGCTCGGTGAGCGAGGAGGCGATCGCTTCCAGTGTCGGGCGGCTCCCGGCGAAGCGGACATAGGCCTCGACGGCGAATTTGGTCGCCGGCAACGCGCCTTGCTGCGACATCACATAGGCGCGATCGAGACCAAGACCATCGGTGAGCTTCAGCCAGCGCTCGATGCCGCCCTGATCGGGGCCAAGCCCGTCATGATCGTGGATGCGCCCGATCCATTCGCGGCGGATTTCGCGATCCTCGAGATTGGCCATCAAAGCCGCGTCCTTGCGCGGGATCGCCGCTTGATAGACGTAGCGGTTCAGCGCCCAGGCCTGCACCTGCCCGAACTCCAGCTTACCGCCATGCAGCAACTTATGGAAGGGATGGCGGTTGTGATAACGCTCCTCGCCAATCCGGCGCAGAGCATATTCCAGAGCCTCGGGGCTGAGCAGCTCCGTCATCGCGATCTTTCTCCGCTTACCGCCAATGGTGACGGCGTGGCAGAAATCTGAGTGGCTTGGCGCGTGGCGGCCTTGATTTGGATCAAACCCGCCCATAGCCTGAAAATCAGTTGAACTTGCAACGAACAAATCCTTCTGAAAACATCTTTTCCCCCGATCAATTCTGCAGCACGAGGGTATTTTTCAAACTCTCAAGGCAGCTCTCAGGGCCGGGCGCGGGCGACGATGACGGCCTGGCGCGATCCGCCGCGCGCCTCGCACAGCGTTCCGTGATCTTCTCCCTGCTCGACCAGACTGAGGCGTCAGTTCCCATTTGCAAGCGCATCGATCCGCCCTTGCTGTTCGGACGGCTTTGGCGCGACACCGGCTGCGGCGCGGTGCGGCATAAGCTGCTCCCCGGGCGCGCCTTCGAATTTTCCGTCGAGCGGGCCATCTTGTGGCGCGACAATCAGGATGAGAAAACCTGACCGCGATTTAGGCAGAATATCGCGTTTTGGTTTGCTTGCAAGGGGTGGTTTTGGTTTGATTGTCGCTTCGCGTCAATCAGGAAGATATTTTGGGTGTTTGGC